>NZ_CP187419.1:5434979-6069958 GCF_049819085.1 Anatilimnocola aquadivae
AGGGCGAAGATGACAGCGGATTTGCAACTCGGCAGACCAGAAGGTCCGCCGCCACGAGTCGCGACCCACCCGGTTAGGGCCTGTTCAGGCTACGTTGTGAACAGGGCAAAACTGGTTATCAAACGGTTATCGGAAAAACGGTCGATTCGAGGGGGTTGGGATTGCAACTAATTGGAGCAGAAGAGGTTGTGCCGACGCGTTGGTTTCGATTTTTCGCGCAAAAAGTTATCAACAACGAGTTATCAAATGGGCTGAACATGGACTGTTCAGCCTGGCCGGGCCAGGGCGTTCGAGGGACGAAGGCAGACCAGGAGGTCTGCCGCCACGGTAGGAACTCTGGCTAGAATAAGGTGCTGTGAACGGGTGACGACGTTGCCTGTTCGCGAGAACTGTCGACTCTCCCCGCAGTGTTTGAGGATCCTTCGATGCGTGCGTTTATTCTGGCGTTAATCTCCTGCATGGCGTTGCCCGCACTGGGCAAGGCGGAAACGATCTTCGTCGAAGCCGAAGCGTTCGAAGACATGGGAGGCTGGTCGCTCGACACGGCCTTCACGCAAATCGTCGGGTCGCCGTATTTGCTCGCCCACGGCTTGGGTCAGCCTGTGGCCGATGCCACCACTAAGGTGAAGGTGGCCAAGGCGGGTAAGTATCGCCTGTGGGTTCGCACCAAGGATTGGGTTGCTCCTTGGAAAGCGCCGGGCACACCCGGTCGCTTTCAACTGCTCATTAACGGCAAGCCCGTGGCCACCGAGTTCGGTACGCAGGGCGCTGATTGGAATTGGCACAGCGGTGGCGAGATCGAACTGCCTGCGGGCGAAGTGGCTCTCGCGTTGCACGATCTCACCGGCTTCGATGGCCGCTGCGATGCGATCTTGATGACCTCGGATCCCAAGTTTCAACTGCCGGCACCGGCCGAGTTGGCCGCTGCCCGCCGATCATGGCTGGGCTTTGCCGACGAAGTCGAAGATGCGGGTGAATTCGACCTGGTTGTTGTCGGCGGTGGTTACGCGGGAGTCGCGACGGCTGTTTCGGCGGCACGCCAATCGCTCAAGGTCGCGCTCGTGCAAGATCGCTTCGTGCTGGGTGGTAACGGCAGCAGTGAAGTGCGGGTCTGGGCTCAAGGTGGTACGCTCCGTGGCAAGTATCCGCACCTGGGGGAAATTGTCGAAGAGTTTGCCGATCACAGCCCCGACTCTCCCGGCGCTGGCGTCGATTTTCTCGATGAACGAAAAGAAAAGCTCGTTCGCCGCGAGAAAAGTGCCTCGCTGTTCTTCGGTCACTTCGCCATGAAGGCCGCGACCGATAAAGACGGCAAGATTACCTCGGTGACGGCTCTTGAAGTTCGTACCGGCCGCGAACGGATGTTCCGCGGCAAGCTGTTTTGCGATTGCACGGGGCACGGCGTCATCGGTGAACTGGCGGCGGCGAAGTTCAACATCGAACCCAAGGGCCGCATGGGCATGTCGAACATGTGGTACTGGCAGGAGGAAGAAAAAGAACAGCCTTGGCCAGCCACGCCCTGGGCACTGCAACTGGATACCTCTGACTTTCCGAAGACCGTAAAGAGCCGTTCGCAGATCGACAACAAGCCCTTCATGAAGGGCGAGTGGTTTTGGGAATCGGGCTTCGATAAGGATTCGATTAAGGATCTGGAACTGATTCGCGACTGGAACCTCCGCGCCGTGTTTGGTGCCTTCACGGCCATTAAGACCGGCAAGGAAAAGGATCAGCACGCCAAGGCTGCCTTGAAGTGGGTGGCCTATGTCGGTGGACCGCGCGAATCGCGCTTGCTGGAAGGCGATGTGGTGCTAACGCGTAACGACATTGTCAGCGGACGAGAGTTCCCCGATGGCTGCGTGCCGACGACCTGGGATATCGATCTGCATTATCCCAAGGAACAGTTCGCCAAGAAGTTCCCGGATAACCCGTTCATCTCACGGGCCGAGTTTGGCGCCGGCGTCGATCGCAAGAATGGCTATCCCGTTCCCTATCGTTGCTTCTATTCGAAGAACGTGCCGAACCTGTTTATGGCTGGCCGCTGCATCAGTGTAAATCACGAGGCGCTCGGTACGGTGCGCGTGATGCGCACCTGTGGCATGATGGGCGAAGTCGTGGGCAAAGCGGCTTACCTGTGCACACTGCACAACACCTCACCGCGGAATGTTTATGACAGCTATTTGCCGGACCTGATCGAACTCTTCAAGCAGCCCGGCTCGATGCGCCGCGATACGCTGAGCGGCGATCTCTATCGCGATACGGAGTCGATCGCGGTCACGCCTTACTTGTCGAAGGCTACGGACAAAGTGACCGGCGTGCCGAATCAGCAGAACAAGCCGGCAGCGTCAGGTACGGGCGTGGCGCTCAAGTCGCTCACGGGGATTGTGGCCGATGATGCCGCCGCCAAGATGACCGGCAAATGGACTGTGGGCCAAGGCCTGAGTCCGCACATTGCTGATGGTTATCAATACGCGCAGGCCAATGCTCCCGCGGAAGCCCGGTTTGAGATGCCCGTTCCCGAAGCGGGCAAGTATGAGTTGCGACTCGCCTGGGTTGGCCACGAGAACCGTTCGACGAAGACGGTTTGTATCGTCGAGCGTGAAGGGCAGAAGCCTCTCAAGCTGCGAATCAATCAGCAAGAGAGTTCGACCGATCCGAATGGTTTTCATTCGCTGGGAGCGTTCGACTTTCCTGCTGGTAAAGCGACGATCGTCATCTCCAACGAAGGGGCCGATGGCTTCGTGCATGCCGACGCGGTTCAACTGCTGAAAAAATAGGCGTCATGACGAGTGAACCCGCGAGCGATGCTTCACCGCCGTCAGCGAGCAAACCCGCTTCGCCGGCGGCTCGTCGCTCGTGGCGTCAACGGCTGAGCGCGGCAATGGTGCCGCGCCTTTATCGCCTGGCATTACTGGCTGCGGTTGCTGCCCTGCTCTACTTCGCCGGACAAGAGCCCGCGCCGCCGGACAACATTTCACTCGACTCGGCCAGGCTCTTCTTTCCGAAGGCAGTAAAGCTCGCGGCCGGTGATGCTCGCCTCGGCGGGCAAGCGGTGCTCGATGACAAAGGGAAAGCACTCGGGCTGTTGCTGACGACATCGCCGCATGCCGACGATTTGATTGGCTACAGCGGACCAAGCAACCTGCTGATCGCACTCGATGCTCAGCAGCAAGTCATCGGCGTACATGTACTCTCGAGCGGAGATACGCCCAGCCACGTCGAGCACATTCGCGAGCAGCTAAGTTATTGGCAGCAGTTCATCGGCAACGATCTGACGACTCGTCGCGAGAAAGTCGATGCCGTCAGCGGTTCGACGCTCACCAGCATGACCTTTGCGGAAGCCATCGAGCGACGCTTACGCGGCACCTCGGTTTCGCTGCGTTTTCCCGAAGTCGTCAAGCTGCGTGAGATTCGCAAGCTGTTTAAAGCGGCCCGCAAGTTCGAAGCAGACACGCCGCGAGTTGGTTGGAGCAAGGCCTTCGACGAAGAGGGCAAGCACTTGGGCTACGTGGTGCGCACATCGCCCTACTCGGATAATGCTCGCGGCTATCAAGGCCCGACAGAGTCGCTCGTCGCCATCGATGCCGACGGGAAGACCGTCGTCGGCATGCTCATTCGCAAGAGCTACGACACCGAAGAATACGTCGAGCGCGTAAAGCCTGACGATGACTTTCGCGACCGGCTGATTGGTCGCACGATCGACGATTGGGGGAAGATCGATTTTAAGAAAGAAGGGATCGAAGGAGTCTCTGGGGCGACACAAACCAGCTTTGCGATTGCCGACGGCATGCGTCGCCGGTTTGCTGCTGACGTGGCAGTGACCGCCGAGAAGCAGGTGGCGTGGAACGTGCAACCTGTGCTGCTGGCGGTGATTGCCGGTGGCTTGTTGCTCACTTTCACGCCGCTGAAGAATAGCCGGCGAGTGCGATTCGCGTGGCAAATCGCGCTCGTGGGAGTGTTCCTGTTTTGGCTCGGCGACCTGCTTTCGTTGGCCCTGTTTGTAGGCTGGGCCCGGCATGGCATTCCCTGGCGAACAGCACCGGCGGTCGTGTTGCTGGTTGCAGTCTCACTGTTGATTCCGTGGGGAACGCGCCGGCAGATCTATTGTCAGCAGTTGTGTCCGCATGGTGCCGCCCAGACATTGCTCGGCCAGTTCAAGCGATTGCATTTGCGCATCCCGAATGCCTGGCAACGCCGACTCGGATATTTGCCCGCAGTCCTGCTCGCAGCCAGTTTGCTGCTGGCGACGTTCGCGGTGGGCTTCGACCTCGCCAAGCTGGAACCCTTTGATGGCTGGGTGTTGAAAGGGGCGGCGGCAGTTTCAGCGACCATAGCCGTCGTGGGTTTGATCGCCTCGATCTTCGTGCCGCAAGCTTATTGCCGTTATGGTTGCCCGACGGGGGAACTGCTCAAACTCGTCAAAAGCGGTGGCAGTCACGATCGGGTGCAACGACGTGATGTGGCTGCTGGTCTGCTAGTGCTCTGCACCGCGGCCGGACTATTTGGGCCGCAGTTGTGGGCCTCCTATCATCGATCGGCGCCAACAACGCCTGCCAGTGCCGAACCGAGGGTGCTGGAGCTAGGCGGACGAGCTTTCGGTACGAGTTGGTCGGTCAAACTGCGCGGCGAACATGCCGTGGCACCTTTGCAGGAAGCAGTTGCTGCCGAACTCGAACGAATCGAAGGCAGCCTTTCGCATTGGCGGCCGGAATCGTCGACGGCTCAATTCAACGCCAGCGAAACGACGCTCGAAACCGAGCAACCGGCTGAACTCGTGACGCTCGTGGCTCGCGCGCTCGAACTGAGCAAGCTCTCGGAGGGGCGCTACGACATTACCGTCGCGCCGCTCGTCGATGCTTGGGGCTATGGACCGACCGGTGAACGCGCAGCACCGGGTGACGAAGAAATCGGCCGATTGCTCGAACGAACGGGCTGGCAAAAACTGACTGTCGACAAAACTGCCAACACGCTGCGGAAGAAGCATCCGCAGTTGCAGATTGATCTGGGTTCGCTGTTGCAAGGTTATGCAGCCGATCGCACGAAGAAGGTGCTCGACGAGGCAGGCGTGAGCGAGTACTTAATCGATGTGGGGGGCGAGTTGCTGGCGCGGGGAAGTTGGCAGGTTGGCATTGAGAATCCCAGCGATCCGACGAGGCCGCTGCGCACCTTTACGCTGCAAGATGCAGCCCTGGCGACGAGCGGACTGTACCGCGCGCAGAAGCAAGCTGGTGATGCATCGGTGCATCATCTCATTTCGCCAAGCACCGGCCGACCTGTTGTCGCGACAACAACCTTGGTTGCTGTATCCGCGGCCACGGCCGTCGAAGCCGATGCTTGGGCCACGGTGCTGCTGGCGGTTGGTTTGCCCGAGGCAATGCCGCTAGCCGATCAGCAGCAGTTGGCAATTTTGTCGCTCGATCAGCAGCAAACGATCCATACCAATGCGGCGGGCAAGAAGCTCTTTGGGGGCGACTGAATCGCGCGGTCAAGAAACGCAACCACCGCAGAACCAGATGGTCCTGCGGCGGAAGGTTTGTCGTGTTGGCCGCGGCCAAGAGTGATTCACTCTCAGCCGCGTATCACCTGTTGCTCAGGCGTTTCAGCAAGTTGGCTCTTTGCTAACCGTCGGCTTAGAACAGGTAGATGAAGTCCAGGCCGAGCGTCGTCTGATCGGTGCGTGTGCCATCGGCATACGGCAGCGGCAGACCAGCGACCGAGGCACCATCGAACCAGTCGTAGCGAACTTCGCCACGGATGGTCAGGTTGGCCGTAGGCGAGTAGTTCAAGCCCGTGGTCAACTCGTAGAAGTTGCCAGCGAAGCCCGAACCAACCAGCGGGTTGTTCGGACGAACACCGGTCACGCGGACGCCATCGTCATCGCGGAACCATTCGCCACGGAAACCCCACTTCCAGCAGTCGTTGATCGTGTAGAAGAGGTACTGGTTGATGCCGTACCATTCTGCACTACCACCACCACCGATTTGGCCACCAACCTGATGACCGTAGTCATGTTGGAAGATGTACTGCCATTCTTCGCTAATGTTGCGGGTGTACACCAAGCTATGGGTATAGCGGTCGGTGATCGTGCCGTTGACGGTCGGTTCGTTGCCATAGATGACATTGAACGCGAGCACGTCTTCGCAGCCGGTCCAAGTGAAACCAGCGATGAACGCCGGGTCATCTTGAACGCGGGTCAGCGCGTCCCAGCCGTTGACGATACCGTAGTTCAACGACACTTCGTCGCTGTACTTGTACGAACCGAGCATACCCCAGTGGGTGAAGGGCTCGCCGTATTGCATCGTGTAAGCGTGGCTGTAGAAGAAGTTGCCGTTGGCGGGCACAACTTCGTAACCGAGCACGGTGTAGAAGTGACCGAGCTTGATCGAGTTGTTCTCGTTACCCACTTCGGCGTACAGCTGAGGAATGGCGAGCCCGTGATTGGGGTTGCCGTTCCACTTCGGTGCACCGGCAGGAGTCGTTTCCCAACCGTTCGACTGCGTGAAGATGTAGTCGGAACCGTACAGGACGTCGACGCGACCACCCCAGTTCCAGCAGCATGTTTCGCGGTCGATGGCCTTCTCGCCGACGATGTACAGTGCATTGAACTGTCCGTCGTTACGGTCGCCGAAGGTCACAGGTCCGTTGAACGGCGTGACTGGGTTATTGAAGTTGTAGTTCACGCCAGCGTTAACGAAGCCGGTGATGTTCCAGCCGCATTCCTTTTGGCAGAACAAACGCCAAGGATCGCAGGTCTCTTCTTCGGCTTCTTCGCAAGCAGCCGGAGCAGCAGGCGCGACAGCCATTGGGGCTTGCTCGACCATCGGGGCCGGCGGTGGCCGGTCGCTGGGAGAAGCCTCGGGTTGATAGAAGTAATCGTTGGTCGCAGCGACCTGACGAACTTGATTCGGTTGCCCATACGTTTGGGCAGAGGCATTACTCGCGTAAATACCCCAAGCAATCGCGGCGGCGAAAGCCAGTTTCGACAATTTCATGGTTTTAACTCCCCAGTCCATGAGGAAACGGTTGCAAAGAGCGCGACAAACGGCGCAGTCCGTCACGCCAAACAGGTAGGGCCAACAGGCAGGTACTGGGAATCCTTGGCAAGCAATTGGAAGGGCAAACCGTCGCCTTATCCCAGCACTGTTGATATCGGTACTGCCGCGCTGGCAGGTGCAAGACATTCACCCGATAAACGTGTCAGAAACGGCGACTTTGGCTCGCCGATGTGAAACCTTGCGACCTGTAACGTAAGTGCCGTCGTTACGACCGTTACAACCTGACCTCTGCCTTTTGGACCCCGACACAGCGTCGTTAGCTATCCGCTTTTTAACGTCCAATGGGGCGACCAGATTCCCAATCAGCCAGCAGGTGGTCGCTGCGAGTACTAGACCAGGTTCTCGAAGAGGGCATCGACGAACTGCTGCGCGTTAAACTCTGCCAAATCCGCAGCCTTTTCCCCCAGACCGACAAACTTCACCGGGATAGCGAACTTCTCCCGAATCGCAACCACGACGCCACCCTTGGCCGTGCCATCGAGTTTGGTCAATACGATGCCCGTACACTTGGCGGCCGTGGAAAAACCTTGAGCCTGGCTGATGGCGTTTTGGCCGGCGGTGCCATCGAGCACCAGCAACACCTCGTGCGGGGCTTCGGGAATCAGCTTTCCCATCACGCGATGGATCTTCTCAAGCTGTTGCATCAAGTTCGACTGTGTTTGCAGGCGGCCGGCCGTATCGACAATACAGATATCTGCATTCACCTCGACGGCCTTCGCAACCGCACGATGGGCCACGCTCGCGGGATCAGCACCGGGATCGGCTTTGACAATCTCGGCACCCAGGCGATCTGCCCAAATGGTGAGCTGCTCGACGGCAGCCGCGCGAAACGTATCTCCCGCGCCGAGGACAACCTTCTTGCCTTGATCTTTGAAGCGTTGGCAAAGTTTAGCGATCGTAGTGGTTTTGCCGGACCCATTCACACCGACCACCAGGATGACCGTGGGGCCACTTTCGACAAAGTTGATTTGCTGCTGTTGGCCCGGTTGATCGAGAATGCTGCGCAGTTCCTGCTTCACGGCCGCTAGCACATCGCTCATGTGCACTACGCGAGCGCGAAAGTCCGTCGCCACGCGATTTCTCAGCTTGGTCGCTGGTCCCACGCCCATGTCGGTTTTCACCAGAGCGGCGAAAAGTTCGGTTAGGAACTCGTCGTCGACGAGTCGACCTTCGCGTTTGAACAAGTCGCGAATGTCGGTGTTGAGAACATCGTGGGTCTTCTTTAACGCCGTTTGCAGGCGAGCAAAGATCCCCTGCTGCGATGCACCTTCGCCCTGGTTTGCCGGCGCCGGTGCAACGGCCGGCTTTTCCTGGCTGGCAGGTTCGTCGGGCTTCTTCTTGAAGTAGTCGAACAGTCCCATCGTGATTTGCTTCAGCCTGAAGGGCGAAAAAGAGGTCCGGCAGAGATCGACGGGAGGAACTTACGCTTCGGGCTCGGACTCAGAAGATTCCGGCTTGGTCCCTTCGCGTCCCTTCACAAAGCGATCGAGAATTCCGTTCACGAAGGTGGGCGACTGCTTTGCGCCAAAGCGTTTGGCGAGTTCGACCGCTTCGTTAATCGCCACCCGATCGGGCGTATCGGAGTGCAGCATTTCGTAGGCACCCAGCCGAAGAATGTTGCGGTCGATCACCGCCATTCGCTCCAGGCTCCAGTTGTCAGCGGTTTGCTTTAACAGCACGTCGAGTTCGCTGCGATTCTTCCGCACGCCCGCGACTAGCCGCCGAGCAAAATCGAGCAGATCCTGGTCCTGATTCAGGCGGTTGCGCATGAAGTCATCGGCCTGGACGGCTCTCCGCTCGGGGTTCAAATCGTCTTCGAATAGGACTTGCAGCACGACTTCTCGCGCTCGACTACGGCGGGTCATAAACCCCACACTCCTGGGCTACTGTCACGGCGTCTGGCCAGGGGCCACCAAATTCTCTCCGTCGATTATACGGGTAGCAGGCGAATCGCGAGAGGGGCAGAAACTCGCTGGGCGCGGCCCTACAGCCGGTCTGGGCGTTACAACACGCTTGGGCCGCTCGGCTGCAGGGGCGTGTCGAGCGGCGAATCGGCTGTGAAACCGCATTTCGTTGACACTTGCTGGCACCCCATTTAGACTGCAAGGGACAGTTTTAATGTCCCAGCTTTTCCATCAGGCGCTGCTCGGCGCTGGTGTTCCATTTTACCGCTCTTTGGTAGCGGGAATAATCGGACCCCGTGAGCACGAAAACTTGCCTATCGGCGAAGCTGTCGGCCGCATCTTCTTTTCTATCGCGGCCAGGGGCAGAGACTGTCTATTTCAGCAGGGCTGAAGGAGAAAGTACATGGCTGCGGCGTCCAAAGAGAGTCAGGGTTTGCAGATCGCGGTGATCATCTTCGCGGTGCTCACCATTTTGCTCGCGGTAACTACCTATATCTTCTATGCGCAGTCAGAAGAAAATCTGACCAAGAAAGAGCAGGCCGAACGCGACGCGACCACGCTAAGGGGCGAAAAAGCCAAGCTCCTCTATCGCAACGCCGTGCTGCAATATGTAGTGGGCGATGGTGTCGAGCGTGGTACTGCCGAAGCAGGCAAGCCGGCCGGTGGCGATCCCGACGCTGATCGCATTCTCAAGCAGTTCGACGCCGACATGTTGATGTACGCCCAACAAGCCGGGGCAGAAGGCGCGTCGAACTATCGCGTGCTGCCTGCCTACCTGCTGAACATCATCCACAACAAGCAGGTCGCCACTGCCGATTTCGATGCCGAAGCGAAACGCACGGTCGAAAAGAGCAAGACTGACCTCACCGCCGAACAAGCCAAAACCGCGGCAAACAAGGCCGCAGAAGACAAGGCAGTACAGGACCTGGCTGCTCAAACCGGTACCTTCAATGCAGATCGCGTTGTGGTCGTTGCTGAAAAAGACAAGCTGGCCGCACAGTTGCTGGCCAAAGATGCCGCTCTGAAGAAAGAACGCGAAGACTCGGCCAAGAACATCGCCCTGCTCACCAGCCAAATCAATTCGCTGTCGCAAAACTCGGAGCAGATGAAGAAAAAAGTCATCGACATGCAAAATGCGACTGTCAATCGCTTCGAAGCTCCCGATGGCCGCGTCACGAACATCAGCCAATCGCAGCGTTTGGCTTGGATCAACCTCGGCCAGAAAGATGGCCTGCAACGCCAGACGACCTTCGCGGTTTTCGATCACGATGAAAATGGCGTCGCCCAGGCAGAAGCCAAGGGACGCATCGAAGTGGTCCGCGTGGTCGACGATCACATGGCCGAGTGCCGAATCCTCGAAGACAAAGCTTCCAACCCCATTCTGCCTAACGACGTGATCTTCACCCCTGCCTGGTCGCCTGGCCAAAAGGTGCACTTCGCGCTCGTCGGTTTCATGGACATCGACAAGGATGGCCTGAGCGACCGCGAACAGATCCGCAACTACATCCAGATGAGCGGTGGCGTGATCGATGCCGAACTCTATGACGATGGGAAGCGAGTCGGAAACTTGACGGTCAACACTCGCTACCTGGTGCTCGGCGAAAAGCCGAACGAAAAGTCGGGCGAACGAATTCTGCTCGAATACAACCAGTTGCTGGGCGAAATGAACAAGTACGGCACCGAAACCATCAACATTCAAAAGCTGATGGCCATGATGGGCGTCAAGCCAGAAGAACGGACGGTCGAACTCGGCAAGAGTGCCGCCAAGAACGAATTCAAGCGACGCACGCCCAAGGCTGGCGCTGCTGCTCCGGCCGGTGGTGCTCCGCTGGATCTAGCACCGGCCCCAGCGCCCGCTGCTGCTCCGGCCGCAGCCCCAGTTGGCGAAGACCCGTTCAAGTAACGGTTCCCTTCAAACCTAAAGCTTTGCTTTCAGGGCCGCGCGAGTCACTCGCGCGGCCCTGTTTCGTTGCCAGAGCGCCAAGCCGCAGAATCCCCGGCTATTCGCCTTGCCCGCGAACCTCATAATGGAGGTTTCGTCCTTCTCTTGCCCAGGGCAAGCACTCTCGCCGGTAGGTTGAATCTCGATGTCTTCCCCCACTTCCTCCGCCGCTCCACTGGCTGACTATCAAACGCTGCAAACCTCAGCTGCCGTCATTCGCCTGCCACGCACGCAAGTTGCCATCACGGGCGAAGATCGCCTCACCTTCCTGAATGCCTTTTGCACGGGCGATCTCAAGCGCATCCAACCCGGTTCAGGCTGCGAAGCGTTCATCACCAACCATCAAGGCAAGGCAGCCGGGCACGTCCTGATCTTCTGCGAAGCCGACCGCCTGTTGCTCGACGGCGCGCCCGGGCAAGCCGAGAAACTGATCGCACACCTCGACCGCTTCGTCATCTCCGAGCGAGTCACGTTCGCAGATCTCTCGGCAACCGATGACGAACTGCTGCTCGCCGGACCAGCAGCGGCCGCGGTTCTGCAGAAACTGAACATCACTCCACCAACCGCGCGCCTACAACATGCCTCGGCACAACTGGGCAACGTCAGAGTTTCCATTCGCAATGTCGACTTCCTTTCGGTCCCTGCGTTTCTGCTCAGCGCTCCCACAGCGGAGATCGGTGCCGTGGAACAATCGCTGCTCGCTGCCGGCGCATTGCCCGGCAGTGAAGCAGCGTTCGAGATCGCCCGCGTCGAAGCTGGCTATCCGATCTTTGGGCGCGATATCACCGACGATAACTTGCCGCAGGAAGTACAGCGGAACGAACAAGCAATCAGCTTTACCAAAGGCTGCTACCTGGGGCAGGAAACCATCGCCCGGCTCGATGCCCTGGGTCACGTGAATCGCGTGCTCACCGGTCTCAAGCTGCCCGCCGGTCATGGCCTGGCACCAGGTGCAGTCATCACCGCCGGTGACAAGAAGCTGGCCCAAATCACCTCGATCGCATATTCGCCTCGCTTGCAGGCCGATTTGGCGCTGGCCTACGTTCGCACGTTGCACGCCACGCCCGGCAAAAAGCTCGCCATCGATGGCGGCGAAGCAGAAGTTGTGACCCTGCCTCTCTAAGACGACTCTCCCAGACTGAAGGACCTCCATGACCGAGTACCGCTGGAACACTTCCCCGTTTGCTGAAGGCTACGATGCGGCCGCACCGCAGATCCATCCGTATTACTTGCAGGTTCAGGAAGGAATCGTTGGTCTGCTCGTGGAACTTGCCGCGCAAAGCAAGTCGCCGTTGCACGTGGTCGATCTCGGTGGCGGTTCCGGTCGGCTACTCGAGAAGACGCTAAACTCAATCCCCACAGCTACCGCTACGATTGTCGATCAATCCGAAGCCTTTCTGGCCATTGCCGAGCGTCGCTTGTCGCCGTTTGCCGGCCGAGTTTCGTTCGTTGTGAGTCGGCTACAGGAAGATTGGCCGAACAAGCTCGCGGCACAGCCTGCCGCGATTGTCAGTTCATCAGCCATTCATCATCTCGATCCCGGCGAGAAGCAGGCGCTCTATCAGAAAATCGCCAGCGTACTTGGTCCCGGTGGCCTGTTCCTCAATGGCGACGAAGTCCGCCCCGAGGACGAAGCCGAATACAAAGCCACGATGGAGCGCTGGGCCGATTTCATGCGCGCGGGAATGACCAGCGGAGCGATTCCCGCTGGCTTTCATCCGGCCGCGCATGGCTGGATCGACCGGAATGTGGTTCGCTTCGGCGAGCCCAAGAAAAGTGGCGACGATTGCCACGAAACAGCGGCCGTGCAACTCGGCTACTTTCTCGCTGCCGGCTTCACGCAGGCCGATGTCCCCTGGCAGCGTGAACTCTGGTCGATCTTGCGTGGCGTGAAATGACGTTCACGCCTGCCAAACCTCTTTTGAACGACGAGGGCGTGCTGCGCCCCGTTTTGCTGCTCGCCGTGCCGGTGCTGGCCGAAGAGTCGCTCAATCTGGTCGTGGGTTTCACCGATTGGTTTCTCGCCGGCCGTTTTTTGCCGGGTGACGAACCGCTGGCCGCGATGGGACTGCTCGCCTATCTGATGTGGTTGATCCCCAGCTTTTTTGCCTTTGTCGGCATTGGGGCGACGGCGCTCGTCGCGCGTTTTGTTGGCGCTGGCGATCGGCTCCAAGCATTGCACACTGCCAAACAATCGCTGGCTCTGGGCTTCTTGATCACTGCAATCGTGATGGCCACCTGCTTTCTCGGAGGGCCACGTTTCATCAGCCTCATGCAGTTCTCTGGGCTCACCGCCGAGTATGCCGAGCGGTACTTGTTCATTCTGACTTTCGCGGTCCCGTTCATCATGTTCGAGCAGATTGCGACCGCTTGCCTGCGCGGTGCTGGCGACACCGTAAGTGGATTGCAGGCCCGCGTGCTCGTGAATCTCACAAACGCCGCTCTTAGTGCCGCGCTCGTTTCAGGCTGGGGTCCTTTTCCGCATCTCGGCTGGGAAGGCTTAGCGGTCGGTACCTTGTGCGGGCATATTGTCGGCGCATCGATGCTGCTCTTTATTCTGGTGCGCGGTCGCGGCGGCATTTCGCTGTCGCTGCAACTCGAATCGTTCGACCTGCACATGATGCGCAGAATCTTGCGCATCGGCTTGCCTGCCGGATTTGACTTGCTGGCGGTGATCACTTGCCATTTGATCTATGCCGGCATCATCAACAGCCTGGGTACGAAAGCGCAGGCCGCCCATGGCTTGGGAGTGCAGATCGAAGCGATGTCTTACCTGGCTGGTTCGGCCTTTCAAGTGGCTGCCGCGACAATGACTGGGCAATCGTTGGGTGCCAAGAATGCGGCGCGGGCCGTACGCAGCACGCACGTAGCGACCGGACTGGCCATGACCGTCATGTGCCTGGCGGGAGCGACGTTTTTCGTCTTTGGTCAGCAGTTGGCAGAGTTCTTTGCGGGCGAACCGAGCGAGACCACCAAGCTAACCGGCGACCTGCTCAAGATCGTGGCGCTTTCGTGTCCGTTTTTGGCGGTGCTGCAAGTCTTCAGCGGGGCACTTCGCGGCGCTGGCGATACCACCTGGCCCTTCCTCACAACGCTCGCCGGCCTCATTTGCATTCGCTTGCCCGGCGCTGCCTGGCTGGCACTCGAAGCCGTGCCGCTGCCATACACCGACCTCGTCATTCCTGGCATGGGCTGGGGAGTGCAAGGCGCCTGGATGGCGATGGTCGCCGATGTCGCCGTCCGCAGCATGCTGATCTCAGCACGCTTTGCCACGGGTCGCTGGAAGCATGTAACGGTGTGAGTTATTCAGGCTTGGCTAGATCGATATCTACAGGGGCTTTGCCATCGACCTGCCGCTTGAACGGCGTTTTGTCAGCAGAAAATGCGCCCCGCAATTTGTCGCCAACTGTGGGATTGGGATCGAATAGCTCGACGGCGATTTTGTAGTTGCCGGGCGGAACATCAGACACTTCGAACTTGCCCGTGCTGGGGTCGGGACGAGCCGGAAAAGTCGTGTAGGGCGTTCCGGCGGGGACATCGGGAATCAGCGTGACTTGAATGGCCCCCGTCGGACTCAGGGCGATCGGTTGCTTGTTCCGCAGCACCTGTCCGGTGACCGTCACATTCTTGACGCCACCACAGCCTGTGCAGCTAAGCACGCCAATCACCAGCAGAGCTACATTCCGAAACGAAGAGGCACCAGCGAACATTGCGCGGACTTTCAAGAGAGACTGCCGGAGAGAGATGTATCGTCGTGAGCGCGTGGAAGCTTTTGCTTCGTTAGTAGGAAGGAACTACATCCCCTTCGTTCCGACCGCAGATGCTCTTCCAGGTCGTTTGGGCGATGGTATTGGTGATGAAGCGCACGCCGCCATCGGCAAAGCAAGCCTGCACACCTGCCGGATGCAGACTGCGCGACTGAGCTTGCCAGTTGGGCCAGTTGTTCGGCAGGTTGTCGTTCGAACAGCCCATGCGCAGTTTGCCCAGGCCTGTGTTGCCTACCGCCAAGGTGGTGCGAATATCATTGCAGTTCTCTACGTCGTCCGAATACTCATTGGTGTCGTTGGGAACCGTGGCGTCACCCTGGGCCAGACCGCCTGTGACACTAGCGCCACCCAGGCCCATGGCCCACACGCCGCGGCGATCTTTATCGGTAAGACCGGTGCGAATTTCATGAATCATGATGGTTTCGGACGTACCGTCGGAATTGCTAATTTCGGTGAGCGACGGGCTTTTGTTGATAGCCAGCGCACCACCACCCCAGGGCGAAGCACTTTCGCCATTCAACGTGTGATTCAAAAAGCTGGGGCCACCATTGGCCGCATAGTTGCCGCGAGCCCAGTCGTTGCCATCGAGCATCAACGGTTTGGCCGTTCCTAAATCGGTTGGGCAGGTCATGACTTTGATCTTAGTCGAGCGAACACCCCGCCAGGTCAAATCGGTGCCGTTGCTTTGCATGTAGATATTGATGCCCGTGGCGTACTTTTCGAACAGCGGTCCTTGCTCGAAGTAAGGCAGACTGAGAACGGCCCAGTTGGGGCCATAGCCCGGCGTGCGAAACGCGCTCAGCATGTCTTGCGAGCCGTTGGCTGGCGGGTTGGCAATCTGCACGTAGGGGGGCAATCGGCCGCCATTGGCGTCGGCAAAATTGTGCAATGCCAGACCCAGCTGCTTCATATTGTTCGAACAGCTGGAACGGCGCGCTGCCTCGCGGGCCGCTTGCACAGCCGGCAAGAGCAACGCCACCAGGACACCGATGATCGCAATGACCACCAACAGCTCGACCAGTGTAAACGCACTGCGAGCGGACGAATGAGATCGAGACACGAGAGACCTCGCCGGGAGAAGGAGACGATAGCGAATGAGGGCAATACAAGGAAACTGCGCGAGATCAGAGATTTGGACAGTCTCGACATCAGCCCCCTAGGAATAACGACGCTATCTTACTCACGCCTACAATCGTAGCGATACCGAATTGCTCCTTTTCGTGATTTTCCGTTTGACGGATCGGTCCTGGCGATTACTCAAAAATTCCTTGACAAAGAATCACGGTTCGGCCACGCTTGACCCCTGGCTGCTCAATGTTTTTTGGACTGATTTTCGGTGACCGAGACGAGACAGCAACCCGGCAGAAAGAGGGGGTCCAAAATGGTTATCAGTTGGACCCCTGAATTTGGTTATCAGAAAGCCGTAAGTACTGTGCAGGTCGAAGTTTTAGAGGGCTGTTCAATCGCAAAATTATCGCGCAAAAAGTTATCAAATTCGGTTATCAAGCGGCTCGCTTGGGTCTGCTGAATCGCCCGGCAAAATGGAGGGTTCTCCGTCCGTAGCAACCGACAGAGAGACAATCACTCGGCCGCCACTGGGGCCGCTTAATGTCGGCCTGCTAGATGAGTTCGCGCATCGGCTGGGCTTGGTCGTGGACGAGGTACTGGGGGCGACCACTGAGATCGGAGATGGTGGATTGGGGCGAGATTCCCAGATTGTGATAGAGGGTGGCGAAGACTTCGCCGAACTTGACAGGGCGCGACGTGGCTTCGCCGCCGAGGCGATCGGTACTGCCGATGACCTGGCCGGTACGCATGCCGCCGCCGGCGAGCAAACAGCTGTTGACGCGGGGCCAGTGGTCGCGACCCACTTGCTTGCTGATGATCGGCGTGCGGCCAAATTCGCCCCAAACGAGCACGGTCACATCGTCCGAGAGACCGCGGTCTTTCAGGTCGTCGAGCAGGCAAGCGAGGGCATTGTCGAAGACCGGGAAGTCTTCCTGCTCGCGCAGAAAGATGGAGTTGTTCGCCCGGCCTTCGGCGTTGAGCCCGCCGTGCCAGTCCCACTTGCTGTAGTTGACCGTGACCACGCGACAGCCAGCTTCGACCAAGCGGCGAGCGAGCAGAAAGCTCTGCGGCACGCGCGGCGCGCCGTTGGCGTCGATCATGATCTTCGTATCGCCGGTTCCGTAGCGGGCGACCGTCGCAGGATCTTCCTTCGACAGGTCGAGAGCCTCGGCCAGCTTGGACGAAGTGAGAATATCGAAGGCTTGCTGGCCGATGGTGTCCATCCCGGCGAGTTTGCCGCTGCGATCGAGGTCGCGACGGATGCGGTCCATGCTGCCGAGCAAGTTGCGGCGATCGCCCAATCGCTCGGGGGTAACACCGTTCAGCACCATGTTTTGGCGCGAGTCACCCAGGGCACCAAAGCCCGCCTGACCGACGCCGAGAAAACCTGGTCCGGGTTCGTTGTAGGGACCATGCGTGCAGGTGTAACACAGGCTGGCGAAGGGAGGCACCGACGCTTCGACTGGGCCTTGAATCTTGGCGACGGTGCTGCCGAATTGCGGCCAGCCACCAGCAGGGGCCGACTTACTGGGGACGTGACCAGAGAAGCATTGATGGGCGCTGTGGTCAGCCTGAGAGTCGACAATCGAGCGAACGATGGCCAGGCGATCGGCACGCTGGTTCAGCTTGGGAAGAAGATCGCAGAATTCGATGCCGGGGACATTCGAAGGCGCGGGACGCATCGGCCCAGCGATCTCGGTCGGGGCATCGGGCTTCATGTCCCACATGTCTTGATGGGGCGGCCCACCGACCAAGTAGATCATGATGACCGACTTGGTTCCGGGCTTGCGGCCGCTCGCCGGTTGATCCTTGGCCTTGGCTTCTGCTGCCAGCAACTGGCTCAACGTGAGTCCACCCAGACCGAGCGCACCGATCTGCAGAAACTCGCGGCGCGAGGTCCCATTACACAAGGGCGAAACAGACCGATTCGAATACTGTAGATTCAGCATGGCGGGCGTCCTAAGGCGGGTGCAGGCGGAGAGGACGCTGGTCAGCTTAATGCATTGACGAGCGTGGATCAATCGAGAAGGCGAGGAAGCAGACAAAGTGCGGAAGCTAATGGAAGCGAGGGCAGCCATTTACAACCCCGCCGAGTAAGCGGTAAACTCTAGGGTTTCGCCGAGCGGACTGTGCGCTGGCGTTAACCTTCACCGCGGCAACTACTTGCATCACTATGTTCGAGTCCATTCAGACTGGCCTGCAATCCGCGCTGAAGAATCTGGCCGGCAAGGGAAAACTCACCGAAGCGAACATGCGCGAAGGTCTCAAGCTGGTCGAGAACTCGCTGCTTGAGGCGGACGTCAGTTACTCGGTCGTGCAAGACTTCATGGCCCGCGTCAGCGAAAAAGCGCTGGGCGAGAAGGTGCTGCTGGCTCTGCGCCCCACCGATCAATTTGTCGGTGTCGTGCGCGACGAACTGATCAACATTCTCGGGCCCGTCGATCCTTCGCTGCACTTGAAGGCCAACGGTCCCACGATTTTGATGCTCTGTGGCTTGCAAGGTTCGGGTAAGACCACCACCTGCGGCAAGCTCTCGAAGTTGCTGCTCAGCGAGAAGCAGAAGCCGTTCCTCGTCGCTGCCGACTTGCAGCGCCCCGCAGCCATCGAGCAATTGCACGTCATCGGTCGCCAGCTGGGCGTGCCGGTCTATTCAGAAACGGGTGCGCAAGACCCGGTGAAGGTCTGCCAGGAAGGCGTTCGCAAAGCCAAGGAAGCTGGCTGCAACGTCGTCATTTTGGATACTGCTGGCCGGCTCGCCATCGATCAAGAATTGATGGAGCAACTGGTTCGCATCGACAACCGCGTGCAGCCCGACCAAGCTTACCTGGTGGTCGACGGCATGACGGGCCAAGACGCCGTGAACTCGGCCAAGGCGTTTAACGAAGCGCTGGAGCTCGACGGCGTCATCATGACGAAGCTCGATGGCGACTCGCGCGGCGGTGCGTTGCTCTCGGTGAAGCATGTCACGGGCGTACCGATCAAGTTTCTGGGGACCGGCGAGCAACTCGACGCCCTCGAACCCTTCCGTCCCGAAGGAATGGCGGGCCGCATTCTGGGCATGGGCGATATGCTCGGCCTGGTCGATGTGATCAAGCAGAAGGTCGACGCTGAAGAGCAGAAAAAACTGCAAGAACGGCTCGAAGCGGGCGAGTTCACGCTCGACGACTTTAAAAAACAGATCAAACAGGTGCTGCAACCCGGGTTGATGGGTCAGATGCTTTCGATGCTGCCAGGAATGGGGCAAGTGAAAGACATGATGGCCAACACCAATGCCGAAGGAGAGATGACGCGGCTGGTCGGCGTGATCGATTCGATGACGCCCGCCGAGCGCAAGAACCCGAAAATCATCACCCCCGCCCGACGCAACCGCATTGCCCGCGGTGCCGGCGTACAGGTGCCTGAGGTCAACAATGTCCTAAAAATGTACGACACCATGGCCCCGATGCTGAAGATGATGTCGGGCAAAGGAATGATGGGCAAGATGAAGGCCATCCAGGAGATGCAGGCCGGCGGCCTTTTTAACCCTGGGGCGCAACTGGCGAGGCCCAAAGGAGATACGGGCCGCCGGATGAGCGCCAAAGAAAAGGAAGAGATGCGAAAGAGGCGCGAGAAGGAATTGCGCAAGAAAAAGCGAGAGCAAAAAGGAAAGGGCAAGGACGATGACCAGGACGGTCCAGCCGGGATGTTGGCGAAGAAGAAATAGGAAACAAAAGGGCAAATAGGGCTTTTGCAAATCGCTAAGTCTTTGCACAATACTGGATTCCCCACCGGGCGACCTATCGCCAGCGGTGCTGATAGCAGGTAGAACAAGCAGTTCAAAAAACTGGCGACAGCTTGTCGCCGACCCGATACACAAGATTCATCGTCCGGTTGGTTTCACTGAGGAGTTTGGCAGTGGCAGTTCGTATTCGAATGAAAAAGCTGGGGCGGAAGCATCGTCCCTACTTCCGCATTTGTGCGATCGAATCGCGCAATCCGCGGGATGGCAAGGTTCTGGAAGAGCTCGGCAGCTACGACCCCATGGTCAAGGAAACCGATGCCCGCGCTCTGCTCAAGGGCGAGCGAATCAACTACTGGATCAGCGTTGGTGCGTTGCCTTCGGACAACGTCCGCGTGCTGATCAAGAAGTACGGCGCCAACGGTTCGCACTTGGCCCAGCAGCAGGCTGCTCTCGAACGGCTCAAGATCAGCCGTCCGACTGCCCCCGCTCCGTGGACCCCGCCGCCGAAGGCCGAACCCGAAGCTCCTGCTGCGGAAGCAGCACCAGCCGAAGGTGAAGCGCCCGCCAAGTCGGCAGGTTAAGAGCCGATGCGATTCGACGTGCTGACGCTCTTTCCCGCCTTGTTTGACGGGTTCGTGAGCCAAAGCCTGTTGAAGAAGGCCATCGACCGGCAGTTGCTATCCGTGCATTTGCACGACATGCGGCAGTGGTCGAACGACAAACACAATAAAGTGGACGATCGCCCGTACGGCGGTGGTCCTGGCATGGTTTTGAGAGTGGGCCCAGTGGTCGAATGTGCCGAAGCGGTGCAAGCGATGGCCGAGCCCACAGGTAGGTTGATCATGCTTTCGCCGCAAGGTCGCAAGCTCGATCAGACCTTGGTCGAACAACTGGCAAGCGAACCACGGCTGACATTGCTGTGCGGTCGCTACGAGGGGTTCGATCAGCGGGTGAGTGAGATTCTTCAGCCTGAAGAGATCTCGCTCGGCGATTACATCTTGAACGGGGGCGAAGTCGCGGCGATGGCCCTCATCGAAGCGGTCAGCCGACTAGTTCCAGGTGTGATTGGCGACGACGACAGCCCGGCCTTCGATTCGTTTTCGTCCGGTAACCGACTGTTAGATTTTGCTCAGTACACTCGCCCGCGAGAGTACCGAGGTCACTCCGTTCCCGATGTGCTTCTCAGTGGCAATCACGAACAAGTGGCCCGTTGGCGAGCCGAGCAAAGCCTGCACAAGACCCAAACCAGACGAGCCGACTTGATTCAGCCCTTTACCAATCAGCCAGCGACCCCCAACGCGAACCAACCACGCAAATCGTTACGCGGCAAACTGCCCCCCGACGAAACCAACGACAATCAGTAACTGACCGACCGGCAGCAGCCGCCAGCAAATCACCATTTTTGTTGCGAGAAGAAGATGAGCCAACAACTTTTAAACGAAGTCGAAAAACCGTACTTGAAAGAAAAGCCTCCGGTGTTCGCTGTCGGCGACACTGTCGATGTACACATGCGGATTCTCGAAGAAATCGACGCCAAGACCAAGAAGCCAAAGTACCGCACGCAGATCTTCTCGGGCACCGTCATTGCCAAGAGTGGCAGCGGCAGCCGCGAGATGTTCACCGTCCGCCGCATCGTCTCGGGTGAAGGTGTGGAACGCAAGTTCCCCCTGCACGCTCCCGACATGCAAAAGGTCGACGTGAAGCGCTCCGGCGTCACTCGCCGCGCAAAGCTCTATTACCTGCGCGATCGCGTGGGCAAGGGCGTCAAGCTGCGTGAAAAGAAGGTCGCCAAGTCGGAAGCATAGTTGCTTCAGACGACTACCTTTTAGGGCTGAACCGATCTGCGCTCCAGCCCACGGCAGGTGCTGCTCATGCGCATCTGGAATTGGCTCACCTCTTTACTGGCCACGTGGCGGACGAAACTGTTCCCGCCACGCTCGCTCGGCCAACGTGGCGAACTCTTGGCCGCGCGCTATCTGCGGCGCAAGGGCTATATCATCATCGCCCATAGCCATCGCGATCACTTTGGCGAAATCGATCTCGTCGCCGTTGATGGCCGCACGGTCGTCTTTGTCGAAGTGAAAACCCGCACCACGCAAGACTCGGGACATCCGGCAGATGCGGTGGATCTCGAGAAGCAACGCCGACTCACTCGCGCGGCGAAGGCCTATCGCAAGCGGCACGACCTGCACGAAGTTTCGATGCGGTTCGACGTGATCGCCATCACTTGGCCGGCTGACAATCGCCAGCCTGTGATCGAGCATTTTGTGAACGCGTTTGAAGCGACGGATTGAGGTTGAGCGTAGTCGCAGTGGTGGGCAAGGCGAAGATCCTCTCGGCGGAGCGAGAGGACTACCTTAGGGCTTCAACTTTTCCGCGAGTGAAAAACTCGGGTGTGGAGGTTGGTTGTACCCCACGTTTTGCCAGGCGATGGCGGCGCGATATTGTGAGTCGTGCATCAGCGTGGTGTGACGAAATTTCGTGGGAACGTTGGTAGTGTAAATGCGCAGTTCGCGGCCATCGGTGGTGGGCCAAATCACCTCTTCGCGCCAGTCCCCGAACAAATCGGCTACAAGGGACGGGTTCGACTTCGAGCCGTTCACCGAAGTGCAACCCGCGGCGTTCAACAGGCGGCTCTCGTCGCCGCGCTCCCAGTTCCATTTGTTTACGGTGTTACGGTCGAGCAGTTCCCGCTGAGGATCGCCGTCCCACCAGATGCCAAAGTTGCACGAGCGGGGCCGACGTTCGGAAATCGCTTCTCCCTTAGCGTTCCACAGGCCTTTCAACCCTTCGCCAATCGCCCAGCATTCGCTGCCAGGATGCCTTGGATCGATATCGAGGGCGATTCCGCGCGGCACATCAGTCGCGGGCTTGCTCCACAAAATCTCGCCGGTCTGGGCATCGCGAAACGAAACTCCGTGCTGCGTCTTCGGCCGCTCATGAATGTTGAACACCTCGAGCCCGGGACGAGTGGGATCTAGATCGCTGACGTGTAGGGCATCGCCGTGACCAAGGCCGTTCGAGTAGAGACCTTTGCCATTGTCGTCGATTGTACAAGCGCCATAGACGACCTCGTCGCGGCCATCACCATCGACATCGGCCACGCTCAAGGAGTGATCTCCCTGCCCGCGATAGGTCCGCTTGGCTCGTCGCTCATCCGCATCGCCGGCGTCAGTATCAAAGGTCCAGCGCTCGGTTAGCTTGCCATCGCGCCAGTCCCAGGCGACGATTGCCGCCCGCGTGTAATAGCCGCGGCACATCACCAGGCTGGGACGCTGGCCATCGAGATAGGCGACGCCGGCAAGAAAACGATCGACACGATTGCCATAGTCGTCTCCCCAGGCGGCAACGTCACCTCGGCCGGGCAGATAGTCGGTAGTGGCGAGAGCCGCGCCGGTCAGGCCGTCGAAGATGGTGAGAAACTCCGGTCCTTGCAGGATGTAACCTTTGTCGTTGCGATGATCGGCCTGGGCATTGCCAATTACCGTTCCCTTGCCATCCACGGTTCCATCGGCCGTTTTGCAAGCAACTTCGGCGCGGCTGTCGCCATCCAGGTCGAACACCATGAACTGCGTGTAGTGGGCTCCTTCGCGAATGTTGCGGCCCAGGTTGATCCGCCAGAGCAATTTGCCGGCAAGCGTGTAGGCTTCGAGGATTGGCGGATCGGTTTCGCCCGCCTGCGAATTATCGCGCGAGCGGGCAACTTGATGCAGCACGATCTCGTACTGGCCATCGCCGTCGAGGTCACCAACCGACGCGTCGTTCGGTCGATAGCCGGCCGGTGTTTGCAGCGGAATGGACAAGTAGTTTCGCGGTGAAGATTTCGCTGCCAACTCTAAAGGCTTGCTGGCAGGTTGTTCGCCGGTATCTAGAATGGGCACGATGCGGTAAGCCAGTTGGCTGGCATGATCGGCCGCGCGATCGATAAACCAAGTCACGTCGCTTAGCGGCTGGTCAGTAAGACGCTGGAATTTCTCATCGCCGGTTTGCTTCTCCACATGAAACGTCACGCTGGCACGATCGCTACTCAATAATCGCCAGCTGAGGAATACGCTGTCGTCTGCCTGACGAATGGCGACCAGCCCCCGATCAAGTTGTTCCTGCTGTCGCTGCGCGAGGGCCGTGCTACTCGCTAAGGAGAGGAAGAGAAAAATTAGCAGCAAAATGCGAACCATGGAGAGATCTCAACAGTACGAGGCGACCGACGTGCACTGGCCGTTGCCCTTATAATATACGCACCGCTGCTACGCCGAACTTCGCAGTTGATTCGACCAATCCCTTCGCATGCCAACTACGCCTCACGCCCCAGCACCCCTTGGCCCGCCGCAGTTCGGATTGCGAGCGATGTTGCTGGGAGTCACTTGTGTGGCGGTGCTGCTGGCGCTGTCGCAGTGGTTCTCGCCGATTACCATTGCAGCGCTAGCCTTTCTGCTCCTTACGATTGCGGCTCATATTGCCGGCAATGTGATAGGCACTCGGCTCCGCACGGGCCAAGCAACTGCGGCCAACCATCCCGAGCACTCCCACACGACGCTGCGAGAAGATCACTTCGCGCCGGTCTCCAAGCTGGGGCAGCAGCATTCGCTGGGCTGGCTACCGCTGCTGAGTGCCCTTGGCGGTTTCCTGCTGGGTGCGGCGATCGGCGGCGTGTGGACGGCCATGCTGCTCAACCCTAAGCTCGATGTGTTCACCATCGGCGTTGCTGCGTTCGCGTTTGGAGCGCTCGGCGGCTTCGGGGGTTTTTTGATCGTAGGCTTCATTAAAGCCGGCTGGGATGCGTGGCAAGAAGCGGCGTCGCACACGGCCGTACACCACGAGAACGATCAGCCGAAGGATTAGTTCTCGTTACTTTGCAGCGCCACGGATGATTCTCTTTGGTCCACCTCGCGGGTATCATGCCGCCATCGCGGGCCCGATGTTCCGTCATCCTCTCTGGAGTTCTCTCATGTGGTCGCTGCGCTATTTGTTGCTGGGTGTCATTGCCACGACGCTCTGTTCGGCCGAGGTTGCTTCCGCTCAAAGCAGGCCGAAGAATGTACTCTTCATCGTGGCCGACGATCTGAATTGCGACCTGCAGTGCTACGGCGACCAACGGGTGAAGACGCCGAACATCGACGCGCTGGCTGCGGCAGGGACGCGGTTTGAAAACACATATTGCCAGTATCCGCTCTGCAGCCCCAGCCGTTCTTCGTTCCTAACCGGCCGACGGCCGAACGTCACCAAGGTCCTCACCAATCCGCGGGCTGGTCGCTTCTCGACCGACTACACCCAGTTGTCGCCCCATATTCGCGATGCGATTCCCGAGACGGTGACGATGCCGCAGCTATTTAAGCAGAACGGCTACCAGGTCGCGCGCATCGGCAAGCTGTATCACTACGGCGTGCCCGGGCAGATCGGTACGAGCGGACTCGATGACAAAGATTCGTGGGCCTTCGTTGTAAATCCCGCGGGCCGCGATAAAGCCGAAGAGAACAAGATTTTTACGCTCACACCCGGCAGCTATGGCGGCACGCTCAGTTGGCACTCGAGCGAAGGGACCGACCTGGAACAGACCGATGGGCTCGTAGCAACGGCCGCCGTCAGCCTGCTGGAAGAATACAAGGACAAGCCGTTCTTCCTGGCTGTCGGTTTTTATCGGCCGCACACACCGTATGTTGCTCCGAAAAAATACTTCGATGCCAATCCGGCCAGCGAGATCAAACTGCCGCAACTTTCGGCTGACGACAAATCGCGTACTCCAGTCGCTGCCTTTGCCAGTGCGAAGAAGGAGCAGGAGACCATGGACGACAACTTGCGCCGCGAAGCCATCCAGGCTTATCACGCCTCGATTGCCTACATGGACGCTCAAGTGGGACGCGTCGTCGAGGGGCTGAAGAAGTTGGGCTTGGCCGAGAACACGGTGATCGTCTTCACCAGCGATCACGGTTACCACATGTACGAGCACGGACTGTGGCAAAAGATGAGCCTGTTCGAGAACTCCGCCCGCGTGCCGCTGGTGATTGTCGATCCGCAAGCGGCTGCGAAGGGAAAGAGCTCAGCTGCCTTGTCGGAGCTGGTTGACATCTATCCGACCGTCGCCGATCTGTGTGGCTTGAAGGCCCCCGAATATCTCGACGGCAAGAGCCTGAAGCCGGTCCTCAACGATCCCGCGAAAACCGTGAAGGACGAGGCCTACACGCAGTGCCGTCTGGGCTACAGCGTGCGCACACCTCGCTGGCGATTCACTAGTTGGAACGATGGCAAAGCCGGTGAGCAACTGTACGACATGACCGCCGACCCACGCGAGAGCACCAACTTGGCTGGCAATCCCCAGCACGAGAAACTCGTGGGCGAACTGCGCGAGAAATTGCGCGCGTACGCGAAGAATCATCCGGCGGAAAAGTAGACTGCAGCACCGTCTCCTAGGACGGCGGCACATCATATTGTTTGGTGAGGATGGGTCCTTTCAACTGGCCGTCGATTTTCTGAATGTAGGTATAAGATCCGCCGCCCCGGCCGTGGAGATTTCTGTACCCCATGTGTACGACGTATTGCCCATTTAAGTCATCCTCGCAACCAATCAGGCGGTACGAAGTAGGGTTCCCCGGACCGCCGGCCAGTTCGATGGCTTCCAGAAAATCACGTGGAACCACGCGAATGATGCGCCGATGTTCGCTTTGAATCCGTGTGCGGTCCAGCCACCATCCCAGAACTAACGCGACGATCATTGTCAGCAGAAAAAGTTCTCGCACCGTCAATTTCATGATAGGAATATCCTCGCAAGGGAGCGAGCCGTGACAAGTCGGATCATCTCTGGAGCGTGATTCTTTGTCAAATGCCTCCGTGCAAGATTCCCGCTACAGCCGCTTCTGCATGTTGAGCGAGCCGACGACGAGGGCGGCGATGGCCATCACCCAGAGGACGACGGCGTGCTGCCAAAGCTCTTGCCAGCCGCCACCCCGCAAGATCACACTGCGGGAAGCATCGATCATCCACGTGGTGGGAATCAGTTGCGAAAACCACTGCAGCGGCCAGGGCATCGAGTCGATCGGAAATACGTACCCCGAGAGAAAGATCGAGGGGAGGAAGGTTCCCATCGCCACTTGCCCAGCAGCTTCACGAGTCGCCGCCTTGGTCGAGATCCAGAGGCCAGCGCCCAGGTTCGTCAGTACGAACGGGAACGTAATCATCACCAGCGTGATGAAGTAGCCTTGCACCGGTACGCGAAAGATCACTCGCATCAGCAGGGCGATAAAGCAGAACTCGAAGATCGTGAGGATGATGTACGGGGCCATCTTGCCGAGAATCAGTTCGCTGCGGCGTACGGGAGTCATGTACAACTGCTCGAGCGTGCCGAGTTCTTTCTCGCGCACAATGGCGTTCGCCGAGAGAACGGTCGACATCATCTGGCACATCACCACCATCAAGCCGGGGATGAAGAAGTTCGCCGAGCGCATATCGGGATTGAACAGCAGTCGCGGGCGTGCTTCGACCGGCAGTGGGTCTTCGCCGAGCCGCATCGCCAACGATTCCCGCAATGCAATCGCGTTGCTTACATTCACCGCTTCGCCGGCAATGCTCGATTCGGTGCCGTCGATGAGCACCAGCACCTGGGCCGTTTGCCCCGCTTCCAGTTTGCGCGTATAGTCCTGAGGAATCACAATCCCCACCCGCGCCCTGCCCGCCACAATCATTTGGCTGGCTTCCCGGTCGGTGTAGGCTTTGTGAATGATCTTGAACGAAGAGCTATTTTCGAACTGCTGCAACAGCTGACGGCTTTCTTGCGTGCCGGCGTGATCGACGACCACGGTGCGGACATTCCGCACGTTGGTATCGATGGCATAACCCAGCATGAAGAGTTCCATCACGGGAACAAAGAGCGTGAAGAACAGCGTCTGCGGATCTCGCAAGATATGCAGCATTTCCTTGCGGCCAATCGAGAACGTCCGCAGGAAGGTGTCGCCAGTCATAAACATTTCCGTGCTTCCAAGTAGCCCGACGCGTCAGCGCTGGAGCTAGGCAAGATTGGGTTCACCGACAAAGAAGTTCAACTCGCTTGCGCTAGTTCCAGCGTGCGATTGCGCGCGATGGTCACAAACACATCTTCCAAATTGGCACCGGCATCGATGATCGAAACATTCTGGCCGATCAGATCCTGCAAATCGTCACGCTGATCGACGAGCGCGTGTACCGATTGGCCAAAGATGGTCGCCTCTTTGACAGTCGGCCTCGCCTTCAAACTGTGCAGCAGCGCCGCAATATCGGGGGCCACGATCTCGACTCGCTTGAAGCCAGCGGGAGTTACTTCCGGCAGTTGCTTCAGTTCCGTCGGCAATCCGACCACCAGCAGTTTGGAAAGATGCAAGTAACCGACGCGGCCGCAGCGTTCGGCCTCGTCCATGTAGTGCGTGGTGACGAGCAGCGTGATGCCTTGCGCGGCCAGTTGAAACAGCAAGTCCCACAGTTCGCGACGCGCCACGGGATCGACGCCAGCGGTGGGCTCATCGAGAAACACCAACTGCGGGCGATGCAGCAGTGCGCAGACAAGTGCCAGGCGTTGCTTCCAACCGCCCGAGAGTCGCCCGGCCCAGCGATCCAGATACGGTCCCAGTCCGGTCAGTTCAACCAGTTCCTTTTGCCGCAGCTTGGCGTCGTTTTTGCGCAGGCCGTAGATGCCGCTGTAAAAGTCCATGTTCTCTTGAGTGGTGAGATCGGCGTAGAGCGAGAACTTTTGCGACATGTAGCCGATCGATTGCCGGACGTCGTCGGCCTCTTTGACCACATCGCGGCCCAGCACGGTCGCGCTTCCTTCGGCCAGCGGCAGCAGTCCGCAGAGAGCGCGGATGAGCGTCGTTTTTCCCGAGCCATTCGGTCCTAATAGCCCGAAGACCTCGCCGCCGTACACTTGCAAGTCGACCTGATCGACGGCGGTGAACTTGCCGAACCGCAGCGTGACGCCGCGGACGTCAATGACAGGTGTGGTGGAGATCGACATAGCATTCCTAAAGATCGCGACGCTCTAGCCAAGGGGATTTGAAACAACCAATCAGGGTTCACTTCGCCAACCACACATCTGCCGCCATGCCCGACTTGAAGACCCCTTGAGGATCGGCCACGCGCACCTTCACGGCAAAAACCTGGTGACGTCGTTCGTCGATGGTCTGCACATTGCGCGGCGTGAACTCGCTTTCGGGAGCAATGTAGATCACTTCACCTTCGAAGCGTTTGTCGGGGAACGTGTCGATGGTTACGGCCACTTTCTGGCCGACCTTGATCCGGCCCAGATCGACTTCCGAGACGTAGGCCTTCACCCACAAGTCATCAGCTCGCAGCACGAGAGCGATGGGCCGATTCGGCGCGGCGATGTCGCCTGGACGAACGGCCAGGGTTTGTACGACACACTTTTCGGGAGCATAGACGATGCGTTCGCGACGCATCACGTCGAGTTCGTCGATCTTGGCTCGCAGGTTTTGCACGGTCGCTTTCGCTTCGTCGATTTCTTCCACGCGAGTTCCTGCGTGAAGCAAATCGAGATTGGCTTGCAGCCTGGCTAGTTCAGCAACCGATTCGGCGATCTCTTCTTCACGATAGCCGCTCTCGTACATCCGCAACTTGGCCGCGAGCGAGTTCACTTGACCGTGCAAGCGACCGTACCGGGCAACGGCCGCATCGTACGTTCCACGGCTGGTTGCGGCCTTATCGAGCAGCCCTTTTTCGCGAATCATATCGGTCCGGGCGTTCTCCAGTTCCGCCTTCGCGGCCTCCAGGTCGGCGTTGACCTGTTCGGTCTCTTCCTGACGGAACCCCTTCTTCATGCGCGCGAGGCGAGCTTCGGCTGCTTCTTTGGCGGCCTGCGAAGCAGCGATTTCTTCTTTGCGCGGCCCCTTCTCGAGCCTGGTGAGAATGGCTTCGGCAGCGGCCAGCTGAGCTTGCAGTTGCGCGTGCTGAGAGTCGAGCTCGGGCATTTCTAGTTCAACGACCTTGGCTCCTGCTTCGAGCACATCGCCATCGTCGACAAAGGTCTTGATCACCCGGCCACCGACGCGCGAGCTAAGCCGCACTTCTTGCGACTCGACCGTACCGGGCAGTTTCAGCTCGTTTTGGTGAGGAAAAAACTGATACCACAGGCCGGCAGTGGTGCCGCCCAAGGCTAACAGGACAGTGCCAGCCAAAAATGCTTTCGTAACCATCGTAAGTTTCGCAGTTCGTTTGGTCGTCATGGTGAGGCCTCGGCAGCAGACAGTTGCAGCCAGCGGCAACTCCTAATAAGCTCATTCCGGGTGAACTTTGCGAGCCCTCGCAGAGTCTCCCTACATAGCTGAGCAGTCGCCGCTCCCTTTTCAGACACGGAATCCGCGAAAAGATTCGCGGTTATTCGTAACCCTGGTGCGACACAGGCTTTGCGACAGGCGTTTTCGCATGGATCCCGCGGCAACCGTGGAACTGCAACTGCTGCTCGACCGTTTGCGGGCCGGCGATCAGCAGGCTCGTCGCGAGTTTTTGGAACAGGCCTGCGGCCGCTTGCGACGCCTGGCCGGCAAGATTCTCTCCGGCTCGTTTCCCCAAGTTCAACGTCAGCACGATGTCGACAGTATCGTGCATGAGACCTGGTTCCGTCTGATTCAAGCGATGGAAAAGGCCGATCCGCCCACCGTAGCCGATTTCTTTCGCCTGGCCGCGCATAAAATTCGGCAGGTGCTGCTCGACATCGTCGCCAGCCAGCGACGAAGCGAACATCAGCTAGAAACCTTGGCTCCCGGCAATGATTCGCTCGCCAGCCGAATGGAACCAGCAGACCAATCGCTCGACGGTGCCAAGCTGGCCGTGTGGACCGAGTTTCACAACAAGGTTGGCAAGCTGGCCGAAGCCGAACGGACGATCTTCGAAATGCACTACTACCTGGGACTGCCTCAAGCAGAGATTGCTCGAATTCTGGAACTTCATCCGCGCAAAGTGAGTTATCTTTGGGTGGCCGCCACGGAACAATTGGCTGGCGACCTGACGCAAATCGCGAGGCTCTAACGTGAACCTCCCCCTCGATCACACCATCGCAGCAGACGGCAAAGTGCCCGGCCACGATTCTGCTGCGCAGAGTAGCAGCGACCCCATTCTCAATGCGCTCGTGGCCTGGGAAGAACAGCGTGCGGCCGGGAACGATCTCTCGGCCGAACAACTTTGCCCGGAACAACCGGCTCTGCATGCCGAACTGCGCGAGCGGATCGCCCGGCGACGGCAAATGCTGGCCGCCCTCGATTTGCCCGCTGAAGCACCACCGATCTCCGCAGCGAAGACCGCACCCATTCTGCCCAAGCTCGATGGCTACGAAGTGGAAGGACTCATCGGCCAGGGCGGCATGGGAATCGTTTACAAGGCCCGTCAGCTGGGGCTCAATCGTCCGGTGGCGATCAAGATGATCCTTGCCGGCGCGAATGCCAGTGTGCAGGAACGTGCCCGCTTTCGCAGTGAGGCCGAAGCTGTCGCGCGGCTGGCACATCCCAACATTGCCCAGATTTTTGAGATCGGCGAGCAACAGGGGCGGCCCTATCTGACGTTGGAATATGTCAGCGGCGGCACGCTGGCGCAGCAGCTCGATGGCTTGCCGGTTCCGCCTCGTCGCGCCGCGGAACTGTCGCTCGCCCTTGCGCGCGGGGTTCAGCACGCTCACGACAAGGGAGTCGTGCATCGCGACTTGAAGCCGGGCAACGTGCTCATTCATTCCGACGGTACTCCCAAGATCGCCGACTTCGGACTCGCCAAACATGCCGAGGCCAATCATGCCCACACCATGACCGGCGCAATCATCGGCTCCCCTACGTACATGGCTCCGGAACAGGCAGCGGGCAACTCGGCCGAGATTGGTCCCGCGACCGATATCTACGCCCTGGGAGTCATCCTTTACGAACTGCTCACCGGTAAGCGTCCCTTCAAAGGCGACTCGGTGATTCAAACCATCCAGCAAGTACGCGAGCAAGAGCCACTGCCGCCACGCGTGACCCAACCCAAGATCCCGCGCGACTTGGAAGTAATCTGCCTGAAGTGTCTGGAAAAGAAACCTCATCAGCGGTATGCAACGGCTGCTGCCCTTGCTGCCGACCTGCAAGCCTTCTTACGTGGCGAACCGATCCAAGCGCAATCGCTGACCATTCTCGACCAGGTCGCCCGCTCGATCACCCATCATGGTTTCGATGAACGCATTCGCGGCTTCGCCACGCGGATGCTCTGCTTCAGTCCAGTCCCCATCACCCTGCACTTCATTGCTTACTGGTTTCTCGCCGACAAGCCGTACTACGCCACGGGCATGATTGCGACCACGTCGATCATGATGTTTACGCTCCTGCCGCTGCTGATTGGACTCGGCTATCCGTCGCTCCGGCTCATTCCCACCTGGCAACGCCGGCACTTTCTGACGACCTGGGTGGCACACATTCTTTCGATGGGCGTGATTCTGGCAGTGGTGCTCATCGCGATTCCAAGTGACCAGCCCCAACTCAGGCTGATGATCTACTCGCTCTGGGCCGTGGCGGCAGCGCTCAGTTTTCTGGCTCACGCCGCGGAAGCAGGCATGTACTACATCATTGGCGGTGCCCTGTTCCTCATGGCCGTCCTCTTCGCCTTCACTCCCACTTGGGCACCCTTGGAAGTCGCCGTCCTGATGACCTGCAACATGATGTTCCAGGGCATCTATCTGCGGCGGCAATCTCGCGACCCAGCTGACACCACCGTCGCCAGCGAAAAAGTCGCCGCTGCGACAACGATGATTCCGCCCACCTATCGGTCGCAGTAAACGTGGCGGCAAACCTCCTGGTCTGCCCTTCTCCCTTCCCCTACCGCGATGCTGAACAGTCCTAACTCAACTCTTCGGAGCCTCGCCTTTGATAACTTTTTGTGCGAAAAATCAAAGTTATCGCTTCGCCCTAACCTGTTTTCGATCAAACAGTTGCGACTACATCCTCCCCCAAATCACCCGTTTTCCGATAACCGTTTGATAACCATTCTCGCCCCTGTTCAAACCGCAGCCTGAACAGGCCCTAAACGGGTGATTTACACTTCCTTTCTCTTCTCTTCGTGGCGGCAGACCTCCAGGTCTGACGAACTTCCCTCCAGCGTCGCTCCTCTCTGCTGAACAGTCCCAACTCAACCCTTCGGAGCCTCGCCTTTGATAACCTTTTGTGCGAAAAACCCAAGTTATCGCTTCGCCCTAACCTGTTTTCGATCAAACAGTTGCGACTACATCCGCCCCCAAATCACCCGTTTTCTGATAACCGCTTGATAACCATTCTGTCCCCTGCTCACACCGCGGCCTGAACAGGCCCTAAACGGGTGGTTTAATCCTACTTTCTTCTCCTTGTGGTGGCAGACCTCCAGGCCTCTCGCCTCTGGTCCCTGGTCCCTGGTCCCTGGCCCTCGTCCCTGCTGAACAGTCCCTCTTCAGCTCTACCCAGCACCGCCTTTGATAACTTTTTGCGCGATTAATCGAGATCAACTATTCGCCATAACCTGTTTCCCAATATGCATTTGCGCAACAAAACGAACCCAAATCATCCGTTTTCCGATAACCGTTTGATAACCATTCTCGCCCCTGTTCAAACCTCAACCTGAACAGGCCCTAAACGGGTGGGTGACTATCCCGTTTGCTCCTCGTGGCGGCAGACATCCAGGCCTCTCGCCCCTGGCCCCTGGCCTCTGGCCTCTGGCCTCTGGCCTCTGGCCTCTGGCCCCTGGCCCCTGGCCCCTGGCCCCCACAAACCTTAAAATGTCATTGACATTAAGTCAACACATCGTAACAATAATTCCTTGTGACACCCTTTGACCGACACGACTCCTCTCAGTCGTACCCAGGGCGATCGCCAGGCCGGCATTGTCATTTTGGGGTGCCACTGGCTCTGCCAGTGCCTGATGTGTCGTAGGATTCATCCACTCAGATCACGGCCCAAGTGCCATTTTGCCAGTAGGCGGCAGCAATGATACCGGCCGACTACGTACGGGCTAAATCGGTAGGGAGCTTCTATCCGGTGGACCAGAAGTCGTTGGGCAGCGGCGTGATGCGGGGCAGGAGCGGATCAGCCTCTTGGCCATCACTTTCGTAGTAGCGGGCACTCGACCATCGCCAGTCGCGATTGAGCTTGCAGAGTTCGCGAGTGACAGGATTGCGGTGAGTGTAGTCGATTGACGCCTGAACAGCTGCCACGGTATGTAGATTCCGATCGTACCCTCCACCTTCTTGCCAGAAGCGAAAGCAGGACTTACCCGGTCGTTCTTTGACCGTCAATCGTTTTAATAGTGAGCTGTTGCCTGGAACCAGATCCGAGTGAATCTCGCGGGAGACGGGTTGTTTCACGCGAGCGAGAAAGGAACTGACTTCTTCTTCCGTACGAAAGCCCCAGAGATATTGTCAATAGTTGTGGATGGTGGAATTGAATTAGGCGGCGGCTTGGTCGAGGGGTAGGCCGTCTTGGAAGACGACTCCGCGGATGACATCGGGGAGGAGTTGAGCGCCGTTGAGTAGTCGCCAGCCGCGCGCGGCGCTTTCAGCGAGCTTGAACATCATGGTCAGCGAGGCGATGCGACTGCCGTTGCCTTTGGTGCGACGATGCCGCAGGCGAATGGTGGCGAACGTCGACTCGATTGGGTTCGTAGTTCGCAGGTGCCGCCAATGCTCCGCAGGAAAGTCGTAGAACGTGAGCAGCACGTCGCGGTCCTTGGCCAGGCATTCCGTGGCCTGTGGATATTTGGCTTGATAGTCGGCCACGAAGGCGTCGAACGCTTTGCCGGCCGCTTCGCGCGTGTCGGCCATCCAGATTTGATGCAGCATGTCTTTCGCTTTCGGTTGCTTGTTCTTCGGTAGCTTATCGAGAACATTGGCAGTCTTGTGTACCCAGCAGCGTTGCACTTTCGTGGCGGGAAAGATCTCGGCGAGCGCTTTCCAGAAGCCGAGGGCACCATCGCCAATCGCTAACTTGGGCGCCACGGCCAGGCCGCGGCGCTGCACATCGAGCAGCAGTTCTCGCCACGATTGAGCGCTCTCGCGATGGCCGTCCGTCATGGCGATCAGCTCTTTTTTGCCGTCTTTGGTGGCTCCCATCAGCACCAGAATGCACTGCCGATCCTCTTCCAGACGAATGTTCGTGTGAATGCCATCGGCCCAGACGTAGACGTATTCCTTCCCCGTGAGGGAACGCGCGGACCACTCGCGATACTCCTGTTCCCAAACGCTCTTCAGCCGCGTGACGGTCGTTGCCGAGAGCCCCGGACACTCCGGCCCGACGATCGCCGCGAGCGCGTCGTGGAAGTCGCCCGTGCTGATCCCCTTGAGGTACAGATACGGAATCAACTCCTCAATGCTCTTGGTCTTCCGCAGATACGGCGGCAGCAGCTTCGAGTGAAATCGTTCGCCGTCGCCAGCCTCGCGCCGATCATGCACGCGTGGCTGCTCGATGGCCACTTCGCCCACCCCCGTGACGATCTTCCGCTCCGGCAAGTGCCCATTCCGAACGACCTGACGACGGCCCCGCTCATCAGTCACGTGTGCGTGCTGGTCGATCCATTCCGCAACCTCGGCTTCAATGGCCTGCGCGAGCATCTGCTGTGCTCCTTGCCGAAGAATCTCGTGCAGCGATTCCCGAGACCCTGGCAACGCAATCGTCGATCCGTTAACTTCCTGCATGGTGGTGTGCTCCTTGGTGAAAAAGGTTCTTTTGCAAAACACTTTCTCGCCAAGCACACCGCCTCTTTCAATCACTCAACGTCCACGACTTTCGGTTATATCTCAAAGCCCCACGTCAGCAAATGCACATGCTCGGGCATGAACACAAAGGCCGCGAGGAAGCAACCAATCTCTTCGCAGGCAGCATCAATAGCCCGAGCCAGCTTCACTCGCCATGCGTTGTTCGTGAGGAGCTGCATTCTTCGATAACAAGAGAAGGTGAGCTCGTGAACGTCTCCTGGTTCGTGATATCGCTGCAACCGTTTGCGGTGAGGTTCGGTCATCGTCAACTCGAATCAACGAATCATTGGCAGTGTCACCCTCTGGTAAAATAGCCCTTGAACCGACCTGAAACTAGCCAAATCAATCGGCATTTCAGAGCACTGGCAAAAGCCAGTGGCACCCGGCGCACTTCGTCGAGAACATCTGGTACAAGGGAGCGTGGGGCAGCGAGTTCGTTTTTGCGTTGCTAAAGCGAGAGTGGCAGAGATCTTCGCCGGGCGCGCTGCTACGCTTTGCACCGTAGTCATCTTGCTCCGCAAGATGATGCTTTGCCGCTTCGCGGTGCATTCATCTCGACGGAGCGAGATGACTACTCGGAGGAAAACCGAGATCTCAACATTGCCACCCCAGCCGAGGAATCGTGTCGATACTAGTTGCCCTTCAGGGAGCTGAGTCGCCACAAACGCACAGTCGTATCCTTTGGGATAATCTTCTCTCGAAGTGCCCGAAATCCCGGAACCATTCCATAACCAGCAGTCGCCAGGATAGAATCGTCCGGTGAAAAGCACACGGCATGCACTGCACTGCCGTTTTTCATTGCCTTAAACGACGCTAATTGCTTCTGAGTCACTGAATCCCAAATCGCTACGGTGCCATCACTATGGCCAGTTGCAAACCACGCTCCATCATGTGACGTAGTAACTGCGCAGGCGCGATTCTTCCTGTCATCGTTGAGTATTCCAGCCTTTTCAAACTCTGGAAACTGATACAGTCCTGAGCTGCATAGCGCAATCTTCCCGTCCGTTCCAAACGCGAGTCCACTGCGCGCTTCTGAAAACCAGTTATTAAGTTGGCCCTGCCGGTCGACTACTTCGCCATTCATGGCAATCTGCGTTCCGTCTTTCAAATTCCACGCTCGATAGGTCCCGTCCGCAGCCTGCGACAAGAGACTCGACTCGCTGGGGTGGATCTTCAAGCTCAAAACCGGCCCCCGATGCCCCTGCAAAACAAAGGTTTGCTGCCAGTCCGGGTCTCGTTTCCACACCTCAATGTCATACGCTGACGGTCGCTCCGCCGCGGCCGAGGGTTTCACACAAAATGAGGCGACAGCGATCGTTGCGGATGGCGAAATGTCTGCGACAACTCGACTCGAAGTTCGCGAGACAATGCGCTCCGAGCTTTTGCTACGTCGATCCCAAAAAATCAATCCCTCACTCGTGTCAGCAATAAACACACGGTTATCGTCCAAAAAATGCGCGCGATAAGTATTAAATCCCCGAAACGCCAACTCCTTCCCGTCACGGATTGACCACAGACGCATTCCGTCTGCTCCACCAGACACAATCACTTCCGATTTGGGATCGAAGGAGAGGTCATCCACTGAGGACGTATGACCATTGAATTCTCTGTAAAACACAACGCGTTCGTCACCAAGTGCAGCGGCCACGCAGCAATACAACAAGGTAATGGTAGCTAAGCTAAAAAGTCGCACGTCGTCACTCCCGAAAGCACCACAGGCTTAGGTCGTCTTGGCAATCCACTCGGGGGGAGGCTGAATGGTTTCGGCGGGGAGGCCGCCGGAGTCTTTGCGGCCGCTGCCGGCGAAGCGACTGATGGCCCGCACGGCCATGTCTTGATCGCAGTCGAGTTGGCAACTGAGGCGAACGCCACTTAGGCCCTTGGCTGTTAGTACGTTCTGTTCGGCAGCCGTGATTTTGCTCGGCTCACCGCTGATGAACTCGACTTTGCAGGTGGTGCAACGGGCATTGCCGCCGCAGGCGTGCAACTGGTCGATGCCCGCGTCCTGTGTGAGTGCCAGGACTAATCGTTTGCCCTGAGGGACTTCAAATTCGCCAACGCCTTCGACGGTCAACTTGGGCATGTTCAATCCTTTGCTCAGCTGGAGTGTAATCTGGCTGCGACATTATTCTCCGCCAGCTGACTTCGGGCAATGACGTTGACAGCGGCCAAACGGGCTCATTCGGGAATTGGATCGGCTCGCTTGATGACTTTTCCTTCCCAGATGGCTTCGTCCGTCGCTTTGTCGTAGGTGAGCACGCGGAATCGCGGTGACAGCCGGCGTTTGATCGCAAATACGCACGGATCCTTGCAATCGTAGCTTGTATATGTATGATCATTATTACAAGCCAAGCCTTCGGGCACCCTCAACCTGCGCGTCGCCGGTTCGAATCCGGTCGAGTCCACTTTGATTGATGGGCTCGTACCTCAGTGGGAGAGCGGCAGATTGATTCGAGCTTTGAGCCATCCATCTCCTGGATGGCTCTAAGCATTTCTTGATCGCAACTAGATAAATACAATGCAGCAAAGTAGGGCGGAGAGGACCGTTATGGACCCTGTTGTCTATGTAGAGCTTGAGCTATCTGAAGTCATTCCGCTTGATGGATTTTCGGCGTTCACAGATTTACTTTCAACGCCACATCAATTTCGATCACATGTTGCGCTGTGCTTTTGCGCTGAAGGCATGACGAAGGCAGAAGACGTAGCAGGTATCTTCAATGAGGTGCAGCCCTTAAATGACGAATGGACCCTAGAAATAGCTGTCGAGTTACCTGATCTACTGCCTTGTATCGACGGAAAAAGTGAGGCGACGGTCGATGCCGCCGATGCAAAAGGAATGCTGCACAGAGTCTGTCTCTCCAATCGAATATCTCGATTTCATTTTGTCTCCAACAATGAACCTTATCACGCGATAGTGCCGCGCACGCGGCAATGGCACGGCAAAATTAGGGTCGGCAAGAATGAAGAGCAAATGGAGGTTGCTTCGGAAGAGCAATTGAAGACAGTCGCTGCAATGCGATTCACAATTCGCGGTAATTCGACCGAGCACGCACTTGAATCATCGATCAGCTCTTGCTTGCAGACGATGTTTGAATGTATTAATTCTCTTATTCTTGCAGTGCGGACTTGTCGTGTCGCTTTCTCGCCAATTTCGCGAACAATTTCATGGGGAACGACCCCATCTGCATACATATTGATTTCCGGCAATGGACCACCAAGTGGAGCGATCCTCGCCCTAAATGGCGCAAGAATATCTCGGAATAACCCCATGTTAGATGCTTCCCAAAGCGATCGGTTTCGCCAGATCGCAAATGGCTCGACTCAAGTGTCTGACATTGATCGATTGATCGGAGAAGCTTATAGCAGTTGGGAATATGGTGAATACGAATTCGCCTTTCTCCAAGTTGTGATCGCCGCCGAAATGGCGACGGCTCGCGCGGTACGGGCTGAGTGCATTCAACGAGGTGTTAGCAAAACCAAGCTGGATCACAATCGAAAGGAGATGACTTATTCTTGGGCACTAAATATCGGTCTACCTCTTTGCATCTCCCACGGGGCTCTTCCTGAAAAACGCTTGATCGACGCTATGAACGCGGCACGAAGCAAGAGAAATGACCTAATGCACGAAGGAATCTTTCAACTCACTCGGGAAGCCCTCGGCCAGTTAATTTCCGACACAAAAGAATTCGTCGCTGCGCTGCCATCAATTAATGACGCCGCGAAGCCAATGTAGGCGTGCCAAACGGGCTCATTCGGGAATCGGATCGGCCCGCTTAACGACTTTTCCTTCCCAGATGGCTTCGTCCGTCGCTTTGTCGTAGGTGAGCACGCGACTGGCACTGCGCGGGGCAGGTGGCACATCGATCTTCGGGAGCCAACGACGGTGCTCGGCAATGATTTTTTCGTGCCCTTTGTTCGCAACCAGATTTGTCCATTCGTGCGGATCGTTCTGCAGGTCGTACAACTCTTCACTGCCATCGGCGTAGCGAATGTAGCGCCACCGCTCGCTGCGAATGCCATGGTTCCCCTGATTGTGCGACGTGATCGCCGGCCGCTCGCGCTTGGTCGCGGCATCTTTCAACTGAGGCAGCAGACTGAGGCCTTCCAGATCGGTCCTTTGTGGCAAATGGCACAGGTCGACAAGCGTGGGATAGATGTCGAGCAGTTCCGCGGGCTGGGTGCAGCGACCACCGGCCTTCACGCCAGGGCCAGCAAACAGCAGCGGCACCTTGGTGCCGCGATCCCAGAGCGTGTTCTTGCCGGTGATTCCTTTTTCGCCCAGATGCCAGCCATGATCGCCCCAGAGCACGATGATGGTGTTCTCGGCCAGGCCTGCTTCTTCGAGGGCGGCTGTAATGCGCCCGACCTGGGCATCGACAAAACTGGTGCTGGCCAGATACGAGCGAACGAGGTTCCGCCATTGGTTGTTTTCTTGCACCCACTTCAAGCGTGGTTCCGGCAAATGCCAATGCAAGTACCACGAGAACCGCGGCGTATCGGCGCGATCGTCGGCCTTGATCAGCGGCAACACACTGTCGTCGTCGGGATAGAGATCGAACCACTTTTGCGTGGCGTAGCAAGGCACGTGCGGCAGAAAGAAACCGGCGGCCAGAAAGAACGGTTCGTCCTTGGGCGCTGCTTTAATCTGCTCGACGGCCCAACTGGCAACCTGATAATCGCCTTTGTCTTCATCGCGATGAGGAAACACGCCCCAATCCATGAGCGGATTGTTGCCCATCGGCGTCGGGCCGATCAGCTTCTTCTCGGGCTTGATGCCGATGCCGCCGTTGGGCCCCCAGACATCAAACTCCTTCATTCGCTGCTGCGGTCCACCCGCGCCGCCGTGATAGATCTTGCCTGCTGTCAGTGTGCGATAGCCGCTCGCCTTGAAGTGTTGCGGCAAGGCCACGCGCGCTTGCCAGTCGTCGAGCGTGCGGAACCAAGGAGACAGGCCGTAGATTCCCGTCGTGGTCGGTCGCAGTCCCAGCATCAAGCTGGTTCGCGAGGGATTGCAGAGCGGAGCCTGGCAGTGGGCGTTCAAAAAGGCCGTGCCGCGGTCCGCCAACCGATCGATGTGAGGCGTCTTGGCCAGCTTGTGTCCGCCGAAGGCACCGACCCAATCGTTTTGATCGTCGATTGCGATGAAGACCACGTTCGGCCGTTTGACATCGGCAGCGAATGCCGCAGCGTGAACGGACAGTAGCGCGAAGAGGGCAAGTCGGTTCATGATGAATTCTTTGCGGGAGGGAGAGGCTATTTCACTTGATGCAACAGAGGCTGGCCCTGGATGCCACGCAGCAGATTCTCGACCGAGATTTCGGCCATCTGTCGCCGAGTTTGTTCGGTGGCACTGCCCAGGTGCGGCGCAATCGTCACGTTGTCGAGTTGGAGGAGCGGGTGATTGCGGGGCAAGGGTTCCGGGTCGGTGACATCGAGTCCGGCGGCATAGATTTGCCGGGAGGCCAGCGCCGCCGTGAGTGCATCCGTATCGACGACCGGCCCACGGGCAATATTCACGAGGATGGCCGTCGATTTCATTTTCGCGAGGGCAGCCTCATTGATGAGACCGCGCGTTTCCTCACTGAGGGGGCAGCAAAGCATGACGTAGTCGGCTTGCCGCAGCAGTTCGTCGCACGAGACATAGCGAGCTTGCAGCTCTTGCTCGACGGCTGCGTTCGGTCGCCGGTTGTAATAGAGCACGGGCATGTCGAAAGCGCGAGCCCGCTTGGCAACTTGCCGCCCGATACGTCCCATGCCGATGATGCCGAGCGTGCGGCCATGCACTTCCTGCCCGAGCATGTAGCCCGGGTCGTAGCGGGTGAATTCGCCGCAGCGCGCGTAACGATCACCTTCCACTAAGCGGCGAGCCGTCGCTAACAGCAGCGCAAAGCCCATGTCGGCTGTCGCACCGTCCAAGATGCCCGGCGTGTTGCCCACGGGAATACCTCGCGCGGCCGCATCAGGCAGGCAGATATGATCGACTCCCACGCCGTAATTGCTGATTACTTTCAATCCCGGCAAACGATCGAGCAATGCGCCATCGACCTGCGGATGACCATACGTGTAGAGCGCTGCGACAGGCTCGCTCGTTCCTGCCATCGCCACCGACCAGGGCAAAATCTCGACCTTGCCGGCAAGCAAACTTTCGATCACCGGATTCAGCGGAGTATCGGCAACGACACGAGCGAGTGGCATGAAGTTGCCGTTTCTTTACGTAACTCCACCGGCCGCGGTGCGTGGTGACCCGCGCAGGCACAGGGAGAGGATTGAGGTGAGAGGCAGCACAACAAACGTGATGCTTAAGATAGCCGCTCACTCGCGCCAGCAACAATCCGACGCAAGACAAATCACGTCACCCGCAACGCCTGCTGCTTCAGGTTTATTCACCCGCGCGGGGCTTCAGCACCACATCGACCGATTTGTCTTCACCGTCGCGGCGGTACTTCACACTTAGCTTATCGCCGGGCTGGTGGGGATAGACGGCGATGGTTAGGTCGCTGAAGTCGCGGATTTTTTCGCCTTCGACTTCGATGATCTCGTCGCCCTCTTTCAGGCCAGCTTCCTGTGCACCCGAACGGAAGAAGACCGAGGTCAGAATGCACGGTCCTTCGAGCCCCGCATTGATGCCCAGCATGGCGCTGCTGCGGCAAACGAGCGACAAGCTGGGACGTTGCTTGCGCAGCTCTCGCAAGGCCGCTGAAGTGAACGGTGTGCCGCGCACATTGAGCGTGGTGAGTTTAGGCAAGGCTGCGATGTGCCGCAGCGTTTTGTCAGTCAGCTTTGCGCCGTCGATCGACAGCGTGTACAGCTCGGGGATATCTCGCAGTTCAGCCAGATCGGCATCGGTGCCGTGGAACGAGCGGTTGAGCACCAGTTCGGCGTAGTCTTCGTCTTCGCTGGTGAAGTCCCCGGCAAAGACAGCGGGGCCAATCATGCCGCCACCGATCATGATCGGCGCTTCGATATCGAGGATGATTTCATCCGCCACAACTTCAACGATTGGCGCTGCCGCTTCGACGTCTTTCGGTACTTCAAATTTCGGCAAGTCTTCCGGAGCGGTGATATCGGCGGGCAACTTGTCGGCTGGCGGAGCGGGCGGCGCGATGGGCAGCGGTTCCTCGAGTTTGGGAGCGGCAGGAGGCACATCACCGGGGATTGGATTGATTTCGGGAGCCAGCTCAATCGCGCGGACGTCCAGCGGGCGAACTTCCAACGGGACCGCATCGGCAGCCGGTTCGGCCGGTTCTTTGACAGGTGGGGCCAGAATGCGCGCGATCGCGCCAATCAGGCCGCGCGGAGCGGGCGGAACTGCGTCAGCATCGCCGACTGGAATCACATCCAGAGGTGCGGCTTCCAGGTGAAGTGGCTCCAGAGCGACCGCAGGAATCACATCAGCCACGGCGACATCAAGGGCCGCCGGAGGGGGGGAACTCTCAAACGGCTGGTCTTGCCAATGCCCCGAGAGTTGTCCACCAAGAGATCGAACTTTGGCAATTGCCCGCGAATGGCGGAAGCTTTGTTGATGCGATTTGATTTCGCGAATGACCTGGCCGAGCACTGGTCGTTTGACGCTCAGCTTGCCAAGTGCGCCGGCAACATGGTTGACGGTTTCTTCGTCGCCGGCAACTGCGATTCGCTGCAGCGCGATGCTCGCACGCCAGGCCACTTCGGCACTTTCACTCAGCACAGCAGGGGCCAGATGTTCGATGGCGGCGGGGCCAGCAGCGATCAACCGATTGCTGGCCGCTTCGCGTGCTTCATAAGACTCAGCATCGAGCTCGCGGACCCAGCGCGACATATCAGCGGGCGAGACGGCTGTGGCGACGGGAATTTCCTCAGCCCGGACGAGCGCGGAACTGCTAGCAATCACTAGAGTTGGGACAAGGGCTACGGCCCAAGCCGCGTTTAACCAACGCCGCACCAAAGTACGTCGCATGACACTATTCCCCGCGCCGAAATTCCCCCGCCTGCCCTACCGACGATTCTACGCCGTTCGTGCCGGAAATGTCGAGCTTGATATTGAAAGAGTTTTCCCTGAATCGCCAAGTTTTTTCGCAAAAGGCACTGAATAAGCCGACTGCAACACTTGGCGCTCATTCGCCAAGCCGCCTGCCAACCACTTGGCAAACAGGGTAAGCCTGCGAATGCAAGTAACATTCCGTTTGCACACATTTTGCCACATGCGCTGGCAAACTTGCCTGAGAGATAGGCAGCGGCCCGAACGCAAAATGCCGCATTCGTGCCGGGCGGAACTTGGCTTTCCGCCTCATTTCGCGGGATTCACCCCTTCGTCACGCGTATTTCAAGAGTCGTTGGCAACTTGCGGCCAGCGATCGGCATAGCGTTTGCGATTCAACTTTCTCAACGGCCGCTCTGAACTACTGCGTCGAACTGGAATTGCAGGCGGCGATGCAGTGCTTCTTCCCCCGGTTCTGAGCGGAACAATTTGATCTTACCCACCGTTTCGCCTGTCAGCTTCCGAGCAACTCGAACGGAGTTGCCTCCCGCGACATGTGCCCTTACGGCACTGTGTGCGGAGATCGGCTGCCGACGGTAATCCACACGCGCTAGTCAGCCTCTGGCTGACGAGTCGGCGGTCGTACGTTTGTGCGACTTGCCAAGCGTTGGGAGGGCGACGGTCTGTTTTCTTCACGTCCTCTCCTTAAGGGAACCTGTCATGGGCCAGTTTGGCTTTTTGATCGACATGGACGGTGTGATTTACAAGGGCAAGCAAGTCGTCGAGGGAGCGAACCGCTTTATTCAAAGACTGCTCGATGAGCAGATCCCCTTCGCATTTTTAACGAACAACAGCCAGCGGACGCGGCGCGATGGCGTCATCAAGCTCGCGCGGATGGGCATTCATGTTGATGAAAGCCATATCTTCACCTGCGCGATGGCGACGGCCCGCTTTCTCGCGGCTCAAAAGCCAGGCGGAACCGCGTTTGTGATTGGCGAAGGTGGATTGCTGCAAGCGTTGCACAAAAATGGCTACGCGATTGTCGATGACGACCCCGACTATGTCGTGGTTGGCGAAGGTCGCATGTTCAACATGGAAACCGTCGAAGCGGCCGTGCGGATGATTCTGCGCGGTTCCAAGTTGATTGCAACCAATCTTGATCCCAACTGCCCGACGGCGCACGGCCTGCGACCCGGCTGTGGAGCCATTGTCGCCATGCTGGAAGCGGCAACCGGCCTCAAGGCGTTTAGCGTTGGTAAACCCAGCCCGGTGATGATGCGCTCGGCTCGCAAAGAGCTGGGGCTCTCGACGGATGGTGTGGTCATGATTGGCGATACGATGGAAACCGACATTCTCGGCGGTGTTTCGATGGGCTATCGCACCGTGCTGGTCCTTACCGGCTCGACCAAGCGCGAGGACCTGATGCGCTATGCTTACCGCCCCGATGTGGTGATCGATTCGATCGGCCAGCTGTGCGACGAGCAAGTCTTTCAGCACGTGATCGAAGGGCTCGCTACCGAACCCGAGCCCTCGGGCGCAGCTGCGTAGCGGAATGACAGCATTTCGCCTGGTAAAGTCTGACGTTTATTCCGGTGCGGCGTGACGGTCGCACCGGTTTTGACGCTGCCTGCAGACCGGGTCGACATTCGGTGAATGCCAAGCCGATGACATCTTGGAGAAAAACCCCCAAGCGCCAGACTCACGCCGTGCCAGCGTCGCACGACTCGAGGACTGGCGACAAGTCATAGGTTCGGATTGAACCACTGTCTGCTGCGTTTGAATTTGTCCAGGCGAATCAGTTGCTAGGCCCTACGGATTGTCGCGGGCCTGCCGTTACGGAGGATGCTGCAATGCGTCAATGGTTCTTAGCCAGCTCGCTGGGTGTGGCTCTGCTTGCCGGCGGCAGCACGTTCTTTGTTGCAGGTGCCTCGGCCGGAGAGCCCCCGACTTTCTGGCAACGAGTGAAGATCGATTTTCACCGCAACAACGCCTGGCCAGAACCCTTTCAGTCTGCGGATCGCGCTGTGACGCGTGAGCCCTTCTGCATCCAGGTCAACAATGGCTGGAAGATGCAGAACACCATCGGCACCTATCTGTTCAACGCCGAAACGCAAGAGCTGAATCGGGCCGGTGAACTGAAGGTGAAGTGGGTGGTTACGCAGGCTCCCATTCATCGCCGCGCGGTGTTTGTGCTCGTCGGCGAGACGCCTGAAGATACTCGGGCTCGCGTCGAATCGGTGCAGAAGTATATTTCGCGCGTCATGCCCGACGGCAACCTGCCGCCTGTGATGCTGACGAACACCGAACCCGAAGGTGGTTCCGGCGAATACTTCGACGCGGTCAACCGCGCCATGATGCAGTCGATTCCCTCACCGCGCTTGCCCACCGATAACAGCGTGTCTGCAGGTAGTGGCGGCAGCGGCGGTAACTAAGCCCGCACTGCACCGCGTTTTCCTCAGCCTGAAGCGTTGGCATGTTTCCGCTTCCGGCTATGAGGCAGTGAAGAGATTACTTCTCTTTCTTCACCACGCTGATTTTGATGGGCGGGCTGCTGTAGGTCGTTTTCATCACAAAGTTCAGCGAGACGTGCGCCATCACGACGCTGATGTGATTCTCGACCGGCGGCGCATCGGCAGCCGCTTTGATGGTGACAAAGCCAGTGGTTGCCGGGCCCGCGAGCAGCGTCTTCGCCTGCTTATCGTCGAGCGTCACTCCCGGCGGCAACGAATCGCCAAAGCTGCTCGCTAAGTGCCGATAGAGCATATCGAGCGTCACGTTCGTCTTGAAATCAGGGCTGCGATCGATGGTCACTTCGATCTTCTGCGAGCTACCTTGTTCCAGCTTGATCTCTGTGGTGCTGACAGAGACTTGACGGATATCGAGGTCATCGGTAACCGTGGCGAAATGGGTTTCGACGGGCCAATGACCGCGACCGCCACCAGGCTGGTAGGTCTCTTGATAAGGCTGACCAACTGCGGTCAGTTCCAGCTTGGCGCCGTCGGCTAGTTCATGCACGGCAGTGCCGGTCACGCGCAGGTTTGTACAGTTAAACTCAGCATCGTCATCGGCCTGCAGCACGATGATGGCATCGACGGCTTTGCCACCTTGAATACGGCCGCAGGTCGCGGTCACACCAGCGGGCAAGTTCTCGACCGTCAAATCCACGGGGCCGGTGAAACCGCACTTGCGCTCGACGCGGCAAAACACCACGCTGCTCGAACCGCGCGGAATCTGGGTCTTGTCGGTATCGAGATACAACTCGAAGTAAGGCTGCGCACGAGTTACTTTCAAAAAGTACGGGAAGCGATCTCCGCCGCGGAGGTGAACATCGCGAATATCGATGAAGTACTTGCCGTCCGCAGGAGCGATCCAGTTCTCCAGCCAGGAGTCGGAGAAGTTGCGCTTGCCAAGTTTCAGGTCGTCGCTGAGTTGCAACTGGGCTCCTTTTTCGTTTAGCAATCGCAGGTGCGAATCGAGTTGCGAGTTTCGCCGACGAGCAACAATCTCCAGTGAATAGGCATCTCCCTTCTTCGCGTCGAAGGCAAAGTAGTCGACGTCTCCTTCGGCACCCAGGCGGCCATTCACACCCGCAGGAACGGTAATCGACTGAGCCTTCTCGGCGGAGTTGTTTTCGTCAGCAAGCTCGGCAACGAGAGGCAGATCGGTCACTTCTACCGCGAAGGGAGACGTAGTTCGTTCGTCACTGGTTGCTTGCAACCACTGCTGGCCGAGGGGAGCATCGGCGGGGAGTTGAACCGACAATGGCTTGTCGGCGAGCAAAAAACCTGCACCCTTGAGTTCCGTGGTTGCGTTGCGGGCGACGCCCAGTGGAAACACGCTTTCAACCACAGGCTGCGGACTCACTTCAATTGCATATTCCCAGTATTGATTGCCTTGGTACCGCACATCGCGAATTTCGAGAACGTAGTCTCCTTCTTGTTCAAACTTGTGGCTGAGTAGCGGATCGGCCCGGAAGTAATTGTCGCTCGCGGCAATGGTCACACCGGCAGAGTTACGCAGCATCAGGATCGGGTCGCAGTGCTGCTGCAGGTCGTGAATCTTGTCCTGCAGACGACCGGCCCAGACATGAAAATTCAATGCTTGCCCAGCGGTTGCATGAAACTTGAAGAAGTCGACGTCCTCGGCCTTTTCGACACAGCCGCAGATGGTGGCTGGCACTTGCACAACGGTCGCCTTGTCGAGGCTGTCGTTGTTGCTTCCTTCCACCACAACCGGGCCCGTTCCGACAACGAGTTGACCAACGGTACTAACCCCCAGCGGCGTCACCACCCGCACATCGCGCACGCCGGGAAGGGCATCGACGGCGACATGAAAGCGGACCTTCAGTTGCTCGACGGGCTTTTTCGCAGCGTCTGCGGGCTTGATCTCGGACGGAACGACTTCGCCGGTCACACCCTGGCCGCTCACGAGAATCTGGTAGGCACCGTACATCGTGTAGCGCGACACGATGGTGTGTTCGGAAGTCTGCCCCACGGTCGCGGCAATGGGCTTGATGCTCATCAGCATCGGGTAGCCGGTCTGAGCGGTCGCGATCAGCGGGCAAGCAGCCAGCAGCAACAGGGCCGCGAAGGTACGACGGACGAACCGATGATGCGCACATCGCATGGCAGCAAACTCCAGGCACGGCGGGGGGGCAAAGGTGGGAGCCGTCAGTTTAGTCGGTTGCCGCTGGCGGTGCCAAGCACAAGGCGAAGCCCGCGAATCTCTCGCCTGCGATGCGCTTTTGCTTGCTCTTCCGCAATAGGCAAATTACGATGACCGCTACGGGACGCATAACCTGCGCGCCCATTGCACATCAATTTTTGGCGACCATGGTTCTGCTGGCAGTTCGGCCAAGACGGTTTGAGCCCTGCGGCAGCCCAGCATTCGGCGGGCTATTACGGAGTTTTGGTGATGACTAGGAGCATTCGGTGGATGTTGTTGTCGGCGGCGGCTTGTTCGCTGTTCGGCTCCATTGGCTGGTCGCAAGATCCGCTGCTCGATGAACTTTATGGCCGGGGTGTTCACTCCTATTACGGCCGTGCTTATCAGCAGGCCCATGGCTTTCTGACCGAAGCCATTTCTGGCGGCAGCACCGATCCACGCGTCTATTACTTCCGCGCCTTGGCCTACAGCAAGTTGGGTCGCCCCGACGAAGCCAAAGCCGATTTTGACAAGGGCGCTGCCCTGGAAGTGTCTGCCGGGGACATCTATCCCATCGGCAAGTCACTTGAACGCGTTCAAGGTTCCGATCGCATCACGCTGGAAAGCTACCGTCGCAACGCTCGTTTAATGGCGCGTAGCAATTCGGGAGCTCGCGAAAAAGCCCGTTACGAAAACTTGCAGCGAAACGAAGGTGAGGTTCTGCGGAATCCTGGTGCCGCACCTGCTCCAGCCGCCGTTGCACCCGCGATGGCTGCCCCCGCCGCTGGCGATCCGTTTGGCGAAGCACCTGCCAATCCGTTTGGCGGCGCTCCTGCGGCCGCTCCAGCACCGGCAGCAGCTGCCCCCGCCGCGAATGCTGCTGACCCGTTTGGTGGTGCAGAAGCACCGCCGGCACCTGCACCAGTTCCTGTCCCCGCCGTGCCCGCTCCGGCACCAGCGCCAGCCGCTGATCCAGTTGATCCATTTGGCGCAGCTCCAGCTGCTGTGCCTGTTCCGGCAGCACCGGCTGCGGTGCCCGCTCCTGTACCGGCACCCGCCGCTGCTGATCCATTTGGTGCTGCACCAGTTCCGGCCGCTCCGGCTCCAATGCCGATGCCAGCACCAGCTGCTGCCGATCCATTCGGTGCTGATCCCGCACCGGCAGCTCCGGCACCAGCCGCTCCAGCGCCTGCGACTCCAGCTCCCGCTGCTGCTGATCCATTTGGCGCTGCACCGGTTCCGGCTCCAGCGGCTCCAGCTGTTCCAGCACCGATGCCCGCTCCTGCTGCTGATCCGTTCGGTGCTGATCCTGCTCCGGCACCCGCCGCTCCAGCCCCAATGCCGGCACCAGCTCCCGCTGCTGCTGATCCGTTTGGCGCAGCGCCTGCTCCCGCAGCCCCGGCTGCACCAGCACCGATGCCGGCACCAGCACCCGCTGCCGCTGATCCATTTGGCGCAGCTCCGGCTCCAATGCCAGCTCCGGCACCAGCACCTGCCGCTGCTGATCCGTTCGGCGCAGCGCCTGCTCCCGCAGCCCCGGCTGCACCAGCACCGATGCCGGCACCAGCACCCGCTGCCGCTGATCCATTTGGCGCAGCTCCGGCTCCAATGCCAGCTCCGGCACCAGCACCTGCCGCTGCTGATCCGTTCGGCGCAGCGCCTGTTCCCGCTCCAGCTGCGCCAGCAACTCCAGCGGCTCCAGCTCCAATGCCCGCGCCTGCTCCAGCACCTGCAAGTGACGATCCGTTCGGTGCTGCACCGGCTCCTGCCCCCGCACCAGCGGCACCTGGTCCAATGCCCGCGCCTGCCCCCGCACCAGCGGCACCTGGTCCAATGCCCGCGCCTGCACCAGCACCTGCCAGCGACGATCCATTCGGCGCTGCTCCGGCTCCGGCACCTGCCGCACCAGGCCCAATGCCCGCTCCGGCTCCCAAGCCAGCTCCTGCACCAGCCAGCGATGATCCGTTCGGCGCTGCTCCCGCAGTGAAGCCTGCCGATGAGAAGGATGATCCATTCAAAGATGACGCAGTGGTTCCTGCCTCGGCTACGACTCCAGTTCCTGCAGCGAAGCCGGCTCCAGCTCCTGCACCAGTCAGCGATGATCCGTTTGGTCCTGCTCCGGCTGCCCCAGCTCCAGCGCCCGCTGCTCCCACAGTACCGGCACCAGCCCCCGCGCCAGCTCCGCCAGCCGCCGATCCCTTCGGCTAATAGGTCCGACTGGCTTGTTGGCAAGTTAACGAACGATTGATGAACAGCGCCGTCATCCCTTTCGGATGACGGCGCTGCTGTTTCCACCCGCCTGATTCTCTCCCACCGATCGCCAGGGACCACGAGCATGAAATGCTTGCTTCGCCCGCGCGTCTTGTTCTCGGCGTGCTTCCTCTTTTTGTGTGGAGTGGCGTCGCTCGTCGCCGCAGCACCCGCCATAAACAATCTATCGCTGCGTGGCCTCACCGCCGGTTCTGCGATGACCATCGCCGTCGAAGGGACTGAGTTGACGGACGATACCAAGCTCGTCTTGCCGGTGCCAATCGTGTCCCAGTCCGTCAAACCGGGCGCGAAGGCCAATCGCGTCGAAATTGAAGTTGTGATTGATGCAGCCGCTTCTCCAGGCATTCACCTGCTGGGGGTTGTCACGAAGAATGGCGTTTCTAATCCACTCGCCATCGGCATCGATCGCCTTCCGCAAGCAGCCTTCAGCGAGACCGTTGCCCAGTTGCCCGTCGCCCTCACGGGCAACTTGCCCGCCACGCAATCGCTGAAAGCCTCGTTCGCTGGCAAGAAGGGCGACGTCATCACGCTGGATGTCGAAGCTCAGCGTCTTGGTGCTGCGATTAAGCCCGTCGTGCGATTGCTCGATGCCCGCGGAACGCAAATCGCGTACAGTCCGCCGCTGCGAACCGTGGGGGGCGACGCTCGCCTGACCAGCACGCTCCCCGCAGATGGCACGTACATCGCCGAGGTCCACGACCAACTTTATCGCCCTGCCACACCTAGCCACTTCCGCTTGAAGATTGGCAAGCTGCAGTACGCCGATCTTGCGTTGCCACTGGCCGTTGCTCAAGGGAGCAAAGCGAGTGTGCGCTTGCCGGGTAGTTCGCTCACCGAAGAAATCGCTGTCGATGCCTCAGCCTTCCCTGCTACGGGAACAACCACCGTTTCCCTGCCCGGCACGTTCGCAACTTTTACAGGCGCCGCTCCGCGTCTCTTGGTCAGCAATGCCACGGAAGCTATCGAGCCCGCCCGAACCGAGGGACAACTGCCACAGCTTGCGAATGTCCCGGCCGGCATCAGCGGTGTGCTGGCCGCTGCCAGCGAAGAAGATCGCTATTCACTTTCCGTCATGCCCGGACAAAAGCTGCGGTTCGAAGTTTTTGCCCAGCGATTGGGTTCGCCCATCGATGCGGTCCTCTCGATCTACGGCGCGGGTGGCAACCAACTTAGCACCAGCGATGATCGTGCCGGTACGAGCGACCCACTCCTCGATCTCACCGTTCCCGCGGGCGTGACCCAGGTGCTCGTGGGAGTGAAAGACATGCAAGATCGAGGTGGTGCAAACTTCGCCTATCGCATCGAAGCTCGCGACGCTGGTGCTCCCGATTTTTCGCTCACGCTGGCCGCTGACCGCTTAAACATTCCCGCTGGTGGAACACAGGTGTTGCTCGTCCAGGCCACACGCATGGGCTATCAAGGTGCCATCGATATCAGTCTGCCCGGTCTGCCACCCAGTGTCTCCATTCAGGGGAACAAGATTGCGGAAGGCGCCTCAATTGCCCTGCTCACGCTCTCTGCTGCGGCAGACTCGGCGGGTGTCCATGGCCTGGTGATGGTCGTTGGCACTGCCTCACAGTTACCCCAGGCCGTTTCGCGAATCGCCCTGACGCCCGATCTGCCGGGGTCGGTTTATCAAGCTCACTTGCGACAGCAGTTTGCCGTGGCTGTCATGAACGCGTCTCCCATTTCGTTTGCCTGGAATGGCGATGCTGCCGATGCACTCGTCCTTGGCGATAAGCTGGTGGCCAAACTCGCGGTCGCACGCACGGGCAAGGTTCCCGGCAATGTGCGGGTTCGCCTGCTCACCACACAGCCCACGCCGAAGAAGACCATCAAAGAAGGCAACCAGGACAAAGTCGTCGACGATGTGAACGCTGCCCTGCGACTCGAGGGAACTCCGCAATTCAAGCCTGATCAGCAGGAACTCGCGGCGAATATTCTCGTTCCCTCGGATCTACCGCAGCAAAAGTGGGATCTGGTCCTCGTCGCCGACCTGCTCGCTGCCGACGGCAAAACGGTTGTCTCGTCGATTGCCGCTCCCGTTCGCACGCTCGCTCCCGTCGCGCCATTCCAGTTGCAGTTGACCGGCGGTGAGTCGGCCGAAGGAAAAGCCGGTGCTGGTGAAACGGGCAAGTTGATTGGCAAGATCGAACGCGTCGCTGCCTTCCAACAGCCTGTGGTTGTGACGCTCGAGAATCTGCCCAAGGGTTTTGTCTCGCCGCAGGTGATCGTACCGGCCGACAAGACCGAATTTGAACTGCCACTGACGTTTCCCTTTGGCAGCAAGGCTGGCGCTTTGAAAGGTGTTAAGCTGGTTGCCCTCGCTGCTCCCGTCTCGGTGAATTCAGTCCGTAGCAATTCGGTCGCCGTGAACATCACGGTTGTCGCCGGCGATAAGCCCGCCGCAGAACAACCACTCGAAGTCTTCGAGGACGATGAAAAGTTCGTCGCCCTGCTGACCGAAGGTGGCGGCCGCGCAGTGCCGGAGAATCGCGACAAATTTAGTGGTGCCGTTTGCTTGCGTGTGAATGGCGATCAAAAGCTGGCCTCAAAGCTGCCGATGCTCGGCGTCAAAGTGCGTGAGAATCCAGGTCCCGGCGAAGTTCGCTACATTCGCTTTGCCTGGAAGAAACAAGGTGGCAATACGATCTGCCTGCAGTTGAATCACGATGGTACCTGGGGACCTGGCGGCACGGGGCGTGAAGGCGCGAAGTTCCGCTACCATGCCGGGCCCGGCGGCGAGTGCTACGGTGGCTCGCTGGTGATCGACGAAAAAGTGCCCGCCAAGTTCGAAGTAGTCACGCGCGACCTGTTTGCCGACTTCGGCGAGTTCACACTGAGTGGAATGGCGTTTTCTGCCGTTGACGGACAGGCCGCGCTGTTCGACCATATCTACCTGGGGCGATCGCTGGCCGATTTCGATTTGGTCAAAGACAAAGCCAAGTAGCGGTCGCTCGGAACTTGCTTCTCCGAGTAGGAAGACACTCGCCATGCACGGTACGGTCACTTGTCCTGCCTGCGGGCATCGCTTCTTCAGCGCCGCCCGCGGCGCAGCGCCCATTCGCTGCGAGCAGTGCTCCGGCTCATTCTCACCGCAGGCCGCCAAGGCAAATTCGTCCAGCCCGCAGGTTACCGTTCCCAAACCTGCCGGGCCGCCCAAGCCGCAGCCCATTCAACCCGCCGCCGAGCAGCCTTTGGTAATGGCCTCGCTTGTGCCAGAGCCGCCCGCTGCTCCACCGCAGCCCAACGCAGGCCCAGTGATTCCGCCGCATATCCTCCAACTGCAATCGCCCAAGCCAAATCCGATCCAGCCGAACTCATCTCAGCCCAACACCTCGGAACCCAAGCCCTCGCCCCCTCCGTTTCGGCCCCCACCGCAGCCAAATCTTCCCAGCCCGAATCACACGCCCATCATCGTCGGCTGTCTCGCGCTGTTGGGTGTGTTTTTGATCTTCTGCGGCGGCGGGGCATTTCTGTTCTTTCGCGTTGGCTCCCAGGCCATTGCCAAGGCCGAGCGCGAAATGCGGCGGGCGGACGACATCGGACCTATTAGCCCTCCTCCACCCGTCATGCGCAATATTCCTCCCCCGCGAATGCCCGATCGGATACCGCCCAGGATGCCGGAGTTTTCTCCGCCACGGCCACCACCAGAAATTCCGCCGGTGGTCATGCCTCCGCGACCAGTGATGCCGCCGGACTTTGCGCCGTCCCGTCCCATGCCCCCTCGCGGTCCCATTTCGAAGCGACCCGATCAACTTACGGATAGCGAAAAGCTCGACGCGATCTTAAAGCAACTGAACGACACGAATAGCGGCCGCCCAGCCTGGTTTGCACTGCAGGAGCTTAACCGCCTGCCCTACCAGGAAGACCGCCGCGACGACGTCTCGGCAGCTCTCAACGTCTGTCTGAAGTCTGCTGATTTCGGCTCGGTGCGAGCGGCTACCGAGGCTCTCGGCAAATGGGGCACGCAGCAGAATGTCCCTACACTCCTCGAAGTGCTGGAGTCCCCCAGTTCGCTCGGCAATCGAGACGTGGCACTCGCCCTGGTCAAGCTCAGTCCGACCCAAGCGACGGCTGAAGCACTCGTGGCGAAGCTCGAGAATTTTTCTAGCCAGGGGGCAATTCGCGGGGCCTTGATGGAACTAGGCCCCCTGGCTGAAGAGCCGCTGCTGGCCAGGCTCGAAACCTCGACGAAACGGCACGACCGCATGTACATCATTCAGTTGCTGGGCGAGATCGGCGGAGAAGCTTCCCGCCCGCTGCTGCAGCGAATCGCCAACAGCCAGGACTTTATCGCGAAGTCGGCCGCTGGCGACGCACTCAGCAAAATCGACGCCCGGAAAAAGTGACCCCTGCGCGTTGAACGGTACGGCAACATCCGGCCTGTGATATCTGTAGGGCTCGTGCGGGGCGGTCTGGGCGAAACGCTCTTTCCGTCGTAAACTATTGGCTTGCCAGCGTCGATAAACTGGAAGCTTCCAGGCATCGGCCAGCACACCCCCGGAGGGTAAGCGAATGGCTAGCGGTCACACTGGAAATGTGATGCCGGGCAACCGGTTGCGAGTTCGAATCTCGTGCCCTCCGCTCTGAACTTGAAAAAGCACCGTCACGATGGCGGTGCTTTTTTGTTGCGACAAAAGAGCCTATGTGTTCAACAATGGCGTCCTTTGTTGAGCATGAATCGCTCGCAAACCCGAGAGTTACGCCATCTGCTGTTCCACAATTGACCCGATTGTTGAACACCCCTCTTTTGCGGTTTGCTCACTCTCGTTGCACACCGTGCAGGTCTCTTGCGCTTGCGACAAACTCCAGAAACGGGAGTCGACGAAGGCAGCTAGCGCAGTACTTTCCCGGCTTGATGATCGGCTCGACTTGCCGGACGAACTCGATGTCGTTGAAATCGATGCGACCCCGAGTGGCAATGCCCAAAAACTTGGGATCGTACTGATCAAACTCTAAGAAGCAGATGTTGCACAGCACCAGCATCAAGCTGCCAAAGATTCGATACTCGCAGTAAGTATGCCGGGCGCTACGAGCATGTTCGAGTTCGTCAGGGATGAGACCGCCATCCATGCAGGGTGCAACGTCGCAAACTTGTAGCTGCTCGTAGCACAACGGGCAATGTGTGGCTTGCATGCTCGCACCATTCGAAAAGCGATTTGACTCAACAACGGACCAACTGCCTTTCGGTAGGTTCACAAAAAAAGGCCAGGTAGTTCATCACTACCTGGCCCGAATGCTGAAATGAATCAGCGGGGGAGCATCGTTCAGCGGTTGCTTACTTCGAGCCCACCAGTTGCTTCGAGTTCTTCTTCTTTTCGGCGATGATTTCTTCCTGGACGTTGCTTGGAGCCTTGCTGTACTTCGCAAGTTCCATGGTGAACGTCCCCTGACCCTTCGTCATGCTGCGGATATCGGTTGCGTAACCGAACACTTCCGACAGCGGAACTTCGGCGATGATCTGGCAGACCCCTTCGCGAGTGTCGCTGTTCATGATGATGCCACGGCGGCGGTTCACGTCGCCGGTAACGTCACCTTGATAGTTGTCCGGGCACTCGATTTCGACCTTCATGATCGGTTCGAGAATAGCGGGCTTCGTATCAATGAAGTGCGTCCGCAAGCAGTCCTGTGCACAGATCTGGAAAGCACGATCCGAGCTATCGACATCGTGGTACGAACCATCGGTCACGACAACATGCAACCCGACGATTGGGTATTCCGCGAGCGGGCCCTTGTTGAGCAACGCCCGGAAACCCTTTTCGATCGAGTTTTCGAATTCACCTGGAATGCGACCACCGGTCACCTTCCAATCGAAGACGAAGTTTTCTGTCGAGTCTTCTGGCAGCGGTTCGAAGTAACCGACGACGTGACCGTATTGGCCCGAACCACCGGTTTGCTTCTTGTGCTTGTAGTTGTACTCGTACTTGCGAGTTGGCGATTCACGATAGCTGACCTTCGGCGCACCGACTTCCAGTTCCACCTTGTATTCGCGGCGAATGCGTTCGACGTAAATATCAAGGTGCAACTCACCCATGCCCGCGATGATCGTCTCGCTGGTTTCCTCGTCGTTGAAGACGCGGAAGGTTGGGTCTTCCTTGCGGAAGCGTTGCAAAGCCTTGCCCATCTTGTCAGCGTCCGCACGGCTCGTCGGCGTCACGGCGACCTTGATCACCGGTTCGGGGACGAACATGCTTTCCAGCGAGCAGTACTTGTTTTCGGACGCATAGGTATCGCCGCTCGCACAGTCGATGCCCGTGATCGCGACGATATCGCCCGCTTCGGCTCCGTCCACGACTTCACGCTTGTTGGCGTGCATCTTGACGATCTGGCTGAAGCGATCTTTTTTCTGCGTACGTTGGTTGTAGTAAAACTCGCCCTTCTTGATCGAGCCTTGATAGATTCGCAAGAAGGTCAACTGACCGAAGGGATCTTCGACAATCTTGAACGCCATCCCGACGAACGGGGCAGTCGGATCGGGCTTCAGTCCCATGGTCTCGGCCGGATTGTCCCACTTCTTGGCCGTCAGCTCGCGTTCGAGCGGTGAAGGCAAGTAGCGAACGATCGCGTCGAGCAGCAACTGAACTCCCTTGTTCTTATAAGCCGAGCCGATCATGACCGGAGTCATGCCCTGCTGTTGGGTTGCCTTCTTGATGGTGTCGTACACCAACTGAACTGGCGGTTCCTGCTCGCTGAGCAAGATTTCCATCAATTCGTCGCTGTACATCGCCAGCGCTTCCAGCATCTTGTGACGCCACTCTTTGACGGGCGCTACGTATTCGGCAGGAATCGCTTCCTCACGAACGATTTCACCCTTCGGGCCATCAAAGAAGAAGGCCTTTTGCGTAACCATATCGATGACGCCGGCAAAGGTTTCGCCGCCACCCATGGGGTACTGAATGAGCACTGGGTTTGCATTGAGCTTGCTGCGCAGATCGTCGAGGATCGCGAGCGGACGAGCGCCGGTGCGGTCCATCTTGTTGATGAACGCAATGCGCGGAATGTGGTACCGCTTCATCTGGCGATCGACCGTCATCGATTGCGATTGCACGCCGCCGACCGCGCACAGCACGAGCACAGCGCCGTCGAGCACGCGCAAGCTGCGTTCGACTTCGATCGTGAAGTCCACGTGTCCGGGTGTGTCGATGAGGTTCATGACGTGCATGTGGCTCTCATCGCCAGGAAACGCCGGGTCATTCCATTCCAAGTGCGTCGCCGCGCTGGTAATGGTGATACCGCGTTCTTTTTCCAGCTCCATATGGTCCATGGTCGCGCCGTCGCCGCCACCCTTGACCTCTTCGATCTTGTGGATGCGGCCAGAGTAAAACAGGATCCGCTCGCTGAGGGTCGTTTTGCCCGAGTCGATGTGAGCCGAAATACCGAAGTTGCGAACTTTTGTCAGATCCATAAAACGCACCTAGAAAACACGACGCAAAAACATCGGACCAACAATGCGCTGGGCCGAATCAATCCAGTGTACACGTAAACGCCATCTGGTAGCACACCCCAGACAATGGTGACTGCCAATGCGTCTAACTCGCAGACAGGGCGAGACTTAGAGGCGATTGAGCGAGCTTTGCAGCGGGCCAGATCGAGCAGGAATTTGCCCTGAGGCAGCACCTGCACGCAACGACGGTCCCTGTCTTCACTAACTCGGTCCGACCGCCTGCACCTCACATAGATGCACTGACCGGGTCTCAAGTTCGGGCATATCGCTGCGAGAAAACCGTCATCCTTGCAACCGATAATCTTATCGGAATTTGCCCCCACGGAAAGGTCAAATGAGTCCTCGCCCGCAATGTGCACGCAAAATCTTCGAAGATTCACAAGTGTTTGCACCGCCGATTACAGGCTGCGAGTCGCTGGACAGATTCGAGCTTCGAATCAGCCCGGTGCGGAGGGTGGTGGAACCGTCAGCGGATCAACGAAAACTTCGGCAATTCGCAGCTCGAAGCTGGGCAGCAGCGGCGTGGTAAGCATGGCGGTTTCGGCCAGCACTTCGTGAGCTTCGACGCTCGTGTAGCGATGCACTTCCCGCTGCTGTGGATAGACGTACCAAACCTCAAGCGAGCCGTTATCAAAGTACTCTTTCAGTTTGTCTGCCATCTCGCGGCGGCCATTCGAGGGACTGATGACCTCCACTGCCAAATCGGGCGACAGCGACGCAATCGGCTCATGCGGAAAGCCAGCCTGACGGCCACGCTCCGTGGAGATAAACGAAACGTCCGGAATGCGGATCAGGTCAGGCTGGAGCCGCAGCATGCCGTCGGCGCCAAGTAGAAAACCGATGGGGTTTGACTTTAAATAGGTGCCAATGGCGATGGCAATTTGAATTGCAACAAATGACTCAAATGTTCCCATAGCCTTCTCGATCAAGGTCCTTTCAACAAGTTCAAATAGCCGGCCATGACGGCTCTGATAGGCCAGAACGTGCTGCTCGGTTGCTTGTCCCGGCGCAGGAGACATACAGATTCGATTGGCCGGGATGTCGCCAAACCGATCCGCCAGTTCGACCAGCGTGTAAACCGGCCGACTAAAATCGATGTTGAAGTCTGCAAGAAAGGGCGAAGTACTCATAGCTGCATCTTAAGCCGCCAGCAATCCGATTGCGATATTCGAGCGACGTGATTGCTTCGTGCGGCGATCCTGACGCTGCTCCGAGCATTGCCGTCCCGCCTTCTTGACCCACGTTTTCGCGCGACGGATACTGTCGCCCATTGAACGATTCGCGCGCTGACCCTCCCTCTCTTGGTGCACCATGCTAAGCCGCTGCAACCTGGCAAGTTATTGCTTCCTCACTCTGGCGACCGCGATCCTGCTCGTTCGACCTGCCCAGGCAGAACAGCCAGCGGGTGGTTCTCGCCTGCCCAATATCGTCTTCATCCTGGCCGATGACATCGGCTACGGCGACCTTTCCTGCCAGGGTGCGAAGCACGCCAAGACCCCCAACCTCGACCGCCTCGCCAAGGAAGGCTGTCGCTTTCTCGATGCTCACTCCCCCGCCTCGACTTGTACGCCCACTCGCCGGGCGTTGCTGACCGGTACCTATTCCTTTCGCCAAGAGCCCGGCTCGCGCATCGCTCCCGGCGATGCCGCGCTGAGCATCGATCCTGGCACCAGCACCATTGCCTCGCTGATGAAGTCGGCCGGCTATCGAACCGGCGTGGTTGGCAAGTGGCACATCGGCCTCGGTCCTCAAGGCGGGCCTGATTGGAACGGCGAAATCAAACCAGGCCCGCTCGAATTGGGATTCGACAAGTCCTTCATCATGGCCGCGACCGGTGACCGCGTGCCCACCGTGTATGTCGAAGATCGCCGCATCGTCGGCCTCGATCCCAAAGACCCGATCAAGGTCAGCTACAAGGAAAAAGTCGGTACCGAACCGACCGGCAAAGAAAATCCAGAACTGCTCAAGCTCAAGCACACGCATGGCCACGACATGACCATTGTGAATGGTGTCGGTCGCATTGGGTGGATGACCGGCGGCAAGTCTGCCCGCTGGGTCGACGAAGACATGTCCGATACCTTCGTGAAGCATGCCGTGAAGTTCATCGAGCAGGAATCAGAGAAGCCGTTCTTCCTCTTCTTCGCTGCCCACGATGTTCACGTCCCGCGAGTTCCCCATGCTCGGTTCAAAGGGACGAGTCCCGTCGGCACCCGTGGCGATGCCATCCACGAACTCGATGACGCTGTTGGCACGTTGCTCGCCACGCTCGATCGCCTCAAGCTGACCGACAACACACTCGTCATCTTCTCCAGCGACAACGGCGGCGTGATGGACGACGGTTACGAAGACGTCGGCAAGTTCGACTATCATCCCAACGCTCCGCTGCGTGGCACCAAGGGAACACTCTTCGAAGGTGGCCACCGCGTGCCGTTTCTGGCTCGCTGGCCCGGCAAGATCAAACCGGGCACCACTTCGAATGCCCTGCTCGCGCTACTCGACCTGCCCGCGACGTTCGCGGCGATCACCAAGACCGCCGTTCCCGCCGATCAATGCCGCGACAGTGTGAATGTCCTGCCGGCCCTTCTCGGCGAATCAAAAACCGGCCGCGAGAACTTTGTCGCCCACACTGGCGGCACTCAGGGACCATTCGCCGTTCGCTCGGGCCATTGGAAGTTGATCACCAACGCCAACAACAACTACGGCAAGCAAGGCAAAGCCGCGCCGAAGGGCAAAGGTGCCATCGCGGGACCACAGCTTTACGATCTCGAAAAGGATCCCGCCGAAGAGCACAACCTCATCGAATCGAATCCTGAGAAAGCAGCCGAGATCAAAGCTTTGCTCGCCAAGATTCGCAACGTGGAGTAACTCGCCGGCGCGTGGCATCATCCAACGCTCGTGGGAATTCGGTATCTTGGTGAAGAGCGGTTTCACCAAGACAGTTTGCCGAAAGCCCACGCATGAATCTCGATTATCTCGTCATCGCCCCTCATCCCGACGATGCAGAACTGGGAATGGCCGGTGCCATTCTCAAGTTCAAAGCAGAAGGGAAAAAGGTCGGTATTCTTGATCTGACTAGTGGTGAACCGACTCCGCATGGCAGCCTGGAAATTCGGGCTCGCGAAACCCAGGCAGCGACCGATATTCTGGGCATCGATTGGCGCGGCAATCTTGGCCTTCCCAATCGCAGCTTAGAACCAACCCTCGAAGCCCGCGCCAAACTCGCTGGCGTGATTCGCGAACTTCGTCCCAAGTGGCTCTTTGCTCCCTACTGGGTCGATGCCCATCCCGACCACGTCGCCGCTACCCAATTGATCGAAGCGGCTCGTTTCTGGGCGAAGCTCTCCAAAACCGACATGCCCGGCCAGCCTTGGCATCCGCAACGAATCTACAACTATTACTGCGTGCACTTGAAGCAGGCTCCACAGCCCGCCTTCATCCTCGACATCACTGAGTTCTGGGACAAGAAACTCGCTTCGATTCGTTGCTACGAAAGCCAATTCGTCACTGGCCGTTCGACCGATCCGCCCACGTTCATCGAAGCCCTGCGCGACGAAGCGGCCTACTGGGGCAAAGCCATCGGCACCAAGTACGGCGAACCCTTCGCGGCCCGTGAGCCCCTCGGCGTGAAGAGCCTGGAAAGCTTCGTCTAGTGCGAACTTCGGCTCGATCGCCCTGTTCATCTTCGCGTAAATGTCCAATAACCCCCGGGTTTTTGGACAGGCAACCATTGTTGTTTTTTGTCGGAAGTGATGGCAAATGAACTATTTGCGACTCTCGCGCCAATTTTACCACTCACTCCTTTTGTCCAATAACCGGGCAAGTTCTTGGACAGGCCCCTCCATCGCAACTGCAGCCCGCACCTTGCGAGCACGACGCAATCCCATCGCGCATGGCCGGCACGTACCGCAGCCATCAAACTGTAAAAGAGCTATCCGACATTAGCCCATTATAATTATGTATTGCCAACTATGTCTATTGTTAATTCTTATCTTTTATTAACGACATGGCGGCCGAATGCTGGCAGACGGGCCACCTGACAGTAACACGGCAATTAGACTACTGCCATCTCATCTTCGAGGAGTCGCCTTGTCACCGCCTGATCGTATTCGTGGGTGTTTGCTGCTTGGCGCTTATGGGGACGCCCTCGGTTCAGCGCGCGAAAATATCTCGCCAAACTCTGTCGAAGTGCTTCGCTTGGGTAGCATCACCGACGACACGCAGTTGACGCTCGCAACTTGCGAATCCATTTGCGATGTCAGGCAAGTTTCGCCCGCACATCTGGCCGCGACCTTCGCCAGTTGGCATCGCCAGCGACGATTCACGGGCTTAGGCTCCAGTACCTTAAAAGCTCTCGTCGAACTCGAAGCGGGCCAGCATTGGGCGCTAGCAGGTGCAAAAGGTGAACGTGCGGCCGGGAATGGTGCAGCCATGCGGATCGCACCCCTTGCCTTCCGGCTCAATCCCTTTGAGGACGATGATCGTCGCACCATCCGCGACGTTTGTCGCATCACCCACCATCACGACGAAGCCTATATCGGCGCACTTGCCATCGCGCAGGCAATTTACCTGGTTGCCAATGACGAGCCTTCGCTCACTGAATTGCTACCACGCTTGGCCGTCTCTCTTCCCGATTCGCAAGTGCGCGACCGACTGCGAGAACTCGCGCCGTTGATTCCACAGCGAATCAGCATCGCGCAGATTGCCCAACAATTCGGCAATGGCGGCTTTGTCGCAGAATCGGTGCCGCTGGCCATCTATGCGGCCGGTATCCATGTCGGAGCAGTCAAAAAGACGCTCCGTGATCTTGTGATGACCGGCGGCGATGCCGATACGAATGCCTCCCTGGCGGGGCAGATCCTCGGCGCAGCGCTCGGCGAGACAAACCTGCCAGTCGAAGCAGCGGAGCTGTTCGCCGAAATCGCCGCTGCCAAAGAACTGATCGAAAAGTTTGCCCGGCTGTAACATTTGCTGCCCGCTTGCGCTTCGCCCTGTAGCGATTCAGCGCCTACACGACGCGGGGCAAATATGACCAAAGGCAATCCAAGCGGCAGTCAACAAGCCCGTCCCACGGGGGCGCCGCAAGCGGCAACGGCGACCGCGCCTCCGGCCAACGCCCGGGCCATTCTGCAAGCGACGTTACCCGACGTCTTAAAGCTGTTGACCTTGCCGCAGGTCACCAAAGTCCAGCGCGTGCTTGACGCAGCCGTCAATAATCCGGCCATCGAAAAAGAGGCTCAGGCCCTTTATCGCGACGCGATCAAAGTCTACGGATCACTGGTGGTGAAAGACCCGGCGAAAATTCGCCGCTACGAGCAAAAACGGAGTAAGTACATTTCAATCGGTGAGGCTGATAAGCGAATCAAACTCGATCACGAGGCGTTACTCGAATCCGATGCCCTCAAGCCTCGCACCGATAATCCCGACGAAGCCAACTATCTGCTTGAAGTCAGAAAGGCTCTCAAGAATCGCGGTGTTTATCTGCGCATGGCCGCGAAACTGGTGCGTGATCCCGAGGATAAGTCTCGGCACATCATCGATCCGCGGCAATGGGAAGTCTGGCTCTCGCTCGGACCCGATGGCGACTACATTCCCACCAAGAATGGCAAGCTCACGCGCGATTCCATCATGGGGACGACGGTGCTCGGCGCCGGCTACTACACGGCGGTTCACAACGGCCCCATGCAACGCAAGCTGAAGAACTTCATTCAGAAGCTGGGTAATGACATCGATTCCGGGATCGAAACGCATAATCTCTATGCCTCGATTCGTCGTCAGGCCTTTCCAGGAGTGCCGGCTGTTGCCGACAAGGTCGGCGGCGCTACGTTCCCCAGTCGCAAACCTTGGGACGATGCCAATAAACTGCTCCTGCGGGCGCTCGAATTGAATGTGAGCGGCAATGTTCACGAATCAATGTTGTTGCTGATGATCGCGGCGCTCTTGATTGAAGGGGAAGCCAAGAAACTGCACACCTACATCGAGCGAACCACTTCCGGTGCCGAAAGCATGGTCAAGGTGCTGACCGTCGTCCGCGATGTGGCGATCATCATCGAAAGCTGCCTGGTCATTGGCAAGGTTGTGCAACTCGCCCGTGGCGTCGCCGCCGCCACGCAAGCCGTCCGAGCCAAATCGACTCAACAACTGGCCGCCGAGTTCCTGGAATATGAATTGAAACGGAACCCTGGCCTCGCCAAAGACCTCAGCACCACGACGGTCGAAGTCATCAAGACAACCGCTCAAGGGACCGTGCGCCGCGGCGGAGCCTCCGGCGCTGGCAACGGCATGCACACGGGCTGGTGAACACCGCTATGCAATTCTGCTGGTGAGACCGCCGTCGATGACGACCGTTTCGCCGGTGATGTAGTCGTTGCAGATCAGAAAGGCCGCGACATCGGCCACTTGCTCGGCGGTTCCTTCGCGATGGAGCGGGATGCGGTTCTTGAGATTGTGCTGCTTGCGTTCTTCGCTCATGTCTTGATGAAAGCGAGTGCGGATGACACCAGGCGCGACGACATTGACCCGAATGTTGTCGTCGGCCAGATCGCGGGCCAGCGAGCGGGCCATTTGTGGCAGCGCGCCCTTGGCCGTGGCATAAGCGATGGCACCGGGAACACCGCGCACGCCTGCCGACGAAGAAATCATCAGGATTGCGCCTTCGCCACATTGCTTGAGATGCGGGATCGCGGCCTTGGCCAGATAGAAGTTGGCACTTACGTGCAGGGCCATCGTGTGCTCCCACAACTCGGGCGTCACTTCTTCGGTCTTGCCGAACGCCGGACCACCCGCGTTGTGAACAAGCACATTCAGCTTGCCAAAGTGCTTTGCCGTTTCTTCGACGACGCGAGCACACTCACTGGCCACTGCCATATCGGCCTTGATGAGCAGGCACTTGCGCCCCAGTTGTTCGACTTGCGTCTTCACTGCGTTTGCATCGTCACCCAAGTTCCGCGCACAGATCGACACATCTGCTCCGCGCTTGGCTAGTTCCAACGCAATCGCGGCACCAATGCCCAGCGTGCCACCGGTGACGAGAGCGGTCTTTCCCGTGAGTTCCATATTCGCTTGTTCCTGATTCTTCGTATTCGTTTCTGGCATTTTAGCCAGGTTGTTCGCCGCTCATCATAGGCTGCTCCTCACTCGTGCGTGAGACCATGAGTTTCGTCGTGGCAGTCTATCCACATCAACGATGTGCCCATTAATAATGTGTTAGCCTGGAGAATTCAGCAGGCTCTGGCCAAAGACGTCGATTCAAACAGGTAGGCGAAGCGAACCATGACGACTTACACTCATATTCTCGATCTAGCCCGAGAGGCCGAACCGCCAGTCGATGGCATCTACAGCCGCACAGTGTTTCAGGATGATCGAACCAAGGCCGTCGTCTTCGGTTTCGGCGAGGGGCAGGAGCTATCGGAACATACGGCGGCAAAACCGGCGATGCTGTTTTTTGTAAAGGGCGAGGCAACTGTCGGGCTTGGTGACGACACGCAGGCAGCTCAAGCGGGAACTTGGATTCACATGCCGGCAAACTTGAAGCACTCGATCACGGCGAAGACTCCCGTGGTAATGTTGCTGGTGTTGTTGAAGTGATTGCGAATCGTCTGCCTTAGCGAGCATCCTCCACGCTATCGGCACTCGGCGGCGACTTCAAACCCACAGTGTTCACTACAATGACTCGATAAGTGTGCTTCAAGCCCGGCTTGGCGGTGGAGTCAACAAAGCGCAGCAGTACCAGCGGTTGCGTGGGCGTGTCACTGTATTGCAGGTTCTGAAAGATCGGGCGACCGAAGGGGTTGTTGCTCTTCTCGGGAATGGTCATCAAGAGCTTACCGTCGCGCTCGATGATGAAACTCGCGAGTCCACTTTCCAAATCGGCTTCCGCGTCCCAGCGGAGTTCGTTGCCGCTGACTCGCACGTTGGTCGGCGCGAGAGGCGGAGTCGTGTCGCCCACGTTCGAATCTTTGACGTACTGCATCCACGCCCGTGCCATCGACTCGTTCGGCAGCCATCCGGCTTTGCGCGCATCACCCTTGAACTTTGCAGCCGCGACAGCTTCCGCGCCCGTAGGCTCCGCGAGGTAAGCAATCTCGGTCGGCATTTCTTGAAGTGGCTCGCCGCTGGACTTCGACAATCGTGCGCTCAGGCACGCATCGAGCCAGGGAATCGCCAGGTACCGTTGATTGCCACAGTCGTGACTTGAAAGGGGATCGACGGCCACGCCGATCAAGCCGCCTTGAGAACGTACTTCGCCAAAAAATGCTTCGTTCGCTGGCCACACGCCAGCAAAGCGACTGTCTTTAACCGTGACGCCTTCTTTCGTTCCCAGATTGCACATCAGGGGTACCTTCAGAGCGGCAGCAGGAAGCGTGTGGGCTTTGATTCCGGCGCGGGCTGGGTCTGCTTTCAGCAGCGGAACACCGGAACGGAGCCACGCGGCCGCGACGCGGTCTGGATGCAAGAGCACCATGCCCCCAGCCCAGTGACCGCCACCGCTGTGTCCCCACAGGGCCCACGGAACCTTGGCTAATTCTGGATGGCCAGATTTTGCGCCCAAGTCGCCGAGGCACTTTTCGAATGCCTGGCCCGAGCCGTTACGCGGATCACACCACATCTGGCAGTCTGCCCTTTCCGGCTGCTCATAGGAGGGCGCGAGCAGGGCGCAGTCATGTTTTTTTGCCAGTGCTTGCCAATGCAAATCGTAAGCACCCGTCAGGCCCGACTTGCACGAGCCTTCGCCACAGCCGTGCTGATGCACGATGACACCGCGCAGCTGCTTAACGCCCGGAGGAATCCAAACCGTGTAGTTGACCGGAAACATCAATTCGCCGGGCTCTTTCGAGGCCTCGTAGCGCACGCGATAGTTAGGCGCGTTCGCTGGTGGAAACACATCGTAGGGCGGCTGTTGCGCCAAGGCAGGAAGCGCGATCAACAGCAGGGTCACGGCACTCGCTGCGCACCAGCACCACAGAGAACGTCGGTCACACAACATCGGATTTCCGCTTGAAAAAGGAAGACAGGTGGCCTTTCAGGAATGCTATCTTACCGCGAGTGAACCTGCTGTTGGTTCGTGAAATAAGAGCTTGTTAAAAAGTCGCGACGAGAGAATCTTCCCACATAAAGATTTGCTGCTTCTCAAGTTTAGCGCGCCCACTTCTGCGGGGGGCCGTGCCTTAGCACTTGTCGGGACATATCTGCGACCTCCCCTCGTTCGGTTCGCGGTCCCGCCTGCTTGCTGGTTCTCCACAAGGTTGATCCTTGGAGGTTCACGATGAAAAAGGCCCGCCGAAGCTGCGGTTCATCCGCGCGCAAACTCATTCGCTTTTTCAGCATTCCCGCTGCGAAAGGTCTGCGAACTTTCGAATCCTTGGAGGCAAGGCAAGTTCTCACGCTGCTGCCGTTGGCTCCGCTGGCGGCTGATGATTTATTCGCGACGAACGAAGATCAGTTGCTCGTGGGAAATGTGATCGCCGGCGGTGGCGCCGATACGTCCGCAGCTGCGGGCTTGCCGATGAAAGTCATCGCCGTGGATGGCCAGAGTACGGTTTCCGCACCCACGCTGCAGACAGCCGCCAGTGCCACGTTGACGATCGCCGCGAATGGCAGCTTTTCCTACGATCCGTCGACCTCTCCCACGCTCAGCGCGATCCCGACGGGAAGTTCAGGCGTCGACACGTTTGAATACACGCTGGCCCCCGACTTCAGCGATGTGTTTGTCTTCGGCGATAGCCTCTCAGATCAGGGACGCCTGTTTGCGGCCACGGGTGGTCAGTTTCCGCCGGATCCGCCCTACTTCCAAGGCCGTATTTCGAACGGCCCGGTTTGGGTCGAGTCGTTTGCCGAGCAACTGGACCTGCCGTTGTCGCTCGCCAATAACTTCGCCGTCGCAGGCGCTGAAACGGGCGTCGGAAATTACAACGAGACGCTGCTGCAAACCGATTTGCCAGGTCTGACGAATGAGCTGCAGCTGTATCTTGCCGGTCTTAATGGTCAGGCTGCTGATCCCAACGCCCTGTATGTAGTGTGGGCCGGTGCGAATGACTTCTTTGGCGACTTGTCGGATCCCACGGCTGTCATCACCGAAGCGGTAACGAACTTGGTGACAACGGTCGGCACCCTGCAGACCTACGGTGCCCAGCACATCTTGGTGATGAACTTGCCAGACCTGGGATTAACGCCATATGCCCAGAGCGTCAATCAGTCCGCTGGATTGACCGCGCTCTCCGGCTTCTTCAACACCGCTCTCACCGGCGCGTTGTCACAGCCTGGCCTGAACGCGACGATGATCGACATTTTTGGCCTGTTCCAAACCGTGGTTGCCAACCCGGCCGACTATGGCCTCACGAATGTGACCGCCGCCTGTTTCGATGGTGCCGGGGTTACTGGCAACCCCGCTGACTTCCTCTTTTGGGATTCGGTTCATCCCACCGCCGCCGGCCATCAGATCATTGCCAATGAGGTGTTGAAGGCAATCTCCGACACCGCCGAGGTGACGATCAATGTGGCTAACACCACGACGCTGCCGCAACTAACGATCACCAACTCGCCCGGCGTGGGCCTGCGTAGTCTGGAACTGCAACTAGCGGCCAGCGACGCTTCGCCCGCCGATCAAGCGGCACCGTTCCAGTACAGCATTCAATGGGGCGATGGCACTCCGGTGCAAGTCGTAACCGCTCCAGCCGCCGGTACCACGGTCTCGCGTACCTATGCGTCTGGCAATGTGCGGCAAGTCACCGTTTCAGTCCAGGATCAAGATGGCAACAACAGCGAGGTGCATCAACAAACGGTTGTCTGGGGCACGCAATCGAGCGACGTGCTGACGGCCATTGGTTACGGCAGCAACACCGTGCGAGTGTTTGACGGCGGACAGATTCTCGCGACGGTGAACACCGCCACCACTGACCGCATCGTGCTGTTTGGCTTGGGCGGCAGCGACCTGATGTCGGCCATCAATGTCTCGATCCCGCTCGAAATGCATGGCGGTGGTGGCAACGATTCCATCACCGGTGGCAGCGCGAGTGACATTCTGCGTGGTGGCGGTGGCCACGACACCATTTTGGGATTGAACGGCCATGATCTCATCTACGGCGATGCCGGGAACGATCTGATCTTCGGCGGCAACGGCGACGACAGCCTGTTTGGAGGCGAGGGAGACGACTTTATCTTCGGCGACCAAGGCAATGACCATCTCTACGGCGGCGTCGGCCTCGACTGGCTGATTGACTTCCTCGGCACCAACTCGCGCGATGACGACTAACGAGGCATTGCGATTTCTAACTGCCAAACGAAACTGGCCACGACAACATCGTGGCCAGTGTTTGAAATCGGTGCTTGCGATCGCTTTGCAGCTTAGCGAGTGACCGGGCTTTTGTGTGCCAGTTGCTCGGCACGCTTGCCAGGAACACCGCCGAAGACGCGCTCGTCGTACAGAGCGAGAGCGTGCAAGCCGTGGCCGAGAGGACCGATGTTCCACTTCTCGTTGCGACCGTCATAGAGCAGCTTGGTAAGGTAAGCGACGCTCTTTTCCATCTTGGGGTCGGTCAGTTCATCTTGTGGCAACGAGTATGCAAGCCATTCGGTGATGTGCCCCGTTGTTTCCAGCCGGCGGCTTGGTGGACCATTGTCGCCGCGACCAGCGAACCATTCCGTGCTAAAGCTGCCATCCGGATTTTGCAAGCGGAAGGTGTATTGGTGATAGGCGTCGATGAACTTCTTCGCTCGCAGCCATTGGCCTTCCATCACTTCGCCCCGCTGCTGACGCTTACGGACCGAGTAGCTGAGGCCGGTCAAACGGTGCGTACCACCGCAGGCCGCGCCCACAATCTTCTGATTCAACTCTTCTTTGATCAGGCGAGGAATATCCCAGGTCTGACCATCGTTGCTGTTCCACGATTCATCGGAGCGCAGGTAATGCGTCAGAGCGATCAGCTTGAAGGTGAGTTCGGTGTTCGGGCGGCAGGTGAGCTTTTCGTGTTCGATTAGGTCGGCAACCGCAAAGTCGCGGGCATCGACTTTCATGGGGAAGGTGGTCTTCACACGTGACTGCGCCAGCATCGCCAGAAACTGACCGGCGTGACCTTGCACTCCGGGTCCGATGCGGGCCTGCAGTTGGCCGCCTTGGGTGTAGAACAATTGCTGGCCGTTGCAGTTGCCATTGAAGCAGAGATAGCCGATCGCGTTGGCTCGTTGACCGTTGACAATGAGGTTTGAATCGACGCCGTAGGCAATCATCGCGTGCATGCAGGCCCAGGGACTGCGCGAGGCGATGTTTTCGGGGCGATGATAGTAGTGGCCGAGGCACTCACGGATTTCGTCGCGCAGTTTGATCTGCTCGATGGTCAGTTCGATTTCTTTCGCCGCTGGCAATGGCTTGGGTTCAGCGGGGCCCATCGGCTTCGCTTCATCGCCTTCGTCTGCTGACTTTTTGTCCGCAGGTTTCTCTTCGCCGGTCAGTTCGTCGAGGCTCTTCTTAGGAGCAACACCTTCGTCTGGCTTGGCTTCGTCATCCTTGGCCGGTGGATCGAGGAAGAAGGCTTCTTCGAAATCGACTAGCTGAATGTCGCTAGCGGCCGACTGACCAATTGTCTTCAGCTGCACTGGTTCCGTGACCAGCGAAAGAGGCGAGTCTGCGCGCTTGGCTTGTCGCAGCAGCGGCTCAGCAGCGGGCGATTCGCCCTTGGATTCGTCAGCCCGTATCGAGCCACGACCTCCGCTAGCAGCTTTGTCTGCCGAGTGAGTGAACAGCAGGTTGCACGCCAGTGCGAGCAGACCGAACAAAGCGGTGAACGAGAGAGTCGTACGAATCATGAAGTAGCTTTCGCTCGACGTGATAGCAATGTTAGTTCTGTTGAGGGCAGGCGAACGAATTCGCCAAGCCCGCTAGCAGTAACTCTGCCGGTTGTATTGCCAGGGTAGTAGCCACGCTGCTTCCGCCGCGCGTCGTGGGTAGGTCCAATATCGGAACCGCACCGCAGCGATGCCCAGCCTGTGGCGAAAAAAACTGACCACTCAAGTTGCGGGTTGGTTAACCTGCGGAATGTACGGATCCTGGCTGATGGCGAAACTTGTCCTACTCCGCCGAAAGGTGTGATTCGCGGTGCTGGGAGGGCCTGCGAATGCTTGCCGGTTGTCCGCTTACCACCACCACAGATTCTCACGAAACTGCTGGGCCAGCGAAGGTGCGGGGGGCGCCTTGGGTGTGCCACCTTGCACGTACTCTCGCCAGGCGGAAGCGCTGTAGCCGTAATCTTTACCCGTAACCGTGCGCAGCGAATCCATTGCGGCATGCTGCAAGGCAGGGTTGTTGTCGTCGATGGCTACCGCTAGTGCTTGAGCGGCCTGCGGATCGCGGAACTGGCCGAGCCCCTTCGCGGCCACTAGCCGCACATCGGGATCGTTGTCGTTCGCTAAGGTTTGACCGAGGATTTCCAGTGATTTGGCATCGGGGTTCTTTCCCAATGCGACACAGGCCTGGCGACGAACGTAAGGGTCGCTGTCGTTGGCAGCCATTTGCACCGCAGCGCGAGCCTGTTCGGTCGGAAGTGCGGCGAGTGTCTGTACGAGCGCCGTGCGCATTACGACGGCTTCTTCTTTTTGCAACTGCACGGCGAGTTCGGCGCTGTAGCGTTGCTGCTCTTCGGGAGGCAACGATGGGGCGCGGTCGCGCAGATCGGCGAGGTCCTTCACTTTGCGGTGATACGTCGGCGCATAGGCCTCGTCGGCCTTCCAGTCCTTGGTGACCCACGGATTCCAGCTGCGCAGTTCGGGCACCTGGCCGGATTCACAGCCCGTGAGCAGACCGCCGCAGCACAGCAGGGCTGCGCAGCAGAGCCGACGTCGGTTGATTGCAGAATCGAAGCTCAAGGATGTTTTCCTGCGCAATGTGCGGTGACGCGAAGTGCCTACGACCGCCCAGGAAGCGCGGCCGAGAACAACACTGGTCGCGACTTATAGCAGCGGGCCAAAAACCGAACCAGACGAGTTTTGGAGCGACAGCACCGATCCTTCGATAGCGAAGCTGCGCCACTGCTGGCAAGAGCTAAAGCCGCCTGTTGACTTGCCTTGTGGCAATATCTCATTTCTTCTACGATTCCCGCGCGTACTCCTTGTGTCAGCGCCTGCCCCATCCCCTGCGGTATTCATTAGGCTCTTGCATGCTCTCTGTCGCTCGTACTCGTTGGGCACTCGCAGCCATCTTGGCTGTAGCGCTCGTGGTGCGACTAGGGGCTGCGGTGTGGTGGCAAAGCCGAGTACCCGCTGGCCAGCGGTTTGGCTTTCCCGATAGCGAAAGCTATTGGCAACTCGCGCAAAAGATTGCTGCCGGAGAACCGTACGCTTACGGTCCGCAGCAGTACCGCGTGTTTCGCACACCCGGCTATCCCTTGCTGCTCAGCGGCCTGTTTGTCGTTGGCGGTGCCGATGTGCCGGTGATGAGCGGGCGCGTACTTTCGGCGCTGCTGGGCACGCTCACGGCCTTGCTCGCAGCGATGCTCGCCTGGCGCCTGTTCGATGAAAGAACGGCGCTGCTCACGGCACTGGCGATTGCGATTTATCCAGAAGCAATTGCGCAGAGCGTGTTTGTGCTGAGCGAAGCTCCGTTCACGCCGCTGATGATCGTCCAACTGCTCGCCTGGATTGCCGCCTGGCGAGCTTCCACAAAACGAAACTTCGTGTCGTGGTCACTCGTCGCGGGAGTCGCCGCCGGACTTGCCACGCTCATGCGACCAAGTTGGCTCTTGTTCACACCCTTCGCGGTTGGCATCGGTCTGATCGTGGCCAGCGAGCGACTCAAGCAATTGCAAATCGGCCTGTTGATGCTCGCGGGCCTCTCGGCGGCGATGGCTCCCTGGTGGTATTACACGTTTAGCGTGGCTGGTCGCTTCGTGCCCACTTCGTTGCAAGTAGGTGCCAGTTTGTACGACGGCCTAAGCCCCACAGCCAACGGCGCTAGCGAGATGAGCTTCGTCGCTGAGTACGAAAAACTGCAGCGGGAGTTCGATGCTGCCCATCCACCGACTGCCGGTCAATTGTTCGAAGATCGACTCGACGAGCGAATGAAGCAAGCGAGCATTCAGTGGGCGAAGAATAATCCTGCGCGAGTGCTGCAACTCGCCTGGATCAAGTTCGTCCGCATCTGGAGTCCCTGGCCCAACGCGACGGAGTTTCGCAGCAACACGCTGCGGCTCGTGCTGATGCTCAGCTATGCGCCGGCGATGGTGCTGGTGGGCCTCGGCCTCTGGCGAACTCGTTCGCTCGGTTGGCCCGTGTGGTTACTCGTACTGCCTGCCATCTATTTTACTTCGCTGCATGTAATCTTTGTCAGTTCAATTCGCTATCGCCAGCCAGCGATGATTCCGCTGCTAATCCTCGCCGCCGTCGCTGTTGCCTGGCTCATGAATCGTTGCTGCCCCCGTCCTGTTCATAGCAAGACTCCCCTCAACTAACGCACACGCATGGCCTCGGCACCGAACATCTCGACGAGCACTTGGGGCTCTGCCTTGCGGCAGCAGACCGTGCGCGTCGTGCTGGTGGTGTCGCTCGTGTTTGCAGTTCTCGTTGCCGTGCGGTATTACGGCGTGAACAAACTCGATCGCGAAATTCGAGATCGCTTCGAGCAACGCCTGCGCGATCACTACAGCGGATTGCAGGTGAGTGTGCGCTCGGCTCGGCGACTGGAGTCTCGCGGCATTGAGATTCGCGGCATCACGATTCGAGAAGCCGGTGGCTCGACCGCGCCCGTGATTGCGCAGATCGAAGAAGCGATCATTCACTGCGATACCAGCCTGCCAGAGTTGCTAACGAAGATTCCCCACATCAGCCGGATCGATGTTCGCCGCGTGAAACTGCGTGCTGAACGAAAACCGAGCGGTGTGTGGAACGTCAGCCACTTGCTTCCCCTTCCCTCTGTCGGTGGCCAAGCTCCGCACGCGACGATTGCGGACGGTACCGTCGAAGTCATTGATCCTTCACAAGGCAACACCAACCCGCTTACGCTGCGCAACATCGAGCTGACCATCGGGTCTGCCGACACCAGCACGGCACCGCTGGCCGCACCGAGCGCGCCGCTGACAGCGCCAGAAAGTCCTTCACCAGCATCATCTTCGCTGCGGGTGCAGGGTTCGATTGCGGGTGACCACTTCGAACGAGTCGAGATCGAAGGGACCATTCAGCCTTTCGCCGGCAGTTGGGATTTGCGCGGAGCCGTCGAGGGACTCGAGTTCAGTCCTCGCTTGCGAGCCGCCTTACCGCGCGAAGCTGGCGAGCTGCTGGCTCCGCTGTCGTCGGTGCGCGGTCGCACGCAGTTTGGCTTTCATGTCAGCTGTCCGACGACGCAAGCTCGCAAGGAACATGGTGCCAGCATCGACTTTGTTGCTCACGGCAAGATCGCCGAAGGGCGTATTGACGATGCTCGCTTGCCCGATCCACTCACCGATGTGCAAGCCACGATTCGCCTTGATCCCAAGGGTGTGTGGATCAACGATCTGACGGGCCGTTGCGGGCCAGCCACCATTCAGCTGAATGCAGAATTGCACGGCTACTCGCTCAGCAGTCCCTGCCAGATTGATCTCGTCGCGGAACGCGTCAACTTGGACCGGCTCACCGTCAACGAACTGCCAGAAACGATGCAGAATGTGTGGAACAGCTTCGCGCCGCGTGGCATCGTCGATATCAGCACGCGGCTGACCTCCGATGGCCACCGCTGGACGCCAGAAGTGACGGTGAAGTGTCACAATCTTTCGTTGCAGTATGAAAAGTTTCCCTATCGCATGACCGATGCCAGCGGCACCGTGGAGCTGAAGGACGATCACCTGAAGGTTCGTCTGGAAATGGTTGGCGGTGGCAAGATCATCGCCTGCCGCGCAGAAATCGATCATCCGGGGGAAGACTTCAGCGGTTGGTTGCAACTGCATTCGCAAGGTGGCCCGCTGGCGATTGATGATCGCCTCATCAATGCGTTCACGCCCAGTTCGCAACTGATTGTGCGCAAGTTTCAACCTCGCGGCGCGATCTCGTTTCTGGCGAAAGTCGAACGCGCGCATGCTGGCGCGCCGCTACACCGCACACTCGATGTCACTTTGCACGACCTGACCATTCAGCACGAAGCGTTCTCGTATCCCATCGATCGGGTGAATGGTTCGCTGCGGATGACCGATGACAATTGGGTCTTCACGAACCTCAGCGGCCGTAACGACAGCGGATACATCGTTGGTCATGGCAAGTGGCAGAGCAGCGCGGCCGATGGCAACCAACTTGAACTGAACTTCACCGCCAGCGACATTCCGCTCGAAGACGAACTCCGTCGCGCACTATCGCCAGCGATGCAACGTCTGTGGGTCAACATGCGGCCCCGCGGCAATATCGATCATTTACAAGTGCAGGTGAAATACAATCCCTCGACCCATCACACGTCGGTTGCCGTCGATGCGGAAAAGTGGGCCCCGAATCGCAATGTCGAAGGTCGAACCATCTCCATCGAGCCGACCTGGTTCCGTTACGGTCTCGATAATCTCACCGGCAGCTTTCATTATCGCGACGGTCAGACCTCGCTGCAGAACATCACGGCCACGCATGGCCGGCTGACATTGACGACCGAAGGTCAAACGCAGTTGTTGTCCGACGGAGCTTGCCGCGTGGAACTATCGCGAGTAACAGCCGACCGGATGCAAGTCGATCACGAACTGCTCGCGGCCTTGCCGCCGGGCTTTGCCGCGTCGCTCTCGAAACTGGCCATTGTGGGTCCGCTCAATATGCAAGGCGCGCTCGGCATTACGGTGCCCGCCAATGTGGAACAGTCGCCGCAGATCGATTGGGATCTCAATTTTGATATCGAAAACGGTAGTCTCACGGCCGGTGTGCCTATCGAGCACATCCATGGCGCGGTCAGGCTGCGCGGTCGTAATCAGGCAGCTTCGTTCGAAAATCGCGGTGAGTTGCAGATCGACTCCGCCGTGGTTCGCGATGTGCAATTGACGCAGATTCGCGGCCCGCTGGTTTTCGATGCCGAACAGCTTCGCTTTGGCGCGTGGGCCGAGCGCGACTTGCCCGATCGCATTCCGCGGCAACTAACGGCTAACGTCTTTGGCGGCGCCATCGCCTTGGATGGCCAGATGCGATTTGGACAAGAGTTGCCGTTTCAACTGCAGGCCTGGTTGGAACAGGGTGATCTGGCGACCATCGTTCGCGAGATGGCCCCGCGCCAACAACGACTCGGCGGCAAGGTCTTCGCAGTCGTCGCTCTCTCCGGCACGGGCGAAGGCGTGCATACTTATCGCGGGCAAGGGCAAGTGCGCCTCCGCGATGCCGATATCTACGAGCTACCCGCGATTCTCTCGATGCTCAAGCTGTCGGCCATTCAACGGCCCGATCGAACAGCATTCACGCAGAGCGATATCGACTTCCGCATTGAAGGGGACGATCTCGAATTGGATCGGATCGAACTCGCCGGAGATGCGATCACGCTCAAGGGACGCGGCCGGCTAACGTCGGGTCGCGAGATCAACATGCAGCTCTACACGCAGGTCGGTCGCGACGAACTACAGATCCCCATCTTCCGGCCATTGATTGGTGAAGCCAGCCGGCAGTTTCTGCTGTTTGACGTGACCGGTCCCGTCGATCAGCCCGTCGTGCAACGGCAAGTCTTCCCGCAGCTGAACGAACGGTTGCAAGAACTCTTCCCCGAACTTGCCCAACTGGGCGGCGTGCGCCAAGAGAATCGCCCGGGACTCGGCAGTTCGCTCATCAAGTCGACCAAAGACACGCTGATGCCGTGGCGCAAGCCATAAGTTGCTATTCTTCATCTCATGGACAAACCTCCAAGCGAACATCCTGGCCGTTGGTTTCAGCTCACTTGCCTTTCGCTCTGCAACCTGCTCGCAATGACGCTGTGGTTCTCGGTCAGTGCGGTCGCGCCCGCTTTGAAGAATGCCTGGGATCTCTCGCCGCTGGAACAAGCCTGGCTGACGATCAGCGTGCAGATTGGCTTTGCCGCCGGAGCGCTCGCGAGCGCCGTTTGGAATCTGGCCGATCGCTGGCCCGCGCCGCGCTTGCTGGCGCTATCGGCCTTGGGTGGTGCGCTGCTTAGTGCGGCGATTCCACTGGCGATTGCCAACGGGTTTGCCCAAACCACGACGGGCTTTCTGATTGTCCTCTTACTGCGCGCTGCGACCGGGGCGATGCTCGCCGGCGTTTATCCGGTCGGCATGAAGCTGATGGCCTCTTGGTTTCGCCAAGGTCGCGGGCTGGCGATTGGCATCATGGTTGGGGCACTGACGATCGGCTCGGGGCTGCCTCATTTGCTCCGCACGCTGTCGCTCGATCACTGGGCTGCGATTGCCTGGCCCACTTCGGCCGGTCCACTCCCCGAGACCTGGCGGTTGCTGCTGTTGGCGGCAAGTGCTTGTTCGCTCTTGTCTTCGCTCCTCGCAATCGTGTGTTTGCAGACCGGTCCCTGGCTACCGAAAGCAGCGACGTTCGACTGGTCATACTTTGTGAAGATGTGGCGCGACGAACCGATTCGCCGCGCAAACTTCGGCTACCTCGGGCACATGTTCGAACTGTATGCCATGTGGACCTGGGCTCCGCAGTTGCTGCGCGATGCTTTCAAAAAGGCAGAGTTGCCGCTGGATTCTGCTTACCTGGCCAGCTTTGCGACGGTGGCCATCGGTGGACTCGGTTGCATCGCCGCCGGCCGCTTTGCCGACCGACGCGGCCGTTGCCTCACAACGATTCTCAGCCTGTTGATCTCCGGTACGTGTGCCCTCGTCGCCGGCAGTCTGTTCGATTGGCCTGTTCTGCTCACCATCGTGTGCCTGATTTGGGGACTGAGCGTCATTGCCGATAGTGCCCAATTCAGCGCTGCCGTTTCGGAGCTGTGCGACCAGCAATATGTCGGCACGGCTCTGGCGATTCAGACCTGCACCGGCTTCTTGCTCACCACCATCACCATCGCGGCCTTGCCACTGCTGCAAGGCTGGTTGGGTTGGCCCCTCGCCACTGCAGTCTTGGCGATTGGCCCCGCCGTGGGCATTTGGCAGATGGCCCGCTTGCGAACGCTTCCCCAGGCAACACGCTTGGCGGGTGGTAAGCGATAAGTGGCAATCGCATCTCGCTGCAAAACGTACAAGTTGCCCAAAAGTTGCATTCCAATTAGTTTTTGTTAACATCTGCCTGCAGTCCAACTAAACTCCGGTCGATACGGGGGGAATGTCCACCCTCTGAATTGGAACCGCCTCTCCACCTGCAGCCTCTCCCATGTTTAAGCACCACCGCCGCGCGGGCTTCACGCTCGTTGAACTTCTCGTTGTGATTGCCATCATCGGCGTCCTGGTCGCCTTGCTGCTTCCCGCCGTACAGGCCGCGCGCGAAGCTGCTCGCCGCACGCAGTGCAAAAACCATTTCAAGCAACTGGGCCTGGCTCTTCATAACTATCACGACGTCCACAAGATCTTGCCGCCCGCGCTGCAGTTCTGGAACGGCGACGATGCCCGTACGAGCGACAATTTTCGCGCGAACTGGATCATCATGACCCTCCCCTTCATGGAACAGCAGCCGCTGTACGAGTCTTTCAATTTCAATGTGCCGATCTCCGATCCATTGAACCGGAATGCTCGCGGCACCAAGGTGCAGGCACTGCTGTGCCCTTCCGACGGCTTTACCCGGACGAAGTTCAAAGGGCTGACCACCACCGAAGGTGACAATTGGCAGCGCGGCAATTATGCGGCGAACGGCCACGCCTTTTTCATTCAAGACAACGGCTTCAACGACGATCGACGACGTGGCGTGATGGGTGTGAATGTCAGCTTGAAGTTTTCCGAGATCACCGACGGCTTGAGCAATGCGATGATGGCTGGCGAAGTTCGCTCCGGCGTCACCGACCAGGATCGTCGTGGCGTCTGGGCCATGGGAACTGCAGGTTCGTCGGCACTGTTCAAACATGGCTGCGGCGGCGATGCCAACGGTCCGAATGCGCCGAACGAACGATCGGACGATATCGAAGGCTGCGATATCCTCTACACGACTCCCGGCGCCTCGTTCCTCAACACCCAGAGAATGGGCTGTTGGCAAACTTGCAATGCCAGCCAGCAAGCCACGGTGCGCAGCACACATCCCGGTGGCACCGTCATTTTGATCGCCGATGGCAGCGTACATTTTATCTCAGAAACGGTTCAAACAACGGGCGAGCACGGCGCGTGCACCAATCCCGAGGCCGTTTGGGATCGGCTCATCAGTAGCGGCGACGGCGATACCATTCCCGGCAGCATTCTGAACTAACTCGATTCTGAACTTACTCGGTTTGGTCGTAGTTGCGGTTCCCTTTCCAGTCGAGGTAGAAATTCTGTGCGCACGTTCTCGCTGTTGTTGTTGATGATGGTTGTGGTGGCGGTCACCGGTTGTAATCCGAAGGGGGTTAATCCCGTGCGGGGAAAAATCAGCTTTGCCGGCGGTCAGCGGCCTGCTGCCGAAATCGCCGTCATTCGCTTTGAGCCCGTTCACGATCCCAACGCTGCGGAAGGAACCTTCAAAGCTGCTTCGGGCGACATCCAGCCTGACGGTACTTATCGCCTGACGACCTTCGATCCCAACGACGGAGCGTTAGCCGGCGAGTACAAGGTGGTGTTCACGGTTCTCAAGACCTACATGGGACGCGAGTCGCTCGTCGACAAAAAGTTCACGACGGCTGCCACCACACCCTTCACGGCGTCGGTGAAATCGGGCAGCAACAGCTTTGACTTTGACTTGGCCGCTCCGCCGAGTAACTAGGCATGATCCGCTGGCTCGATCTCGCGCATGGTTGTCGTTTACCGGGGATCCTGCTCGCTCTCATAGTACTGAGCGTCGCCACTTTTGGCTGCACGCCTCCAGCAAGTTCACCATTGGCCGCAAACCTCGCGGCCGATCAAATGGTTGGCAAAAAGCTTGTGTTGGGATCGCCTTCGCTGACCGCGGGAATTCCCGGCACCGGGCCGCTGACCATTCCGGAGATTCAGCGGTGGCTTGCTGAGCCAGCGAATCACCAGCCTTTGGAAGTGGCACTACCGCTGGGGCTTCGTGCGGCCGAATTCTCCCTGCCCGCCGACAATCCGCTGACGCGGGCCAAGATCGAACTCGGTCGGCAGTTGTATTTCGACCCCAGGCTGTCGAAAAACCAGCATCAGGCCTGTATCACCTGCCATCAACCACTGAAGCGGTTCGCCAGCGATCCCTTGGTTCACCCGCGGTTGCGCGAAACGGCCGCCGGGTTCAATCGCCTGCTCGGGGGCGAGCAGTTCTGGGACGGTCGGGCGAAATCGCTTGAAGAGCAGATTCGCTTTACCGTCGAGCACCCCGATGAAATGGATACGACGCAGGCAGAATGCGTGCGGCAAATCAGCGAGGTCGAAGGTTATCGGCTGCAGTTCGCCGCGATCTTCGGACGGCTGGACTTCGCCGCGATCTGTCAGGCGATTGCCTCCTTCGAGCGCACCATCGTCACCGGGCCCTCCCGCTGGGACTATCACGTGGAGCTCGAGCGGCTGGAAACTTTGCGAGGAACGAAAGACTTCGATCCGAATTACTATGCCGCCATTCAGCAGGCGGTGGAACGAGAGCCGCTGTCGGCAGCGGCCAAGCGCGGCAGCCAGTTGTTCTTCAGTTCGCAACTCGATTGCAGCCGATGCCACAGCGGGCCCAACTTCACCGACGAGAAGTTCCACGATATTGGGCTGCGTCAGCAAGTGCCGACCACCTTCACGGTGCGTAAGGAAGCAGACGACCTCGGCCGCTATCCAGTGACCAAGCGCGAGGAGGATCGTTACGCGTTCAAGACTCCGACGCTCCGCAATGTCGAAATCACCACTCCCTATATGCACGATGGTCGATTCGAGACCCTCGAAGGGACGCTCGACTTTTTCTCGCGCGGCGGCGACATCTCCAACCCGGGCATTCACCCCCTGCGTCTGACCGAAGGCGAAACTCGCGACCTGGTCGAGTTCCTGAAGTCACTGACAAGCGATGTTCCCCAGCCCGCCGATCGCCTGCCTGAAAAGTAGCCCTCACGGTGGGGCTCGTCGCGGGAAGCCTTTCGGAACTGCCCCGCGTCCAAGCACGATGTCGACCCACGCTACTGCCTGCGCCGCGGTTGAAAGTCGTAATTTTCTGTGACCAGACTAGTCACGAACGTCTGTACAATTGGCAATGGAAGTTCTTTGGAAATCTGGTGGCAGTTAATTGTCCATGGATCAGGTAGACAACCATCTATTCATCGACAGTGACTGATCCTTATTAGCAAAAACAGTGATTAGAAGGTTATCAGTGGATCAATAAGTGACTTCTTATTGCGGAATAATTCCTGCCCTTCGCGACTACTGTCGGCAATTCGCTGCGTGGCAAACTGGGCAAGATTAGTGAGCGAAAAGAAGTTATCAAACGGTTATCAGGAAAACGGCAAATAACCGATTTTCTGCCCCCTAACCGCTGAGCAGGATTGAGCTTGAGACAAAAAGGAATCGCGAAAAAACTCGTCAAAAAGTTATCAGACGAACGTAAGAATGTCGCTCGGTGATAACTTCTTGGACGATCGCTTTAGGGAAGATCACGGGCCCTTCGCGATCGGCTGCAAAGTGCGGAAGTGGTTATCAGAACGCTATGCGGCGAGGCGGATGCTGGCGGGGCTTACCGGAGCAAGAACTGCGGCCAGGGAGTGCTGAAGGTCGGCTACGTCGAAGGGCTGGGCGAGAACGAGGGAAATGTCCAGTTCGCGGGCCCGGGCAAAATCGCTGGGGCGAGGATGGGCCACGAGCAGGATCTCGGCGGCCGGTTGCGGAGCCGGAGACTGCTTGGAGGCTGGTTGCCAGTTCTGCCAGGCGGGCCAATCGGTGAAGAGGCGAACCGCTGGCTCGCTGGAGAGTCTCGGCAAGTGGTCGGGTTGCCAGATGGTTCGATAGCCTAGCGACTGGCAGAGTCCCGCGAGACCTTGATAGTCGGTGAAGTTGGCGGCATGGATTGCCAGCCAGTCGCTTCGGTTCGGGTGAGTGGCTAATTGGGTGCTAGTTATCAGGGTTCGCAGTTTGCGAGGTTCGTGATGCCAGGGAATCAGAGTGACGCCGGCCAAGGGCTTGCCGCTGCGCTTCTCGCCTTCGCTGAAGACGCCAGTGATGGCGAAGAGTTTGGCCTGAGGAATCGCTTCACGCAGGGCTTCGACTTCGGGTTGGGAGAATTCTCCCGAGCGAGATTGCAGCCAGACGATGGCGGCGGGTTCGTGCGAGCGGGGCAGCGGTTGGTCGCTGGCAACTTGCCAAGCAGCGAGGACATCGGCGGTCTGTTCGAACGCATAGATGACCGCGAACTGGCGCAGGGCCCGTTCGCAGGCGACGAGTTCCGGCGCAAGGTGCTGGCCAATGGTGACGATGAGCATGTTCTTCAAACCTGAGCCGGAAGCGTCAGCGCCCGGAGGGTATTGCGCTACCGGCCAGCAATCTCCGGGCGCTGACGCTTCCGGCTCAGGTAGGCATTACAGGTCGGGCAGCAGCAGTTCCAGGCGACTGACTTCGGCCAGCAAATCGCTGGGCGTATCGGAAAAACGCAGGGCTTCCAAAAAACCGGGCGAGCCAAGCAACCGGCTGAGCCGAGCGAGGGTTCGCAAGTGGCCGGCATCATCGACGGAACAGATCAGGAAGAAAAGGTCAGTTAGCTGGCCATTTTCAGCCCCGAAGGGAATGCCCCGACCGGTACGCCCCAAGGCAATAAATGGCTGGGCCAATATGTGCGGTAAGGGGCGACGGGGGTGCAGCAGAGCAACGCCGGACTCAAGGGCGGTGGGATGCAGATTTTCGCGGGCTCTGACCGCTTCCGCCATTTTCTCGGGATCCCAGAGAAAACCGGTGCTAGCGGCCAGTTCACACATATCGCTGATGACCGAAGCCTTGGTGCGGGCTTCGAGGGGGAGAGCAATCCCTGCCGGGGCCAACATTTCCGCAATTCGGACCGAAGACTGAATTTCCTGAGCTTGGCGGTTGAGAACTCCCTCGACCTGCTCGAGATCCTCGGCATCGGCGGCTCCGATGCGATCCTCCAACCAGTGATGGATCTCCGCTAAGGAGAACCGCCATTCCCCCCCGATCCGCCTTCCGGGGACCGTGCCACGTTCTGCCATCCGCTGGACTTGCGCGGGCATCAGGTGAAGGTACTTGGCGAGGCTGTCGAGATCGAAGTCGTCACGGCTCATGGAAGGCGTCGAGTTGGCGGAAGTGGTGAAGGGGCTTGGATTTTCGCTCGTTAGGGCGGCTGGTGTCTAGCCTGATTTGAGCGGGACCCGAACTTTAATGAATTTGCGGCAATGTAGTAGGTCTGGCATTGATGTGCCACTTTACATCGTTTGATCGTCAAACTACTCTGAAACTCTCCCAGGTTAACTGTACGGATTTTTCCTACCTAAACCCCCCAGCCAAAGTCCTGCCTCGCTCCTGCAGTTGTGTGGTGAACACCCTCTCCCCCTGGGTTTCACAGCTGCGGAAATGAATGACAGGACTTGGCACCCCCCAGGATTGGTAAGCGGAATTTTTGGTTCTTTCATCTCCGGCAGATGATGGAAGTGCCCCGCTCGCCTTGCATATGACACCAGAAGACTTAAGCACCCCCGTATCTGCTACCGCGCGAACTTCGCGCGCTCGTCCCGCGATTGCGGTGACCGAACATTTCGACTTGGAACGTGGCGCGCAGCCATCACGCCCGCTGCCGGCTTACGGAACTCGCAATGGCTGGCCGATGACGGCCCTGTTGCTAGTCGCCGACATGGTCGCGATTGGCTCCGGCTTGGCAGTATCTGCCTTGTTGGTTGCCTGGTGGCGAAATGCCTGGGGCGTGCCGAACGTCGACTCTCTGCGGATGGCCGGCGGCTACTCGGCCGCCATGTTACTCGCCCTGCAATCGCAGGGCCTGTATCGCGCCTTGCAGCTTCGCCCGGCAGCAGAGCTGCGCGCGGTTTGGCTCACGAGCCTGGCCACCGTCTGCTTACTGGGAACCATCTTGTTTGCCATGCCAGACTTGTCGGTGGGCAAGTGTGCCTGCTTAACCTTAGCAGTGTTGGTCTTCGCCCTGGTTGCTCCGCTGACCCGAGCCATTGTGCGCCTGACCGCTGGTCGCACGAAGTGGTGGGGACGCAAGGTGATTGTCGTGGGCGGCAGCCGTCGTGGACTCGTTGCCTATCGATTGCTACAGCGCTTTCCGGCGATGGGTTTGCGTCCGGTTGGGATTGTCGAAGACGTGATGTCTCGCTCAAGTGCCGACGAAGTCGAGGGCTACCTCGGGCAGTTCGACGATGTGTGTGAGATCGCCAAGCAGCATGGTGTCGATACGGCGGTGCTCGCCATGTCGCCCCACTTTGACGACGACACACGCCGCATGATTTCTCGCGGTGGTATGGGCATTCGTCATTGGATTGTGATGCCCGAAGCGCACGGTATGCCTCACCTGTGGGCCACCGCTGGCGAAGTTGCCGGGCAACCTGCCCTGGCGATGCAAGTCGGCCTGCTTTCGCCCCTGGCGCTCTTCACCAAGCGAGTTTGCGACGTGCTGATCGTCGGCTTCGGTGCTTTGCTGGCTTCGCCGCTGCTGATCTTCATTGCCGCTGCGGTTCGGCTGAGTTCGCCGGGACCGATCTTCTACTCGCAGGAACGAATCGGTCGTCACGGCCGCCGCTTTCGCGCTTGGAAGTTCCGCAGCATGGTGCCGAATGCCGATCAGGTTTTGAAAGACATTCTGGCCAAAGATCCAGCCATGCGAGCCGAATGGGAAGCCGATCACAAGCTGAAGAAAGATCCTCGCATCACCTGGATTGGCCACATCATTCGCAAGACCAGCCTCGACGAGTTGCCACAGTTGTGGAACATCTTTGTGGGCGAGATGAGCCTGGTTGGGCCCCGCCCGATCGTACAGGCCGAGATCGAGAAGTATGGCGACTGCTACGAGCAATACGTGGCGGTGACGCCAGGCCTCACGGGCTTGTGGCAGATCTCTGGTCGAAACAAGACGACCTACGAACAGCGTATCGAATATGACGCTTATTACGTACGAAACTGGTCGCTGTGGCTGGACCTGCACATTCTGGTGAGCACCGTGCGGGTTGTATTGCTCCGCGAAGGTGCTTTCTAGGTGAGATTGCCATTCAGCGGCATTGCCGCCTCTCGGCAGATTTTGCGACCTGACTAAACTGGAAAGTGGCTGACTGACACTCAGCCACTTCACTTTTTAGCCCTTCCCAAAAGATCACTGGTCTCTCACCATTGATCGGAGTTGCCGGCAAGCGGAGGAACATTCCGCGCTGTGTTGGCTTCGTTCCCTGTTTGCCCGAGTTCTGCGTCATGTCTACAGCTGTTCCCCATCGAACTCCGCTCGGCCGCCTCTGGTGGCTGAACCCGTCGTGGGTTTTTGGCATGGGGACGATCGGAACCTTCGCGCTGGCACAGATCCTCTCGGACAAGGCTTACTCGCTGTACGAGACGCCGAAGTACCTGAAGACCGAGCATTGGTGGATTGCTCTGTCGGCTTGGTTGGCACTGGAGATTGGCCGGCGCATCGGTTCCCAATGGCAAAAGAAACCGGGCCAATCTGGCGACGCGATTGCTAAGGACGTGGAGTGGTGGTTCTTGGCCACCTTCTACATGACCGTCGGGGCCTACTCGTTATTACTGCTGCGCGGCCTGCAGAATGGGCTTTCGTTGGGAGTGATTCTCGAAAACCTGCTGGCGCCGCCGCAGGATGTTTCACGAGAACTGGCTGGCGAGGTGGTCGTCTTCATACCCGGCGTTACCACCGCGACCCAGTTCGGCATCATTTGCGTGCTGCTGGGTCTGTGGTTGAATCATCGGGGCGTGGCGTACGTCCGCAAGTACATGGCGGTGATTGTGGGTTTGTCGGCGATGCGCGCCCTCCTTTTTCACGAACGATTGGCCATGATCGAAGTCGTCGTGCCAGCGGCGGTTTTGGTGCTGCGGCTCTACTGGCTGGCTCGCCCGCTGTCACCCGCGCTAAAGAACGCCTTTCGAGTGGCTCCCGTGGTTGGCCTAATCGGCGTCGTGACCATGTTCGGCGTGTTCGAGTACTTTCGCAGTTGGCGGCACTATCGGAACGAATTCACCTCCTATACCGACTTCACCCTGTGGCGGATCGGTGGCTATTACAGCACCAGCCAAAACAACGGCGCCTTGGGTTGGGAGCGAGAAGGTCAACGGCCGCTGCCGCTGGCCACGTTCGATGCTCTGTGGGAGTTTCCGCCAATCGAGAAATCGCCGCTGTCGTATGAATCGTTGACGGGCGTGAATGGCCCCGCCGCCCACACCGAAATGCTAAAGCAGTATGCCAACGTGGAATACAACAGCCCCGGCGGGCTCTTCGAGCCCATTCGTGACTTTGGCGTGATCGGCTCGTTGATCTGGTGGACGGTCTTTGGCGCGTTGCTGGGCTGGGCCTATCGTGGCTACTTAGAGGGTTCGCTCATTGGCTGCCTGTTGTTCCCGATTGCCTTCCTCAGCCTGCTGGAGATGCCGCGGTTTGTCTATTTGACACATCCGCGCATTTTGGCCCCGCTCGTGGTCATCGTCTGGTTGGGATGCCGCCTTTGGCTGGCGGAACGAAAGCGTCGTACCGCCGAGGCATCCGTTTCTTACCGTGCGCAAGGAGTTTCCCCATGACTCCCTGTGTAAACGGTCGCTATTTGGCTCAGCGCTTAACGGGTGTGCAGAGATACGCTCGCGAGATCGTCTCCCGCTGGGAACCAGTGCCCGTGTTCCAGCCCAAACGGGGCGGCAAAGGAGCCAGCGGTCACTTGTGGGAGCAGTTCCGACTGCCCACGCTCACGCGCGGGCTCCTTTGGTCTCCTTGCACGACGGGTCCGTTGGCCGTGAGGCAGCAAGTCGTCACGATTCACGACACCGCCTTCGTCGATCGCGCGGAGTGTTTTACCCGGGCGTTTGCTGCCTGGTATCAATGGCTGGTTCCTCGACTCGCCCGCCGTGTACAGCGGATCATCACGGTTTCGCAGTTCTCCAAGCAGCGGATTGTCGAATACTGCCGCGTGCCGGAGGAGAAAGTAGAAGTCATTTCCTGCGGTGTTGGTCCGCAGTTCCAGCCGCAGTCAGCACAGAACATCGCGCAGGCTCGGGAGCAATTGCAGCTTCCCGCGCGCTATGCCCTGTGCGTTTGCTCGCTCGAACCGCGCAAGAATCTACACCGGCTGCTGCAGAGTTGGGCGGCGATGAAAGACCGCCCCGACGATTTGCATCTGGTGCTCGTGGGTACGAAGGCCAAGGTTTATGGCGACATCGGCCTCAGCGAAGCTCCCCAGAACGTAGTGCTAGCTGGCTACGTCGGCGATGATCTGCTGCCGGCCGTTTACGCCGGGGCCGAGTTTTTCGCCTGCCCTTCTTTGTACGAGGGCTTCGGTCTGCCAGTCCTCGAAGCAATGGCTTGCGGCGTGCCCGTCATCTGTAGCAATTCGACCTCTCTACCCGAAGTGGCCGGCGATGCGGCCCTGCTGGTGGACCCGCTGCAGATCGAAAGTATCGCCGCCGCAATGCAGCAACTGGCCAACGATGCCTCACTGCGAGATCAACTGCGCCAGCGTGGCTGGGAACGAGCCAAACTTTTTAGTTGGGACGACGCCGCCCGCAAAACCTGGGACCTCCTGACCTCCGCTGGCTAAAACATCATGAATCGACCCATCAATATGCCCAATTCGCCTCCTGTCACCCCTTCGGTGGCCAAACCGCGCATCGCCTTAGTCCACGATTGGCTGGTTTCGCCCGGCGGTGCCGAGAAAGTGCTGCTGGAACTGCACGAGATGTATCCAGATGCGCCGATCTACACGGCCAACTACGTGCCAGAGAAGTTTCCCGAGTTCAAGAACGCCGACGTGCGGCCCACCTGGCTGGACCGGATCTCGCTCGCAAAGAAGAAGCACCAGCTCTTCTCGGTCTTTCGGGCCTGGGTCTTTCGAGGCCTCGATCTGTCGGACTTCGACATCGTCATCTCTTCCTGCAGCGCCGAGTCGAAGTACGTTCAGACTGGCGAGCAGACCCTGCATATCTGCTACTGCCACACGCCAGTTCGCTATTACTGGAGCGATTACGAGTGGTATCTGGCCCATCCTCCGTTCGGCAAGCTGAATTGGCTGGTGAAAGGCCTACTGCCAATGATGATCGGCTGGCTGCGGCGAATCGACTATCGGGGCGCTCAAACCGTCGATCGTTTCGTCGCCAACTCACGATTTGTGCAGGCCCGCATCGCGAAGTACTACCACAAAGACTCCACGGTCATCCATGCCCCGGTGAGTGTTGCCCAGTTCCCCGTGTCCCGCGAACGAGACGATTATTACCTGATTGTGGGTCGCCAGGTGGCGTATAAGCGTCTCGATCTGGCCGTAGATGCCTTCAACGAGCTGGGCTTGCCGCTGAAAGTGGCCGGGACCGGCGAGGAAATCGCCAAGCAAAAGCCGCGAGCGAAGGGGAACATCGAATTTCTGGGGCGCGTGCCTGACGAACAACTGCCGGGACTCTATGGTCGCGCGAAGGGATTTATCTTTCCTACCGAGGAAGACTTTGGCATCGTTCCCATTGAAGCGATGGCTTGCGGCACGCCGGTGATAGCATTCGGAGTCGGTGGAGCGCTGGAAACCGTGGTAGAAGGGCAAACAGGGACGTTTTTTCACGAGAAAACACCCGCCGCGCTCGTCGACGCCGTACGTCGTTTTCAAGAGATGGCATTCGATCCGGACCTCGTACGCGCTCAAGCCGAGCGTTTCAGTCAGGCAGTTTTTCGCCAGGCGATGGGTCAATTTGTTGCTGAAGAATGGAACCGTTTTGGTCTGGAAGCCAACGAATTGCCGGGCTCTACCGATTGCACAGCAACGGAAAATCCTGCAGCAGAAGCCACCACGGCGCATGATGCGGCAATGTCATTCGAAGGTTCCGTCAAATAGATTTCGATTATTTTTCTATTTTTTCACTAAGTGCGCATCAGCAGGTTGGCACGTCGTCGGAATTTGTGAATCAAATAGAGGGAACGCAAAAAATAAGCGGCAATCATACCCGCTTGGGCACTCCTCCCAAACTGTCCAATGCCCCTATTTTTGTTTTTACTGTGTAAAAGTTTCCAGCCGGAGTACCACCTATGGAGGGGTGAAGCCACAAATCTTAGCCTACCCCCGGTTGCGACAGCTTGACCGGTCACCCTTAATGGCCCCCGCACCTGTCACGTGACTTGTGCATAGATCGCAGCTTATGCGATCTACGTGACCGCTACTGTTTCCCACGGAGGCTAGGATGAAGCGATTGGCATGGGCATTGGTTTTGGTCAGCACGAGTGTGGCTGCCGCTCAACAAGCCGCAAACACCACAGTGCCGAACAAGACCGCAGACGCCAAGGCGACGCAAGAGAGCGTCGGGGCGAGTGGTAAGGACACCCAGAGCCAAACGAAGGCAAAGACAGTTTCTGCGACGACCAGCACACCGACCACCGCAGCCGGAAAGAAAGAGGAGAATCTTCAAGCTGCCAAGAAGCAGGCCAAACAGCCTGTGATCCTGCATCAGCATCCGACGATGGTCACCATGCTCCAACGGAGTAACGGCATTCGCGGCCGCATCGGCCTGCGAAACCATCGACTGAACCCCGCCCTCTGTGCGGCTGCTCAGAACCACGCCGAGTACATGGCAGCCACGGGCAGCTTTAGCCACGACACCAACGGCGGCTACGTCGAACGTGCTCGCCGGTTTGGCTTCCGCGGCGGCGTTCGTGAGAACATTGGCTGGAACTATGCCACCATCGACCATGCTTTCGCCGGCTGGCAGGGAAGCGGCGGTCACTACGCCGCCATTGTCAGCGGTACAACGGATGCCGGCTTTGGCTATGCCCGCTCTGCTAGCGGCCAAACCTACTGGGTCAGCGTCTATGGTGCAGCCACCGCACAAGACGAAGCCAACTATCAGGCCGTGATGATGAAGGACAAGGAACGGGCAGACGCAGCCGAAGCCGCGAAGGAAGCGGCGACCGCTGAAGCCGAAGCCACGGAAGAAGCGACCGAGAAGAAGCAGGTTGAAACCAAGCCCGTCTCGGAAGAACAGCCTGGTGCTTAGTCTCTCGTAAGCACGAGATCGTGATTCGCTCCGCCTGCCAGCGAACCTGGACCGCGAGACCAATCACTTACTATTGCGGGGTGTGCAGGACGACCCAGTCTGCACACCCCGCCTTGGTTTCTTGACCAAACATTGCTGCTTCGGACATTGCCGTTGAAGCACCCGCACGTCACACTTGAACCTTCCCGTTTCGATGGCATCGTCTCCCAGCACCGATCAACCGGCCCGATGAATATCCTCGCCCTACTGAAAAGTCGCTTCGCCCCAGCTTTGCAAGCACATGTGGCCGATCCCGCGCCGCTGCTGGAGATGATCCGCGTTGCGCAGGATGCGAAGTTCGGCGACTATCAGGCCAACTTTGCGATGTCGCTGGGGAAGCAACTCAGTAAGCCGCCGCGAGACGTTGCGACGCACATCGCTGCGGAAACGAAGCTCGACGACCTCTGCTTGCCACCCGAGGTTGCCGGCCCCGGCTTCATCAACTTGAAGCTGCGGGACGATTGGCTGGCGACTCAATTGCAAGCTGCCGCGACCGACGAACGCCTGGGGATCACCGCGACAGAGAAGCCACGCACGTTTGTCATCGACTACTCTTCGCCCAATGTCGCCAAGCCTATGCACGTCGGCCACATTCGCTCGACGGTGATCGGCGATGCACTCTATCGCACATTGCAGTTTCTCGGGCACAAAACCATCAGCGACAACCACCTCGGTGACTGGGGCACCCAGTTCGGGATGATCATCTATGGCTACAAGCACTTTGCCGATGCGGCCGCCTTTCAAGCTCGTCCCGTGCCGGAACTGAGTCGGCTCTATCGTCTCGTCAGCAAGTTAGTGGAGTATCGCGAAAGCCAGGCTGCGTTGCCGACAGTTCAGCAACGACTCACCCAGCGATTGCAGGAAATTGAAACGCTGAAATCTCAACCGACCGCTGCCGATAAAGCGGCCGCGAAGAAGGCCGCTCAGCAGCTGTCGCAGTTTCAAAACCAGGCGAAGGCGTTGCAAGACGAGATTGACTCACTTCGCAAGAAGATCGCCACCGTCGATTCCGATTCGCAACTCGCCAAACTCGCTGCGGACCATGCCGAGATCGATCAACGTGTCCTCGCTGAAACAGCCAAGCTGCACGAAGGTGATGCCGAGAATCTCAAGCTGTGGCACGACTTCCTGCCTCATTGTCGCGACGAAATCCAACGCGTTTACAAACGACTCAACGTGACCTTCGATCACGAACTGGGCGAGAGCTTCTATCACGATCGCCTCGCGCCTGTGGTCGAAGATTTTGAAAAACGTGGCCTGGCCAAGGACAGCCAAGGGGCCGTTTGCGTCTTTCTCGATGGCTTCGAAGCGCCGATGATCATCCGGAAGAAGGACGGCGCGTTTCTCTACTCGACGACCGATCTGGCCACGATCCAGTATCGCCGCGAGACCTGGAATCCCGACGCAATCTTGTACGTCGTCGACCACCGCCAAAGCGATCACTTCGAAAAGCTGTTTGCGGCTGCCGTCAAATGGGGCTGCGAAAACATTCAGCTGGCGCACGTCAAATTCGGCACGGTGCTTGGCGAAGACGGCCGACCGTACAAGACCCGCAGTGGCGATACGGTGGGCCTCGAAGGCTTGCTCGACGAAGCGGTCTCACGAGCAATCGACGTCGTGAAGTCAGTCGACGACGCGAATCCAGCCGGTCCACAATTCAGCACCGAGCAACGGCAAAACATTGCCGAAACAGTGGGAATTGGTGCGCTCAAGTACGCGGACCTTTCGCAGAACCGCGAGAGCGACTACACGTTCAGCTACGACAAGATGCTGGCGATGAATGGCAATACGGCCACCTACATGCAGTATTCCTACGCACGGGTTCGCAGCATTTTCCGCAAGGCTGAAACAACGCCGGCGGCAGTCCTCGCGGCCGGTGGCAAGATTCTGCTCTCGCATCCAGCGGAGCGCGCCCTCGGCATCCAACTGCTCCGCTTTGCCGAAGCGCTGGCCACCGTCGAAGCCGAGTTCCGTCCGCACTATCTCACGACTTACTTGTTTGAACTCGCTAAGAGCTATTCGACCTTCTTCGAAAACTGCCCGGTGCTGAAAGCCGAGTCAGCGGAACTGAAGAACAGTCGACTCCTGCTGTGCGATCTCACGGCCCGCACCATTGCCCTGGGGCTGCGCCTGCTGGGTATCGGCGTGGTCGAACAGATGTAAGCTGTCGCTGTAGCCTACGACCATCATTCCTCTTTGCGGTGAAACACCATGAGCAACTCTCCCTGGGTCGTCGAAACATCCGCTGCGACATTCGAAACCGATGTGCTCGAAAAGTCGAAGAGCGTGCCGGTCGTCCTCGATTTCTGGGCTGCCTGGTGCGGACCGTGCCGCAAGCTTGGCCCAATGCTCGAAAAAATGGTCGGCGAGTTCGCGGGTCAGATCGCGATGGTGAAGGCCGACGTCGATCAGTTGCCCGAACAGGCGCAGGCCTTTCGCGTCGAGAGCATTCCTGCCGTGTACGCGGTGCGCAATGGTCAGGTCGTTGATTCGTTTGTGGGTTTGCTCACCGAGCCGCAGCTGCGTCAGTGGATGGAATCGTTACTGCCGACTGAGTCTGATCTGCTCGTACAACAAGCCGAAGCCTGTGAAGGCACGGACCCGGCCATTGCCGAATCGCTCTATCAAAAGGCGCTCGACAAAGAAGACGACTTGCTCGTTGCCTCGCTGGGGCTGGCACGAACCCAGTTGGCTCAAGACAAGTTCGATGAAGCCGAGAAAACCATTGCCAAGCTGAAGGATCGCGGCTATCTCGAACCAGAGGCGGAAAAAATCCAGGCCGAGTTGCAGCTTCGCCGCGGCAGGGTTTCTGGTGGCGATTTGAGCACGCTTCAGCAGCAAGTGAAGGCTTCGGCCAACGATCTACCCCTGCGACTTCAATTGGCGGAAGCCTTGCTCGCCAGCGGCCAGTACGAAGCAGGGCTCAATGAGTGTCTGGCGGTGGTTGAGGCTGGACCGGGAGCCTCGCGCGACAAGGGTCGCGAGCTGATGGTCTCGACGTTCAAGATTCTGGGCGAAAGTTCGCCCCTGACGAATTCGTTCCGGCGGTCGTTGTCGCTGGCCTTGTGCTAGTCCCCGCGTCTTGTGCAAAAAACCGCACGCTTTATATTGGCAGGCTCGGTTAGCCCCCATGTTGGCTCGTTTGCAGTAGGAGTTCGCCCCCGTGGCCGATACGTTCGATCCTTACCGCGAAGCTCTGGTCGTGGAAACGCACACAGTTTGGCCTGCGGATGTGGCGGTGGCCCCAGCCGAAAAGGTCACTTTGGAAGCCAAGTTGCATGCCGAACCGCAGGCCTGTGCGGGCTTGGAATATGTCCGAGTTCACACAGGCTTTTGTCGCCAAATCACTGTTTCGGCCGCTGATCTGCAGCGCGTGCGCAAATGACCTTGGTTCGCGTCGAGTTGGGTCCCCGAGCCTACGATATCGAAGTAGGTAGCGGTCTGCTGACTACCAGCGCGAGCTTCTTCCAAACTCGGCACCCGGGTCGTCATGCCGTGCTGATTTGCGATGCCAACGTGCGCGGCCGCTACGCAGAGCCGTTGGCCGTCACGCTGCAGGCCGGCGGCTATCGCACCGATGTTCTCGAAGTCCCCGCGGGTGAAGAGACCAAGTGCATCGCGCAAGCAGAGCAACTCTGGAATGCCCTGCTGACGTGCCGAACCGATCGCAAGAGCGTGGTGATTGCCGTCGGCGGTGGCGTGGTCGGCGATTTGGCAGGCTTTGTCGCCGCGACCTTCACACGCGGTTTGGCCTTTTTTCAGGTCCCAACCACGCTGCTGGCTCAGGTCGATAGTAGCGTCGGCGGCAAAGTGGGCATCAACCTGCCTGCGGCCAAGAACATGGTCGGCTCCTTTTGGCAGCCAGCCGGGGTGATTATCGATCTGGCTGTTCTGCGCTCGCTTCCCAAACGAGAGTACCTGTCTGGACTGGCCGAAGTCGTAAAGTACGGCATGATTTTGGATGCACCGTTTTTCGAATATCTGGAGAGCGTCGTTCCACAGTTGCTAGCCCGGGACGAAATCGTCCTGGAACGTGTGGTCGGCCGTTGCTGCGAACTAAAGGCCCAGGTGGTCGAACAGGACGAGCGCGAGGAGACAGGCTTGCGAGCGGTATTGAACTACGGCCACACCTTTTGCCACGCGATTGAAACGGTCAGCGGGTATGGTCGCTTCTTGCATGGCGAAGCGGTGGCAATTGGCATGGTTCAGGCCTCGCAACTAGCAGAGCGATTGGGTCGAATTGATCAGGCACTGACGCTTCGCCAGCTGGAACTGCTGCAGAAGCTGGAACTGCCGACGCAGGTCAGCGGGCTCGATCCCGAACTGCTGCTGCAGGCAATGCAACGCGACAAGAAAGTGGAGCACGGCAAATTGCGGTTCGTCCTACCCACCAAAATGGGGCATGTGGAGTTGGTTGGTGATATCTCCCCCGATCTTGTGCGTCAGGTCCTCCTAAGTTGATGGGATTGGCATCTTTGGGTCAGAAAACCCTTGAAATTTTGGTTCAGGAAGTTCCCCATTCCCTTGCGTTTTGACCGATAAGTGAACTAACCTTACGGTTAACCGCAAGACTGTTTTCAACGCTTTGGCGTCACAACAATGGCAGATACCAGCACAATCCACATCATCGATGACGACTCCGGAGTGCGCGAGTCGCTGTTAGCCCTCGTGCAAATGCGCGGAATGAACGCCAAGGGCTACGCGTCGGCGGAATCATTCCTTGGCGCGCTTAAGACAGCAGACACCGGCTGCGTCATCTCCGACGTGCGAATGCCGGGCATGTCGGGGCTGCAACTGCTCGAAAAATTGGGCGAAGCCAAGAGCACGCTCCCGGTGATTGTGATCACTGCCTTCGCTGACGTGCCCACCGCCGTGCGGGCGATGCAAGCAGGCGCCGTGACGTTTCTAGAGAAGCCCTGCGGCGAAGCCGAGCTGATCGAGGCGATTCAGCAGGCACTCAATCTTGAGCAAGCCCAGCAAGCCCTGCGCAAGCAAAAGAGTGACGTCGAAAACAAACTGACCACCCTCACTCAGGACGAGATTGCGGTCATGCGCAAGATGCTGGAGGGGCTGCCCAACAAACGCATCGCTTCGGATCTCGATATCGGTCTGCGCACCGTCGAACTTCGCCGCTCCAACATCATGAAGAAGATGGGGGCTGGATCCCTGGCAGAGCTAGTTCGGCTCGCCCTCTTGGTGGACTTCTTTAAGGCTGAAGAAAAGCATTAGTCGGGATGTTTCGCTCGACTGTACCCGTCGTCAGGTCAAGCTGCAGTTGATAACTGGCGGCGCCAAGTAATTTCCAGGGTTGTTTTTCTCGCCTCGACCGCAATGATTCTTTTGCGGTCGATTTAGAACTCAAGCGAAGGCAGGTCGCGCGAGATTTTGGATCGGCCGTTTTTATTTCTTGCGGTCAGCCGCTGCAGGCTTCATCATATTTCGCAAATCCCATGTTTGGTGCGACGGTCGCAACCAAGGGAACATCTGATGCGAAAGCCTGCTTGTGAATCAATCTCCGTCTGATGCGGCGCGATTAGCTGCACTCCGTTTGGCTCTTGTCAGTGGCGTGGGGCCCATCACTCGCCAAGCCCTCTTGGCCCGCTTTAGCACTGCCGCCGCAACCTTGGCCGCCTCCACCAAAGAGTTGCGCGAGGTCAAAGGCGTTGGCCAGAAGTTGTGCCAGGCCATTCAGGATTCGATTCGCGAAGTGGATGCCGGCGAAGAGTTGTCGTATTGCGCATCGCAAAACATCAGCGTGCTCCTGGATTCTGACGCCGCGTATCCTGCGCGGTTGCGCGAGATCCCCGATCCGCCGGGCGTGTTGTTCATGCTCGGTGAACTGCTGGCCATCGATGAAATGGCGATTGCCATTGTCGGCACTCGGCACGCCACAACGTACGGCAAAGAACAGGCAGAACGCCTCGCGGCGGGCCTCGCGCGAGCGGGCTACACGATTGTAAGTGGACTCGCGCGCGGCATTGATGCCGCCGCCCATCAGGGCGCGCTCGCGGCCGGCGGAAGAACGATCGCCGTGCTGGGGAGTGGCATCCGAAATCTCTATCCTCCTGAACATGGCAACTTGGCGGAAGAAGTCGCCAAGCGAGGTGCGGTTATCAGCGAGTCACCGCCACGGACACCACCGCTGAGTGGAGCTTTCCCGCAGCGTAATCGTCTCATCTCCGGGCTGAGCCTGGGCACCATCGTTGTCGAAGCTGCGGAACGCTCGGGAGCATTGATCACTTCCAAGCATGCGATGGAGCAAGGCCGCGAGGTTTTTGCAGTCCCTGGAAGAGTCGACAATCGGATGGCGAGAGGTTGTCATCAACTGATTCGTGATGGCGCCAAGCTGGTGCAAGATGTGGATGACGTTCTCGAAGAATTGGGGCCGTTGCCGCAGCCCAGCAAACGTGAGGACGGTCTCGAAATTCGCCATCCGCTGGAGTTGCAACTCAACCCGCAGGAGCAGGCAGTGCTGCAAGCCATCGGCAGCGAGGAATGCTTGATCGACGAGGTAATCGTCCAAAGCGGTTTGCCCGTACCACGGGTGCTATCCACCTTGAGCGTGCTGGAAATGCGGCGGCTAGTCCGTCGCCTCAGCGGCAATCGGGTCCAGCGAGCCCGCTAAGGCCGGATTCTCGCCGGCGAAGCTTCCACCGCCAGCCCGAACCCAGGTCATGGTTTTTTGCTCTTGGATGAGTAGAATCTAATAGTCCGCTGTTTGTTTTCGAGAATTCCAGGGAGATGCCGTGGCCAGCACTGTCAGCCAGGTTGAATCGCGTCCAAGTCCGACTCGCAGTTTTTCGCTCGCGACTGCGGCGGCACGTGCTGCTGAAGACAATGCCGGCAAAAATGTCGTCGTGCTCGATATGCGCGATCAGGCACCGATTTTCGACTACTTTGTGGTGGCTACCGGCTCCAGCCAACGCCAATTGCGAGCCATGGCGGATGCCATCGACGACGTGCTGCAAAAGGAAATGAGCTGCGGCCGCTTCGGACAAGAAGGCTACCAGGATAGCCCGTGGGTGCTGCTCGACTTTGGCACGGTCGTCGTTCATCTCTTCGACGAGAAGACCCGCGAGTATTACCGCCTGGAAGACCTTTGGTCGGCTGCCCAGCCCGTCGAGTGGAAGTAAGACTGACCACTTGAGAAACGTGTCTCAGGACGAAGCTTTCTCGCGCTCGCTTTGCCAGAGCTTTTCGAAGTACTCAATCGCCCGCTGCAACTGCGGATCATCCACGGGCGCTTTGCTTGGCAGCTCCGCTTCCGGCTCGGGCACCGGTGGCAACTCGGTGGATTTCTCCGGCTCTGGGCGGGGCGGCTCTGGCTTCGTGGAGTTGTTTGTCGCGGGCTTTTCTTCGACCGGTGGAACTGTCGGCTCGGAACCTTCCACTGCTGAAATATCCCTCTCGTTCCGCTGCCGGTAGAGCTTCTCTTGCAGTTCTTTGCCAATGATCACTTCCAGACCCTGGTCGGGGCTGACCCCCCAATCGTCAGTGTCCTTCGCATCGCGCCGCTTGTGAATGTCTTTGCCGCTGGGACGCCAGTAACTGGCAAACGTCAAACGAAGCGCGCTCTTGTTGCCCTCCAGCATGTAAACCTTTTGCACGGTCCCTTTGCCCCAAGACCGTTGCCCAGCGACAACTGCTCGCCCGTTGTCCTGCAGACAGGCAGCAACAATTTCGCTCGCACTGGCCGAGAATCCATCCACCAGCACGAGAATCGGCAAACTCTTGGGCACTACCAGATCTGGTTTGGCCGAATGCGACTCGAGTTGCACCTTGTTGCGACCGCGAGTGCTGACGATCAAGCCCTCATCGAGGAAGGCATCGCAAACACCGACCGCCGAGGTGAGCAGGCCGCCAGCATTGCCGCGCATGTCAAGAATGAGCCCGTCGATGCTCTTGGCACCGGGGCCAAATGTTTCGAGCGCCGTTTTCAACTCATCCACCGTCCGCTCGCCGAAACTGACGATGCGGATATAGCCCAACCGCGGATGGCCGGGCAAGTTCCAGATCCATTCGCCCGCGGCGTCATGGCGATCTCCCTTTACCGACTCGATCGGAATCTTCGCGCGCTGAACTTCAAATTCCAAGGTTTCCTCGGACGTGCCGCGTTTCACAACGAGCTTGACGGTGGTGCCTTCTTCGCCACGGATGTCCTTGGTGCATTCTTCGAGCGACTTGCCGGCTGTGTCTTTGCCATCAATCTGGAGAATGATATCGCCCGCTTTCAGGCCCGCCTGGAACGCCGGCAACTTGGGAATAGGACTGCGAATCTTCAGGCGTTTTTCTTTTTCATCGAGTTCCACCACAATCCCAATGCCCGGAAACTCTTGACCAATCGCTTCTTGAAACTTGGGCAGTTCATCCGGCGTGGTGTACTTCGAGTAGGGATCGAGTTCGTCGATCATCCCTTCCATGGCCCCTTCGAACAACTTGCGCTCGTCAACATCGTCCACGTAATTGTCCACCACCAGGTTCATGGCCTCAGCCAAGGTTCCCACGTAGCGGTTGCGGCTGGCAGTGCGATAACAGGCCACGGATATCAGCATGGCGAGAAAGATGACCGAAATATTCCGGAGCGGCATGCGCGCGAAATCCTTGCGAGGCAGAATGTGGCAGCAAAAGATAACTGCCAAGCTCAATCGTCGGCACCACGGCGGCTTCTGTCAATTCCGCATGCGCATGCGACTAGCGAATCCCGAGAGAAGCGAGATCTCGCTTCAGCTGTTGCAGGTCCCACAGTTCGACACAATCGGTCGAGCGTCCGAGGACGGCGAGGTAGCGACCATCGGCCGAGATCCGCAACGTACTGGTCGGGGACGAAGTAATCGGAAGTTGGCTATACAGTTCGTAACCCTTAGCTGATCGCTCCCAGACTCGCAGTCGCCTGTCGACGGACGCGGTCACCAGAGTCTTGGCATCGGGCGTCGCGGCAATGGCCGTGATGGCCTCGTCGTGTGCCCGCAGGTCGAAGAGCGCCTCGCCGCCGGGCACCGAAATGCCACGCACCTTGCCGTTCTCGGCCGCAGCGAGCGCCAGATTGGCCGGTTCGCACAAAGCGGCGGCGACGACTTCTCTCCCCGCGCCCTGCCACATGGCGATCGAAGTCCCTCGCTGCGGATCGAGCCAATGAACCCGGCCATCTCGGGTGCCAACCAATGTTCCCTTCTCGCCCGCCTCGACACACCGAATGTTGCCAGCACCCGTCAAGTAGTGATTGGGGTTCGTCCAAGTGGTCAGCAACTTGCCACTGGGGTACTCCCAGCAATGGAGTTCGTCTTCGAGAATTCCAAAGAGGCGATTGCCTGACTTGGCCATCGATAGCTGGCTTAACAGAGCCTCGGATTCGCGACCTCCATCTCGTTGCTTCTCGTAGCCCAGTTCCACGCAATGAAGCTGTTCGAGCTGAAAGGACCGGAGGTGTTTGGCGGGTGTGATTTGCAGATCGATTGTCTTCAGAGTATTCAGCTTGGATGGCAAATGGATCGAGTACCACTGAAACTCCGATTGTTTTCCTGTCGCCCAAACAGGTGCGTCGGTAACCGTCGGTAGCCTTCCTACCCCGTTAATGCTGACGGAAAAGGAGGGCTCGAAAGACTGGGAAGCGTCGAGCTTCAGAGAAAACAGAAGCGTGGCAGCTTGCCGTTGAAACCGAGCGGGAGCTTGGAGGGTTCCTCGAACTCGGATTGGCACACCGTGCGGACGAATTGCCCAGATTTCCCGATCCTTTACTTCTGGATGCGGCAAACGGCGGATTTTTGCTTTGGGGTTCTTGGGATCTTTCTCCACGCTGGTGACTTCAAAATCAATTGCGGTGGTCTCACCCAGCAAAGGCAACGGGTGACTATGTGCGGCGGTGGAGAGTTTTTCTGCGGAACAAATGGTGGTGCCGAATGCCGCATGCCATAGCAGCGCCTTGCCATCTGGCTGCCAGGCTAATTGCGACATGGAGGCGAAAAAATCCATGCCGTCGAAGCCGCCCGTCTTCGTCAGCCTTTGCTCGCCAGTCGCGCAATCAATGGCGATCAGAGAATTCTGATAGCAGCCATGCCCACCACCGACGGCCGCTACACAAGCGAGCGTGCTGCCATTCGGAGAGAACTGCATGTCCTCCACTTGTACTGCCGGACTGGTGACCACGCGCCGAAAGGCGGGTTCGCGAACGCTCCAAACTTTCAACTCTCGGTCGTTGGCGACGACCAACCAGCGTTTTTGAGGATCGAACGCAACATCTTGAAAGTCATGCCGATCGAGAGTCAGTCTCATGGCCTGGCGACCGTTGGCAACATCGAATATCCGCACGATGCCACGATCGGAAAACGCGGAGAGCAACTGGCCATCATTCGACATCTGGAGTTCGTCGGCCGTCGGCTCGTCCCCGACCGTGTCGTCCGGTAGCAGACGACTAATGAAGCCGCCGGTCGTTTCATACACGCACAATCCGTAGTTCGACTCCCCCGCCAATAGACGACCAAATCCATCGCAAGCGAGGTCACTCTCAATACCCTTGGTAAAACTGTTCAAAGGGGCAAAGCGTGTGCGCGGCACCAAGGCCTGAGTCAGCATCCGCAATTCGTTACATGTCATGTTCTGCATGAACATCGCGTCGGCCTGCGGAGCGGAAGCGATACTGATCGTGAGCCCAGTAAGCTTCGTGATCGGCTTGACTTCATTCTGCCAATCGGGCCAGTACAGAAACTCGTAATCGCCTTTCGTGACCGCATAGAGAGCCTTGCCATTGGCGGACAACACAATGCGCGCCAACTCGCGGCTTTCGGAAATCGGCAGCGCTACAGGCTCTTTTGTTGGTTCCTGCAGGTCGAAACAAAAGATCGTTCCGAAACGCATACCTGCCGCCAGATAGCGGCCGTCTCCACTAAAGGCAAATTCGCGAATCCCGTCTTGAAAGCGATCGTATCCGCTTGTCAGGCGTTTCCACGAAGTCTCGTAATTCAACAGGATAAACTTGTGCTTTGGTTCAAGCGTGGCGGTGTCGTAGACGACAATCTGACACGTGAAAGTGCCTTTCAACTCTCCCACCGCCAACAGCTTGCCGTCGGGACTGAAGGCAATTCGCCCGATGAGCATTTTGGTATCGACCGTGGCACCTTCACGCAAGTCGAAGCCTGACAAGGCTTCAATGCCCAGTCCGCGCAATTCGATAGGATCAGCCGCCGACGTTTTGTTTTTGACCGCAATTTGCAAGTGATTTTCGGCAGCCTCCGACCAGCCGGGCGAGTGATCCGCGATGAGATTGCGGACGTTGGTAACCGTCGCGTAGTAGCGCTGGGCGTTGGCGTTTTCCTCTTGTTGTCTGGCGAGTTCTGCAGCGTATTGCCACCGCGTGTACACGCTGCCCGTCGATAGCAAGAGAGCGATTGCAATGAGCGTGGTGAGCAACAGGAGTGCCCGCGAAGGATACTTGCGGCACCAGCGCCAAGTTCGTTGCAAAGGCCCTTGAGCACGCGCGAGAATCGGCCGGCCATCGAGGTATCGCTGCAGGTCGTCGGCCAAGGCAGCAGCCGACTGGTAGCGAGAACGAGGCTCCTTTTCGAGGCACTTGAAGGTGATGGCATCGAGTTCCCGCGGCAGCTTGGGGTTGAGCTTACTGGGGGCCAGAGGATCGCGATTAACGATGAACTCGACTGCCTCCACAAAGGTGGCCGCTTGAAAAGGAGGGCGGCCCGTGATGACTTCGTACAGGATGACGCCCAGCGAATAGACATCACTCAAAGGTCCGACGTCGCTCTTGCCGGTTGCCTGCTCCGGAGACATGTAGGCGGGGGTGCCGAGCACTTGTCCCGTGGCCGTCGCTCGCATCGCCGATTCAGACAATTGCAGAGCCAGGCCAAAATCCATCACATGCGGCTGGTCCTTTTTATCGATCAGAATGTTGCTGGGTTTCAGGTCGCGATGAATCACGTCCTGATCGTGCGCATGTTGAATCGCGGCACCTAACCCAATCACCAGCCTAGCAGCGTCTTGGGGAGGTAGAGGTCCCGATTTCAGTCGCTCGGCGAGCGTCATGCCGTCGACATACATCATGGCGATGTAGTCGACTCCCGCATGCTGTCCGACATCGTGAACCGAAACGATTCCCGGATGCTGGAGCTTGCCGGCTGCCTTTGCCTCGCCTTTAAATCGCTCGCGCAAGTCAGGATCTAAGGCGGCATCGAACTGAGGAACTTTCAGCGCGACATGACGATGCAACTGGGGATCCCAGGCCAGAAACACCACGCCAAAGCGCCCGCGTCCCAGTTCTCGCCGAATCTCGAACCGTCCGAGTCGCTGCAGCGACGATTGGGGCTGGCTTATTTTCGGCTTCTGCCAACGCTTCTCGAGTCGATTGACAAAACTGTCAAACTCAAGATTGTCGAGCAACGCGGCGTCGTCCGCGATCGCCGCATCGTCTTCGATTGGATCGGTGGAAGTATCGCTTTCGAGGCGAGTTGACCCATGCAGCAAGTCAGCCGCGCGCGATAGATCGGCAGGTTTTTCCACAGCATCAGAATCCTGGAAGGGCGGCCACGAAATAATTTGGCAGCGATGCCTATTCGTCGGGGCCGTTCATTTCGACCCGCAGACGATGCACCGCGCGCGCCCAAATCATGCGGGCGGCATCGGGGGTTCGCTCGGTCCGCTCGCCAATTTGGGCAAACGATAGTTTATCCCGGTGGCGCATAAGAATCACGTTCTGATAGTCGGCTGGCAGCCGAGAAATTGCCGCGTCGAGTTCCAGGTCCTTCGAGAGAGAACTGCCGCTACCCATCACGACACTGTCCGCAAGCAGCGATTGTTTAGCATCCTGCGCCTGTTCGGATCGGCTGTCGTCGAGCGAAAACTCAGGCTCCAAGCCATGCCGCCTAGTGGCAGCCAAGCGGCGGCGCCAGTCGGCTGCATTCGAGCGCAGGATCGTTTCCAGCCACTGCATCAATTCGGCGACACTATGGCCGGTGAACTTTGGAAAATCTCGATGAGCTTCGAGGCATGACTGCTGAACGAGATCGGACTCGCGTACCTTGGCTCGCAATTCGGAGTCAAGTTCTTCGCGGGCGCACAGCAGCAGATACGGGTAGAGTCGGTGAAAAAGCTGTTCGACGGCTGCCGGATCGCCTTCATTGGCAAGTGCCAATAATCGCATGAGTTCCGCGTCGTCGCCGAACGTGGATTCATCGAAAGCACTCATCACGGAGCCAACTTTCACGGGAGAGAAGTATCTAGTTGGCGATTCTATCGTCATCGGCAACGACAAGCTATGGCAAGTGTTTCATTTTAACATTCTTATGAAGTTGCCTCTTTCAAAACTGGCTGAGTCGCGACAATTGCCTTTAATTCGTTATGATGCAGCGACAAAGTGACGTATCACAATTGAGCATAACGGAGAACCCAGTTCATGGACCCTCGGCTGGACTTAGCGATCAAGCAAATTGAATTTGCGCGGACTTATTTGCTGACAATGTTGATCGACTTTGCCGAGGATGAATGGTTTCAAATGCCTGCAGGCGCATCGACCCATCTAGCCTGGCAGATTGGACACTTAGCAATGGCGCAATACGGGCTCGTACTTTTTCGTCAGCGGGGGCGACAACCCGAAGACTTGCAGCTGATGACGTCCAGCTTTCGCAAGCAATTCAGCCGCGGCACGACTCCCGATCCAGACCCGGCGAAGAACCCGCCTGCGGTCGAAATCCGCGCGACCTTCGATCGCGTCTATCATCAGGCAATGATTGAATTGCCCAACATCGATCCCGCGACGCTCGACGAACCGATCGACATGCCTTATGCCGCATACGCAACCAAATACGGTTCGTTGCTGTTCTGCTCACATCACGAGATGTTGCACGTAGGGCAGATCGGCGTCCTTAGACGCCTGTTGGGAAAATCGCCGATTCGCTAAGCAGATTTATGGTCTCTACTATTCTGCGGCTGGCTTCTGCTCTTTCGCGACGTAAGCGCTGCTGTCGACAAGCATGTAACCAGCCCAGAAAAACGGATGCTCGGGTTTGAATTCTTCAAGTGTCGCTGGTGCTCGCAGCCGACCTTCTTCGCGCGGATCGACGTTCGTACCGCGCACCAAGGTGATCGCTCGGCGGTGAGCTTCGGCGGCCGGCAAGTGCGGCAGCTCTTGCGAGTACTCACGCACAAAGTCGTTCGTACTGCGACCGCCGACACGCCAACGAGAGAGCAACATTGAGCGACTACCGGACGCCATCAGGCCGCAGACGGTGAGAAACATTTCGTCTCCCGTACCACCTTTTTTCAGGCCAAATTCGGCTGGCGAGTGGAAGGTGGGGAACACAATTTGTTCCGGACAACCCCAGGGAAGTTGCATCCAGTCGCTTAGATTCGCTCCGGGCTTACCACGGTCGAGTTGCAACGGCGACCAGCCAAAGGGGAGCTTGTCGGTTTCTTCCATATCGGTGAGCATCACCAGTCGGTCGAACTGAGTGCCCATCAGGTTGCCGGTAGCTGGGGCGCTGGTTGTGAAAATTGTGGAACCTGGAATTGCACCAGCGATCTGCTCGGCGACGCCCTTTGCCACACTTTCGTCATCGCGCGGCAACACCTTGCCGGCCACGATAGCCGTTTTCGAGAGTGGCTTTTGATTTCGCTTATCGCCCAGCACCAGCGACATGGTTGGGGCATAGCGAATGTTCAGGTGCGAAATCAGCGGTGCACCCTCTGGGCTGCCAGGAAGAGGCAAGGCTTCGAAGGGGACATACCACAGAAAGCTGTCTGGAACGATGATCAGCTCTTTGTAGCGAGCCCAATCATCGGGCCCAGCACCATTGCTCAGCTTTTTCAAAATCGAAGCGGCCGGAGTCTTCCAGGCATCAGATGCCAGGTCTTCAACCGGGATCGGCGCGTTGCGATCGTAGAGCGACATCTTCTTGAATAGATCCGCCATCTCAACCTTCAACTTGTTCGGCGAGTCGAGCGTGAAGTAGGCGTACTGATCGTGTGTAAAGGCGAACGCGTGCAGATTGCGGCTGGTCTGGAAGAACGCCAGCACCAGGCTGCCGGGAGGAAGTTCCTTTTGCGTGTCCTTGACTGCCTTGAGTGGCGGGAACGGTTGCTCGGCGGCGACACGGGCCAGACCAATCTGATTCAGCAGCTGTTCCTGATTGCCACTGGCAGTACCCAATTGCTGAAACAGTTCGAGTTGCTTCTTTTGCTCGGCATCGTCCTGCGGCAGCAATGGCAATTGCTCCAGTGCCGCGCGAGCGGCACTGGCCTGTTGATTCAGCGCATCGTAGGCGGCAAAGCGGTTCAGCAGGTCTTGCTTCTGCAGTACCGCCGGTTCACTTAGTAGCTCTTTGGGAGCTTGCAGCACCCAGCGCAGGGCCAGCAGTCGGCCGCCCAGGGGCAAGATGGCATGAAATCGATGACGACGAATGCGATCGGCGATTTCCAGGGCCTTTTCGTGTTCTTTGCGAGCCAATGCCAGTTCGAACCAGTGTTCCATCGGCGGCACGTGGGGCGTCGATTGAATGGCAATCACATCGAGTGGGTCGAGTCGCCAATCTCGCGACGTCGGCTCGCGCAGTACGTTGGCATACAGCAGGTCGGCCAGTCGTTCGGTCACACCGCCGCTGGTGAACATGGCATCGGCGAGCACGATTTGAAACAGGCTGGGCGAAGCCTTGCGCTGGTAGTTGAGGGCAGCCACCAGGGACGTGCCGCCCCCCAAGTTGTTGCCTTGCGCGAGTTGAATACGGGCGGTTTGAAAGTTGAGGCGGCAGCCAATGGCTCCTTGCAAACACTCGGCGCGGCCGAGATTCGTGCGGGCTTGTCCGATGGTGTTGCTGGCGTTGTTCGTGTCGCCGGCGGCCAACAAGTTTTCGGCGAGGCCGGTGAGGAGCGTCACATTCATGGTGCGCAAGCGCTTGGACTTGGCCCATGCGGCGGCGGGAACGGCCGGAGCAAACACGCCTTGTTGCCCCGAGATGATGTGCATCAGCTGAGCATAGTGAAAGGCTTCTTCCATGACGTCGAAGCGATCGAACCAGGCAGCCGAGTAAGTGGCCTCTAAAAACGCCAGATAAGCAGCGTCGTACTTTTCCTGGGCGAAGGCGATCTTGCCCAACTCGAGAAAGGCGAGCGAAGTCATCGGGTGATCGAGCGTACCACCGGCGAGCAGGCCGCGTTGCAATTCGGAAATTGCCTGCACTTGCTTATTCGCGGCCGAGAGCGCCATGCCATATTGGATTTCGACGAAGCACTGAGCCCAATGATTCGGCGGGCCAGGTCGGCGCGAGAGAGCGTCGACCAGTTGCCCGGTGAGCGGATCGTGCTCGCAAGTGGGCCCCATGATCTCGCCGCGACGACGAATGGCCACAGCGATACAGCGAGCAATTTCGATGACGTTCGCCGGACGCAAACTGGGGGGCGCGATCACACCACCCTGACTGGCCGCTTGTTGATTGTCGATGCGGCCATGCAGCACTTGGAACTTCTCGGGGAAGTTGCCGATCTTCATCGCGCGGGTCGAAGCACCCCAGGTGATCGTCACACGCGGATTGTTCTGCTGTTCGATGTTGGCGGGAAACTCTACGCGCAGCATCCAATCGCGATGTGCCAAGAACAGTTTGCAAGCCGCCGCATATTGGTCGAGCGCGTTGGCCAGGTCGCCCATCTGGTAGTACGACTCGCCCATCATCGTGTGTTGGCAAATCGCATCGACCCAACGACCTTCCACGCTGACAAGGCCACCGCGGGCTGAGTCACGAAAGCCGCGAATCGCCGAGGCATAGTCACCATCGTAGTAAGGCCCGAACATGGCGAAGTAAGCATCGCCGGGCAAACTGCGATTTCCCAAACCCTGCGCATGTACGGGCGTTGGTGGGCATAGCGCCGAGCAAGCAGCAACCACTGCCACCACGGACAAGATTAGTCCCCGGCGTGGCAACCTGGACGACGACGAACGAAGGATGGCCTGCGCCGCACTGCCTGGCATGATGGAAATCATTGACCGAGATCCTCCCCTACCCTACGAACAAACCCGTCTTCAATTGTACGTTGCGGGGGAAGCGGGAGTGCGAGTGGAAGAGGGGGAGAATGGGAGAGGGGCAGAGAAAACGGAAGATTCTCGCTGTTTTACGACAATTCGTCAGCAGGCTGAACATTCGCTACCACTGGACTAATCCCAACAACTTGTCCAACTCGACTCATCTTCTGCCGCTCTCCCCCTCGCCCACTCTCCCCCTCTCTGTTTACCATCAGTAGCAAGCTGGCTGAAATTGTGGTCATGAAATGTGGCTAGCCTGGGAACCAAGGGAGCGAGACCGTGCGCGTCATCATTGAATCCGATGCTCAAACAGCCAGTCGGCGGGCAGCCAAATTTGTTGCCGATCTGGTCCGCAAGAAGCCGAACTGTGTGCTGGGGCTCGCCACGGGCAGCACGCCGCAGAGCATGTATCGCGAACTGATTCGACAGCACAAAGAAGATGGGCTCGACTTCTCACAGGTGCGCACGTTCAACCTGGACGAATACGTCGGGCTGGGGCCAGCTCATCCGCAGAGCTATCGCCACTTCATGCAGCAGAACCTGTTCGACCACATCAACATCATGCCTGCCAACACGCATGTGCCCGACGGCCGCGCGCTCGATTTCGAAACCCATTGCCGGCAGTACGAACAGCTGATCAAAGAATGCGGAGGCATCGACCTGCAGGTGCTGGGCGTCGGTACCGACGGTCACATTGCCTTTAACGAACCAGGCTCGTCACTCGGCAGCCGTACTCGCTTGAAAACATTGGCCACCGAAACCATTCGCGACAACGCCCGCTTCTTTGGTGGCGAAGATAAGGTACCTCGACTGGCGGTGACGATGGGCGTCGGCACCATCCTTGAATCACGTCGCTGCTTGTTCCTCGCCTTTGGACCACCGAAGGCGATCGCCGTGCGCGATACGGTCGAAGGGCCGATCACTGCGCAAGTCACCGCCTCGGCCTTGCAACTGCATCGCGAAGTCATCGGCGTTTTCGACGAAGCAGCAGCCCGCCTACTCGTTCGTCGCGACTACTACGCCGAAGTCGAGCGCGCACAATGCCTGCTCGAAGCAGGTGAATTTCGCGCGCTGGGGATTGGGTTGCAGTAAGGGGAAGGGGCTGGGGGCTAGTAACATTCTTCAACGCAGTTTTTCGGCCATGTCTCGCAGTGTGACACAATCTCGAAACAGTTCTTCGCGGACATTGGCCTGGGCCGCAACGACATGAAACGCGTCCCGTAGTGTGTCCTCGCAGCCGAGATGGTCAACCCCGTACTGAAGATCGGTCCGCAGGTTATCCTCTGGCAGCAACTTGGCAGCAACTTGGCAGGATCGACGCCCAGATCGTGGCCGATTGCTTGCGCCACAACCGCAAAAGCTGCTTCAAAGGCTGAATCGCTCGACCGCATCCGCGGAGTCCGCGCTGCCAGCTTTCGTTGAAAACGGCGAGCCTCTTGCAGAGTGATCAGAGCGATGATCACAAACGCCAGGATCACGACGGCAGCGATGACGGCGACGATGAGCGAAACGCTGAGGGACATGCGCCCGATTCTACCTGCGCGCGAAAAAGCCCCGCTACCGGAAACGTGCCGTGCGGGCCCCCGCGACGGCGCTTTCAGGAACACGGTTTGCTATGATTGAGAGAATGGAACCGAGCACGTACTTTGTGTCAGATCTGCACATGTTCTCGCGCCGTTCGCAGGCAGCCGCACATGAGCAGGCTATTCACGCGAGCGCCAATCGAGCCCGTACATTCGTGCTAGGCGGCGACATTTTCGACTTTCGCTGGTCGACATTGGGATCGGTCGAAACGACGGTGCGGGCCTCGGTGGACTGGGTCGACCGCCTGGTCTCGCGGAATCCAGACTGCCAGTTTCACTTCGTTGCGGGCAACCACGACTACAACGGGCGGTTCCTGAGTGCCATTAGTGCCTATGCCGAGCAGTGCCCGAACCTGCAGTTTCACCATTATTATCTGCGTTTAGCCGGTAGCATCTTTTTGCATGGTGACGCCGCCGACCATCCCACGATGTGCGCCTCCCGCTTGGAGTCGAACCGCCAACACTGGCTGGGCGACGAAACTCGCGGGCCGATGAAGCACCTGCTGTACGACCTTGCGGTCAAAGCTCGGCTCCATCGATTGGCGGGCGTGATCCACCCGCAACGTAAGGTCGCCCAGCGATTGCTCGGCTATCTCGATCGCATCGGGCATGGCCCAGGCACGGGGCTTGAGCACGTCTACTTTGGTCATACGCATCAAGCGATGGCCAACTACGAACTGGGTGGCCTCCGGTTTCATAACGGCGGAGCTCCGATGGCGGGCTTGCAATTTCGGATCGTCGAAGCGCAGGACAGCACTGAATCGGCACCGCCACCTGCTCAGACTCCGGTTAACAATCCGGCACTCGCGTAAACTTCTGGCATGACTCTCTCTTCGCGCGATACGCCCAATCCCTACGCTTCTCCCACGGCGGATGAAACGAGCGAGGTCGTTGCTGCCTCGAACTTGCTTCCGCTGAATAAAGAGATTTGGCTGGCAACGGGCCTGATTTGGTTCACTTGTTTCGCTCTCGGCCTGGCAGCCGGCTATGTGTTGCTCGCGTGGGTTACGAACAAGTACCCGCAAGTGAATCTGCAGATTCCCGAGGCCGCCAAGCTGGCTCAATTTGCTACCGGGGCCGCAAATGCTCTCGTGATGGCCGCACTGCTCGCCTATGGCCAATATCACGCGGTGATACGCCGCGACATGATCTGGACCCGCACCCTTGCTTTGCTGCTAGTGATCGCCAGCCTGGTGATTGCGCTCGGCAGCGTGTTGATTTTCGGCGGCACGGGGCTGATGTGGCTGCTGCTGATTCCGTCGGCTATTGCCTCGCTCCTCAGCCTGCTGATGTTCCGCTGGTATGGACAGCTATCTATCTTTCGCCGCAAAACCAGGCGTCGCGAGCAGACGAAGAGATCTGCTTTCGGTTAATCGGCGCTCACGGCGAACTGGATCTTCTCGAAGCCGATCAGACGCGACAGATCGAACACGTCGATGACGTCTCCCAGGGGAACGTCCGGATCGGGATGCAAGACAATCGGTGCATCGCTTTTGATGCGGCTAATGTTCGTCAGAATTCCTTGCAACTGCGCAATCGATGCCACGGGTTGATCATTCACCAACCAACCAACGCGTCCAGAAGCACCAGTGACACGCACGATGACTTTGTCGAACTCAATATCCTCGGGCAGCGGCGGTGGCTCTGTTGAGGGTTGCCCGGTGCCCGGCGAAAGTGCAGACAGTTGACTCGGCATGTACTGTTCGGCAACGGTGAAACTCGCTGACCAGATGAAGTAGATCATCAGCAAGAAGACAACGTCGATCATCGGCGTCATCTTGATATCGACCGGATCGCGTCGCTGGGTAAAGGGGCTCGGCCGTCGCACAATCAGACTCCTTCCTGTTTGGCCACGATTATAGGCTGAGCGAGCGAATCGGCGTTAGACCATTGGTCTCCTGCGCGTAAACAGGCTGAGGACCGCAACGAAGAGCGTCGCGCCGATGATCGACCACACAATTGGAAAGGTCTTCCCATTGAAGTTGATGGCCAGAAAATCGCCCATGCCGAGTTTGCCGGCCAGATATGTCCCGAGCAAGGCACCAATCAGCCCGAGCACGATTGAAACCAGGCAGCCACCGTGCGAATATCCGACGATGGCTTGGGCAATGCTGCCGCAAACTCCTGCTACGAGGAGCAGGAGCAGAATTTCTAACAGACCCATGGCAGGTTTTCCGAATGCTGACGAAAGAAAGGGAAAGGAACTAGGAACCGGGCTTCAGATCGACGTCTTTCGTCATCTTCTGAACTTCGGCGCCGGCGGCATCAGTATCAGCTTTCAGCTTGTCTTGATCAACGATCAGTTTGATCTCGGGATTATCGGTCACGGGTTGCTTTTGGCTCGTGAGGGTCAGATAACCTCGATAAAAGCTGAAGCCAATCACCAGGACTACAAGCAAGAGCACAAACATTCCAAAACGACTACGCATCACACACCTCTCTGCGGTTGGCAGGTTTCATAAAAAAACTGCGGGCAACCTCCTTGGCTATCGAGCCTTGGTTACCCACAGTCTACGTGGATCAATCAACTAGCAACTGACGACTTTGCACTCCGCTGGTCGTTAGTCACCTTTCTTACCACCGCCGCCCTTACCCTTGCCTTCGTTGCCACCACCCCGGTTCGGAGCGGGAGCAGCTGGCGAGGGCATCGGACGAGGTGCTGGTGCAGCCCGGGGAGCTTCTCGCGGCGGAGCCGGATTCACTCGTGGGGCCCGCGGAGCTTCCGCTTTGGGAGCATCGCGTTCGACGCGAGGGGCGGCCTTTGGCGTTTCAGCCTTAGGCGGATTGCGATCCAAACCGGGACCAGTCTTCGGACGATCACGCGGGGTATCGCGAGTATCGTTCAGTGGGCCGGGGCGATCTTGGGCCGACTTCGGCCGATCCATGTCACGGCCGGGAGTACGCACATCATTCAACGGACCGGGCAGGTCGCGAGCCGAACGAGGAGCCTCTTGTGGCAAGGTGCGTGGATCAACACCCCGTTCACTTGGAGCCTTCGGTTCGTCCAACGGGCGCGGCGTCACCGGACGGTCGAGCTTTGGCGGCGTATTGTCATCGCTGCGACCCGGACGGTCTCCACCGCGTGGATCACCGGGCAGCACACTGCCTCGGCCTGGACGGTCTTCACCGGGACGACCAGGGCGGTCTTCCGAGCGCGGAGTGTCACGCGGTGGCAGCACTTCATCACGACCTGGGCGATCAACACCTGGGCGAACTGGTCGATCTTCACCACGGGGCGTATCGCGACCCGGCAGCACTTCGTCGCGACCTGGGCGATCTATACCTGGGCGATCATTGTCACGGCCGGGACGGTCTGCATTATCACGGTCACGAACCGGTTGAGCGTTCTCGTCACCGATTGGTGGCTTCAGCAGTCGAACTCGGTCAGAACCACGGCCATCGTTGTCGCGGCGAGCAGTCTTGTCCGATTCAGTCTTGATTCGCTGTTGACGATAGGTATCGAGGTCTTGCGACAAGCGGCCGACATCACGGCGGGCGTCTTCGCTGAGCTTGTTAAACTTCCAGTTGTTATCGCGGACGTTGGTCAGATCTTGCACCGAGCCAAATACGAATGAATCGCGATTGTTGCCACCATTGCGTTTTTGCCAATCGGCGTACGTACGTGGAGGGCGACCGTCTTCGCGGTCACGCAGATCCTCGTAGCGAGCTTCGACGCGTCGTTCCCAATCGCGATCGTTGCGGTTGTTCCAGCGATTGTACGAATAGATCGGGTCGAAGCCGTAGCGGCTATTATGGAACGCGAACCACGGCAAGATTCCTCGGCCGCGGTAGTTGGCTGCGTAGTAATCGCCGAAGTAATAGTGGCGATAAGTCGGACGCAGGAACAAGTGGTCGATGAACTGGGCGGTGTTAATCACCACGCTAGGCGAATAGCGATAGCCCTGGGCGATCGGTCCCCGGAAGTAGGCCGGAGCATACAAGATACCGCGACGCGGCAGGTTGTAGTCCCAGTAACCGCTGACGTAGACATAGCCCCGTGGCGTGTAGACGTAATGAGCGTTGGTCCAGATCCAGTTTTGGCTACCGCGCGACCAATAACCGGCTCGCCAGACATAGCGATCTTGTTGCCAAGACCACACACCGGGGATCCAGATTTCTTCGCCAGTCGGGGCCTGCGTGTTGGGGCCCGCATCAACGGTTTCGGGAGGGGCTGGCAGGTATTCGGTTTCGGCCACTTTCATGTCGGCCCAGTAGCCGGGCATCCATTGAAAGCCTTGAGTAACTTCGGCCCAATAGCCGGGGACCCATTCGCGACCTGGGGGCATCGCCCGCCAAATGCCGCTGATCCAGAGAAAATCTTTGCGTTCATCGTCCCAGCCCCAGTAACCGGGGATCCAGGCGATGTTGTCACCAGCAGGACGTTGTTCTGGTGGAATCTCTTCGATGAGGGCGGGTGGCGCTTTCGAAATCACCAAGCCTTCTTCGACCGGTGGCGTTACCGCCTGGGCGAAGGCTTCGTGAACGGGGCCGCGAGTCAGTTGTTCGAAGTTGTCATCGCCTTGCTGATCGGCGACGACAGGAACTGGCTCGCGCGGCAGTTCTTCTTGTGCTTGGGCTGAATATGTCAGCCACGAAGCGCAGCCGATAGCGGCTAGCGATACTAAGACGCGCTTCATAAAGGGCACCTCTCCATTAATCGGTGTACGGGTTGAGCCCCCACGCGTTGAAACAACTTCGGCGCTGGGCAGGCTGTCTGCGAAGTTAACGCAAGTGCTATGCCAGAAGATGACAATCGGTCACGATGAGCGCAACTCGTTGGTGTCGCACGTACTGCGATCCTTCAGTCGGTCGATTCGTGACCGCGACCTTGGTTGCGCGCCGCGCGTCAAGAACGCTTTGCGACCAATTTGCCAGATTCCCTCAAGCCCAAGTCACAGTGGCAAAATTTGAGGCTACACTCTGCCTGCGTTCCGAGTTCGATTATTTCCGCCAGTCCTCCTCCGGCAGCATGCAGGATTCAGCAAGATGGCTCTATTCTCCCGCCAAGAAACTCTCAACCGTCTGCGCGACAAAGTTGCAGCGGGAAAACCCATCGTCGGCGGTGGCGCGGGAACCGGAATCAGCGCCAAGATGTCCGAAGCGGGGGGCGTCGATTTGCTCGTCATCTACAACAGCGGTCGCTTTCGCATGGCCGGCCGCGGATCACTTTCGGGCATGATGCCCTACGGCGATGCCAACGCCATCGTCATGGAAATGGCTCGTGAAGTATTGCCGGTGGTCACCAACTCTCCGGTGCTCGCCGGGGTCTGCGGTACCGACCCATTTCGCATCATGAAGCTGTTTCTCAAACAGGTTGACGAAGCGGGCTTTTCGGGTGTGCAGAACTTTCCCACGGTGGGCCTCTTCGATGGCACCTTTCGCCAAGGGTTGGAAGAGACCGGCATGGGCTACGGCCTGGAAGTCGACATGATTCGCCAGGCGCACGAGATGAACCTGCTGACGACGCCCTACTGTTTCAATCCCGAGGAAAGCACTGCCATGGCAACTGCCGGCGCCGATATCATCATCGCGCACATGGGCCTGACGACCAAGGGAACCATTGGGGCAACGAGCGCCGTGACGTTGGCAGACTCAGCCGTGCGCGTACAGGCCATCCATGACGCCGCCAAGCGAGTTCGCCAAGACGTGCTGGTTCTTTGTCATGGTGGACCAATCGCCGAGCCTGCCGATGCCCAATACATTCTCGATCATACGGAAGGCGTCACCGGCTTCTATGGCGCCAGTAGCATGGAGCGTCTTCCCGTTGAGCCTGCGATCCGCGACCGCGTTGCGGAGTTCACCCAGTTGAAAATCAAAGGCGCGAAGTCATAGAGGCTTCCTCGGCTACGACCTGTGTCGCCTGCGAAACGTATCGCTGCATGGCCGCTGCCGAATCGCGGCCAAAGCGAAGTTGAATGTGTCGAGCCCACGGGTTGCACATTCGAACCAGTAGATTTCGAGGCTGCGAGAATGCTCCCAGGTCGTACCAAACTTCTCCCGCCGCATCTTGCTCGACCAGAAACCGCTCTTCACCCCGCTCGGCATGCGCGTGCAATGTCCCGTAGCCAAAACCAAACCGTTTTATCGGCCCTGCGTCATCAACTTCGTACAACACGCGGCACGGATTGAGCCACCACAGGCCGGCAATCCTAACGAGCATCCCTACGACGTTGCCGTTCTGGGGCGGTCCTTGCGGCGCGTGCAGTTCGGTCCAACCATTGCGGAACATCACCCAGGTGCGAATCGCATCCTTTGCTCGCTGCCAGGCAAGATCACCGTGTCCAAGGCTAGCCCGCCGGTGATCGCGCACAAAGCCACTCGGTACCTCAGCTTGTAGCAGATCGCGAGACCTGCCGCAGAAATCGTACGAGAGAGGTTGATCTCGCTGACCTGCCAGATAGGCGGTGATTCGCTGGGCCGATGGTTTGCGGAGTGAGATCATGTGGCTTCAACCGCATTTCTATTGCTCGCTTAACGGGCGGCCTGGCAAAGTCTCGCCTTCGCCGAATTGCCACAGCAGGAACGACCAGACATCGGCCAGCTCTGCCTGGCGCTGGGTGCGCGTGGAACCGATGCCGTGACCGGCGTGATAGTCGACCCGAAAGAGAACCGGTTTCTTGCTGGCCGAGGCTGCTTGCAGGCGAGCCGTTGTTTTCGCCGAGATCCAGGGTTCAACGCGCGGGTCGTTGATGCCGTGGGTCAGCAGCACCGCAGGATATTTCACGCCGTCGCGAATGTGATGAAGCGTGCTCATGGCCAGGAGACCGCGGAACTCGTCTTCTTTTGAGGCTGTGCCGAACTCGGGCACGTTCGGCGGACCGTTGAGGGTCGTCTCAAATCGGAGCATATCGGTGCAGCCAACCGAAATGTGTGCCGCGGCAAACAGGTCCGGGCGTTCGGTAATTGACCGTCCGATGAGAATACCTCCCGCACTGCCACCAGCGCCGGCCAATTTCGCTGGCGATGTATAACCGGTCTTCACGAGGTATTCTGCGCAGGCGATGAAGTCTTTCCAGGTGTTCGGCTTCGTCAGTTTGCGTCCCGCATGGTGCCATTCCTTCCCAAAAGCTCCGCCACCGCGAATGTGGGCAATGGCCAGTACGCCGCCTCGTTCGATCCACGCCAAATCCGTCGGCTTGTAGCGCATCGCTGCCGTAAAACCATAGGCCCCATAGCCCGAGAGGAGCGTCGCGTGCGAACCGTCCAGCTTGATATCGCGGCGATGAATGATCGAGAGAGGAACCTTCACGCCGTCGTGACTGGGAACCATCACCTCGGTCGAAGCTAGCCAAGCGGGTGAATCGAATTCGCCCGTGGGCAATAGCTTGGTATCGGTTAGCTCGTTCGATTTTGGATCGTAGTGGTAGAGCTTGCCCGCGCGTGTCCAGGAACGTGTGTTGAGATAGATGCCAGGCACATCCACACGAGCCATTGAGACTTGACCCGCGGGTTCATCGGCGGGGAGTTCGACAAAATGCGTTTTCGCATTTACTTCATAAGGCACTCGCAGAATTTTGTTCGGGACTCCTGCGAGCATGCCGACGTAGAGCGCGTCTTGAGCGACCGAAAGTGAATCGACGACTTGCTCACCAGCGGGAACGATTTCGCTCCCAGCAAGGAAGTCTGGCGTCTGCAGGGAAGTGCGAACTACCTTAAAACGTGGTGCCTGGTTGGCGGTGAGTAGATAAATGTCATCGCCGCGAACCGCGAACTCGGTGACTTGATCGGTGCGGTCACAAATCTTCGTCCATCGAATGTCTGCTGAGCCGAGTTGCTTTAGCGGCGCGGCGTAGAGCGTGATATCGGTTTCGTCGCCATGTTTGATCTGGCCAATCGCCCATTCCGAGCCCGTCGCCACAATCACGGCGGGAAAATCCATTTCTGCCATCACTGGTGAACCGACAGCGCCGTTGGCGAAAACGAGTGCATCTTTGGTCGGCTCGATGCCGACTTGATGAAGAAAAGCCTGCGTGAATTTGTAGCCATCGCTGGCAGGAGCATCGGCGGGAACATCTCGCCGCCGACTGTAGACAAAACTTTTGCCATCCGGCAGCCAATACGGCAGAGCGTATTCTGCTTCAATGCGATCGATGCTCTCTGGCAAGTCCTTACCCGTGGGCAGGTCAAAAACTTTCAACGTCGTCTGTTCCGATCCCGAGGCAGCAAAACCGTAAATCAGCTGATTACCATTGGGAGAGACGCGGTAAAAGCTCAAGGCATAGTGGCCGCCTGCTTCGGCTTTGGGAAATGTTTCCGGATCGATCAGGACGCGCTCGGCACCAGCTAGCCCATCGCGAACGTAAAGCTTGGCCACGTTCTCTGCGGCAAGCTGCTTGAAGTAGAACAATTGACCACTGGGGAGCAGGGTGAAGCCATAAATGCTGTACGGACTGCCGGCATCGAGTTGCTGAATTCGCTCCAGGAGTTTCGCGCGACCAGGAATTGCCGCGAGTGTACGGTCGGCATAGTCTGCCTGCTGTTTCACCCAAGCTTGCACCGCTGGTTCTTTGAAGTCCTCAAAGTAACGGTAGTCGTCGGTAACTTTGGTGCCAAAATGAGTGTCAGTCACCGTCTTAATCGGAGCGACGGGAGGTTGTTCGGCCATGGATGCCATTTCTGTACGAATGGAAAAAGCGACAAGAGCAATGAATAAAAGAGTAGCGAACCTGACAAGTCGCATGCGGTGATCCTCAAACGAAAAAATTTATCTCAGGACGCTCGGCAGGCTGTCGCCCCGAAACAGAAAAACGCCGGTGCGAGAGTGACACTCCACACCGGCGTTTGTTCACGATCCGTGACTCTTTGGCAAGCCTTGCTCCAAAATTATGGCAGTGCAGGTGGAGTCGGCAGAGCCGGACGTTCTGGCGGAGCCAGCGGCAATTCGGGGCCACGCACCGGTGCTCGCAAAGGATCGGCAGGAGCGGCCTCAGGAGGAGCACTCACTTTGCCTTCGAGCTTCTGTAACCGGTCCTCCAACGAACGAACGGTGGCCTGCAGCAGTTCAACCTGGCTGCGCAGCGCCGAGATATCTTCCATTTGACCTGCCGGTGCGCCACCTGCTGGACGAGCCAGATTGTCGAGCACTTCGCCCACGCGGCGAACCAGCGGACGATCACCGGCAGCGCCTCCCAAGATTCCGCCGATGGCGGGCGGATTGCCCGCTGCAGGTGGAACGGCTGGCGGCATCGCGCGAGAGTCGAGCACCGTGGGCGACAACCGCACGGTCTTGCGCGTGAGCGTGCCGCCACGATAGTAGCTCAATTCCACTTCCTGACCGGGGCGAGAAGCAGCGACGATCGCAACCAACTCTTCGGAGGCGTTGATTCGCTGACCATCGATGGCGACGATCACACCACCGACAGCGATGCCGGCCCGATCGGCAGGACCACCGGGACGAACCGCAGCAATGAGCGCACCACGTGTCGACTGTAGACCGCTGGCGGCGCGAACTTGCTCGGTCACCGGGACAACCGAGATGCCCAGCGAAGCACGCTCTTCGGCACCTTCGCCCGGACGCAGGACCGAATCACCAATTCCGCGTGGAGTCCCTGCTGGAACTTCCAGCGGATCTTCAGCACCTGGCGCTGGACCGGGATCTTCAGCGCCCAAGCGATTGATGGGTGGTGTTTGGCGGGCAACCAACGTGGCGTCGAGCTTCAGCGAATCGCGACCACGGATTACGGAGAACTGAGCCTTTTGCCCCGCAGCAACCTGGTCGAGACTCGCCTGGAAGTCGTCCAGGTTCTTCACGCCGAGTCCGTTGATCGCTGAGATGAGATCGTCTTTCCTCAGGCCAGCCGTTTCTGCTGGGCTGCCAGGCTTCACGTTCAGAACAACCACACCTGACTGGCCATCGGTCTCGTCAGCGGTTAGGCCCAAGTAGCCAGGAGAGGCCGCAGGTGTTGGCGCACCTTCGGCAGGTGGAGCCAACTTGTTGACCGCATCGCCGAGCCGTTGCTCCAGTTTTTTCAACAACTGGGCCGAGGCTGCGGAATGCAGCACGAAAACCGTCGTGAGGGCCACTAGGCCCGTTTTCAGCAAACGCATGACGAAACTCCTCCGAATTGTCTCTGTTCCGGAATGGGCGATCTGGTTGTTAGTGTGCATCTGTCGTGGCGATGGGCAGATGCCGTTCGATTTCCTGCAATTATCAGCTATGCTCGGGCGAAATGAAACTGCCTGAGATCACCGTCGAAGCACTTCAGCAATCCACTGCCGAGCCCAGTGAGGCCCTGCAGTTGGCGTCGACAGCTTGGAGTGTAGCGGAGCGATCTGTCCAAATCGCTGCGGTGCTTCGAACCGCAGGCCAGCAACCGCCGCGGTTCAAACTGGTCGCCGCTCGGGAAAACGGCAAGCTGGTGGGCACTGTTCTCGCCGAAAGCTTGCCCGGGCGAAGTGCCGTGGTCATGGCGCCCCAGGTGATCGCCGAGCCAGTCAGTCGCGGAGCAATTGCAGTTTCGTTGCTGCAAGCGATGAATCGAGCGCTGCAGGCGGAGGGTGTTTTGCTCGCTCAAGCGCTGACTCCTAAGCGATCGGATGAAGTCACCCAGCAGTTTATCGCTGCGGAGTATCACTTGGCTGGTGACTTGCTCTATCTGGCTGCCGATCTGGATGATTTGCCCACGCCTGAGGCATCGATCGCCGAATTTCATCTGGTCTCGCATGATCCGACAGACATTCCGCGCTGGGCAGCGATCCTGGAGCGGACCTACATCGGCACGCTCGATTGCCCGGCCGTCGATGGTCTCCGGCCGACGGCCGAGGTGCTCAAGGGGTATCGCGATATCGGCCGGCCGCGCGACGACTGGTGGTATCTCGCGCGGTTCCAAGGTCGTGATGTGGGCTGCCTGTTGCTGGCCGAGCATGGCGAAGTACCGCAGGTGGAACTGGTCTATATGGGGCTAGTGCCCGAAGTTCGTGGCCGCGGCTGGGGATTGCAGCTGGTGCAACACGCCGTGGAACTTGCCAAATCGAACCAGGCACGCCATCTGTTGCTGTCGGTCGACGCCGACAACGCGCCGGCGATCCATCACTATCACACGGCTGGCCTGCGCATCTGGGAACAGCGAGCGATTTGGATCAAGAGCCTGTCAGCTGATGCGTCCCAGCGCTAGTTCGCTTCGACGCGAAAGACCCGGGCACCGTCGTTCACCAGCGCGGGAGCAGACTTTTCGTCAAACTCCGATTCGCGCACTCGCGTCTGCGAATAACCTTCGGTGCGAAGTTGAGAGTTGCCATTACCAGCCGCATCGCACTGGTCGATGAACACCCGCGAAGCACCGGCAACCGTAAAGCCGCTGCGGCCGTTCTCGTTGCTAACGACACCCTGAATCTTGCTTTCGCGCACATTGTCGGCAGCATTCACCCCATCAATCTGAAATCCCCGGACGATCAAGTCGGAGACGATCACATCATGCACCTGGTAGAGCGTGATGCCGGTGGTGAGACCACAGCACGACAAATTGTAATGGGACGGAATCTGGTCTTTCTCAGCACAGAAATAGATAAAGCCCGAAAGGAGCGTCCATTGCTTGGGCTGCAGCACAGGACGCGCATCGCCCACTGGCTTCACGAATTCAGCCAACTGGTCGTCGAGGAATAATCGTTGAAACGCTCCGCGCGGAGGTCGCACTCGAAAAATGTCGCCGGTCACAAACTCCCACTCCGCATCCGCCAGCGAGAGTCGGCCATCGAGCGTGGCTCCATTGCCAACAATCTGAAACGGGAAATTCGGCAGCCCCGAGTGATAGCCGCCACTGATGGCAATACTCTCACGATAGGGCTCCGGATTCACGGCGAGAATAATTCGGTCCCCTTTGTTCGCCAGCCGCAGCGCCTTGGCGATCGTGCGGACGGGACCGTTGCCGGCCCCAAAGGAAGTGGGCTCTTGGCCGTTGCGACGATCGTCGCCGGTGACGTTATTCACGTACAAGTCGGCGGCCGAGCAAGTGGCTGCCAGCGCGAACCAAAGGAGCGAAGTTCCGAGCAAACCCGAACGCATAGTGGCTACCTCAAGCAAAGAGTGAGAACTCCTCCATTATACCACTCGCAAATTGGCTCCTCGGAAACATCGAGATTCAACGCCACGGGCAACCGCTATCCTCCGCAGAGACGGGCGGTATTTTGTGCGGATAGAATCGGCTAGAGTCAAATGCTGCGACCTTGCCGGCCACGAGACACCTGGCTTGGCTTCAAGCAGCAGTGCCTTTTTCAATAGTCGGTGCAAAACTACGAATGTCCCAAGTTCGCTATGGAGTGGTGGCGGTCGTCGTTCGGCCGGAAGTACCAGACGCGCGGTTCCTCGTTATTCGCCGTTCGCAAACCGTGCGCTCGCCAGGCAAATACTGCTTCCCGGGCGGAAGCATCGAGCCGGGCGAATCGGAAGAAGCAGCCGTCGTGCGAGAGTTTTGGGAAGAACTTGGCGCTGCCATCATTCCGCGCGAGCGGCTGTGGCAAAGTTTGACGGTCACGAATGTAAAGTTGGCCTGGTGGCTCGTGGAACTGCTGCCCGAGCAAACAATCGTCCCCAACCACTTGGAAGTCGAGTCCGTCCACTGGCTGACGAGTGACGAAGTTTTGGCGATGCCCGATTTGCTGGCCAGCAACCGAGACTTTTACGCGGCCTGGAGGCAGGGAGATTTTCGCTTGCCGCAGTAGGGACAGCGAACTTAACGCTTCAACCGGCGATTGAAGATTTCCGGATCAAACGGATCGCGCGGTTGCCACGGACCTTGATTCGCTGGCTTACCAGGGTGAGCAGGATCGGTCGGCTTCTTGACCGTCGTCTCGTTCGGTGTGCCAGGAGCAGCAGCGGACTGCGTCGGCGTCGTGCCGCTGGCACCAGCATTCTCGCTGCCGGGAGTCGCTCGCAGCGGAGTCGAAAGCTGCGCGGTTCGCGCGTCAATGGTGGTGGGCTGCGGCGGTGGAACCTCTTTGCGGTGAGCGAGCTGCTCTACCCAAACCTGCAGCTCATAAAGCTGGCTCTTACCTCGCAAATCGAAGACGGGCGTGTTAGCCCCGCCATGAGGTTCTTGCGGCTTCGTCAGCAGCAGACTGCTGGCGGGATCATCTCGATTCACAAACTGCAGCACGGCATACAGATTTCGCTGAGTGAATCGTTGCGGCGAGCCAATCCCAGTCGGCGGTCTTAGCAGACGCAATTCGTTGGTCGAACTGCCGCCGTGGCATTGATTGGTGGCACAGCGATTGTTCAACATCGGCTGAACGATGGTCGTGAAGCGCTCGAGCGTCCCACGCGGCAGGTCGCGCATCATGGAATCGAGTTGCTCGGGACCAACCATCGCAGCGCTCGTCGCCGACTTCTTCGCTGGCTCGGGGCTCTTCATCGCCAGTTGCAAACGCTGGTCGATCTGATCGATCCGCTTGTTCTCAGGATCGGTCGCAAGCGCCAACTGCAGTTGCTCGGCACAACGACGGTGCAAGTGATTTCTCAAACACCAATCGGCCAAATCCAAATGCGGACCGGCACCATCGCCAGAGAGACGTCGCAGCTTCCAATCGTAGGCTGCATCGAGGTTGGCACATTCCGTCTCGACCTCCGTGACGGCGATCTTCACTTCGACGCCGCTGCCAATCGTCACAATAAAGTGATCGCCGGCGCGGGTGATGTCGCCGCTCAGCAATTGGCCATTGCGCAGCATCAGCAGGCCGGGACGCGGCGAGAGATTGACCAATTCCTGTCCCGCCGCGAGGGCGGGAAGAATCAGCCACAGCAATAGGGCGATGCGAGTGGACATGCGGCGGGAACGATACGAAGCTGCTAGTAGCGCGTCAAGGGCGACTTGAGCGTTTTTCCTGGAACGCTCGGGCGTGATAGCACGGGGCTGAAGTTCGCCTAGGTCGGCTGCGAAATTTTCGTTAAGATTGGGGAGTTGGCAAAGGATTGCCCTCGCAACATTGGCAAAGGATGGCAGCACATGCATTGGGTCCCCTCGCCGAGCGTTCGCTCGATGGTGCTCGTGGCGTTTTTGATTGGCTTGCCCGTGCTGGCGATTCCCTACGTCTCGAAGAATTTCGACGTGGCCATTTATGGTGCCGCCAAAAAGAGCGTGCCCGACTTAATCGTCAGCACCACGCCGCAGCGCACTCCCGAGCCCGTGCAGATTGACGGCGTGTCGCCCGCGCGTTTCGATGAGTCTCTGATTCAACAAGAGCCCGAGCGAAACCGCCCGCAGTCCGAAGGTCTCGATGCAGTGGTCACCGCTCCACCCTTATTCAATGCCCCGCCGACCTTCGCGGGTCGCTTGCCGGCGAAGTCGCCTGAGTCCGGTGGTCAACCTTACGTGCAGCAAGTTCGTCAGCGACTCGAAGAACTCGGCGCGCAGTACGTGGTGCTCGAAGAACTCGATCCGGGCCGACAGTATCGCTTCTCGGTCCAGATGCAAGTCGCTCCGCGTCAACCCAACACGCGCCCGTTTGAAGCCGTCGCCAGCGATCCCGATGCTGCCGCTCGTATGGTGCTGACCGAAGTCGAAACCTGGCGTGTCGCGGCAATACCCTCACCAGCCTTGCAACGGTGACGCATGAGTCGTGGCCGCTCTCGCCTGTTGTGGATTCTCTTGTTCCTGGTGTTGCTAACGGCTGGCGGCTTCGGTTTTTTCACTTACCAGGTGCAGCAGGTTCCACAGTTCTATCAGCAGGCCATTGCCTCGTCACCACAAGAGCAAGTACAAGCCGGCGAGAACTTCGAGACCGAAGCGCTCGAGCTGCAGAACCAAATTCAGCGCACCGGGGACTGGCGCTTCGAGCTTGCGGCCGACGAGATCAATGGCTGGCTAGCGACCGTGTTGCCCGAGAAGTTCGCCGGAAGCTTGCCGCCGGAAGTCAGCGATCCGCGCGTGGCCATCGAACCCAACAGGCTCCTGGCGGCCTGCAAGTACAAGACGGTCGGCATCGAGACCGTCGTCTCCATTGAGCTCGAAGCCTTTCTGACCGAAGAGCCGAACGTCGTTGCCATTCGCATTCATCAAGTGGCCGCTGGACGACTCCCCATTCCGCTCAAGCAGTACTTGGACCAGATCACCGCCGAAGCGACCCAGCGCGGCATTCTCATTCGCTGGCAGGAGTTGGACGGCGATCCACTCGCACTCGTTTCGTTGCCCCTGGCCGAACCGGGCGACAAACGGGCCATTGTCCTTCGCTCGCTGGAACTCACTCCCGGCACTCTCATTGCCACGGGCACCGCCGAAGAAGTTCAGCCACCGGCTCGACCTGCGAGACAATAGCTCTACGTCTCACCCCGCAGAGAAACTTCCCACATCTGCTCGTGGCGTCGTTGAATCAACAGCAACCCACGCAGTTGCTCTCCCTCGATTCTCGCCAACAACTCATCCGCTGACTGTCGCACCCACTCGTAGACTCCACGATCGATTCGTTTGACCGTCCCGCGGTTATTCGAGACCGGACCTTCGTAGTCGAGATACGCCCGGCGATGCGGCGGCAGTTCTTCTGCTGCGGTTGGCACCTTCGTCGGCAACTCAGCAATCGCCCACGTCAGCAGCGTCTCGCCACTTTCCAGCATCAAGTCGAAATGACTTGCCCTCTCTGAATCAGCCGGGAGCGTGTGACGCAGGATGACGAATTGCGGCATGAGAATCACGCTCGCGCGGGAACCAGGCTGCCGCGAGGTTGCCGCTCGATGTACCACAGCAGCGCGACGCCCACGAACAACAGCCCGATGCTCACCCACTGCGAAATAGTCAGTTCCGTCCCGAACTGGCCCCCTTCATCCACACGGATAAACTCGAGCATGATCCGCGAAATGGGATGGACGATCATCATGATGGCAGTCACTTCGCCATCGTGCCGGCGAAACGGATAAACGGCCCACAGCACAAAAGCGAGCAAGGCTGCATCGACGGCTGCGTATAACTGAGCTGGATGCACCGGCGCGCTGCGCTGCGGGGCAGGAGCCTTCAGCCAGCGAATCACGCGGTCGTCGGCCAGTTCCAATTCCACCGCGCCAGAACTTCCCGCCAGTAGCTCTTGGGCATCGCTGAGCGAAGCAACCACTTTGCCACTCACCTTCCGCAGCACATCACCAGCGCGAACTTGCTGATGGGCAGCGACGCTATCGGGCGCGACATAAGCGACCACGATCTTGGGCGGCTCATTCTCTTTCGCAGAGTCCTCTTGCTTCAGCCACATGCCACTTCGCCAGCCATGGTCTTCCTGGCGTTGATAGGGCGGACTTCCAGCGGGAAAGGTGACCGCCGGCGGAATCGTCGAGCAGAAACCGCCGTAGCAGCAACCATTCATGAAGCAGCCAACACGACCCAGTGCCAACCCCAACAGCAGGCTCGGAGCAACCAGGTCGGCGATCACCAGCGGCGGCAACTTGCGCGACCATACATACCACAAGCCAACCGGAAAGGAACCCAGCACCGCACCATACACCACCAAACCGCCCTGAGGCATGTTCACCACCTTTTGCAGCGTGGCGATGACGTCGTCCTTCACATAAAAGTCGCCCCAGTACTGCTTGACATAAAACACTCTCGCGCCGACGATGCCTGACACGATCATCAACATCGCCAGACTATAAATTACCTCGGGGTCGATCCCCATTTGTCGTGCGCGATACGCCGCGAGCAGCACCCCAGATAGCACCGCCGCCACCATAAACATGCCGTAGGTCCGAATCGGCAAGCCGAGCTTGGATACGCCAGCCTCGTCGTACTCGACTAGCAAACGCGGCAGGACGAAGACGATCCCGACAGCCACCAGACCGATGTACGGCAGCAGGCCCGCGAAATCCAACTTGGTCTTCGAGTAACGAGACCACGCGAGCATCATGCCGGCCGCGACGACGAGCCAGGCAATCAGCAGCCAACCCCAGCCAAACATGGGGAGTTGAAAGGGATCGCTGGCCAGGTACTGGGGAATGTAAAGGAGAGTCGAACGCACGCGTCACTTACTCGCTGGTTGGTTGCATTATGGAAGTTGCGATTGCGACACAAGACAATTGTCGATCAAGCGCGTCTTGCCAATTCGGACGGCAATCAGCACCACGGTGTTCGCAGAAATTTGTTCGACGGGCTCAAGCGTGTCGCCATCGGCAATTGCCACGTAGTCGATCGAATCTACTTGAGGCTGCAACGTCTCGCCCAGCATCCCGGCAATCGTCGCTGCTCGTCGTTCGCCGCTGCGGACCATTTCCTGAGCCTGTCGCAGGCCTTGCGAAATCGAGAGAGCCCTCTGGCGCTCACTGGCGGACAAGTAGCGATTGCGCGAACTCATCGCCAGACCATCGGCTTCGCGAATGGTCGGTCCGATTTCTATCTCGCTGAATAAGTTCAAGTCGCGGGCCATCGCGCGGATCACCGCTGCCTGCTGATAGTCCTTTTGACCAAAGCAGGCGACATCAGCGGGGATCATATTCAGCAGCTTCAGGACCACCGTCGTCACGCCCCGAAAGTGTCCAGGCCTACATTCACCTTCCCAGCGAGTGCCGACCGCAGGAGCCTCGACATAGGTCGAAAAACCCGTCGGATACATTTCCTCTTTGCTGGGGACAAAGCAATAATCGCAGCCGGCAGTTGCCAGCAACCGCAGGTCTTCGGGCAAGGTCCGTGGATATCGCGCGAAGTCTTCGTTCGGACCAAACTGCGTGGGATTCACGAAGATCGTGGTCACCACTTTGCTACACGACTTTTTCGCCAGATGCACCAGGCTCAAGTGTCCCTCGTGCAGCGCGCCCATGGTCGGCACCACGCCGACGCGCTCGCCCGCTTGTTGCCAGCGGCGAACTTCTGCCCGCATCGCTGCCGCTGTTTCGATGACCTGTGGTTGCCCAACGGTTCCGCCTGCCAAGGGAAGTCCTTTTTGTGAGTTGCCGGTATTTCGTGAGCCGGAAGCGTCAGCGCCCGGAGAGTTCCGCGATCTTGAAGGAGCAATACTCTCCGGGCGCTGACGCTTCCGGCTCAGGGAAGAACTAACCTTCATTTTATCCCATTGCCGTCATCGCAGCGTAGACCTCTTCCACCGCCCGCGACAGCGGCACCCCCGGAATCCACAGCACGGGACCACAGCCAGGCTCGCGCCGCGCCTGATCCAGTGCCTCCAACGCTTCGGTCGCTGCGGGCTGCCACACGACAACAAGCGTGGGAATGCCCAGTTCGGTCATCGCATCCGGCAGTTCATAAAACCGAGCTTCCTGCTCCGCAATATTGAACGTAGCCGCCCATTCGGCGCAATCTTGCGCCAGCCAGATGTCGCTGCAGATCCACGCGCCCGCAATGCTCCCTTCCTGGATACGTTGTGGCGAGTCGTCTTCCTCACTCATGGCATCTTCGCGGAACCTGGCAGTCACCAGCCGATGTTCTGCCACCGCCCGCAGCAAAATGGTACCCGATTCGTCATCACACAAATCGGTCTTTGCCGGCGCGAAGGCAATGTGTCGCTGTTCTTGTCGCAAGTTGGCGAGCAGCGCGAACAGGTTCCAGCCATTGATGGGATAAACCATCTTTGGGGCAATCTCGACCGCAGGCTCGAGCACAAACCGCCGGAACGCCATCCGTGGATGAGGCAGCGTGAGCTCGGGCGAGTTTAGCTCCAGCTGATTGTAAAGCAGCAGATCGAGGTCGACCGTTCTCGGTCCCCATCGTTCAATCCGTTCACGCCCGAGCGAAGCTTCAATCCGTTGTAGTTCCACCAGCAACTGCTGGGGAGAAAGAGACGTTTCGATTACCGCCGCCGCGTTCAGGTATTCGCCCTGCGATGCGGGCCCACCGGCCGCGAGAGTACCTCGCAGCGAACTAGCGCGAACAAGCTGCGTCGTTGGCAATTGAGCCAGCTGGTCAATCGCTGCCTGCAGCAACTGACTCCGATCGCCCAGGTTCGAGCCCAATCCAATTAAGCAGTTCGCCATGGGCTTAGCTTAACGGACTTCGCAGCCAGGAGAAAACTTGCGTAACAAAAACCAAGGGGGGGCCTCCGTTCCACGACCAGGTCGCCGACTGTCGTTCCACATTCAGTCGCCGGCCCCCGTAGCTTTGTATTTGCCGTGTCGAATTCTGCAGCGCTGTGCTTAACCACATTTGCGAGCGATCCTGCCGACCGTGCAATTCCTTGCCCAATGGTTAGGGCACATGCACAAGCGACATCTCACCAGCGAGCTGGCCGAACAGATACGTGACCGACAGTGAAGGAATACTCGCAACAATCAGATATCAACCGATAAGACTCAGCAGCTGATCAGGCCTATGAGCAAGGAGGATTCCGCGAGCACCAGCAACTCAGGCGTAGACGCCTCTTCACCATCTTGTCGAGCGTATTGTTCCGGCAATCGATCCGACTTGCGACATTGTGCGGAGTCATGAGCGATTGTCAAGCAAGGATCGCCGCATTATTTTTTCGCCGCTTGCTAGCACTTGTCGGGCGACAGAACTTGACAGCGCCGTATGTTTTTTCGCCAACCGTCGAACGCAGCTCCTTAGTCATCTACGTCGCATTTGCTAGGTACATTTAGTGCATTAACATGCAATGAAAGCAACTAATAATATTCAGTTATAACAATGAGTCATGAATACTCATCACAGAAGTCGATTCTTGAGTGCTGGTAATTTACGACGCACATCCAGCAGCACTTCGTTCGTCAAATCGGCGTAGATCACTTCCGCATTATCGCCACCAGCCTGCGTCAGTACACGACCCCACGGATCGACAATCAGCGAGTGTCCATAGCTCCAGCTATTCGGCGCGTGTTCGCCCACCTGATTCGCGGCAATCACATAGCACTGGTTCTCAACGGCTCGCGCCCGCACCAGCAGTTCCCAGTGATCGCGGCCCGTCCGCAGCGTAAAGGCCGACGGCACACAGAGGATTTCCATCCCCCGCCGCGCTTGCTCGCGAAAGAGCTCCGGAAATCGCAGGTCGTAACAGATGCCAATTCCCAGCTGACCGATCTTGGTCTTCGCGCACACAACCTCGGTACCCGGTGCCAGGTTGTCCGACTCACAAACGCGTAGCGCCTCGCCCAGATCGACGTTAAACAGGTGCATCTTGCGATAGAAGGCGACGGTATTCCCCGCCGGATCGATCGTCAGGCTCGTGTTATAAGCCCTGCCACCTTCAGGCCCCGCTTCGGCAAAACTGCCCCCCACCAGATAGATTTGCAGCTCGGTCGCCAACTGGGTCAGCAGTTGCACGGTGTAGCTGGCCAGCAACTCGGCTTCGGCTGCAGCGCGGCTCAAATCGCCGTACAGATTGAACAGTTCGGGCAGCACAATCAGCTCGGCCCCGTCCTTGGCGGCTTGCCGCACGAGCCGTTCTGCCTCGGCCAGGTTCTTCGCCTTATCCAGCGAAGAACTCATCTGCACAGCAGCCACACGGAGCTTGGTCTTCATAGGTGGAATCCGATTCGGAAGGGCGCGGCTCCTGCCGAGAATGACCTACTTCCAACTCTACTCGTCGGCCACGTTCATATAGACCTTCAATGCGGCCTTTTCGTTGGTCAACAGCTTCATCATTTCTTCGTAGCGTTCGAGTCCTTCGACCGGATTGGTGAGGATCTGTTGTACCACACCGGGGTACATCATCTCGCCCAGCGCCAAGTCGCGAATACCCGACTCAAAATGCTCGCGGTTGGCATTCACGCTACCCAGCAGCAACTTGTTGCCGAGCACCCATTCGATGTTGATCTTGTCCGAAGGGACTTCGATTTTGCGATCGGCACCCGTGATGCTCGTCCAGATCAAGACGCCGTTCAGACCCAAGCAGCGCATGCCGTCGAAGGCCATCTGGCTGCTGCCCGTGGCGTCGATGATGAGGTCTGGCCGGCCGACAGTCTTGACCAGTTCGTCGATGCTCGTTTCGGCAGTGCTGACATAGTTCGCGCCGAGTCCTTGCACGATCTTGCTGTTCAGCGTGCCAGCCTTTGAACGAGCCAGTGAATAAACTTCGAGTCCGCGCAGCTTGAGAATGAGTGCTGAGAGGAGACCGATTTGACCGACCCCAAATACAAACGCGGTCTTCGGGCTCCAGACGCGCATCCGGCGTTGCACTTCATACGCTTGTTGCACAGCCTTCGCGGCACAGCTCATGGGCTCCATCAGCACGTGCAAGTGCTTCAAGCCCTTGGGCACCTTCACGATGTAATCTTCGTGATCGACAAAGTACTCGGTCAGGTACCCATGCAGCAGGTTGATGCCGCGCTCGTAGTACGTTTCTTCGCTCGTCATGTCGTAGGTGCCGATCATGTCGTAGATCGACTTACCTGGACGACGCACCGTGGCTGTGACATAGTCACCCACTTGCACGCGACGCACCTTCTTGCCCACCGCTTCCACAATGCCGAACGACTCGTGGCCGATCACCATGTGCTTGTCGCCCGGAGGGGCCTGGCCGTAGAGGGCTTCGTTGATTTCGCGGTCGGTCGCATCCACACCCACCTTCAGCACTCGTACCAGCACGCCCATCTCGTTGGGAATGTCAGTTACCGCCGGTTTGGCGATCTCTTCCATGTGAACGCTATCTTTTTTGCCCGGATATACAGCAACGGCTTTCATGGCACGACCTGAGAGGTTTTCTGCGGAAAGAAAGCCTGCGATTTTAGCGAAATTGGCGAGTCCCGAGTAGGCCAGCCCGAATAGGCCAGCATGGTACCCCGCGCTGCCTCCGCGCACGACACTCACCACGACCCTGCGGCGGCGCATGACACTCACCCCGCCACTGCGCATGACACTCACCACGCCCCCGCCCCTGCGGCGGGGGTTCATTGGCTTTTGCACTAGCTGTTGCTTGAGCCGACATCCTGCCGGCCTACTTCCCCGTTGGAGTTCCGGCTTTAGCCGGTCCTGTTCCCTGCCTCTTCCCCTACCTGCTGATTGCGCAGCTCCCTAGCCCGAACAGCGCGCAGTTCCGCTCCTTACCGCCCTACTTTCTACTTCGCCTTCCTCATCTTCTTCTCCAACATCGCCTGTCTCGCCTTCCTTTCCTTCCGATTCAGCGGTCGCCGCACCCCGGGACCCTCTTTCGCAGGTGATCCATCGACCCCTGACCCCGGCTCGTTGGACTCCTCACCTGCTCCCGCACGTTCTTCCCGGTGCTCCACCGACACCGTCAGTTCGCAGTCCAACTCGCCGTGAACAGTCCGCCGCGCGGCCTCTTCTTCGTACAGCTTCATCACGGGCCGCGTCGCCGAATCAAAGGCTGCCATTGCACTTACGGGATCGCGAAACTTCTCGTTTCGCATCTCGGCAGCCTCTTTCGCGAACAGCTCTGAACAGTCCCTATTCAGGGGGCTGCTGCGTCGCTCAGCCCGCGCGGGGTCAGGAGTCTTTGGCGAGCGACGATCATCCATCTTCGAAAGTCTCTCTTCGCCATAGACTCCCGACCCCTGACTCGTTGCCCGCTGCTTCGCCGGACCATCTTCATCTTCGCCCAAACCTTCAGCTTCCTCCGCTGCGAGCGCCGCTGCCGCGAGCGAACTGAGCAGCGAAGGCTGCGGCAGCATCGCGGCGTGCTCGGCCAACTTGCACGCGACCATCAGATAGCGCGGGTCGCCGTAGCCCGTCCGAATCGTCGTCACCGAATTCGCCCCGGTGAAGTTAGCCGACTTGCGAACGGTCTTCATCGGACCCTGCGACATACGCCACGCGTTTTCCGCCTGCGAGCACAAGAAATTCAGCCGCTCCGCCGCCATCTGCTCGGCGACGTACAACTGCTGCTCGCGCCGCACGACGTCCTTCACCCCCGGCGACATTTCCACCAGATAAGCGGCCACGCGCTCGATGATTTGACGGATCCGCGTCTGCGAAATCTTCAGCTTGCGCGCTGCGACGCGCGTACTGAACTGCGACACCTTCACCAGTCGATACGCTTCAAAATCTCGCCAACACGGCGGCAACGACACCTGCATGGTCGATCCCCTTCGCGAAAATACGCTGTGCAATCTCACAACACACCTTCGCCAACCTATCAACCACTCGTGACTAGTTAGGTCACGCCCCGCTAGCATTTTTCCAAAGTAGGTCACATCCGCCGGATGTGATCCTAGACCTTCGAGGCGACGCGAAACTGCCATTCCCAGGTCGCAGCGGGCCGCTGCGAACCATTTGAAAAGCGAGAGGCGTCGTGTTTCCAGCCGTGTTAGGATGTCGACCACTTTGCCTCTCCTGCCAAGATTTGAAAGTGTCACTCGTGCGACATCTCTCCGTGTGTCTCTTTGCCCTCGTGGTGATCGCTGGCCTGCTGCCGGGCGAGTTGATTGCCGCTGAATCGCCGTACCAGGAATGGAAGCATTCCGGTTCGCTCTGGCTGCTCACCACGCCCGACGGGGCCGATCTACCGGCTGGTGTCAGTGTCGAAGGCTTTCCGGTCCTGGTTCGACTGCACAAAGATTGGTTCGATTTCTCGCAAGCCAATCCCGCCGGCGAAGATCTGCGTTTTTCCACGCCGGCCGGCGAACCGCTGACCTATCAGATCGAGCACTGGGATACTGCTGCGGGTGTCGCGGCCGTTTGGGTGCGGGTGCCGAAGATCGCCGGCAACGCTCGCCAGGAACTGAAACTGCACTGGGGCCATGAAAACGCCAAAAGTGAATCAAGCGGGCTCGCGGTCTTTCATACGTCGAATGGCTACTTCAGCGTGTGGCACATGGGGCAGCGCGTCAGTGATTCGGTGGGTTCGCTGCCGAGCACCGACAACGGCACGACGGCGATTCCCGGCATGATTGGTCTCGCTCGCCATTTCCCCGGTGGCAAAGGAATCTTCAGCGGCGACAAGCTTGAGAATCTTCCCACGGGAGCCAGTTCGCATAGCACCGAAGCCTGGTTCCGCAGCGAGCGACCGAACACCACCTTGATAGGCTGGGGCAACGAGGGTGGCGGCCGCGGCAGCAAGATTCGTATGCAGTTTCGCAGCCCGCCGCACATCAAAATCGATAGTGATTTTTCAGATGTGAAAAGCGAGAGCCGGTTGCCGCTCAACGAATGGGTGCATGTGGTGCACACCTACAACCGCGAAGATGGCCGCCTTTACATCAACGGCAAACTCGATGGCGCCGCCAAGCCACTGCTGAATATCAAGAGCCCCGCCCGACTGTGGCTCGGTGGCTGGTATCACAACTACGACTTTGTCGGCGATCTCGACGAGGTGCGCATTTCGCAAGTGGCTCGCTCGGCCGATTGGATTCGCCTGCAATACGAAAACCAGAAGCCGAACCAAACGCTCGTCGGCCTGCTGGTTCAGCCTGGAGATGAATTTGCTGTTACGGCGAAGGAAGTGCGTCTGGCCGAAGGTCAGACGACAAACTTCACGGTAAGAGCAGGTGGTGCCCAGCAGGTTTCTTGGGTGTTAAAGCGTGGTGAGCAAGAACAGATCTTAGCGACCAATCAACTGAGACTTCCGTACCAGGCACGCCGAGTGGTGGGCAACCAAGCTGAGACGTTGCAAGTTCGAGCCGTTTATCCCACGGGAGTGAAGACCCAGGAGATTGCGATTTCGATTGCCGACGAAATTCCCGAGGCCATCTTCAAGCTCGTTGCGCCCGCCACTTGGGATGGACGACAAACGCTGGAAATCATTCCGCAAGTCGAGAATGCCGTAGCCCTCAAGAAGCATAAGGCGGCCGAACTGAACTACGCGTGGAACGTGGACGGAATTGCTGTCATCCAGCAAGCGGTTCCCGGCAAACTGATTTTGAAACGAGCCCAGGGAAGTGGTCCGCTGCGCGTTTCGGTCGCCGTCGATAACGGCGGCGAGCAGATCGTCCAGCACGCGACGATTCAGGTGACCGAGCCAGCGAGCAAGGACGAATTTGTCGTCCGACCGATCGGCGAGAACGAACAGCCGGTCGATAATCAGTTTTTTGCCCGCGATGGCCGCGAACCGAACGGTGCTCGCTATGGACAACTGGTTTATGTCGGCACACTCCCTGAAGAAGCAGAGTCTGTGTATCTGCGCGTGTTTGCCGACGACAAATTGTTTGCCGAGCAAACCAGCAAGTTGACCGCCGACAAAAAGTACTCACTGGCCGTCAAGCTGAAGGCCGGGCTGGTGAAGTATCGCACCGAGTTTGGTTCGCTCAGCGGCAATCAAGAAAAGATACTGCATGTCGCGAGCAATCTGGTTTGTGGCGATGCCCTGCTGATTGACGGCCAATCGAATGCCGAAGCGACCGATATCGGCAAAGATGATCCCACGTTCACCAGCGATTGGATTCGCAGCTTTGGGAGTCCGTCGGGCGATCCCAACAACGCCCGGCTGGAGACTTGGGGCAATGCCGTGGCCCGCGATCGTCGCGGCGGCAAGCACCAGATCGGCTATTGGGGGATGGAACTCGCCAGGCAACTCGTCGAGAAAGAGCAGATTCCGATTTGCATCCTCAATGGCGCCGTCGGCGGTACGCGCATCGACACGCATCAGCGCAATCCAGCTGACCCGACCGATGTCAAAACCATTTATGGCCGACTGCTGTGGCGCGTGCAGCGAGCGAAGTTGACGCATGGCATTCGCGCGGTGCTCTGGCATCAGGGCGAGAACGATCAAGGAGCCGATGGACCGACGGGCGGTTTTGGCTGGGAGACCTATCGGCAATACTTCGTCGACATGTCGGCTGCGTGGAAAGAAGACTATCCGAACATCGAGCAGTACTACGTGTTTCAGATCTGGCCCAAGGCCTGCGCGATGGGAATCAACGGCTCGGACAATAGGCTGCGTGAAGTTCAGCGGACCTTGCCCAACCTGTATTCGAACTTGCACGTGATGTCGACGCTGGGAATTCAACCGCCCGGTGGTTGTCACTTTCCGCCTGAAGGGTACGCACAATTTGCCGCACTCATCAGCCCGCTGATCGAGCAGCATCTGTACAAGCGGAAATTTGCGGAGTCAATCACGCCGGCCAATTTGCGCCGCGCGTACTTCACTGCCGACGATCAGAAAGAACTCACGTTGGAGTTCGATCAGCCTGTCGTCTGGACCGACAATTTGGCCAGTCAGTTTTATTTGGACGGTGACGCGAAGCAGGTGGTCTCGGGTTCGGTTAACGGAAATCGGCTCACGCTGAAGTTGAATGCCAAGTCGAACGCCAAGACCGTGACTTACCTAGACAGCAAGAACTGGAGTCAGCAGAATCTACTGAAGGGGCCGAATGGCCTCGCCGCGCTCACTTTTTGCGACGTACCGATCGAACCCCGTTAGTCGGTCGCAACGAATATCGGTGTCAGGCGCAGTAACGCGAACAATCGAAGTCTCCGGCGCGCGGTTTGCCCGCATTGAGGCCGCGCGCCCGGCTGGCTGAGAAATCTGCCGATCCGATTGGCCGGAGGGTGCGTACTACTGAATCGTAGATTACCGACCTAGGGGCGAAATCGAAACCATGAGCGACGCTACCGCAGAGCCGAAAAACGCGCTGGCGCCCGCTGCCTCCGCCCCGCTCGATCGCCAAGCGCAGCCTACCGGAGCGATCGTGGCCAGCTTTGCGGCGACGATTTTCCTCAGTGCTTTTTTGCTGTTTCAGGTTCAGCCACTTCTCAGCAAATTCATCCTCCCTTGGTTCGGCGGCAGCCCGGCTGTGTGGACGGCAGCCATGCTGTTCTTTCAGTTGGTGCTCTTCGGCGGCTATCTCTATGCCCATTTGTTAAGCAGCTGGTGCAGCATTCACCAGCGATTGGCGATCCATCTCAGTTTGCTGGCGATAGCCGCCGTCAATGTTGGCTGGGGAAAGTTGTTGCCGCCGGAGTCGCTTCGCCCGCAAGGTCTGGCTGGCGAAAACCCGCTAGGCCAGGTTCTGCTGCTGCTTGGTGTGACGGTGGGCATTCCCTACTTCGTCCTATCATCGACGGGACCGCTGCTGCAGAAGTGGTTTCACGACACACTGCCTCACACCTCGCCCTATCGTCTGTTTGCACTGTCGAATCTGGGCTCGCTCCTGGCACTGCTCACTTATCCGTTCTTTTTCGAGGTGTTTTGGGGCGTTCATACTCAGACCTACATCTGGTCCATCGGCTATTTGATCTTTATTGTCTTCTGCGGCTACTGTGCCGTTCGCGCGTGGCAGGCGGGACGATTGGCGCTGGCGAACAACTTTCCTCACTTGCGCAAGCTCGATCGTGCGCAAATCGCCCCGCTCAATCCTTGGTCGGTCGCCACCTGGCTGGCGCTACCGGCGCTGGCTTCGGTGATGTTTCTGGCGTTCACCAACGAAGTCTGCCAAAACGTCGCTTCGGTTCCGCTGCTGTGGGTCGTACCCCTGTCGCTCTACTTGCTCTCGTTCATCATCGCCTTTGATCATCCTCGCTGGTACTCGCGCCGCCTGTTCGGCCTGGGTGTGCTCTTGCTGATTGTGCTCGTCACGCACTACGAGTTTTGTGCGGGGCAGATCGATCTGGTTCTCAATAGCCTGCTGGGGAGAACGGGAGACAATGAGATTTCGCTCGTTGATCTGTGGTGGCTGCAAGCGGCCTGCTACTTCCTGGCGCTGTTTGGCATTGCGACCATGTGCCACGGCGAACTCGCGAGGTCGCAACCCGCGCCACAACATCTGACGACCTTCTATCTGACCATGTCCTTTGGCGGCGCGCTCGGCGGCTTGCTCATCAATTTGGCAGCGCCCTACCTGTTCGACACCTTCTTTGAGTTTCCCATTGGGCTCACACTTTCGGCAATCACCGCCGCGACGCTCGTCTATTTTGCCACACAAACGATCTCGTCCGCCGGTGTTCGCTGGGCCCTGAACGGTACTGCCGCCTTGCTCGGGCTGATGTCGATTGGCGGTCTGGTCCGCAATCAGTTGCCGCAGCACGATTCTCCGAATCAGACCGTACACATCTCGCGCAATTTCTACGGCATTGTCGAAGTCATGCACCGGGCCATCGGCGACAAGGACGAAAACTACACGTTCTTCAGTGGCACCGTTCAGCATGGCAAGCAACTGGCCGATCCCGCCCGCCGCAAAACGCCCCTCACCTACTACGGCGAAGGCTCGGGCTGCGAAGTGGCCCTGAAGTACGCGCAGGCAAAGTCTCCTAACTGCCGCATCGGCGTGGTGGGTCTCGGCGTAGGCACCATTGCGACGTATGCCCGCGCGAGCGATTCCGTCCGTTTGTACGAGATCAACCCCGCGGTGATCGATATTGCTCAGGACACGCGCTGGTTTCATTACCTCGGCGATTGCGAAGCCAAACCAGAACTCGTTCTGGGAGATGCCCGCCTGCAACTCGAACAGGAATTGCGGGACGGCGGCAGTCAGAAATTTGATGTGCTAGTAATGGACGCGTTTTCCGGCGACTCCATCCCCACCCACTTGCTCACCCGCGAAGCATTCGAGGTCTACTTTCAACATCTCAAGCCCGATGGTTTGCTCGTGGTACACATCACCAACACCCACCTCGACCTTTACCCAGTCGTACAAAAATTGGCCGATCACTTTGGCTATGGCCATCGCCGCATCTATCAGCAGGGCGATACCGATCGCTTGCTCTATCGCAACTACTACATGCTCATCACCAAGGACGAAGCGTTTCTCAACCAAACTAAGGACGATCTGCAGCACCTGCCCGAATACCTCCGCCGCTCGCGCACCGTCCCGATGTGGACCGACGATTACACCAATCTCACCAGCCTGTTGCGGTGATGGTTGGGTTGCGAGCCATTTCCTGCCCCACCGCATTCGCTCATGAAAAACTCCTGCTTGCCGTTTGCCGTGCTTGCTTCACTGGTTGCCGAGACACTGCTGGGTAGTATCCAGCTCATGGCCGCGGAACCACCTGAACCGCGGGCCAAGAATCATCAGCGCGTGATGACTTTTGTCGATGACCAGGGACATGAACAGCCCGTCAAATCGACTGCCGATTGGGAGCATCGCCGACGAGATATCATCGTCGGTCTCGAAGCGGCCTTCGGACCGCTTCCCGATCGATCCAAGCTCGGCCCTGTCAAGTTTGCAGCGGTGGAAGGGAGTCGCACGGAGACCGCCACGCATGTTCGCGAGAAACTTAAACTGGAAGTTGAAGAAGGAGACTCGCTTCTTGCCTGGTTGCTGGTTCCCAAAGGATTGAAGCAACGGGTTCCCGGGATCGTTGCCATCCATCAAACGAATGGCAAACTCGGCAAGGACGAAGTAGCTGGGCTTGGTGGTTCGAAGAATCTGCAGTACGGATTGGAACTGGTCGAGCGCGGTTACATAGTGATCGCGCCCGACTATCCGACGCTAGGCGAGTACAAGTACGACTTCGAAAAAGATCGTTACCTCTCGGGTTCGATGAAGGGCATCTGGAATCACATGCGGTGCGTCGATCTGCTCGTCGCGCATGACCACGTCGATCACCACCGAATTGCCGCGATTGGCCACTCGCTCGGCGGCCACAACTCGATCTTTCTCGGCATATTCGATCCGCGCGTGCAGGCAGTTGTCACCAGTTGTGGCTGGACGCCGATGCACGATTACTACGGTGGCAAACTCGCTGGCTGGGCAGGCGAGCGTTACGCGCCGCGAATTCGAAGCGTGTACAATCTCGATGCCAATCGCCTGCCGTTCGACTACTACGAACTGATCTCCGCGCTCGCGCCGCGTGGTTTCTTTTCCTGCTCACCGGTAGGCGATAGCAACTTTGATGTTGCCGGTGTTAAAAAGGCGATGCCCGTCGTACGCGAGGTCTACGACCTGTTCGGAGCAGCGGACCGGTTGCAGGTTCGCTATCCGGAATGCGGCCACGACTTCCCGCCCGAGGTCCGCGAAGAAGCTTATCGCTTTCTCGACAAGATTCTGCAACATCGCCGCTAGACGCCCCGCCCCAGGAACCCTGCATGTCGATTCGGATTCCCACCATTGCCGATGTTCGCGCGGCCGAGCACATCATCCGCGAACATGTGTCGCCAGCACCTTTGATTCGGTCCTATGCGCTCGAACAAGCGCTTCAGCTCCCTCCCACGCGCCGTGTTTGGCTGAAAGACTACGGCTGGACTCCCGCCGGCTCCTTCAAACTGCTTGGTGCTCTCAACTGGATGGCGAACTCACTCGAGCGGATCGGCGATCGACCCGTCGCAGCCCATTCGTCGGGCAACTTTGCGTCGGGTATTGCGTTCGCCGGCATGCGCTATCAAAAGCGGGTGATCGTGGTGATGCCCGAAACGGCTCCCCGTATCAAGTTTGAGCGAACCCGCTCATTCGGCGCAGAGGTTCGCACGTACGACATCGCCCGCGATCACGAAACGGGTGAACGCGATCGGATCACGCGCGAAATCGCCGAGCAGCAACAGGCGATTCAAGCTTCGCCCTACGACGACCCGTTCGTGATCGCCGGCAACGGTGTGGGAGCGCTCGAAATCGTAAAAGATCTGCAGCTTGAAGGTCGCGGTGTCTCCCACTTCTTCTGTGGCGTAAGTGGCGGCGGACTAATGGCCGGCCAGGCACTTGCGATTGCCGATGGCTTTCCCCAGGCACACATCATTGGTGTCGAACCCGCTGGCGCAGATGATTTTCGCCAGTCACTGGCCGCCGGCTCGCGCGTGCGCTTGCCCAAGCCCACCAGTATTTGTGATGGTCTGCTGTCTTACGACGTGGGCGAGCACAACTGGCCCATCTTGGAGAAATTCGTTCAGCAATCGGTGGCCATTCCTGATGCCTCGACGCAGCAGGCTATGCGCTGGCTCTACCAACAACACGGCTTGCGAACCGAACCCTCCGGCGCCATCACCGTGGCCGCGCTCCTCAGCGAACAAGTCGACCTGTCCGGCGACGGCGACCTCGTCGTCATCATCAGCGGCCGCAACGTCGACGACAGCGCCTTCCGCTGCTGGATCGGAGAATGATCGCAGTGAAGGAAGTCACGGATTCGTAGAACTTGCGGAGCACTTGGTACTTTGCGAAGCCCAAAAAAGAAGCCGTCAACAGCTTTGAAACTGTTGACGGCTAAGAAGTACCAGAGGCCGGACTTGAACCGGCACGCCCTTGCGAGCACAGGATTTTGAATCCAGCGTGTCTGCCATTCCACCACTCTGGCGTGGATCACTCGGCTCCCCTAAGTCAAAGCCGAGCACCGATTATCACTGCTTCCGAATATTTTTCAAGTGGTTGCCGGCGAAGTACATACGCTCGATTTTGCGGTGGAGTAACCGACGTATTCCTCGCATTCGTTCATTTGCCGGCCGCTAGATGCCTTGGAGTGCCGAAAGGCGTCCGATTTTCGATTTACGGGCAAATCACGGGCAAGTTGCCACCCGGACATTTCAGTCGCATGATGCCGGCGTCCACGCGGTCTGTAACTGATCTTGCGCCGCTGCCTGCCCCGCGCTATCTTGAACTCTTCGAGCTGATTTTCGTCAGCTCTGCCCGCTCAAGATTTCAACGCAAAGGAGGCAGCGATGCCTATCAACGTAACCAAGTTCCCCAGCAAAGAGTTCGCCCAGCAGTTCGAAGAAAACTGCGACCTTGTCCACGAGTACGTGGCCTTCTGCCGCGACGTTGTTCGCCAAGCAAAGGAGTTCGCAAAGACTCAGCCCAAGGCAAAACGCAAAGGTCGCAAAAAGAGACCAGTTAGCTACTGCAAGCTGATCGCGAAGATTGTCGAAGAATCGGAGGTCTCCCCAGCTTTTGCTTACACTGCGAAGCAGATCGGCTCGGAACTCAGCTCCAAAATCGTCGAGTGGATTCTAGACAAGTGCAAAGAAGTTGGCCTTCAGCCAAGTCGTGATCTGCTCATCCAGCTCATGCGAGCCCCAAAGTCCGAACGCCTAGAATTTGCTGCAGAAATGATCGAGCGAAAGTTATCGACTCGTAAGATCACCCAGGAGCGAACTAAGCGGTTCGGCCGCAAGTGCAAAGGAATGAAGAGGGCCCGGCCGCCGAAAACACTGCACGAGGCGAAGGAGCGGATCCGCCTGGAGAAGGGTCGGCTAGAAACTGTTTTTGACACGCTCCTCAAGGTGCGTGAGTGTGCGATTTGCCCACCTGACGGAATCAAGTACCGAGTGCCAGACAAGATTGCTGCTCAGGTCAGGCGATGTATGAAGTCACTGACGACTATGCAAAAGATGCTGGAGAAGCATGGAGTAGAGAAGCAAGCGGCGTGAGAGCAGTGCCGGAATCAACATCACCCGCGTTTTCGCGAGTTCAGCCTCGATACAATGTCCACTACGGCCCCTCCACCATTTACAAATCGTCGGCGATGACCTGATGCATAGGGTAGCGGCTCGAAGTTGCAGAACATTAGATTCACATGGGCTTGCCGGCCGAAACAAGGGTTCACTCACGTTGTGGAACCATGTGGGAATTGTAACCCCATGTTTGGCCCTAACTTGTACTCGCCGAAATAGCGAAGAGGAGATTATGAGTATCGCGGATGAAGAGGAGGAGTTCCAGGACTTTGAATGGTTTGCGATTGACTCTACAGGTGCCGTAGCGTTCTTCACGTCAGGAGGGCGAGGGTTCTTGCCACAATCTGTGAAGATGTCTCGTACGGAATTGGAGAAGATTTGCAGATATTTTAACTCTATCGCTGCTGAGATCACGAGTTTTGAAGGGCCATTCTTGGCGCGACTCGGGTTGGAGTCACGTGCCGATATGTTCAGGCCTGGATACGAGCGTGTTCATGGCGGGATGAGCAAGAAGGGGCTGTATTCGTTCGATTGTCATAGAACTGGCAATATCCCATGCCCTTATTCTTTGTTAACTAAACCAATTGTTGAGTTACGAGTTGAACAACTTCCACGCGATATTTCCAAGATCATTTCAAACACCGTCTATTATGGCAAGTTCGCAGACGAAATTGACGTTTGCTCAGCCGGCATAAGGTGACCAGCCACAGAACAGTGTCACCGCGTAGACGAATGCAGGCACGATTAAACACTGCATTCGTCATTTCGATCCTCCCGTGTGAAACCGGAGCGAATTGAGCGACATCTGGCTCACGCCGCCTTTCAGTTTGCCGTGAGCCGCATTGCGGCAAAAGGCATTTCAATAGCCGTCCTCCAAGCAAATGAAGTTGCTTCTGGGCGAGAAGAAGGCGAAGCTGACCGCCTGCCCCCAATCTCTGGCTAAGTGGGGCGAATACATCAGCACAACCAACACAAAAAGGAGCCATCAATTGGCAAGTATTGCGCGTGAACAGAACGGCTGCCGCTGAATTCAGTACGTCGCGGCGAATGGCCAGCGGCCAACGATCCGCTTGGGCAAGGTCACTCAGCGGGCGGCCGAGGGGATTAAGTATCGGGTCGAGCAACTGCTGGAGACCCAAAACCTCAATCAGCCGATGGGGCCAGACCTCGCTCAATGGGTGAACGGACTGGAGCTTGGCTTAGCGAAAAAGCTGGCCAAGCTCGGGCTGATTCCGAATCCCGAACGGCAAGCGGAAGTCGCGGTCGGCGACTACTTGCATTCTTGGATTGACGCTCGCAAAGGCGACTACAAGAAGGCCAGCGTCATTTCATGGGGCCAGGTGAAGGTGGCCATTGGGGCCAAGACGCTCGTCAGCAAAGTGACCAGGCAGGTGACTTGAGCCACGAGAGGTGGCGTCAATCCTTCGTCTTGGCGACGGGAGGGGCCGGCGTCGGAACCGCTCCAAAGCGGACGCTGGTGGGATGTTTTGCCGAGCGATAGATCCGTTGGGTGGCCTTCTGGAAATCTTCGGCCTTGGCGAAGTGAATGTTGGGGACAAACTTCTGTGGATTACGGTCAACAAGCGGAAACCAGGTGCTTTGAACCTGAATCATCAGTCGATGCCCCTTTTGAAAGCGATGCAGCACGTCCAGAAGTTCCAGCTTGATGCGGGCGGGCTCGCCCGGCACGAATGCTTCCGGCTTCTCGAAGCTGTTGCGATAGCGGCCGCGGATCACTTCGCTGCGGACCATCATTTGAAAGCCCGGCTGATCGGCTGCGTTCGGCGAATCGGGAAACACATCGATCAGCTTCACGACAAAGTCCGAATCGCTGCCCGTCGTCGAGCACCACAGGTCGACCTCTAGCGGTCCGGCAATCAGCAGGTCTTCGGTCAGCGCCGGTGTTTGATATACAAGCACATCGGGTCGGCGGGCGGCAAAGCGCTGATCGTCGAGCATGTACTCGATGTTCATCGTTGGCGAGATCTTCTCGATGAACGGCACCGGCTTGGCGGGATCGCTCACGTACTCGTCGTAGCCTTCGTTCGACGTGGGAGCTGCGTAATCGAGCTTGCCCTCTTCTCGCAAAAAGAGCTGCTTAGGTTGGCTGTTACGCGGTGGCCATTTGTCGAACGTGCGCCAGGCATTGGAGCCCGTTTCGAACACCGTAGCTTCGGCGAGGGGAGTGCCTTTCGTGTCTTTGAGATATCGCTCGAAAAACGGCAACTCGATTTCAGCTCGATAGAACGCGGCTGTCTTCGAACCAAAGGCAATTGGCCCCAGTTTTTCTCCTTCAGTCGAAGCCCAGCCGCCGTGATGCCAGGGGCCAACTACGAGCACGTTGTTTACGTTGGGATTCTGGGCCTCAATGGCCTGATAAGACTTGAACGAGCCGTACAAGTCTTCGGCGTCGTACCAGCCGGTGACCACCATCACCGCCGGAGCTACTTTTTTCAGATGGGGCAGGATGGCTCGCTTTTTCCAGAACTCGTCTCGATTGGGATGGGCCATCATGTGGTCCCAGAAGGGAACGGCGGCTTTCAAGTGCTGCTTGCTGACGTTGTCGTTGTTCACGGCATTCAAGAAAAGCTGATAACCATCGAGCGTTGGGTAGGTTACCGGCGGAGCTTTTTCAGAGGTGGGCTTGGTGCGCTCCTGCGCGTTGTTTCCCAGCCAGCGATAGGCGTGGGCGAGAAAGAAAGCCCCGTTGTGCAGAAAGTCGTCGAAGTACCAATCACCGACGGGAGCTTGCGGCGAGACTGCGATGAGGGCCGGATGTGCGTCGATCATCCCTGCGGAGCAATAGAAGCCCGGATACGAAATGCCGTACATCCCCACGCGGCCATTATTGTTGGCGACGTTCTTCAGCAGCCATTCGATGGTGTCGTAGGTATCGCTACTCTCATCGACATCGTTCTTGGTTCGTTTGTCGGCCTTGTGCGGCGTCACTTGCTCGAACTTGCCATCCGACATGAACCGACCGCGGACATCCTGATTCACAAAGATGTAGCCCGCCTTCACAAAGTGCTCGCTAGGGCCGAGTGCAGCCGCGTACTTGTCGACACCATAGGGACCGACGGCATACGGCGTCCGCTTCATCAACAGCGGATACTTGCGCGAGGTATCGCGGGGCGAATAGATCGAGGTGAACAACTCCACACCGTCCCGCATGGGAATGCGAACTTCCTGTTTCACATAGTTCAGCCGAATGTAGCTTTCGAGCGCACTAGGCTCTTGGGCAAGTGCAAAGGAAGAGGAAGCGAGGCAGAGAACAAGCAGGCAACCGATAGGGGCAAGACTGCGCATGGTGGGTTCTCGTCGAGGAATTCGTCGGATGGAGTCTTGCCCAGTTTACGAGCGTCGGCGGTGCGGAGCCAGTCATTCATACAGGTCCTTCAGCTGAAGCTGGCAGCTAAGGTTGCCCGAAAAGTGCCTGGGTCTTAGAATTGGCTTCATCAGCCATGATCAAGTTTTCCGTCATTTTTCGGCCCACTTCCGCTCCGTGGGAGCGTCATGGACTGGCGCGCGGAACAGGCTGTGGCCCGACGCCACCTTAGATGGCTTTCTTCCTTCTCACGCTCGCGTCGTCCTGTCCGCCAACACCGCTCGTTGGCAAGCCCGCACTTTTGCCACTGCCTTGCCCTCGCCGGCGACAACCATCGCCCGCGGAATTTTGATTTTATGAACCAGACTCCAGTTGCTATCGATCCGGTCGTCACCCGCGAAGCGAGTCGCCGCCGAACCTTTGCCATCATCTCGCACCCCGATGCCGGCAAAACGACCCTCACCGAAAAGCTGCTGTTGTATGGCGGCTGTGTCGAAATCGCCGGAGCCGTTCGCGGGCGCAAATCGCAACGCGCGGCAACCAGCGACTGGATGGAACTCGAAAAGCAGCGTGGCATCTCGGTCAGTTCGACCGTGCTGAGCTTTGACTTCGAAGGGTTTCGCGTCAACTTGCTCGATACCCCGGGTCACCATGACTTCAGCGAAGATACGTACCGCACGCTAATGGCAGCCGATTGCGCCGTGATGGTCATCGACCTGGCGAAGGGAGTCGAAACCCAAACCGAAAAGCTGTTTCGCGTCTGCGCGATGCGCAACATTCCCGTGCTCACCTTTGTGAACAAGGTCGACCGCACCGGTAAGGAACCGCTCGAGATTCTGGCGAACATCGAAGAGAAACTGGGCATCCATGCCGTGGCGTTCAACTGGCCGCTCGGCACGGGGCCGGATTTTCGCGGCATCGTCGATCGCATCTCGGGCGAAGCGCACCTGTTCGATCGCTCCAGTGGCGAACAACGAATTGGCTTTGACGTAAAGCCGTTTACGGAACTGACCGATGCCGATATGGATCCGCTGGTGAGGCAGATTGCGACCGAAGAGTGGGAACTGGTGCTCAGCGCCGGTGATAGTCTCGACCCGATGTTGTTCTTGCAAGGCATGATGACGCCGGTCTTCTTCGGCAGTGCTTACACGAACTTCGGCGTCGAAGATTTCCTCCGCGGCTTTCTCAAGCTCTGCCCCTCGCCCCAGCCTCGACTGAGCGACCACGGCATGATCCCGGTCGATCGCAAAGAATTCTCTGGCTTCGTGTTCAAGCTGCAAGCGAACCTAGACCCTCGCCATCGCGACCTGGTAGCATTCTTGCGTGTGTGCTCAGGCAAGTTCGAGCGCGAAATGGAAGTCGTTCATCCGCGCAGTGGTAAGAAGATCAAACTCCCCCGTGCTCATCGGTTGTTCGCGCAGGGGCGCGAGACGATGGACGAAGGCTTTCCCGGTGATATTATCGGGTTGGTAAATCCAGGTGAATTTCGCCTGGGCGATACCATCTGTTCCGGCAAGCAGGTGAACTTCGAACCATTACCGCAGTTCCCGCCTGAGAACTTCGCCATCTTTCGCTGCGAAGACACGTTGCGCCGCAAGCAGTTCAACCGCGGTCTGGAGCAGTTGATCAACGAGGGTGCCATTCAGTGCTTTACTCGTCCCGGCGGTGGTCAGGTCGAACCCATTCTCGCGGCGGTCGGTGTGCTGCAATTCGACGTCGTAAAGTTTCGCCTGCAAAGCGAGTACAACACGGCCACCAGTGTGAACTGGCTGCCGTACAAGATGGTCCGCTGGATCGAAGGCCCAGCCGATATTCTGGCCGACATCAAGCTCCCCTATTCGACTCGCCGCGTTGTCGACCATTACGGCAAAGAGGCTGTGCTGTTTGAATCGAAGTGGGACTGCGACTATGCCCAGAAAGAAAATCCTCAGGTAAAGTTCTCGCTCGTGAGCAGCACTGAGTTTCACGTGGCCGATGAACTGCACGCCAAAAAGGAATAATCCCCCGGTAGTTGGTAGCAGCGTCCGTGATTCATCTAGGCCGAATTCGCCCGAGCGGGTAAATTCCCCCGGTCAGGTTCTGTGCTGTCCCGCAGAACCATTGCTTGCCGGCAGGATGCCCCGATGAAGACGTCGACCCTGATTGTTCGACTCGCGATTCTCGCGCTAGTCTGCCTCGTCGGCCTTCTTGGCTGTCGCAAGCCGCCGACCATCATCGTCAAGAAGCGGCGCGTTCCTGTCTACTACGACACGCTCTACGAAGAAAAACTGAAGCACACGAAATTGCCTCTCGTCCATGAAGGCTGGGGACCGTTCGTCGAGATCCTTGACGAGCCCGTCGCTGTCATCGCTGCTCAGGGCAAGGCGACGACTTGGGAAGTCTTCTTTGCCACCAATCGCGGCCTGCTGGCCGAAACAGCAGCGAGCGGGCAAGAACGGTTTGGCAACGACGTTCGCAGTGTGCCGCAGTTTGGTCGCGCCGAAATCATGGTGCCGTTTCGTCGCCGTGGCGAAGATCCGCAGCGACAGGCAGAGGCGAATGCACCGAGCAATGTTTCGCCAGCAACCAACTCAGTTTCGCCAGCAACCAACTCAGCGGATCCTTTTTCAAGTGTTCGCTTGGACGAAGTGCGAACCATTGCCTGGCAAGAGTTCGTTTCTGGCGTCAACCGCCAGGTGGGTGCTTCGCGGCAGAAAGACCTGCTGCTATTCGTCCACGGCTTCAATGTCGACTTTGAGTCTGCGCTGATTCGTACGGCTCAGGTGGCGCTCGATCTTCCCTTCAATGGCGCGGTGGTGAGTTACAGTTGGCCATCGCAGGGGGGCGTTCGCAATTATGGCGTCGATGAAACGGTGAATTTCAATTCGGTCGAACCCTTCACGGCGTTCTTGCAGCAATTGCTGGCCGATGTAGCTCCCGAAACACGCGTGAACATCGTCGTACACAGCATGGGGAGTCGCCTGGTGATGCAGTCGCTCGGCAAGTTGCCGGCAACATCGCGCAAGCCGCTCAGCCACGTCGTGTTCTGCGCGCCCGATGTGGGGCGAAGCGACTTCCAGCGCTGGGCACCCGGAGTGATCGCCCAAGCAGAGCAAGTGACGCTCTACGCCAGTACGAGTGACTCGGCGTTAATCGTCTCGAAGTCACTTCATCAAGAGCAGCGAGCCGGCGATTCTCATCCGCCGCTCATCGTGCCGGGAGTCGAGACGATTGATGTCTCGGCCGTCGACTTCGATTTTCTCGGTCACAGTTACTATGGCAGCAATGTCGATGTGCTGGCCGATCTTTTTCGTCTGATCAAAGAGCGTCGGGGGCAGCAGACGTGCGCCTATCTGACTCGCCAGCAAACAGACGCCGGCCACTACTGGTACTTCAGCGACTATGGCGACGTGCTCCACTGGGTGTGGAACTTCGACGACACCATCCAGCGTTGACGCTGCTTCAATAAGCGCGTCGACGCTTCACGCCATCGTCTTCCGCCTTAGCGGTAGCTGCGTTGCAACTTGCTGCTCAGCGATTCGGGTTCGCCGACGCGCTTGGTTGGGCCATCAACGGGCATCATCGCCGAGATGGGCAGCAGGTCGCTCTGGGACTCTTCGAACGTCATCACGTCCGCTGGCGCGAGTTCATCGATGAAGGGCTTGATCGGCGGGAAACGCCACGGGCTGTGATAGTCGGTCATGCGGACCGCTTTGTACATGCCAGGCCAATGGTACGTGTACAGCGGCGGTACGGGATAGTTGTAGCTGCCATTGCAGCCGCAATTGAAACCGTAGTCTTTCCCTTCGGTGTATTTGCGATGGTGACCGTGCCGGCCGCCACACGATTGGCAACCGTTACCACCTTGCGCTGCACCGCAAGTCTGGCAGCCATTGCCACCTTGTCCGGAGGCGGTACCGCAAGTCTGGGCCGAAGCCGAACCAAGCGAAAGGACAACCGTCGCCGCAACAGCGACGGCAGACAGGAAGTAGGCGCGCATGATGCAATCCTCCGCGGGGGGAAAGCTGAATCTCGACAGTACTGCCGGATTGCAGCGTTTGCCGGATTGAGGTGGGGGACTATCGGTGGGGGCTAGCGACCAACGGGCAACCCGTCGGCAGCGAACGTATTTGGTACATCGGCGGTTCGGACTGACAAATGTTCGCCTGAATTGGCGAAAGCGCGGCTCTTTCCGAACCGGACGATTTTACCAATGTTATCGCTGGCAACGCTCGCGAGCGGCTTGCACCACGATTGCATTGCCCGCAGACCTTGCCCAGAATAGCAGGCCCGACCTTTCCTCCCGTGAGCACCTGTCATGCCTTCGTTCGAATTTCCCCGCCGTTCCTGGTTGCAAGCAATGGGTGGCGTGGCTCTCGGAGCCGCCGCGGGCTCAAGTCTGCAATTTCAAACATCCGCCGCCGAGCCAGTCAAGATTCCCAAGACGCTCCGCTATTGCCTCAACATGAGCACCGTCCGCGGTCAAAAGCTGAGCGTACCGGATCAGGTCGATCTCGCCGCCAAGGCAGGCTACGACTCGATCGAGCCTTGGATCGGCGACCTTCGTGCTTATGAGATGAACGGCGGCAGCGTGAAGGATCTGGCCAAGCGAATTTCGGATCATGGGCTGAAGGTCGATAGTGCCATCGGCTTTGCCGAGTGGATTGTCGACGACGATGAAAGGCGGGCGAAAGGCCTGGAGCAAGCCAAGGCCGATATGAACCTCGTCAAGTCGATCGGCGGCACGCACATCGCCGCGCCACCAGCCGGGGCCACGAAGCAAAGCGATCTCAATTTGTTCAAAGCGGCCGAACGCTACGCCAAGCTGCTCGAACTGGGTGTTTCGCTGGAAGTCATTCCGCAAATCGAAGTCTGGGGATTCTCAACCACGCTTAGCAAACTGGGCGAAACGATGCTGGTTGCCGTAGAAAGTAAACACCCAGCAGCCTGCATCCTGCCAGACATCTACCACCTGCATAAGGGCGGCAGCGAGTTCCACGGGCTTACCCTCGTAGCCGGTTCGGCGATTCATTGCTTCCACATGAACGACTATCCTGCCGATCCCCCCCGGGCCACGATTGCCGATAAAGACCGCGTCTTTCCGGGCGATGGTGTCGCTCCCATCACTTCCATCCTGAAGTCACTCTTTGCGAACGGTTTTGCCGGCACTCTTTCGCTCGAGTTGTTCAATCCTGAATACTGGAAGCAGGATGCCCTGCTGGTCGCCAAGACCGGCCTGGAGAAAATGAAAGCCTCTGTCGCGAAGTGCGCCTCCTCTTAACTCCCTCGCCTCGGTACTCCGGGGAAAGGGTTGGGGTGAGGGGCCGACTCCTTGCTCGATCCAGCCACACAAAAGGACTCCACATGCCCACCGTCGCCATCCTCGGCGCTAGTACTGACCGAACCAAGTTCGGTAACAAATCCGTCCGCGCTCATCAAGCCAAAGGCTACACCGTTTACCCCATCAATCCCAAGGCCGATGAAATCGAAGGCTTGAAGGCTTACTCCTCACTGGCCGAGGTTCCAGCGGGGACCATCAACCGCGTGAGTGTTTACTTGCCGCCACAGGTAGGCATCAAGGTTCTGCCCGAGATCGCTGCGCGTGGTTGCGACGAACTGTGGCTCAATCCGGGTACCGAAAGCGATGAACTGATCGCCGCAGCGGAAAGCCTGGGACTGAATGTCATTCAAGCGTGCAGTATTGTCGATGTCGGCATGTCGCCGCGCGAACTTCCGTAGCGAGAGGTAGTTCGGATGGACGTTCGGAATGTTGCGGAGGCTGTCGCTTTCACAACGAAAGATGGCTCCGAGATTCGCGAGTTGCTCGCGCACCGCAACTCGGTCATTCGCAATCAGAGCCTGGCCGAAGCCCGCGTAGCACCCGGTCAGACCACACAGCCTCACTATCATCCTTGCTCGGAAGAAATCTATTACATCTTGCAAGGGACCGGCGAGATGCGCATCGGCGGCGATCGCCAAACCGTTGGTCCCGGCGATGCGATTGCGATTCCGCCCGGCGCGCCGCATCAAATCACGAATACCGGCACTGTAACGCTGCTCTTCTTGTGTTGCTGTGCTCCGGGCTACGAACATCAAGACACGGTATTGCTCGAATCGATGGATGCTTAGCGAATCGATTCCAGAAGTCCTGCCTCACTCACCTCTCCCGAGACTCCGCTCATGAGCAAGTATTTCGTTTCCAAATCTGACTGCTCGCGCCACCAGATTTTTCCCGGTGTGCACATCAACACCGTAGCCGGTGAGAAGACGATGATCTCGATCGTGGAACTCGAACCGCGATCCGAAGTGCTGCCTCATAAGCATCCGCACGAGCAAATGGGAATGCTCCTCAGCGGCGAACTGACTTTTACCATCGGTGACGAAACTCGCACGCTCCGCGCGGGAGAAATGTGGCGCATTCCTGGCGAGATCGTTCACGGCTGCGTGGCCGGTGATGAGCCAGCCGTCGCCATTGATGTCTTCAATCCGATTCGCGAAGACTACCGCTAGTTTGCCTCCCGCAAAACTCTGGCTTTCAGCCGATTTTCATGGCAAATTGCGAGTCTAGCCATTGCACTCCAACGCTCAGGTGCAGCCATGCCTTTGCTTGTTCGTTCGTTATTCCTATCGCTCGTCCTGGCTACCTTGCCGATGGGCTCCATCTGGAGCCAAGAGGCAACCACGCTCAAGCCAGCGAAAGTGCTCGAATGGAGGAGCGAGTTGATTCGCTCGCTCGCCTTCACGAGCGACGGCAAGCAGCTAGTTGTTTCTCCCAAAGACAACGATTGCTGGGCCTTTGATGCAGCCACCGGTGCGAAGTTGCCGGAAGATCTGAAGGGCCTGCGTGGCCCGACACTTCATCTCGCCACGGGCCCTCGTCCGCGGACCATCTATTGCATCGAGAAAATCGTGAATCGGCTGGTGGACGTTACGACGGGGAAGGACATCGCCACCCACGGAATCGCGATCGATTTTTCGCCCAGTGGAGGACTCTCGGCGAAGAAGGATCTGCTCTTCTTAGCTTCAGCCTCGGGTGGCGTTGGCATCTTAAAGGCAGACCTGTCGGAAGCACCAGGGAACTTCGAGCCAACCGTTGATCCACCTCCGCCGCTTGCCAAAGACTGGCGCGGCACCGCTGCTGCATACTCAGCCGATGGTAAGTTTGTCGCCGGCGGTCGCCCCAACGGCCGAGTTTATCTCTGGACCACCAACAAGTTTCAAACAGCAGACATCAAAGGTGTCTCCGCCCATACAGCCAAGGTTGACGCACTCGCGTTTACCCCAGCAGGGCTACTTTCTTTGGGACTCGATGGCAAGCTGAAACTCTGGAACCCTGCCGACGCGAAGGAACTCGCCGCGTATTCGTTCGACAGCCAACTCGATCGAGGCTGGCTGCTCTGTGATGGCCAAATCGCTGCCATTTGTCGCAAGCCGGTCGTCGGCGAACTCGAACTGCACCGCGTGCCACAGAAAGAAGGCGACAAGCTCGAACTCGTCGCAAAGATTCCCGTCGTCAGCCTGTTCGATGGCTTCCCCACGGTCCATCGGGAGTTCAGCGTGCCCAACGTCGCGCTCTCGCCCGATTGGCAACGCCTGGCCATCTCCGCTCAATCTGGCTCATCCGGTCTGAGCATCACACAAGTAGCGATGTACGACGTCTCGGCGGTCATGCCGAAAGCACCCAAGCAAACGGCGGTTGCCTCGACCGAAAGCGACCCGCGTGTCACGGGCAGCAGCAAACCGCCCACCACCAAAACCACTCCGCCCACCAAGGTCGAGCGCGAGTTTCGCACGTGGGCTACCGCCGACGGCAAGTTCTCGGTCGAAGCTCAATTCCTCAGCAAGACCAGCGAGGTCGTGCGTCTCAAACGCAAGGACACCGGCAAGGTCATCGCCGTACCACTGACACAACTCAGCGCCGAAGATCAGGCGTATGCCAAGGGGATTCGGTAAGCGAGGTGCCGCTCGGCGGTCCCGCGCATTCCCTCCTTCTGTGATCCGCGACCTCATCCTCTCGGCAATCTGGTTGCTACCGCTGAGAATATTATTACGTTGTATTGACTATGTGTCAATGACATTTTAATGTTTTGATAAGGGCGTGAGTTGGGACTGCAGGACGCGCAGGTGTTATGTAGCTGAAGGCTACCTGGAGAGAGTCAGGTAGAGAGTTGCCAGTCTCACTGGGGGCAAAGGACCAAGGCGAATGAGATTCGCCGGAGCGGCCTCCGGTTAGAAAGCAGACCAGGAGGTCTGCCGTCACGAAGGCACGCCCCCCTGATTAGGGCCTGTTCAGGGCGCAGTGTGAACAGGGGCAAGTGTGGTTATCAAACGGTTATCAAGAATCGGGCGATTTGCGGCCAGTTGTGGTCGCAACTGATTGCACAGAAAAAGGTTGTGTCGATTTGTGGACATCGATCTTTGACGCAGAAAGTTATCAAAATCCGGTTCGCAGAAGCTCTGAACGGGACTGTTCAGCAAGGGGTGGACTGCGAAGGCGAGACCGGCGGGGCAGGCCGTCGCTCGACGAGATCACCCGCCCCTGGTTAGGGCCTGTTCAGGCTGCGGCGTGAACACAGACCGAGGAGGTTATCAAACGGTTATCAAGAACCGGGCCGTATTCGCGAGCTTGCGATCGCAAACTACTTGAGAGACACGGGTTATGAAGACGGTCGCCAGCAGGATTTTCGCGCAAAAAGTTATCACCAACTGGTTGTCAGCAGGGCTGCGTGAGACCTGTTCAGCAGCCCGAGCGAAGTCAATGCGGAGGTACGATGAGACGGCGGAGGAAGGCTATTCAGTGTGGCAGAATTCCACCGAGGGGAGCCTGGGCCAGCGGACCTCGCTTAGAAGCCTCGGGCACTGCACACGTCGTCGAAGTCGCGCAGGTGGTAGTCGATGCCGACGTAGTCAAGCACTTTGCACAGGCCACGCAGGGCAACGCCGAGGCCATCGGGGCCGCTGAAGCCGCCGAACTGACCGCCACCCTTCAGGTGCGGTTCGAGGTCGAGAATCACGCCCGGGATCCCGCGCTTGGTCAGCTTCTTCTCGACGGCAGGAATCATCTCCTTAAAGTCGCGCAAGATCGCTTCGTGGGCACTGTCGCCCAGGTTAGCGGGGACGAAGTGCTTGAGCGCCTCTTCGTCGACGTGCGTCGTCCGCTGCATCCGCTGCGGGTGGCGATAGTCCTTGATGTGCATCCAGCCGAGACCCTTTTTCATCTTCTCGTACTGGTCGAAGGTCTCGGTCGGGCTGAAGCCCTGCGTGGCGATATTGGCACCGTCGAAAATCAGCACCATGGCCGGGTGATCGACCTGGCGATGAATTTCGGCCAGCAAGTCGCCCGTTTGACCCACAAGGTTGGCTTCGACTTCGAGGCCGAAGGTGAGATCGCTGCGATGGCACAGTTCGGCGATTTGTCCGAGCTGATCGACTGCCTGCGGCAAGTGATCGGCCGGGTTCGAACCCTTGGGATGATAAAACGAGAAGCCGCGAATCAGCTTGGTTTCGAAAGCGTGGGCCAGTTCACAGGCTTTCTTCACTTCCTCGTTCAGATACTTCTCGAACGGCACAAAACGGTTCTTGGTGCCGTCGTCCTGATCGAGCAGTTTCACCTTGCCGATGGGCGAACCGAGCGTGGCGACGTTCAGCCCGTACTCGTCTTCCAAATGACGGATCTTGGTGATCTCCGCCGTCGTCAACTGCATCACATTCTTGATGCCGTTGCCGGCGTCGATGAAGCGAATGGAGTAGTACTGCAGACCCAAAGCGGCGAACGCGGCGAACTGTTGTTCGGCCGTTTTTTGATTGGCTGCCTCGTCGCCGAAGCCAGAGAGAATGACGGTGGGGCGTTCGGGGGCTTGATCGGTCATGAGATCCTCAAGGGGCGGAAGTCAGATTTTGGAATGCGGAGCGACAGGGCAATTGCGGGAGAGTCCGCACTATTTCTTCAGCAAATGCGAGGCAGCGGGGGGATCGAGATAGATGGTGGCTCGTGGGTGCTGCTGCAAAATCGAAGCGGGAATCTGCGGGGTAATGCTCCCCTCGATGGCAGCCTTCACGGCGGCCGCTTTGCGTTCGTCGGGCACGCTGCAGACAATCACGTTGGATTTGAGAATCTGCCGAATCGACATCGAGAGCGCCAGCTTGGGCACGTCATCGAGCGTGGGGAACCAGCCTTCGCCAAATTGTTGGCGACGGCAAGCTTCGTCCAAGGTTACCACCAGGTAGGGCTCTTCGGTCACAAAATCGGCCGGTGGATCATTGAATGCCAGGTGAGCGTTTTCGCCGATGCCAATAAAGGCGACATCAATCGGGTGCTGCTTGATCAGGTCGCCGAGTCGGCGACATTCGGCGGCCGGATCACTTTCCGCATCAATGTAGTAAAAGGCCTTCGGCGGCTGCGGCAGGCGTTCGACGAGCCGCTCCTTCAAGTACCGGCGAAACGACGCAGCATGCGTGATCGGCATGCCAACGTATTCGTCGAGGTGAAAGAAAATCACCTTCGACCAGTCGATCTTCGGTGCTTGCACCAATTCGGCGAGCATTTCGAACTGCGAGGCACCGGTGGCGACGATTACGTGCGCGACACCGCGATCGGCAATCGCGGCATGAATTTGCTCGGCACCTGCGGCGGCGGCACGACGCCCCATTTCGAGTTTATCGGCACAGATTTCGACATTCATTTGGCAGACCTCAGTGGTGTTGAGAGTCAACCAGCATGGTGCGCGAGGCCCGTCGTTGCAAGGGGCGGGCGACGACATTCGGTACCCTATCTAACCCGTTTGAGTAGGGACTTCGGCTGCCAGGTGAATTCGTCGAACGGCCACAGCGGAGAGGGCCGGTTGACGAAGGGGTGCTGCCAGAAGTCTGCTGGCGCGCAACCAGGAGAGCGCACATTCAGAATTCGCTTCGCCACGTGGCTGTACGCAGCGCGAAAGCCGCAAGGACTTTTGGCAACCAGAAGTTGCGCAGTGAACGGTTCTACTCCGGCGGCGCGGAACAACTCTGGCGCGAAATGGGGCCCGCTGCGGCTGGTGACGACCAGATTGATGTTGCCGAGGGTAAGCCTGACGCTCGGGCCCATGTCGATGGCGAGATTCGATCCCAGATGCCCCGAAAGCGTGAATGCCGTGGGAAAGAGCTTTTCCACCTTCATCTTGGCGGTTACCGGTTGCACGAAACTCGTCGGAGGTTCGGTGCCAAAAGTAAAGTCGTGTTCCTGCCCCAATCCAAGTTCTGTTGCCTGGGCCACGATATGCGGCGCGTACATCGCTAAACAAACAGGCCGAGGCCATTCATGCTTCAGCACTTCAGCCAGAAACGCCGTACCGTTACCGATCGAGCCAGAAGTCGTGGCATCGGCACTATCGCTGAGCACGGTGAGGCCATCACCTGCCAGCGCCGTTTGCACCGCGATGGGCAGGTCGGTCAGTTGAGGCAGATAGTGCTCGCGACTTTGCCACAATTCGCCGGCCAGCTCATTGCAGATGTCGCTGGCCTGTTGTTCATTTCCATCCGTCACCACGACGACTGCCGAAGAGAGACCTGGTACATCGAGCCAAGGCTGAACGGTGGCAACGCCTGCCGTCAGCACTCCCGGTTGCGATTCCCAGTGCTGCAAGCGAGCTTTGCGCATCGCGGCGACATTGCCCGGCTGTTCGGAATTCGCCACTTCGGCCGGAAGGATGGCGGGGACGGGTTGCCAGGCAACGGTTGGCTTTGCGCCTTCGTACAGAATTCTTCGCAACAGTTCTGCGCCGCGCTTGCCGGTATCAACGACGTCGACATGCGGAATGGTATGAAACAGCACCAGGGCATCGGCAGTTGCGATCATCGCCGGGGTTACATGCGCGTGAAGATCCAAGGTGGCGACCAGCGGAATATCAGGACCAATCAAGTCGCGTACGGCGGCGAGCAAGCCTCCTTCGACATCGGGGTGCTGGTCTGCGACCAGCGAGCCATGCAACGCCAGCAACACGGCATCGACCTTGCCTGCGGCTTGCAAGCTGCCGATCAGTTCCTCTTTCAGCCAATCGAAGGTCGCGGCTGTCGCCAGACCCGAGGGCCATGCCGGCAAACGGACCAGGCCAACCAACTCGGGCGGTTCCGGCCAGGCACGCAACGATTGCATCATTCCGCCGAGCTCGTTCGTCGCCTGCATCTTCTCCAGCATGTCTGCGCCGCGCAAGACGCCGAAGGTTTCGAAGTCGGCACGGGTGGTGGGCAAGGGATTGAACGTGTTGGTCTCTTGCCAAATTTGGCCCAGGGCAATACGCATGGATAACTCTCAAGAAAGCAGAAGAAGGCAGGATCGATTGGCGGAAGGCAATCGTCGCAGCGCGCGCACTCAAGGTGGAGAGACTCACCGAGTGATTGTTCGGCGAGCGAGCTGAGGCAGGCAACAGGACAACGTCGATTCGTTGCAAAGTTACCCGCCCGACAGCCGAAACACAACCGAAATACAGCACCACGTTCGTCCTAAGTGGCCTGCAGCGCGGTCGATTGTCGCGAGAGCGCTTGTTGCAGTCGCTCTTCGGCACATGGGTGATAAGGAAGCCGCTTGATCCAGAAGATGATCATCACACCGAGCAGACCGGCAATGACGGTCGCCGCCCAGCGATACTCGACACCACCTTCGGGCGAGAGTTCCACCAGCAGGTCGAGCACGGGCCAGCGATCGATCAGGTCGGGCGTTACTCGGCTGTTTAACACTCCCAGGCTGTTATGCACAAAGTGATAGCCAATTGCCGGGAGCAGGCTGTTGGTCTTTACCGCGATGTAGCCGATGATCATGCCCACTACGGTCGCGGCCAGCGATTGTTGCAGCAGGCCATGTGCAACCCCAAACAGCACGCTGCAGATGGCGATGGCCGTCCACTTGTGACCGAGACGACGCAAGCCCGAAAGGATAAATCCGCGGAACGCCAGTTCTTCGCAGATTGCAGGCACGACGGCCACCAGTAGTATCAACTCGGGCAGCGTGGCATGCGCCAGCAGCGACTCGAGCGGCGCTAGTGCACGCAAGGTTTCTTCACTCAGCGGATAGACTTCGCGAATGCCGGCGCCGAGCAACATCAGTGCGGGATGAAGGAGCAGAGCGAGCAGCATCGCAGCGGGAACAGTCGACCAGAAGGAAGGTGCTTGCAACAGCAACGTCTGCCGCGGCTTGCGCGTGAGCATGATCGCCATCAAGCAGGCCGGCGTGGCAATGAGCGCTGCCTGCACGACGAAGGTCGTCATCGCAAACTGCGTCCAGTCGCTCGGCATCGGAATGGTAAAGCTGCCGATGAATCGCAGGAACAGCAACAACACGCCGCAAGCGATCGCTTCGGTTGGTGACGGTGTATCCTGACGGTCGCGGATCAAATGCCGCAGCCAAAGTCCAAGACCAAACCGTTCGCTTTCGCGGAACAGGACGGATTCGCTATTGAATTGTCGAATTGCCCAGCGAATGGCGAGCCAGCAACAAAGAGCCGTGATCCCGATCACAAAGGGACTGTAGCGGAGTGCTTCGAGATATTGCCCTTCCATCAGTGCGCGCAAGAGCAACATCACGCCTGTGACCGGAATCAAGCTAAAGCCCAAGTCGAGACGAACCTGCGGCAGCAGTGGCAACACCATCAGCGGCAAGCTGATGAGCAGCAGCGGCATCAAGTAGTATTGGCCTTCCTTGGTGCTGCGAGCGAACGAGGCAATGGCGAGTGCCAACGCGCTGAACAAGGCGGAGATCGGTGCCAGAGCAAGAGCCAGCCAGCACAACGACGAGAGGGGCGGAGGGCCCAGGTCCATCATCGGCGACGACATGCTAGAGGCCATCTGCATAAAGAAGAGCGAGCCAGTGAGGCCCATGCACAGCAGATTCAACAGCGAAGTGGCCATGCTGAAGGTCACTACGGTGAGCAACTTGCCCCACACAATCTCGTCGCGCTTTGCGGGACTAACCAGCAGCGTCTCGAGCGTGCCGCGTTCTTTTTCGCCAGCGCACAAGTCAACGGCCGGATAGAAAGCGCCGGTGAGTGCCCAAATTAAGAGCACGAAGGGCAGTACCTTCGACCACAGTGCTGCGCGGCGACGAAAGGTCTCGGCGACGTCGGTATTCACCAACTCAAATGGGCGGGCTGCACCGATGGGGATATCGCTATGAGCCAGATTGTCCTGCACCATCACTTCGCGCCAACGACGCAAAATGAGATCGACGCGATTCAGGGCGACGCGCGAGGCATCGTTGGCAGAGTCGGCAAAAATCTCTGGCTGCGGAATGGAGTCGAGATCGGTCACCTGCAATTTGTCGCTGGCAGTGCCATCTTTCGCCCGGCGAAAGCGGTCGATGTTCCTGGCAAACTCCGGCGGAAAATAGACGACGGCGTCATACACTCCAGACTTAATGTCACTTTCTGCCGACTCTCGCAGTTCATCAAGCGAGGTGGCTTCGGTGAGCCCTTGCGGCTCGGCATCGATCTGCAGCGTTAGAAGTTTCCGCTCTAATTCCGTGCAGAGGGCAAGCGGGAACTCGCCGTTTTCGAAGAGCACGGGTTGCTGCGGCAAACTAGACACACCAACGATGCGAACTTTTGATGGCCGTTCTTTGAGGAACTGCTGCATCTGGCACCAGACCATCGCGAGCAGTGGATACATCAAGAGCGGCAAGATGACGATCGTAAACAGGGTACGACGATCGCGCAGCTGGTCGCGCAGCTCGCGCAAGTAAATCAGCTTGATGTTGGTCCAGCTCATACGTTGCTCGTCGGTGTCGTGGTGAGGGGGGCGGCATCAGGGATGCTGAGCAGGCTGGTGGTCGGCGGTGTGTCGCTGTGCTTGTGAATCAGGTGGAAGAAGAGTTCTTCCAAATCTGGTTCGCCATGGATGGCAGCGAGTTCCTGCAGCGTGCCTTCTGCCAAAATGTGGCCCCGATGCATGATCGCGATGCGATCGCAGAGCCGCTCGACTTCGCGCATGATGTGCGTCGAGAAAATAATGCACTTTCCCATATCGCGGAGGTGCGCGACGGTTTGCAGCAACGCACGAGCGACGAGCACATCGAGTCCGGCCGTTGCTTCATCGAAGATCAAGACGGGCGGATCGTGAACGAGCGCGCGGGCGATCGAGACCTTTTGTTTCATGCCCGTCGACATCTTCGCGCCGAGCGTGTCGCGAATCTCGTTCATCTGCAGACGTTCAAACAGTTGATTCATTCGGTCGCGCAGTTCGTCCGCGGCCAGACCATAGAGCCGGCCGAAGTACTCGACCATTTCCCAGGCAGTCATGCGGTCGTAGACGGCCGTGTTGCACGAGACGATACCAATCGAACGACGCACGAGTGCAGGCTGCGTGAGCACGTCGTAGCCATTGACCGTGGCCGCGCCACCGGTGGGGCGTAAGACGGTACTGAGGATGCGGAGCGCCGTGGTTTTGCCCGCGCCGTTGGGTCCGAGAAGCCCGTAGATTTCGCCGGCCCGCGCTTGAAAAGAAATGCCCGCCAACGCCACGCGCGGACCTTGGTGCAAATCGGCATACGACTTTTCGAGGCCGCTAACGTGAATCATGCGCGCCGCTGTTTTCAAGGGGTGAGGGAGTCGGACCGCTGTGGGGGCTAAAGTTCAACATACGTCACACCCCGCCCAGCGCTGGCCGAACTTGTCGCACGAATGGCTTTTGCCTGCCTGTGTCGATGTTGCCGGTGGTATCGTTTGTGCCGCGCGCCAAGTTCATTCGGCTGCGAAAGATTGCCGGCGAGAATGCGGGCAAAAGCCGCTATGCCGGTCGTGAGCTAGGTTCCTACTAGCGATTGAGCACCTCTCTACCTCCTGACAGCGGAAGCCATCATGTCGTCGATCTCTGCCGAGAATTCGCCCGCCATTAGCGAGACTCACTCGACATCTGCTTCGCTGCCGAACCCGCACAGGCTGGCCCATACTTCGGATGCCTTTCTGCCGGCCGAGCCCACCACGTTTGAAGAGACCGGTTTGGCGCTTGCCGAAATTGAATCACTGATCTTGAAGCAGCTGCTCACGAGTGGTTCGTGCGTGGGCCGCCGGATTGCCGACCAGATCAAACTGCCATTCGGCATTCTGCAGGAAGCACTGCGCAGTCTGAAGAGCCAAATGCTGCTCAACTACAAGGGGCAGGCAACTGTTGGTGACTTTGAATACGACTTGACCGACGAAGGCGAGAAACGCGCTCGGTTCTATCTCGAACGCTGCACGTATTGTGGTGCGGCGCCGGTGCCATTGAAGGATTACATCACCAGTATCGAGCAACAATCGGTTCGCAAGTCGAAGCCTAAATTGCCGGACCTTTGTGCCGCGTTTGGCGATCTCTCACTGCCACCAGCGATGATCAGTCAGATCGGCCAGGCCATTCACGGTGGCAAGGGAATGTTCTTGTTTGGTCAGCCTGGTAACGGCAAGACCAGCATCGCCGAGCGGGTCATTCGTTCCGTTGGTCAGTACGTGTGGATTCCTCGAACCGTAACCATCACGGGCGAAATCATTCGCCTGTTTGACCCCGCTAACCATGAAGAGGCTCCACCCACCGCCAGTGGTGCGCTGCTTGACCTGATGCACTACGACCGCCGCTGGGTTCGCATCAAGCGGCCCTCGATCATCGTCGGTGGCGAACTGCGGATGGAACAGTTGGAAGTCGCCTTCAATCCCGCTACGGGCATTCTCGAATCTCCTGTCCAGCTGAAGGCCAACTGCGGCGCACTGGTTGTCGACGACTTTGGCCGTCAACGGATGAGCACCGCAGAACTGCTGAATCGCTGGATTGTGCCGCTCGAAAAAGGTTATGACTACCTCTCGCTTCCTTCGGGCAGGCAGGTACAAGTGCCGTTCGATCAGCTGTTAGTTTTCTCGACCAATTTGCCGCCGGAACGACTCGTTGATGAAGCGTTCTTACGACGCATTCCGTACAAGATTGAAGTGACCGATCCTACGCCACGCGACTTTCGCGATCTGATGAAGACCTGCTGTCACAAGGCGGGCATCGAGTTTCGCGACGATGCCTTCGATCATCTGCTGGCCAAGCACTACATCGAATCGGGGCGACCGTTGCGTTACTGCCAGCCTCGCGACCTGGTGCAGCAGGTGCGGACGTTCTGCGAGTTTCACGACTTGCCGCTCGTGCTGAGCACCAAAGCCTTCGATGTCGCCGTGAAGAACTACTTTGCTGGCCTCAGCGAGCACAAGCCTGCGGCGTCTATGAACTAGGTTTGCGTGAGCTCGAGCTTTTCGATCTCGGCGAGCAATCGTTCGTGAATGTGGGCCAGATAGCCGGGGTCGGTGATTTTGCCGCCCCGCTCACGATCGGTCACGTAGAAGACGTCGACAACCTGGTCGAGATGGGTACCAATACGAGCGATGCTCACCGATAGGTTCACATCGAACAAGGTGCGCGTGATGGTGTACAGCAAACCCATCCGATCGTAAGCGAAGACCGCTAGGATCGTTGAACTCTCGGCCGAAGCATTATCGAAGGTGACTCGCGTCGGCAGGTGATTCACCACTGATTTCTGTTCTTGCTTCCGCTCGTGCCACAGCTTGCGAAAGACCGGCGGCTTGTCGCTGGGATGCTTCAAAGCCTGTTCAAGAGCCTGACTCACTTCGTCCATGCGTTGCGTGGACGGTACGCCGGTCGCGTCTTGATCCTGGACATAAAAACGATCGAGCACGAGGCCACGCCGCAGCGTATTGATTTCGGCCGAGAGTATTTGATGCCGCAAGCTTGTCAGCGTACCCGTGAGACGATGAAAAATGCCCGGAGTGATCTCTTCGTACGTGCCAACCGTGTACTCCACCACATCGCGCTGCGGAATGTAGCGCCCCCAGGCCATGGCTTGGTTGTGCGGTAGATTTCGCAGTCGTTCGAGTTCGCCGACCACTTGTTCGGAGGGCCCGGCAAACAAACAGCTCGAAGGGAGATTGGCGATTTGCTCCTGCCACCAAGGCTGGTCGGGATAGCGCTCGGCGAGCATCAGCAGCTCTTCGCGGGCAGCTTTCTGGCGTTGGCTCGCGTGCGCGGCTGGAGAATCGCTGGAGATAAGAGCCAGGGTGTGCTCATACAAATCGGTGAGTAGTTGCTGCTTCCAATCGTTGAGAACGCCCGGCCCCACAGCCGTCAGGTCGGCGAGCGTTAGCACGTACAGCATCTTGAGCATTTCCGCAGAGCCCACCTCAGCGGCAAAGGAAACGACTACTTTGGCATTGTTGATATCGTGTTGCTGAGCCAGATGCGACATGCGCAGATGCTTCAACACGAGCAGGCTCAGATGTTCCGTTTCCAATAGTGGCAAGCGGAGGCGCTTGCCCAGTTGAATTGCCTGGCGGGCACCAAGCTCACTGTGGTCTTCGACGTAGCCTTTTCCCAGGTCGTGAATGAGTGCTGCCAAGTGCAGAATTCGCTTGTCTTTTAAGCTGCGATAGACCTGTCCTGGAGGTCCCGGATGCGTTTGCATCGCGGCCACTGCCTCAACGGTTCGCAGCGAATGCTCATCGACCGTGTAGCGATGATAAGCGTTGAATTGCAGCAGGCCCCGCGCGTGGCTCATCGCCGGAATGATCCGTTCGAGCACGCGCAGTTCGTGCAGGCGGCGTAACGATTCGCCGAGCCGACCGGGGGTTGATAGTAGCGATAAGAATCGTTGCGATACGCTTTCAGGAACAGGCTCAGAAGGGTCGACGGGCGGCTGCGTGGCCATCGACAAGCGAATGGCTTGCCAGGTTTGTTGATCCACGCGCTTGTCGTAAAGATTGGCAACATCTAGCAGTCGCAGCACCTGCGAGACATCGCCGCGCAGTTTCTTCAGACCGCGTCCCGTGGCATAGATGCTACGCGGACCAACACGAAAATCGCCCTCGAATTGATGGCTGAAGAGGGGATCCGTCAGCAGGCGCCACCACTGCCGAGGCAGCGCGTTGGCGCATACGTTGCCAGCAATTTCGCGCACCGCACTGGTGTGGGTGAAATACTCACGCATGAACTGCTCGACAGGAAGCAGTCCTTCTTGCTTCGGATACTGCCGTCGCTCGGCCGCCCGAACTTGCTCGTGTCGCTCGAGTAAGTCGTTGGCCTTGTCGGCGTGGAAATGAAGATCGTTCCTCAGCCAGAGGAGAAAATCGCGAGCATTTCGTAAGCGTTTGAATTCTTCCTTGGTGAGCACACCTGCGCGCATCATCGCTTCCGGGTCATTCTCGCCGTAGCGAGTAAATCCGACCCAACGGACCAGCTGAATATCTCTTAGAGCTCCGCGTGAGCGTTTGATGTTTGGTTCGAGCAGAAAAACCGTTTCGCCAAACTTGGAGCGTTCTTCTTTGCGTGCCATTTCGAGCGTGCGGAGCAAAGTCGGCCAATGCCACCGAGCGAGGCGACTGAATTGCTGGCGGAATTTCTCGAACAACTCGGCATTGCCGGTAAGCAGCCGAGATTCTGTCAGGGCCGTGAAGATCGTGGCATCTTGCTTGGCAAGCGTCAGGGCCTGTTGCGGATGACGTGCAGCAAAGCCCACGTCCATGCCGGTGTCGTATAAATGCTGAGAGAATCTTCGCACCAACGGAGCAAGCCGTTCTTCATCGACTGGACGATGCAGCAGCATGACGTCGATGTCGGAGTAGGGGGCCAATTCGCGGCGGCCAAAACCACTATGGGCGATGACGCAGGTTTCGGCGAGAGCTCTGTCTCGCAGGGCCGGATCGAGATCGGCCACTGCGGCTTGAAATAGGCTAATGACAATTTCGTCAAGCGATTCAGCAAAGTGCGTGCACACTTGCACGCCCAGCGAACCACTTTCGTGCTGACTGCGCAGCTTCGCGCGGACCTCGGAAAGGCGCACTTTGGCTGCGACAACATCAGGATGTAACGAAGGGCCACTGGGCATGCGCGGGCGAGCTTTCGGCTGCGGCTCTAGAGCGCGTCTTCGCCCGTTTCGCCTGTGCGAATGCGAATGACATTGGCCAGTTCGTGAACAAAAATCTTGCCGTCACCAATCTGCCCCGTCTGTGCCGACCGCATGATGGTATCGAGCACGAGTGGCAGATTTGCATCCGAGACCACGACTTCGATCTTTACCTTCGGCACAAAGTCGACGGCGTATTCGGTACCGCGATACATTTCGGTATGCCCTTTTTGGCGACCAAAACCGCGAACTTCGCAAATGGTCATGCCGTGCACGCCACGTTCGGCCAAGGCGTTCTTGATATCTTCCAACTTAAAGTGGCGGACGATCGCTTCAACTTTTTTCATGCTGCTACTCCTGAGGGGCGAACGCGCTGCAATCCACTGCAATGCCCGTTGGCCTCATGCCGTTGACCTGCTGTGATGAAGAGAATGCTCGGATGCCAAGCAAAAAACGAACCAACCAGACAAAGCTGGTTGGTCCGCCCGTAGTTAGTTGCTAACTCATAGTCTAACCAGTGGTTAGAGCGAGATGTAGCCCTCTTCACCATGTTGGCTGAGGTCGAGACCTTCGATTTCCTCATCCTTGGTGACGCGCAAGCCCATCGTGGCATCCAGAATCTTCAGAATGATAAAGCAAGCGACTGCAGCAAAAACCCAGGTGACCAGCGTAGCGACGATTTGGCCAATCAAGGGCCGAGTGGCACCTTCGATCAAGCCTAGGGGCTGGCCGCCGTTGATATCCCAGGCTGCGCGAGTGGCAAACACACCGGTCAGGATGGCCCCCAAGGTTCCGCCTACACCGTGAACACCGAAGGCGTCCAGCGAGTCGTCGTAGCCCATGGCCGTCTTCAGTTTGGTGCAGGCGAAGAAGCAAACAACGCCGCCGGCCGCACCCATGGCCAAGGCGGGCATCAGATTGACGAAGCCTGCGGCGGGAGTGATGCAAACCAGCCCTGCAACGGCACCCGAGCACGCACCAAGCACACTTGGTTTGCCGCGAGTGATCCATTCCATCAGGGCCCAGGCCAAGGTGCCCGCAGCGGCCGAGAAGTGAGTCGTGGCGAAAGCGCTCGAGGTCAAATCGTCGCTGGCCAGTTCGCTACCAGCGTTAAAGCCGAACCAACCCACCCATAGCATGGCAGCGCCCAGCGTGGTGTAGGTCAGGTTGTGGGGAGGCATCGGCTCTGTGCCGTAGCCGAGTCGCTTACCCATCACCAACGCGCAAACGAGTGCCGAAACACCCGAGCTGATGTGCACCACAGCGCCACCGGCAAAGTCCATTGCGCCACCCATCAAGCTGAGTGACATGTCGGCATCTTTGCGAAACGCCAGGATGCCGCCGCCCCAAACCCAATGGCAAAGCGGGCAGTAGACGAACGTTCCCCACAGAATGCTGAAGACCACCATCGTGCTGAACTTCATGCGTTCGGCAAAGGCACCACAGATCAGAGCGGGGGTAATAATGAAGAACATCCCTTGGAACAACATGTGCGTGATACGCGGCAACACCATGGGTGTCCCTTCGTTCATCATCGGGGTGAAGGGCGCACCGTCCTTCCATTCGCGTTGCACGTTGTTCATGAACAAGTAATCGCCGTTGCCGATGTACGGGTTGCTACCGCCAAACGACAGCGAGTAACCGTACAGGGCCCACAGGACTGTCATCAAACCCATCAAAAAAATGCACTGCATCATCACGCCGAGGACGTTTTTTTTGCGGACGAGGCCGCTATAGAACATGGCCAGACCCGGAGCCGTCATAAACAACACCAGGGCCGATGAAGTCAGCATCCAAGCATTATTGGCACCCAGCATCGCGGCATTGGCCTTGGCTTCGACCGATTCCAAAGTCGACGGCGGTGTTGCGTTGGCCTCGGTTGCCGGAGCAGAGGGTGTTTCCACAGCTGCAGGTGCCGGCGTTTCTGGAGCTACAGTCGCCGGTGCCGCCGGCTCCTGTCCCAACGCCAGACAGCTTGAAATTGCAATAACTGCTAGCGCGCATCCCTGGCGCTGCCACAACGAACGATTCTTCAACATGGATCTTCCTCAAGTGACTAAAGTCACGCGAATTCAAGGCATCATGTCGCCTGCCGGCTACTGCCGGCACATGTGCCTTTCCGCCCGCCGCCAAAACACAACTAACCGTTAAGCTGGTAATGCTTTGTTGCCTGGTGCAACGGTCGAATTCAAGCTCAGCAACTTAATTGGCATGGAATAGGGAGTAAACCCCTTTCCTGTACAAAATGCCATAAAGCGATAGAGCGAGTTCTTGGATGCACCTTTTGGAATAGCTGGAATTTCCGCTAGGTGATTTCATCTTCCCTAAATCCGCAACGGCGTTGCCGAATAGGCCTTCTCTAGGGTCGTGCGAATCTTAACGATTTCGTAATTGTCGGAACGTCAGGGGTGCGGTTTGTATCGCTTAATCGGTCTGCACCGACCAACCAGTGACCATTGGGCGGCTAATTCCTGTCACCGGTGTGTTTCATTTGCTCCTCTCCCGTAAGCGTCCTACCTTTCGTTAGACATCCCCGAAAGACTCGGCAACTGTGTTCCTGTCAAACGCAGCGGCTAAGCGAGTTTTTGCAGCGATATCCTAGACCACGGCTACATGGAAAAGTCCTACCCAACCAGCGCTTCGTCCTCGTCTGCGAGCCCAGCTTCGCGGGATGCCGACGCACGATTGGAGGTAGTCTCCACTCTGATCGATCAGATCGAGCCCGATACCAGCGAGAATGATGCCTTCGAGCAGGCCTTCGAGAATCAGCTGGTGCAGGTTCGGCTTGGTCTGGGCAGTAGCCTGTTCTCTGCCTTACGAGCCAAGCATGCCCCTACCGCGGCACACTCCCTACGAGTGGCGATGGGCTGCTCTTCCTGGGCTGCTCTACTGCAACTGCCGGATCAACTGCGTGACGAAATCGAACTCGCCGCACTCCTGCACGACATTGGCAAGATTGGCGTCCCCGATCGCATTCTGCTCAAGCCCGGCAAGCTGACCCGCGACGAGTTTCTCGTGGTTGAAGGTCACCGCCGGATTGGCGTCGAGATTCTTCGTTCTTGTGCAGCATCGCCGCCGATGCTCAACATCGTGCACTACGCGGGAGCCTGGTTCGACGGCAGTCGCGAAGGTTACGACCTCCGCAGCGAACAACTTCCCCTGGGGGCCCGCATCCTGGCCATCGTCGATGCCTTCGATGCCATGACGAGCGATCAGGTCTACCGCCGCGCCCTCTCGCGTGAACGTGCCGTGGCCGAACTGTTTGAGTTCGCAGGCGTGCAATTTGATCCTCAGCTGGTGCGGGAGTTCTGCAGCTACCTAAGCGCCGATCTGGTCCGCCTGCATGGCGGCGCGGCTCGTCGTTGGTTGAAGCACCTACACCCCGATCAAGTCAATGCCTTTTGGCAATTGTCGCAATCGACGGGCAGCACCAACTCGTCGGCCGAACATGTGTTTCAGCAACGACTGCTGGAGAACATGCACGATGCTGTGATCTTTGTCGATAGCTCGCTACGTATCGTCCTGTGGAATCGGGCCGCCGAACGCTTGACTGGCATTGCTGCCTCGAGCATCGAACACAAACACTGGTCGCCGTCTCTCGTCAGTTTGCGAGATGACCGGCACAAACTCGTTGACGAAGATGACTGCCCCGTGATGCAGGCGATTCGTCAAGGCGGACAAACGCTCAAGCGGCTGTCCATCACCGGTCGCAATCAGCAGGTTGTCGAAGTCGATGCCCATGTAGTGCCCGTTCATGGCAAGAACGGCATCACCTTCGGCGCTGCAGTCTTGCTGCATGATGCCTCCTCACAGATCACCCTCGAGCAACGCGTCCAGTGCCTGCACGAACGGGCCACTCGCGATCCGCTGACACAAGTGGCGAACCGAGCCGAGTTCGATCGCTTCTTTACGATGACCGTCAGCGATCATATGAAGCGGCAATTGCCTTGCAGCTTGATCATTTGCGATATCGACCATTTCAAGAAGGTGAACGACACCTTCGGCCATCAAGCTGGCGACGAAGTGCTCGTCAATTTTGCTGCCTTGCTTCGTCGAAATTGCCGCGCTGGCGATCTCGTGGCCCGCTACGGCGGCGAAGAGTTCGTGATGCTCTGCAGCGACTGCGATAATAGCAGTGCGACCCGCAAAGCGGATGAAATTCGTGCTGAACTGGCCGAGTTACCGCTCCCGGCACTCAATGGCCGCAGTGTGACCGCAAGCTTTGGAGTGACCGAACTGCAAAGCGGCGATACGACCGATACGATGCTGCGTCGAGCTGACCGCGGCTTGTACCAGGCCAAAGAGAACGGCCGTAACTGCGTCGTGCAACTTGGTTCTGGTTTCACCGGCGAAGAGGCACCACCGAAGCCCTGGACCTGGTTCAGTTGGTTCCGCGGCGAGAAGGCCGATCACTTGCTCGAACGTACGCTCGCGACAGCAGTGCCGCTGAATGTGGTTGTCGAGAAGATGCGCGGCTTTGTGTCCGACTACCACGCCGATGTCGAAAAGATCGAAGAGGGGCATCTGCTCCTTCGCATCAACGGCGAGAATTCACCTTTGATGCGTCGTACCACCGATCGTCCGGTCGCCTTTCTCATCGAAATGTGGTTCGAAGAAGGCAGACTCAACCTCGGTGGTCGGACGGGCATCTCGGACCGAACCATTGTTCGCGTTTCGGTTCGTCCGGTTCGCAGTCGCGATCGTCGCCAGTCCGATGTGTTAGAACGAGCTCGCAAGATGCTGGCTAATCTGAAGTCGTACCTGGTTGCCCAGGAAATCGACCGCAAGCAATTGCTGCCTCCCAATGCCACCGCAAGCTCGATTGCAGAAGCCGTGACAACCGATACGACGATCGAGTAATCTATGCTTACTCGCACGCTGAGCGAGCGAGTCTAGCGGTAGCGGCCGCCACCTTGGCCATAGATCTGCATGTAGGCCATGTAGCTGGAAAACGCCAGTGAGCCAAAGAGCATCACGGTGAACCAACTGCCGAGCGTCAGGAAGAGAACGGCCATGCCGACGCCGGCCGCAATGCTCAATTGCAGCGCGCGCACTTGACCGCCGTGGGGATCGCGGATGGTGAAGAGCTGCATTGCAATCTGGCCGCCATCGAGCGGATACACTGGCACGAGATTGACCAATGCCCACCAGGTATTGAAGTAGAGCGCGGCATTCAGCAAGATCGCCAATTCATCGCTCATCCGATCGCTGCGAAACATCTTCAGATAGGGCAGAATTCCGTCTTCCGGCAGAGCGATGACCACATCGCCACCCATCGCACGAATGAAGACGTAAATCAGCAGCGCCAATAGCAGCTGCGCACCGGGCCCCGCCAGCGAGATATAGATCTGCTCCCAAGGCGTTCGCCGCTCGCCGCGCGGGCTGTAGTAAGAATCATAGGGATTCGGCGATCCTTCGATCGCGAGGCCACCCATCATGTACAACACGATGTGGGCCTGACGACCGAACCGCCGCATCATGAGTGCGTGGCCGAGCTCGTGAATCAAGATGGAAACGAAACTGACGAGCAACCAGATGATGACAATCTTGGGATCCTGAGCGCCCGCTGCGAAGACGACGAACAGCCAGTACAGGGGATGAACGCGCACCGGGAAACCGAGCACCGAAAAGTTGAGATCCCATGGGGTGCGATTTGGCTCGGCTAAAAACACGGCAATCCATTCTCCGGCTGAAGGCTAGGCGAAAGCGACGTCAACCGCCTAGTTATATCGCCAGTTGCCTGCGGCTACAGCAGGTGCCGAGCCTTGATGTTCAGATACTGGTTTACGAGCGGAGCCGTCATATCTTCGGGAAAGACATCCAGACTAAGGACGCCCGTGTGCTCCAGGTCGCGCAAGACCTGATGTCGCCAGGAGAGAATCTCGGCCGCTGCAGCGCCGCGAAACAGTTCTTCTTCCGAGCGAGGATCGTGGTCGGCCGCATCGAATAAGTGATGATCGCGCAGCAAAACGCCGAGCGGCAGATGTTGCCCGACGACATTGCCGAGGTAGCTTTGAATCTGGTGAGAATTGACCTCGTCAATCACATTCGTAATCAACACAACGAGCGAGCGTTTTTTGCAGTGCGTGTGTAGATACAGGAACGCGTCGTCGTACCGTGATTCCACCAACTCCGGAAAGCGATCGAAGGAACTGTGCAGCAGCTGATTCATCTGATTCATGCCGCCGCGCGGTGGGACGAACGACAGCACCTTATCGGCGAAGCAGATCATGCCCACCGAATCACCCTGCCGCAGCGCCACATAGCTGAGCATCAGCGCCGCATTCAGTGAGTGATCGAGCAAGCTGATGCCGGACGACTGATTGGTCATCAGGCGGCCGCAGTCGACCAAAAAGATTAACCGCTGGCTTTGGCTGGTCTGGAAGTCCTTAACCGTCAACTTGTTGCGGCGGGCACTGGCGCGCCAGTCGATGAATTTATAGTTGTCGTCGAGAGTGTAGTCTCGCAGCCGCTCAAAATCGTTCTCGGTGCCGACTTTGCGAGTGCGACGAACACCCATCAAGCTCAGGCGGTTGGTGCGGGCAAGAATAGCGAACTCAGCCAGCTGCTTCATATCGGGATAGACATGAATGGCGCTCGGTGCATCGTATTTGTAAAACCGCTTCCACAGCCCGAGCCAACTGCGCACGCGCACATGGACACAATGCATCGCGTAGGCGCCGCGACGGCTAGCGGTCAAATCGTAATGCACCGTCGTGCGACTGCGCGCACCTAGCTTGAGCACAAACTCCTTGGGCTCGGCAGTGAACTCTTGCGGGATATCGTCCACAACCCAAGCCGTGAATGATCGCGCGCTGACATTCGAAATCTGCAGGGTCACTCGGTGCGGTTTTTGCAGCGACGCGATTTTCAAGGCCTGCCGCTCGATGGTGAGCAGCTTCTTGGCCGGCAAGGTGAAGAGGTCGATCAACGCGATCAGTGGAATGATCAGGTCGACGACCAAGACCAGGGCCAGGAGTTTCTTATCGATCAGCAAGGTCATTGTCAGAATCACTGGCACGCTGAAGAGCGCGATGAGCGCCACGTGCGGATAAATCTTCTTGCTCCAGCCCAGGATCGCAATCGGCGCAGCCGCGAGCAGGACAATTGCCACTGCGTATTCGTTGAGGAAGTCCGCGTACTGCGTTAATAACTGATTCAGGCGATCCATGAGAGCGTTCCGGCTAGATCCGGGGAACCTCCACGGAGCGAATCAGTTCGGTGAGCAGATCATCGATCTTCTGCCCTTCCACTTCCGCCTCTGCGGTAAGCACAACGCGATGCCGCAAGGCGGGCAGAGCGATCTGCACTACGTCGTCTGGCACGGCGTAATCGCGGCCAGCAAACGCCGCGAGTGTGCGGGCAGCCTGCACGAGGGACAGCCCCGCACGCGGCGAAGCACCCATATGAAACTGTGGCCATTCGCGCGTGCGCCGCACAATCTTGTTGATGTAGTCGATCAGTCGCTGATCGATTCGCACCTTGGCATTGTCCTGGATCGTGCTCAGAATCTCAGCGGGCGAAGTGATTGTCTGCAGATCGTTCTTCAGCCGTTCGTTCAAATCCAACTGCTGGCTGTGCATCTGCAAAATCTGAGCTTCCTGCTGCTCTTGCGGGTAGTCGACGACCAGCTTGAACATGAAGCGATCGAGTTGGGCTTCCGGCAGGTTGTAAGTACCTTCCGACTCGATTGGGTTCTGCGTGGCGAGCACCAAAAACGGTCGCTCGATGACATGGCTAGTACCGTCCACCGTGACGCGATACTCCTGCATGATTTCCAGCAGAGCCGCATGCGTCTTGGCAGGCGCGCGATTGATTTCGTCCGCGAGCAGGAACTGCGTAAAGACCGGACCAGGGCGAAAGCGAAACTCCTGGGTCTTCATGTCGAAGATCGGGGCGCCTGTGATATCGGAAGGCATCAAGTCGGCCGTGAATTGAATGCGGCCGAACTGGCAACCAAGGACTTTGCCCAACGTGCGCACGAACAGCGTTTTGCCCAGTCCCGGCACGCTTTCGATGAGCACATGCCCGCTGGAGAAGAGGGCTACGAGTGCCCCGAGGACCAGTTCATCTTGGCCGACGTAGAGCTTGCCGATTTCCTGCGTGATGCGATCGAAGAGCTTCTTCGTCGGCGTCTCTCGGCCAGGTTCTGCACGGGGCGACAGATGAATGCCCGGTGCCGGAGCGGGGGCTGCGGGGGGCGGTGTTGTAGGCGGCGCGAAAGCGGGAGCACCGCTGCCGGGAGCCGAGAACGTCGGCTGATGTGCCGGCGCTGGAGGATTCCAGGCAGTCGTGGGCGCGGTCGGCGATGGTGCCGCAGGAGCAGGTGCCGAATAGGAGATATCGGAAGTCGGAGCGGCGCTCGTCGTGGGAACCTGCACCACGCCATAACACTGAGGACACGACGCCTTGCGACCTGCCGCAGAGGCGGGAACTTTCAGCGAGCGACCGCAGCCGTTGCAGGTAAACTCAATGGTGCCGGCGTTGGAATCGGGAGGTGAAGAGCTCATGCGGTCATCAAGATATACGAAAGGAGGAAATGGTCGTTTGGGAAGTGTTCGTCAGCTGCAGCAACTACTTGGAATTGAACAAGGGAACAGAGCACGACTTTAGTTCAGCCGGCAACGTCATACCATGCGAGGCAAGGCATTTCATTGTTTTTGTTCATGGTTGAGGATCGTTATTTCTTATGTGCCTTGCCGGAATCCCGTTTGCCATGCTGGCGGTACTGTTGCAGCCGAGCATAGGCATACGATTGATCTTTGGTTCGTTGCATCAGCTTGCCGAGCGCTGTGATGTGTTTACCGAAGTCGGAGGGTGAATCAGCGGGTAGCTTGCGGGCACGACCAAAAATGGCCGACTTCGCCAGGCAATAGACGATGGCAAGCATCACCATGTGAAACACGATCGAGTTCATGGGAAAAGGCCATTCTGAACTGGCCTTGGCGATTTGCCGATGCTCGACCGCGGGACCACCTTCACCACTTTCGATGAATGCCACATCGCCGGCGGGATCGCACTCGGCAATTAAACGGCCCGCGAGCTTGCGATGCTCGCGATTGATGAGCGGATAGTTCAGCAGCATGCTGCCGTTGTTGACAATGATGATCTGGCCATCGCCCCACGACAGATCCGATGGTTGAGTCACCCGCGTGATGATCGGGTCTCCGTCCCCTTTCAGAAAGACTTCGAACTCGTCAGGCAAACTGCTGCTCTTGGCCCCATCCTTTTTCGTGGGCACATCCAAATGACTGGAGACGATGATCTCGGCTGCCTTGGCATCGATGTCTTCGGCCCAAGGTCCTTCCAGCTTTGTGATTCGATGCGGCGCACCTTCCCGCACGACGAACCAATCCGCGGATTTGCCCTTCGGCAGTTTAGCGCGACTGGTGGCGAACTTTGATTTGGCTTCGGCCAATTGCCGGCGAACTTCGCTGGCTTGGGCGGGAGGAGCCAGAGGCTGCACGCGCGTCCAATAGGCCGTAGCCGCATCGTAGTCGCGGCCGACATAGATCACCGTGCGACCACTTCCCTCACTTAGCCAGTTCTCGAGAAACTGCCGTTGTTCTTCGGTCGGTACATTAAAATCGTCGGGGAACCAGACGATCGTTTGATACTTTCGCAAGCGGGGTGAAAGCTTGTCGAGCGAGGTGACCGAATGACCTGCTTTGCGGAACATCTCGGAAAGGACGAGCGTGCCATTCACGCTGGTGCGACTTTCGGTACCCGTGCGGCGACCATATTCGGTATGCAGTTGTTCCGATCCTCGCATCAGCCAGACGACAAAGAAGATCAAGATCACCAGGCCGACGAACACGAGCGGAAGCGTGTACGAGCTTCTCTCGGTCTTCTCGGTGGCGGAGCGATAGGTGCGTCCGATGCTCATGCGGCGGCGAGCTCCACTTTCTCGAGTTGCGCGTGGAAGTCGTCCAGCCGATGCCAACTTTCCTCGAACCGTTCGCGGCTCAGTTCGTGATGTCCAAAAAAGACATCCTCGAACGAGATCATGGTTCCTTGCAGCATTTGCTTGAGTGGTTCGCGGGAACGAGCCTCGCGCAGGTACTGGCGATTGGTCTTACCTTTGGCCAATCGAATGACGTGCCGCTTATCGAGCGCTACGAGTTGGTAACTGAAAAGGTAGATGACCGCTTCGGAGTATTGCCCAGCTTCATACAGACGGCGGGCTTCCGCGAGAAAGTCGCCAGTGACTCGTTTGAGCTGGAAGGGCAGGTCCTCCACGCGATCAATGTCTTTGTGCGTATCGACGAACTGCGTTCCCTGCGTTTGAGTTTGCTCGCCTTGCAAAAAGGTCTTCACGAGCAGAATGGCGACCGCGACAATCAGCAGTGTCAGGATCGAGAGGCCGATGACCTGAAAAATTGGGCCTAATGAACTTCGACCACCGCCGATAGCGCCCCTCGCGGGAGTTGTTCCCGGTTGCGCGGCCCATTTGGCCTTGCTGTTGGGGTCGGTCGAGGGATTGTTTTCCTTCACGTCAACACGGCGAACATCGTCCGTCTTGGGGTCGTAAAAGGGAAAGTAAGTTCTGCCCTGCAATGCTTCTCGCCCCTGAGTGACGGATGGATCTTCGTCCAGCGCAGCGTCTTGCCCGCAGCAGGTTGGCGGTAGACCAACGGCTGATATCAGCAGGCCAGCGAGCAGCAGGAGTTGAAACAGTTTCATCACGGCGAGCAGAAAAGCTAAACGAGGTTCGGTTTGAGACGCAGGGCTTCGGCTTTCATCAGCAGTTCGACTTCCCAGCCTTCGTGGCGAATTCGCAGGTCCAGGTAATCGAGAAAGCGAACGAGCGAGACGAGGCTGACGACAATCCACAGCACCGCAGGATACCAAAAATAAACCAGGATCCAGTTCAGTTCGGTATTTGAGAACAAGATCGATTGCAGCACAAATGTCGAGACGCCGACCATTCCAATCAGGCTCAGCGTAATCAAGCAAGTGCCGAGCCAGCGAACAAACAGGTCGCCACCATAGGGACCGTGCAAGTGCGAGCTACGTTTTCCAATCGTGAGCACGTTCGGATTGCTTGAGCGCAACGGGTTCTTTTCGAGCAGCACAATTTCGTTGATGTAGGGGCGAAAGGCACGCAGAGCGGTGGCAATCGGCATGAGCAAAAACGGAATCACAAAAGCTTCGATGGGCCAGTTCGGTTCGACGAGATCGAACGTCGCGACCAGCAACCACAACGGCAACAAGCCACGCAACAGGAACTGGCAGATGAAGATTGAGGGGAATTGTCGCAGAGTATCCCAGAACACTTGCTTGATCGTGGGCTTCTCCATGAAGACCGCAGGGCCCATGTACCCGACGACAAAGATCGAAGCGAGTGGGGCTTCCATGTAGATGAAGACCGCCATCGTCCAAAAATAGCGCATCGGCCATTCTTCGACATAGTCGAGATCGTAGGCCATCCAACCGAGGAAAATGCCGTTCAAGATCGCCAGCGGCACAATGGCCAAGAGCGAGCAAATGAGCCACGGCTTCCAGAATTCGCGGAGGACGCGAAACGAAAGATCGACGGTTTCGAGCAGGTTGCGCTCGCGGATCGAGATGCGGGTGTTATCGAGTTGCACCGAGCAGGCTCCGCGGGAATCCGAGCACGATGAAGTAAAACGCCAAGGCAGAACTCGAAATGATCGCGACTGCTGCCTTAATCCAGTAAGGGGCGGCCGAGGGAGATAAAAAACCTTCGATGAACGCAGCCATGCCGAACATGATCATGGCCGAGCACATGACCGGCATCATCTCCTTGCCGGTTTGTTGCAACGAAGCCCCGCGGGAAAGTTGCCCCGGCATGATCCAGGCCAAGCCGAGTCTTAGGCCCGCTCCGGCAGACAACACGATGGCCGTTAGCTCAAAGGGACCATGCGCGGTCACGAAGTGAAAAAAGTTCGCCCCCTCAGGAACATCGGGCCGGGCCATGTAGCCAAAGGCTGCTCCCAACACGAGCGCATTCTTGACAGTCACATACAGTCCCGGAACGACGAGCAGTCCCCAAACGAAGCACTGCAGACCAATGCCTGTGTTATGGCGAATGTAGAATGCGGCCATAATGAGGTTCATGTCGCCGTCGCGGCCGGTGCCATCGATGGGGTTCTTAAAATTCCCTTCCAGCTGTTCGATCATCTCGGGCTTCATCATCTGTTCGGCATAGTCGGGCCAGGTCGACTTCGAGTAGGCCAGCCAAGCGCTCAGAATGAAGAATCCCCAGAACAAGCAGAACATGAACTGCACGCAGCGATCATTGAAGATGCGCTGGGGAACATCTTCCAGTAGCATCTTGCTCCACGCAGCAAAATCGAGCCGCTTGCTGCGATACAGCTGGTTGTGTGCTCGGCCCACGATGCCATGCAGATACTGCACGGTGTTTTCGGGCAATTGATACGAGTTCGATAACGCCAAGTCCGCACAGGCGGCACGGTAGAGAGCCGAGAAGCGGGAAATCTCCGCCGTGTTGAGCGAGTTCAAACTCGACCGCGCGCAGTATCGCTCGAGCTCCTGCCAGTTCTTGCGGCGGCGTTCGAGTAGTTCGACTACTTTCATGGCGTCGGCCTTCGTGCGTCAGCGGCAGAGTGATGAGACGATGGTGAGTGGCTTAAAACTTGGGCGGTGTTTCCAGCGGAATGCTGACCATTTGCTCTTGCGGCAAGGGCGGCATTTTCACTTGAACCGGGAATGGGTTCCCGACATTCTGAAACGGGTTGTTTTGCAGCGCTGCGGCTTTGGCTTCGGCCAGCCGTTGTTCGTCCTGATGACGATCTGCGATGAACGTGCGGTAGTACAGTGAGCAGAGAAGCAAGTCGTAGGAGGTATCAGCTGGAAGACCAAACTGCTGTAACAATGGTTCGCCCAAATGCTTGGCAACTTCGCGGCGGCGAAGAGGCGAAAAGAAACGTCGCCGTTCGACATACGTGGCGAGCGCTCTCGCCAATTGTCGCGAGACCACGAAGTTCGGCGGCAAGTAGCCGGCCAGTTGAATGGCGCGGTGATCTTCTAGTTTGGCGACGCCCGTGAGCCAGGAATTTTGTTCGACAACCACAATCGTGCCTGCGACCAAATCACCCAATCGCTGGCTGCGATCGTTGAGAGTCATCACCACGACGCCAATCAGCGGCATGCCGGGAAACAGATCTGCTCCGCGAAATAGGTTTCGCATGATCGACTGCATGCCATTGATCGGCTGACCTTCGGTCGTCAGCACGCGCAGGCCGGTCAAGCGTTTGCCGGGGGTCTGCCCGTTCATGTAGACCTCGAACAGCCCGGTATAAAACCACTGCACGAGGAACGACACGATGATGATAATGGCGACCGACAGTCCCATGCTGATGGTGGTGAGCGTGAGCATCAGGATGATGCCGAAGATGATCATCCCCGTGGCCATGATGGCCCAGTCGACCAGCAAGGCTGGCAAGCGGCGGAATGGTCCCGCCAAGCGATACTCGAACGCGATGTTCTCCGGTGTGACCACCCGGATAATGGAATCGATTTGCTCGCGACGCTGTGCCATAGAGCCCTTATTATCGCTGGCCAGCGGTCAGCCGCAAGTCTCCGATGGGTTGGCATTCCCGTTGGTTACGAGTTCGCTTGCATGCTGGGCGAAGCGTGGCTCCGTTCGGCCATGGCGCGGCACGCACTGATAATGCCAAGTTGATCCAGGCCGAGATCCGCCAGCAGTTCAGCTCGCTCGGCATGTTCGACAAACCTATCGGGCAGACCGAGTCGCTTGATGCGGCTGCAATCGAGGCCCATGTCTGCCGCTGCTTCCAACACCGCGCTGCCGAATCCACCCATCAGGCAGCCTTCTTCAACGGTAATCACGAACGGACATTCACGCAGAGCTCGTTCTACCATTTCGCGATCGATGGGCTTGATAAAGCGGGCATTCACCACGCCAATATCCAGGCCGTCTTGTCGCATGCGATCTGCCGCGCGGACGCACTCAGTGACCAGCGTACCGCAGGCGATGATGATGCCATCGCGCCCCCAGCGCAGGACTTCTGCCTTGCCAAGCTCAAGCGGCGAACGTTCGCCGGGCAAGGTCTCGGCATTCGCCTTCGGATAGCGAATCGATGTCGGCGAATCGAGCGACAGGGCAAAGTCGATCATTCGCTGGGCGTCGTACGTATCGCCGGGAGCCATGCAAACGATGTTCGGGAAGACTCGCATGTAGGCAATGTCGTACGAGCCGTGATGCGTCGGGCCGTCGGGACCGGTCAGGCCCGCACGATCGAGCGTGAACATAACCGGCAGGTTTTGCAGGGCCACTTCCTGGAAAATTTGGTCATAGCTGCGTTGCAAAAACGTGCTGTAGATATCGACGATGGGCCGCATACCTGCTTTGGCTTGACCGCCCGCGAAAGCGACCGCGTGCGACTCACAAATGCCGGTATCGAAGAAGCGAGACGGGAATTCCTCGCGCACTTTTTCCAACTTGTTCCCTTGGCACATCGCGGCGGTGAGGACCGTCACGCGACTATCGCGGCGCATCGCGTTGCCAATCGCTTCGCTCATCAGATTGGTATAAGCGGGCGAACCACCCGATTTCTTTGGCACCGCGCAGCCACCTTCGTCCTCGAAGGCTGGGGGGGTATGGAAGAAAACGGGATCGGCAGCGGCCGGTTGATAGCCGTGACCTTTTTCGGTGACCACGTGCAACAGGATCGGACCCTTCAGATCCTTGACCATCTGCAGGTACTTCTTCAGCACGACAATGTTGTGACCGTCAATCGGCCCCAAGTAGCGGAAGCCCAGATCTTCGAACATCATGCCGCCATGCAGGCCGGCTTTGACTGCTTCCTTCATCTGAGCGAGGAAGCGTTCGACGGGGTCGCCCAGCAGCGGAACCTTGTTCAGTGCCTTGACGACTTCCGTCTTCAAGCCGGCATAGAAGGGTGTGGTGCGCAGGCGGTCCATGTAGCTGGCCATGCCGCCGACGCGCGGGCAGATCGACATCTTGTTGTCGTTGAGGATGACGAGCGTATCGCTCTTCAGGCCACCCGCATTGTTGAGTGCTTCGAAAACGATGCCCGAAGGAAACGCACCATCGCCGATGACTGCCACTGCGCGACGGTCACCTTCTCCGCGCAGGTCGTCACCACTCTTCAAGCCGACCACGGTCGAGACGCTGGAACCGGCGTGGCCGGTCATGAACAGGTCGTATTCGCTTTCGTGCGGGTTAGGGTAGCCCATCAGACCACCCTTGGTGCGGATGGTGCTGAACTCGTGATAGCGACCGGTGACGAGCTTGTGTGGATAGATTTGGTGGCCGGTGTCCCAGATCAGCCGATCGCGGCGGAAATCGTACACGCTGTGCAAAGCCAAAGTGAGCTCGACCACGCCCAGGTTCGAAGCGAAGTGAGCGGTCCGCGTGCTGAGCAAATTGCAAAGCACGTCCCGGATCTCCGCTGCGAGCGTGGTCAACTCACCGACCGACATCTTCTGCAGGTCTTGAGCCGATTCAATCTTTGAAAGCATCTGGTGCATAGCTGCTTAATGATTCCTTTCCAACACATAGCGGGCGAGCGCTTCCAAATGCGTCGCACGCGGGGCGAAGACGGCAACCGCCTGACGAGCCTCGGCAATCAACCGGCTGGCTCGTTCGCGGCTAGCATCCTCCCCTATAAGACCGGGATAGGTCAACTTCCCAGCATCCGAATCTTTGCGAGTCTTCTTACCCATCTTGCTCTCGTCACCGCCCAAGTCCAAGAGGTCATCAACAATTTGGAAGGCTAATCCCAGGCATTGCCCGTACTGACTGAGCCCCTGTAACTGCTCCTGGTTCGCTCCAGCGATCAACCCGCCGAGCCGCAGCGAAACCTCAATCATGGCTCCCGTCTTTCGCCGATGAATCCGTTCCAAACCCGCCAAATTCTGGGCCAAGTGCTGTGGATGCAAGTCGTCTTGCTGTCCGCCGACCAGGTTGCCTGCTCCAGCCGCAACCGCCAGTTCCAGCACGCACTTAGCGGCCACCGCCGGAGGCTGAATATCCCGCGCAATCAGTTCAAACGCCTGGGCGAGCAAGGCATCGCCTGCCAGGATCGCCGTCGCTTCGCCATACGCGACATGACAGGTCGGCAGACCCCGACGAAGCTCGTCGTTGTCCATCGCTGGCAAGTCGTCATGAATGAGCGAATAGGTGTGAATGAACTCAACCGCACAGGCCGCCGGCAGGGCTGCCATAGCATCATAACCGCAGGCCTCGCAAGCCATTAACACCAGCAGCGGCCGCAATCGTTTGGCTGGGGCCAGCAGGCTGTGCCGAATCGCCGCAGCGAGATGAGCCGGGCAGTCGTCGCCGTAAGTCGTGTAGTCGCTTAACTTGTGTTCGACGCGCTGACGCCAAGCTTGGCAATAAGCAGCGAATTCTTCGGCAGAACCGTCAGCAGACATAGCGGGGCGGGCCGACTCGGGGCGAGTGAAATGGGTGTGGAAGTATCATACCGCTTGAGTGCCGGGCAAGTGAGGGGGACTGGACCTTAGCGACTCGACATTCGCCCTAGCGAAAGGGCTGCTTGACCGCTTGCCCTTGAGGATTTTGCGTTGGTTGCAATTGAATGCGCACATGATCGAGCCGACGCCGGTCGGCCGTCGTTGACGGAACCAGATCCGGCAGCGGCAGGAACCGAGCCAACGACTGGGTCGAACGAGCCGCCGGAACTTGCCATTCCTGCTCCGGGACCAGCGTCCGCAGCAGCCCCAGCGAAGTTGCCTGATGCCGTGGTGGCAGTTCCAGCAGCGATCCGTTGGCCGTCGCCAGCAACACGCCTGCACGCAGCGCATCGGCACTGCCGGTCAGGTTCAATTCTCCGCCACGCAGACCAAACCCCAACGACAGCTGTCGAAACGAGACCGCGCCCGTTCCACTCGCCAGTGACTCCACTGGTGGACAGTTCAGCTGCAAGTGCTCGGCCGCGGCCAGCAGCAGCGATCTGCCAATCCAGCCATCGCGAGCTTGCACGGTGCCGCGAATCGAGGTCAGCCTGCCCCCCTCGATGGTCGCATCGTCAATTTTGCAAGTTGCCAGTCCGCTTAGCTGATGGGCGAACTGCTCGCTGATGAGTGCATCGAGATCGACGTTGTGCAACGTGCCGCTCAGCCTCCCCGTCGATTGCTCACCTGCTTGAACAAACTCCAACCGTCCCACAAACGTCGCGCCGATGCCCAAGTGCTTCACCTCGGGCCAGCCTGCCGTGGCCAGCGAACAAGGCAAAGGCAACGAGCCGCTGTCGAACTGCCAGCGCGAACTCGGCGGCGATGTTTGCCGATTGCGTTGCACCACGATTCGACCTCGCGGCAATTGTGGATCCGCTTCAGGCAAGCGAAACAGCAGTTCCGCGATGGGCCCTTCGGCACCCTGTTTCCAGGTCCCGTTCAGATCGACCAGCGTCAAGCTTCGCTCGGCATCTCGCAGCGTGAACTCACGAATCCAGATCTCGCAGGGGAGTGATTCCGCGGTTTGTTGCATCCGCAACCAGCGCTGCTGCAGCAGATTGCGCAACTGCGGCAGCTGGACCGATTCCACCACCACCTGCCAGCCAATCAGCTTCCATTGTTTCTCTTCACGAATGACTTCCAGCGAAGCGATCGTGCCGATCGGTGCGCCGGTCTCTTCGTCGAAGAGCGCGACGTTGGTCAGCTCCGCCGCCTCGGGCCGCCAGTAGTCGACCTTCTCGCACGTGACTCGCAGGCCCAGCTTTTGGCTGAGCACCTGCTCCCACTCTTGTTTTTGCGAGAGCATCACTCCCGGCAACGAGCGATAGGTAACCCAGCCCGCCGTGATGCACGTAGGCAATAGGCAGCACAGCACGAAGCCGAGTCGGCATACGAGTTGTGCGGTATTGCGGTGCATGACGAACGTCCTTGTTCAGTCAACTCTGTCCAATCAACGAATCAAATCGACTATCTTTCTCGGGCCATCTTGTTGAACAATTCCAACCGAGCTTGCATTTCCACCAGGCTGTCATTGCCGAACTTTTCGACCAGCGCGCGGGCGATTTCAAACGCCACCACGTTCTCCACGATCACGCTCGCGGCCGAGACCGCGCACACATCGCTCCGTTCGTACTGAGCGTTTTCGGCTTCCTTCGTTTCGAGATTCACCGAGCCCAGGGGCTTGGCCAGCGTGCTGATCGGCTTCATCGCGGCGCGGACGACCAAAGGCTGGCCATTGGTCATGCCCGCTTCGAGTCCCCCGGCGTTGTTCGTTGGTCGGCTGAAGCCCAGCGTCGCTGTGTCGCGAGTCTCGGGATCGAACTGGATCGGGTCGTGAACTTGCGAGCCCGGCCGACGAGCCGCTTCGAAGCCCAGTCCAATCTCGACACCCTTGATCGCCTGCACGGCCATCACTGCCTGAGCGATCCGTCCGTCCAGCTTCAAATCCCACTGTGCGTGCGTGCCCAAACCAAACGGCATCCCTTCGACGCGCACCTCGACAATGCCGCCGAGCGTATCGCCGGCCTTACCGGTTTCGTCGATCAGCTTTTTGACTTCCTCGTCCTTCTCGGGCACCAGCGAATAGACCTCACTGCTCTCGCGCCGTTGCAGCCGTTCGGCCAGAGGGGCGTCGACCGGGTCGAGCTTGATCCCACCAAGTTCCACCACGTAGCCAATCACTTCGATGTGGAACGCCGAAAGCAACTGCCGGGCGAGTGCCCCCGCAGCCACGCGAACCGTGGTCTCGCGGGCACTGGCCCGTTCGAGAATGCCGCGGATCGAACCCATGTATTTGATGGCCCCGGTCAGGTCGCCGTGACCTGGTCGCGGGCGTTGCAAGTCGCTAAGCCGTTCCAGCTTGTAATCTTTGTTGACGACCTGCAGCGCGATGGGGCTGCCGAGGGTCTCGCCCTTCCAAATGCCCGACAGCACATCGACCGTGTCGGTCTCAATCCGCTGCCGCCCGCCCCGTCCATAGCCTCCCTGTCGCCGACGCAGTTCCTGGTCGATCACCGCCGTATCGAGCTTCACCCCCGCCGGAAAGCCGTCGACCAAGGCCAGCAAGGCCTTGCCGTGAGACTCACCCGCGGTCCAATAACGTAAAGTCATGACATCCAAACAGTTGCGTAAAAATCGTCTCTCGTTCAGCGGGTGCGCAGGGAGAGCCCGCGCACAATAAACCGTGATGTGAATTCTAGTTACGGTTCGAAGTCACGAACAGGGCGGTTTTCCAGCGGGATAACGTGGACACTTAGAGCACGTTGCCCACCGACTCTTACCACCTCTCCTCGGCACTCCGGAGACAGCCGGGATGACGGGCCGATCCACAACTTGCTCAACCATGGCCAATCACCAACCCTTCCAATGTTCTCGAACCCACCACTAACCGACTCGCCTCCTCAGCTCATTGAACAGCCACCTGAACAGTGTTTTTTGATAACTTTTTCTCGCGAAAAATTGAATCTGAAAAATCGCCGTAACCATCTACCGGGTTATGGTTTGCAATTCGCGGCAAACGGTAATCTGCCGTTTTCCTGATAACCGTTTGATAACCACCAAAGGGCCAGCTGAACAGTCTCGGATTCACCTCTCTGGGCACCAATCGCCTGTGTACCTACGGCGACCAAATTTCCATTAATCTCATCCCGCCTGTTCGTCCCCTTCCGCACTTACGTCGCAACGAATCTGGTGATCTACACCTCGTCTCCGTTGGCTGCCCCGGCAACCGTGGATTAACCAGCTCCCGCAATCAGACGCTGCTGCGTTCACATGGATAAGGGCAGTTCAGCCTCCACTCGCATCGCTAATCACCGAACCAGTCTGAACAGGGGGTGAGGTGATAACCTTTTCGCCACTTCTCACAAACTCATCCCTCGCCTCAAGTGATTGCCAGCCATCGGCTTCGCTCGTCGATAACCGCAATTCGAGTCTTTTCTCGATAACCATTTGATAACCGCTTTTCGCCCTCCGCAGGCCTTCTGAACAGTCCCAAAACGCGATATCTCCACTGTCAACAAATGGCAGCTGATCTCCCCTAACGCTTCGCCGGCATCGCCTCTTCGCAAACGACTTACGAATGCGCATCAACAGTCTAGTAATTCTCGACGGGCGCGCAATATCGCTCTCCCGTGGCTGGCACGTAAACAGCTATTACATAACATGTCGATATCAATTATACAACCGTCCGTGACTAGTCTGGTCACAAAAAATTGGGGAACGCAATTATTCATGCCGGTCGCACGAGCACACGGCCCGGTAGTTGCCGCCCGGGCTACAATGAGGTTCCTCGCTGCCTATGGGCTTTCCTGAAAACCGTACTTAAAAGGCTTGGATCGCGTGCCAACCATTCGGGGTGTGATTTTCGATCTGGATGGCACGCTGGTGGACTCGCGGCTGGATTTCGATCTGATGCGAGAGGAGATGCAACTGCCGCCGCAGATGGCAATTCTGGAGGCGCTCACGAAGTTGCCCGCCCCGCATGCCGCCCGCTGCCAAGAAATCCTTGATCGCCACGAGCGCGCAGGGGCCGCCCGCTCGCAGTTGTTGCCAGGAGTGGCCGATCTGCTCGCGGAAGTGAAACGGCGTCGGTGGCACCAGGCGATTGTCACCCGCAACAGCCGGCCGGTGACCGAGGCGACTTTGCGTGGCGTCGGACTGCACTTTCCGCACGTCATCACTCGCGACGATGGTCCCGTGAAACCTCACCCCTGGCCGATCGAAAAAATCTGCCGCGAATGGCAGGTGCAACCGGAAGAGGTCGTGATGATCGGCGACTATCGCTACGACATCGAATGCGGTCGCGCTGCCGGCACTCGCACCGTCCTTCTCGCTGGCGAAGTCGACCCCAGCACTTACGAGAACCACGAACAGGCGGATCTTGTGCTGCGCTCGCTGGCAGAATCGACGCTCCTCTTGCAATGGCTGGAGTCGTTGTAGGGGTGGGAGTTGCGAGTTAGGGGCTAGGGATTGGCGTGGCAGGTTCTCGTTTCTTGAGATCGACTCGCTGCAAATAGACGCCGCCATACTCGCGGGGCTCAGCGGCGGTTACTCCGTATTCCGAGCCGATGGAATTCGTCAATTGCTCGATCAGTTCCCGCCGCACTGTCGCGCTGCTGCTACGGATTAGCAGCCAGCCGCCGTGGTGCTCGATGAGTGCCTGGCGAGCCTCGGCGCTCAATTGGCCCGGATTGGTATAGGTCAGCGGAATGAGCAACTCATCGGAAACCTGCACGTGATACATGCCTCGCGCCGGGCAAACGGAGTACTCCCGAAATAGCTTGTCGTCTCGAGTGAGTAGTTCGTCCGTTTCGATGAAGCCCGTGCGAAGCAACACTGGCGAGGTTGCAGCCTGCAGTTGCTCGTTCAAGTCAGTGACGGCTGCTCGCCAATTCTCTTTGCGATCGGTCAGCAGTCGACCCGTGTCCCGCGCGTTGCGGATCATCCCGCTGTTGCGCACCGCGATGGCGAGCAGAATGCCAATCAAGGCCGAGCGAATGTTCTCGCTCCGAGCGAAGCGAACGCAGAGCGCGGCAGCGATCACCGACGCCGGCCACGCGGCGAGCAAATAGCGGGCATGAAATAGCGGAGCCAAGTTCAGCTGCGTTGTGAACCAGGCAATGCTGAGGGGGACGAAGAGCCAACAGGCAATGACGATCACCGCGCGCTGCGGAATGACCGACCGCCAGTTGTTGAGCACGATCAGAGCGACGGCCGCGATGTTCCAGGGAAAGATCGTGAACAGACCTTCCCAAGTGGGAGGCGTCACAAACGACTTCCAATTGTCACGATGCCCAGCCACCGACAGCATGCCGCTGATCGCTGGGGAAACTAGCAGCAGCATGGCGAACAGGTCCAAGATTCGAGCCAGAACCAGTTCGCGGCGGTCACTGGCGCGCGTGGTGAAACCAATCATCAAGAGCACAGCCACAGCCTCGGCGGCGAGCAACAACGCGGCCGTGTAATGCAGGTGAACGAGCAGCGCGCCACTCGCGATCCACAACGGCCGACTCTGCCAGTTGCGCGTGAGAATTACGTTGCACAATAGCCCGATGTGAATCACCGCCAGCAACTGCACGAGGGCATAGGGGCGAGCCTCTTGCGCGTAGAAGATGCCGGTCGGATCAACCACGATCAGCCACGCAGCCAAGAGTGGAGTTGTGTCATCAGGCGCTAACTTCTCCTGCGCCGGCTCGTTGCTCGTCAGCGAGAGAAGCTGTTTGGTGAGCCAGTACATGGCAACTGGCAAAACGCAGCCTGCAAGTAAACTAGGGAGTCGCAGGGCAATCTCTGGCGGACCAGGAACAAAGTAAAACAGCCACGCCAGCCAGAAATAGAGCGGCGACTGATTGCCGACGGCTGCCCGTTCGTACACCTCGCCCAGTGAACCACTCACCGACCACGAGGTGTGTAGTTCATCGACCCAGAGACTTTCGCCCGCTTGATACCAGCGCAGCGCTGCTCCCACGATCACGGCGGCGATAAGCAGGAACGGTGGCGACTTCAAGGCTGACTCGTTTACTCGGCGGCGATCGTGCGCGTATCTGGTCCGGTGACGAGACCGCTCAGCTTGAGCGAGACACTTCCCCGCAAATCGGCGGTGGACAGATAAAACTGCTTCGGGGTGGTCACTCGCGATTTGCCGACATGACTGATGAAATCGCCGGGACGCAGGCCCGCCTTCCATGCCGCCGAGTCTTTATCGACGTTGACGACGCCGAGCGTCCCTTCCGGATCGAGATCGCGGCTGTGATCGCGGAACTGCGGTGTCGCCGTCGCATACTCCACGCGCAGACCTCGCCAACTGGGCTCTGCCTGTTCGGCGAAAGCTGGGCGCGGACCTTCGACTCGCTTCTTCGAAAGTGTGACCTTGGAAGTTGTCACCTTGCCGCGCCGGTTGGCCCCGCCGCCTCGCTCCAAAGTCAGTTGGACACTTGTATCGGCGGGCAGACCACTCAGGCGGCGAATGAGTTGCAACTCGTCGCTCACGGGCAGGCCTTCGACATGCGTGATTACGTCGCCCGCTTGCAGGCCGGACTTGGCGGCGGGTGTGGCCGGCACGACATCCAGCAGTCTGGCACCAAAGCGACCTTGGCGACGCTCTTCAGCGGCGAGGAAGGTCGGTGCCACACCGAGAAAGCCATACTCGGGAACTCGTCCCGCTTTGAGCGTTTCGAGCGAACGACGAAAGTCCTCATCTACGGGAATCGCAAAGCCGCCACTCTTCTCGTAGCCAACTAGCGCTGCCAACGAGGTAGTAATGCCGACGAGTTCGCCTTGCAGATTCACCAGCGCACCGCCGCTGCTACCCAGTTCGAGGCGGGCATCGGTTTGAATCAGATTGCCGTAGTGATGCAGCGTAAAGCGACCCTCGGACGATCCCGCGCCGGCGCGTTCGGGAGCCGGTGGAGCAGGCCGCGATAGATTGGCAACAATGCCCCAGGTGGCACTCGGTTCGCCATCGCGGGCAATTGCATAGGGATTTCCCAAGGCCAGGACGATCTGTCCCTTCCTCAGTCCCTTCGAATCGCCCAAAGGCATCGGCTGAAGATCGTTGGCTTCGATTTTCAGAATGGCCAGATCCAGCCAGGGGTCAGCTGCTTTGACGGTGGCCGGATAAGGCTTTCTGCCGATCCAAACCAAGTAACGCGAGTTGGGAATATCGCCGACGACATGATAGGTCGTCAGAATCAGCCCACGGGCATCGATCACGACGCCGGAACCGAAGTCGTGCGGCACGTAGTCGGGGCGAGTGGGATCGCTGAAAAGATCAGCCCCCTCGCCGGTCAAGCCTTCGCCTAGTTCAGCGGCTGGCGAAGCATCCTGAGATTGCTTTCGCAGCCGGGCGACGGCCACGACGGATTTCTCCGCCTTGGCGATCGCATCGACGAGCAACGATTCCAGCGCCACAGCTGCCTGCAGGCCGCCGGGCTCCTGCCCCTGTGCCGAGTTACTAGCACCGAGCAGCAGCCCACTGGCCAAGAACGCACCGACGACGAACGGGAGGAACCATCGTCGGTGAGATTGTGCAGCGCATGCCATGGGGCGATTCCTTCTTCGATCATGATTTGCATGTTCGCGAAGAAAGTTGCCCGTCGACTGCTGGCCAGCCGTAAAGACCCAAGCCAGCAGCCAAACTTTGAGGCAGCTGGCGATTATTCTTCGTCAGGGGTGCCTTCGTCTTCTTCGCCGGGTTCCGGAGCGACTTCCTTCACTCCTAAGATTCCCGATGCCAGAATCTTATCACGAATTTCATCGCGAATCGCGGTGTTTTCCGCCAGATAGGTCCGAGCTTTCTCTTTACCCTGACCAATGTAGGCATCGTTGTACTTAAACCACGAGCCACTACGGGTCAGCACCTTTTGCTCGACACCCATATCCAGCACGTCACCCTCGAAGCTGATGCCGTTGGTGTGCATCATGTCGAACTCGGCCACGCGGAAGGGCGGGGCCACCTTGTTCTTCACGATCTTGGCCCGCACCCGCTGGCCGACCACGTCTTCACCCTCTTTGATTTGGGTGACGCGGCGAACATCAATGCGGCACGAGCAATAGAACTTGAGAGCGCGACCGCCGGGAGTGGTTTCCGGGCTGCCGTAAGTAACGCCGATCTTCTCGCGAATTTGGTTGATGAAAATCACCGCAGTCTTGCTCTTGGCAATCACACCGGTCAATTTACGCATCGATTGGCTCATCAAGCGAGCTTGCAGGCCGACGTGCGTATCACCAATGTCACCTTCCAATTCCGCTCGCGGTACGAGAGCCGCGACCGAGTCAATCACGATCACGTCGACCGCGTTCGACTTCACCAGCATTTCGGTGATCTGCATCGCTTCTTCGCCGCTAGTCGGCTGACTGACGAGCAGCGTATCGAGTTGCACGCCCAGCTTCTTGCCCCAGGTTGGGTCGAAGGCATGTTCGGCGTCGATGATGGCGCACACGCCATCTTTCTTTTGAGCTTCGGCAATCACGTGCAGAGCGAGCGTGGTTTTACCGCTCGATTCTGGGCCAAAGATCTCGATGATACGACCGCGGGGAATCCCCTGGCCGCCGAGCGCCACATCCAGGGCCAAGCTGCCCGTCGGAATGCCCGAAATGGCAAGTGTTCGATCACCACCCAGGGGCATGATCGAGCCATCGCCGAATTGTTTTTCAATTTGCTGAAGGGTCGTCTTGAGGACTTCATTCCCTTCAATGAGCGCTGCCAACTTGGCTTTGCCACTATCCTTCGGAGCCTTCTCTTTTTTGGCCATACGTCCGTTCACCTTCGCAGCAACAACCATCGGAACTTCTCCTGTTATGAGGAAGGCTCGGGCGGCATGCAAGCGGCCCGGCTTCCGTCGTGGAAGCGAATCGATAGTGGACAAGAGAATACTGTACACTTATCCACATCGACGTCAACAGCTTTGATATTGAGATTTTCGCGAGGTGCGTGACTAGTCTGGTCACAGGCGGGTAAGAATTCTTGCTAGCGTTCACAAAACACCTTCGGTTTGCGAACAAAGTTTTCCAGCGAATCGGTCGGCGAAGGCTTGCGTCGACCCGAAGTTACGTCGACCGGAAGGCGGTCAGGCGATTCGGTTGACCCGTTCATCACGCGCGTTCAATCGCACAGCGGTGAGGTGCGCGTCAAAGATTGCCCAGATCCAGAACATGATCGCGAAGAGGGCGGGAACGAAGCAGGTGTAGTGGATAATGTTCTGTTCGAATTGCTGCGACGGATGATAAGGAATCGCGACGACACGGAAGAAAACCAGCATCGAAAGCAAGCTGAGGAAACCTTGCAAACAAAATAGCAGCAGGCCCTTGGCGATCTGCCCGTTATAGATTTGTCCCAGACCGGTCCAGAAGAAGCAGAGAACAGCGGCCAAGCCTGGACTGCGCAGAGAATGACGCTGAGTCTCGGCGGGCTCGTGATATTCGGGCTGCTGGTGAGCAACGAGTGCCGTGGGCGCGTAATAGGGAACGGGCATTGCGAAAGGCTGTCCGCACTGCGGGCACATGACCGTCTGGCCGGCGAATTGGTCGGCATCGTCGAGGGCCAGCCGGCAGCGGGGACAGTGAACGAGCATAAAGACTCATTACTTGAGGATCGTGCAACTGGCTTCAAGATAGACTTTCAATCCCCAGACAACCAGTGAGATAAATGCCACCGTCGCTGGGAAATTGCTTCGATATCATTCGCTGGACGCCTCGCTTTCTTGTGACCCCACCGCTCATGGGTTAAGCTGCCACGCATCACCTCTCGCCATGATCGTCCTGCCTATCTACCCCCGCCGGAGCCCCCGCCGTGCTATTGGCTGAAATGAATTGGCCTGCCGTCGCTGCCCTTCCCAAGTCCACGCCCGTGGTCATTCCCATCGCTGCTCTCGAACAGCATGGGCATCATATGCCGGTCTTTACCGACAGCCTGCTGCTGGGGGAAGTGATTCGCCGCACGCAGGAGCAACTGAAGGACAAAGTGCTCTTCACGCCCCTGATGTGGCTGGGAAACTCCGATCATCATCTCGATTTCGCCGGTACCATGTCGGCCGCACCGCGAGTCTATCTCGACCTGCTCAGCAACATGATCGACAACATGATCATGCACGGCTTCCAGCGGATCGTGTTGGTGAATGGCCACGGCGGCAATCATGTGCCGGGGCAACAAGTGGTGTTCGAACTGCGGCAGAAGTATCGCCAGCGGAATGATCTGCTGTTGCTGAACGCCACCTATTGGCTGCTGGGTGGTAAGCCCTACGAGCAAGATGCGTCGCTGGAGCAGCAACGCATGGGGCATGCCTGTGAATGGGAAACGTCGATGATGCTGCGAATTCGCCCCGACCTCGTGGGCGATTTGAAGAAGACCAGCAACGTCGATTTCGGCAATCCATTCGAGCCGGGCAGCCGCGGCTGGATCACCAAGGATCGGACAACGACCGGGCACATTGGCGACCCCAGCAAGGCCTCGGCTGAGAAGGGCGAGACTCTGTTTCGCGTCTTCACGGCGGACGTGGTGGCCTATCTCGAACGCATGCTGGCTTGGGATGGGAAATCATGGAACGGCTAACAAGCGGCACCGAGGAAGGGCCCGCGCGGCCGGCGAACTGGAAGTGGTTCATCTGCAGTTTGCTGTTTCTCGCGACCATGCTGATGTACATGGATCGCCTGACGCTCTCACAAATGGCGTCGCGGATCACGCGCGAATTGTCGCTGACGAATGAGCATTACGGCCGCATGGAAATGGGCTTCGGACTGGCCTTTGCCTTAGGTGCAATTGTGAACGGCTTACTAGCCGATCGCTTCAGCATTCGTTGGCTCTACCCAGTGATGCTTGTGGGTTGGTCGCTCGCCGGTGTTGCAACTGCCTGGAGTGTCGAGATTGGGCAGGTCTTGCTCCCCATGGTTGGGCAAAATGCCTGGCTGGGAACCAAAGGCAACCCAAGCGACGCGGCGTTCATCGGCATGTTCGCTTGCCGCGTGGTGCTTGGCTTTTTTGAATCCGGACACTGGCCTTGCGCGCTGATCACCACGCAGCGACTACTTAGCGGAGCCGATCGCACGCTCGGTAACAGTCTGTTGCAGAGCGGCGCATCGGTGGGCGCGGTGATTACCCCACTGGTGATTCTGCTGATGATCAGTGACGAAGAAGGGAGTTGGCGTCGGCCGTTTATCATCATCGGCCTGGCTGGCATGAGTTGGGTCATCCCCTGGCTGTTGATGGTTCGCGATCGCGACTTGAAGTATCGCGAGCCTGTGGTCGATCCCGCATCTGCTCCCGTCTCGATCTGGACGCGAGCGCTGTTTAAGAAAGCCGTCGTGTTGCTGGCCATCGTCATTACCATCAACATGACCTGGCAGTTCTTCCGGGCCTGGATGCCCAAGCTGATGCAGGAAGAGCATGGCTATGGAGAAGTCTTTACGTCGTTCTTTATGAGCGGGTTTTACCTGGTGGCCGATCTCGGCTGTCTCGCCGCCGGTGGCTTAGTCAAAGGGCTGACAGGCGCGAAGATGTCGCTCAACGTGGCTCGCATTTCGGTGTTTGCTGTCTTTACACAGTTCGTGCTGATGAGCGCCGTTGCCGCGCAGGTACCGGCCAGTCCGCTGCTGCTGGGACTGTTCTTGGTAGTAGGCTTTGGTGCGCTCGGGCTATTTCCGGTTTACTACTCGCTGTCGCAAGAGATCGCGACGAAGCGGTTCGGCTTTGTCACCGGCCTGTTTGGCGCGACGACGTGGATCATCACTTCTTACATGCAGTTTCTGGTCGGCCGGAATGTCGATCAAACGCACTCGTATCAAGCGGGCCTGTTTTGGATCGGCATGGTTCCGTTGATCGGTTGCCTGGCACTCGCGCTACTCTGGCCAGAAGAAGAACCCACTACTTAGGCTGCGAGCTCAGGTGGATGATGCCACGCTGCGCAGTTGATTTCACGCTAAGATAGCCAGCATGATTCGCTATCAAGACTTCACGCCGCAGATGCTGACGCCACCGGGCTTTCTCGCGCATGCGACCTACGAGCCGCTGCAAGTAGCCGTCGATGCTGCCAATGCCTGGATCAAAGAGAACGGCGTTCGGCTGATCAACATCGAGACGCTACTGCTTCCCAATATTTGGAGCCGCTACGAAGAAGGGACGAGCGACCCCGCGCTCGGCACCAGCGGCGAATCTCCCAGCCAGTGGCATCAGGTGGTGCGGGTGTGGTACGAGGTCTGAAGTTCTGAGTTTTGAGTTCTGAGACAAGAACGAAAAACGCCGAACCTTGCGGTTCGGCGTCGTTCCGTTGCTTTGATTGAGGTGGGGTAAGGGAAAGCGCTGGACCGGGATTCCAGCGCTCTCTCAGCCGACTCTTTCGACTGCCCCTTTTACTCCGCCTCTATAGAGAACCGACGCGGGGGTCAAACCGCGGCGGGCTTAGGCATTTAGTTCAAGCAATTGTCCAAACAGGTTTGGGAGGGCGAGTCCCACCTGAAGTCGTCGCTGGCGAGAGGTGGATGGTCGTTAGACCAATTCCTTCCGGGCGCCGATCAGGGTGCGAAGTCGTTCGGCCAGAAGTTTGGCATCGAATGGCTTCTTAAAGGTTTCATTAATCGCCGAGCGGTCAAAGCTCAGCGGGCTGCCGTCATCGGGCAGCAACGCGATCAAGATCGTTTCGGAGAAGTCCACATTTTTGCGCAGATTCTGGCAAATTTGTAGAGCTTCAACCTTCCCGATCGAGAAGTCCACAATGATACAGTCGGGGTGGAAGCTTTCGGCTTGAATTCCAGCTTCAAATCCGCTGGCAGCCACAGCAACCTTGAACGACCGTTCAGTGGGCAATTCGCGTTTCAAGTTTTCAATGAGAACCTGATCTTGCGCGACAATTAGCACTTTTGCCATGGCCTCATCTTCGAGGTCACCCAAGGGCATTCCGTGCTCTTTGAGGAACTTGATCAGATATTCTCGCGGGATACGACGGTCTTGCGAGCCGGGGATCCGGTAGCCTTTTAGGCGTCCCGAATCGAACCACTTGCTAACCGTACGCGGGGCCACTTTACAGATCTTAGCGACCTGTCCAGTAGTGAAGACCTTCATCGCAGGCTCTCCATTACTCTCTCGTTGACTCGTTGATGTGAAGCACCACGGTGAGCGATGCCGCTGTGTCTCACGTATCTGCCCCTGCTCAATCGACCAGGCTGTGGTCTCGATCCATCTCGCCAGCTGTGGGAATTAGCCTGGTAAATCAAACTCTGGGTCGGGGCGGCTCTTACAGGGTCTCAAGCAACTGAAGTCAGTTCCCTCTGTTTCAGTCACCTTTTAACCATCGGCAATCAGGACCTCCGGAACGCGGCGGAAATCCCCAAAATCGCAAACAACCGGCAAAGCTGTATTGCGTGGGGCCATCCGGGCGACCTGCGCCGTTTGTCGGCGTGGTTCAACCGGCAGAGAGAAAATGCACCAGATCGTCACTCGATGGGTCTCGAGTCACGAGCAAGCATTTGGAAGCGCACAAGCGTTGACATTACGTCCCCGCTTGAGTGCCTATAGCAGATTCCCCCTGAGAAAACGGTTGTTGCCCGGCGGTTCACGATCTTCAGCATGGTAGGTGCCGAAGGTCGTATGCTGCCGTGCAACACACGTCTTCCGAATGTTTCTTTCGTATCAAATGCGAACCCAACTTCACAAAATCCCGTCAGTCGCAAGACTCGCAGGGGTGAAGGGGGTTGTCCGCAAGCCAGCAGCAGCTAGGATTTTGCCGATCTTGCGGAAAAAGCAGGCAAACAGGCTCAAGAAAGCATGGCGCAGGCAAGTTGAAAACGCTCGCCGCGAGCTGCCGAAACGAACGTGTCAAGATCAACTTTACTGCATGATTTATGCAGCCAAGTCAGCTTCGAGCCAGGCTCCAGCGAACGCCTTAACACTAGTTTTGAGCGCACTAAGCGCCCAGTCTGGGCCAGGAGCGGCCAACACGCCAAATTCGTGACTCGCGCGGGCTACTCAGACCGTACGAGCAGCAGCGGATTGAGCTTGATGCCTTGCTCACTCAATTCTTCGTTGCTCAGTTCTTCCAGGCAATCGAAGTCGAGTTCGGAATAGCCGGCATCGATCCCCAAAAAGCTCAAGAATTCGCCTAGAGGCTGGGCCGGAGTTTCGTCCTGAGACGTCAGCGTCTCTGCGACTTGCGCGGGATCGACACTTTTGCCCAGCAGGGGCTGCAACACACCCAGATGTTGTTGCACGGCCCGCTCACTGATGCCGACCTGCTCGCCATCATCGTCGGCGTCCAATTCATCCTCGTCAAACTCAGCCGACTCTTCTTCATCCGTGTCTTCGCCGAAAAAGGCTTCCTCAATGTCGTCGTCGGTCGAGAGCAAGCTCCCTTCGTCTTCTTCCTCGTCGGCCTCGCTCAACTCAGCAAACCGCTGCAGTTCTTCGCTGCTCGCCTGCCCTGCCAGCACCTTCGAGAACAACTCGGCCAGATCCGGCGGCAGCGCACCATTCAGCAAACCGCTGAGACCCTCGTCGGGCTGTTGAAAGCCATCCTGAAACACTCCCTGCATCGCCGCGGTCAGCTCCGCTGTCTGCGCTTGCAGTTGCTCTTGGAAGCTCGCCAGCTCCGCCTGATTGGCTTGCGACCATTGATCGAACTTGCGCATCTCGCCCAGCGAGACTTGCCCTTCCTGCAGCCGGCCGTAAATGGCGCGCACATCTTCCGGCATCTTGCTGGAAATCTCTTCCTGCAGTTCGGCAATCCGATTCAAACCTTCTTGCACCGGGCTGGCATCTTCGAGACTTGCTTCGCCATCCGCTGTTTCGCCGTCGTCGAACTCCTCGGCCAACTCGTCCATGTCGTTGTCGAGGAACTCCTGCAGTTCGTCACTGTCACCCGTGCTATCGAACTGGTCGATCTCTTCGCCCAGATGAAACAGCGAGTAATGCCACGAGGTGCCCTCGTTCGTCCACACGTTCAGCACGTGCGTCTTCAACTGCTTCGAGAGCTCGCGGCCGATCTCTTGCTGAAACAAGAAGTCAGAGCAAAAGATCGTGGTCCAATCCCCTTTCGCTTGGGCGATCCACACGCCGCGCGTCACACCCTGGTCGATGGACTCGGGCTGCGTCGCATCGGCGTCGAGCACCCGAAATCCTTCGGAGGACAGCAACTCGGTCACGGCTTGCTGCAAGCGTTTGGCGCTAACGCCCTTCACATGCAAACTGGTGCTGAAACCTTCCATCGCCCTGCTCCTAAGATGACTCGCGTGAATGCGTACCGAACGGTAACGGCATCGATCCCATCGGGATTGATCGCTGAGAATTCGACGATCTTCGACCACTATCAGCGAACCTACCCCAGCGGCGCGGAAGAGAACAGGCGGGTAGACCAAAACCATGCCTCAGGTTAGCCATCACAACCTTGAACGGCCTCACCCACAGGAGTATGCTGCAGAGACCACCAGTTCGGGTGTTTTGGCTAACACACCCCCTAACGCCGCTGCCGTCACTGCCGCTGCCGATTGCGTCGCTCTCTCCCATTCCGCGACTCACTTGCCTGCACCTGCTTTCCCCATGCGTTCTATCTCCCAGCACCGCCGTTCGGCTGCCTTCACCTTGGTGGAGTTGCTGGTGACGATTGCCATCATCGGACTGCTGATCGCGCTCTTGCTGCCGGCGGTGCAAGCCGCGCGCGAAGCCGCCCGCCGCATCAAGTGTACGAACAACCTGAAGCAGATCGGCCTCGCCTTTCAGAACTATCACGACACCTGGCAGTCGTTTCCTGCCGGGGGTGTGACCTTTGGTCCTTGCTGCAACAGCCCGAGCTTTGAATCTTGGACCATCTCGCTGTTGCCCTATCTCGAACTGCAACCGCTGGCAGCCAAGTACGACTTCAATCAATACAACGAAGCCATCCAGAACAAGTTTGTCCGCGAACAAACCGTCAAGGTCTTTAGCTGCCCTTCCGAGACAGAGCCCAACCTGCTGCTCAAGCCCGAATCGGGCCCCGGCAATACGGTCGAGTATCGCACGGGGACCTATCGCGGCGTGGGTGGCAAGAGCGATGGCAGTGGCTGGTGGAGCAGCTATCCCGAGTACACCGCCTTGCCTATGGAATGGCGCGGCGTGCTGCACGTGGTCGATGGCCGCGAGTTGACGCGGGAACGAATTGCCAATGTCACCGACGGCACCTCCAACACCTGGCTGACGGGCGAGTACAGCACCAAGACGCGTCCTCGCCGGCGCACGTTCTGGGCATACACCTACCGCTCGTACAATCGGTCCGATTGCACGAACCAAAGTCGCACGCTCCTCAACGACTACGAGCAATGTGCCTCGACCGCCGGTGCCGGTTTGGAACAAGCGTGTGCTCATGGCTGGGGCAGCTTTCATCCGGGAGCCATCAACTTTCTGCTCGTCGATGGCAGCGTTCGTCCGGTCTCGACGAGCATCGAGATGAACCTCTTTGCCGATCTGGCTACAATCAGCGGCGGCGAAAGTCGCCAAGTACCTTGAGTGCCCAGAGACAACTTGCTCTGAGACAACACGCCCTGACGCCCCACTCTCGTTTGCCCCTCGATCCAGCCCACAGACAAACCCTTCCCTTGATGCAACTTCCGGCCAACTTCGAACTCCGCGGCGATCTCGCCATGTTTCGACCCTGCGGTGAATTGTCCGAGTTTCGACAGGCCGTCGAAGCCGTGGCGGAAGGCATCCGCTACGCCGTGACCCAGCCTGAAATCCGCCGCCTGCTGGTTGATTCCAGTGGCCTGGTTGGCTTCCCGCTACCCACCATGCTCGATCGCTACGACATGGGCCTGGCCTGGGTGAAAGCCGCCGGTACCAGCAGCATTCGGATGGCGCTCGTCGCCCGCCCCGAACTGATCGACCCCAAAAAGTTCGGCGTGCTGGTCGCCGCCAATCGCGGCGTCGCCGGCAACGTCTTCGACAACGAAGCCGCCGCCCTCGCCTGGCTCGACCTACCTCCTACGTAGACCGGGCAACAAGCAGTACTCCGCGCTGTTCCGGCGTCTCGACGACCTGCCTCTCCTGGTTTCCCCGCCGCTGAACAGTGCTCGTTATCCCTCTCGATACCCCGTTTTTGATAACTTTTTGCGCGAAAAATCGAAACCAACGACTCGCCCTAACCCGTTCTGCTTCAATCCATTGCGATCACAACCGCCCCAAAATCGCCCGTTTGCCGATAACCATTTGATAACCGTTCAGGCCCCTGTTCACTCGGCACCCTGAACAGGCCCTAATCAGGGGGTCCGTTCTTCGTGGCGGCAGACCTCCTGGTCTGCCTTCCCCTGGTCTCCACAGCTCTTATAACGTCGCGGCAATCCTCTCGGGCACTCCTCTCTGGCACTCCTCGCTGAACAGTCCTCGTTCAAACCTTCTGACAGCCCGTCTTGATAACTTTTTTCGGGAAAAATCGAACCCAAGCATCACCCTAACCCGTTCTGCTCCAACCTATTGCGATCACAACCGACCCAAAATCACCCGTTTCCCGATAACCGTTTGATAACCGCTGCCGCCCCTGTTCGCTCCCTAGCCTGAACAGGCCCTAAACGGGTGGTTCAGGCTGCCCCTCCTCGGTTAACCGAGCCGCTTGCGGCCGTCGAACTGCCAATCAAGTCAGTCCACAGTTCCCCCGCGCCAGCGCGTGCGTTAACCAGATACTGGGGCAGTAGGTCCAGGTACCCCGTACCTGACGACCTCGCTGAGTTGCAGTCAGGCGCGCGTCGCTGGCCTTGCCCGACTCCGCCACTCGCTCCCAGACACCTTAAAATGTCCTTGACACTAAGTCAACACATTGTAACAATAATCCGGCGTGACACCTTCCGACCGAAGCGTCCGCGCAGGCGCCGAAAGGTCGGCACGAGCAAACCGCGCGGTGCTGTCGACCGATTGTCGCGCACCCAATCGAACTTGAAAAACTATCTGAGGCTTCCCCCGGGCAAGCACCTTTATGTCACTGTCACTTGTTGAGACTTATGAATGTGCCAGGGATGTTTTCAAGGCGTCTGCTGCCTTGAATGACGTTCGATCTTCCGGCACTACCATCGAAAGCATTCCTGCCACCGAGGTCCTGGGGCCAAGCTTGAAATTCACAATAACCCCAGCCTGGAACCGGAAGGTAATTGCCAAGCTCTACTATCGCAGTGATGACGCCCATTTCTTTACGGTCGAGATATTCAATTCTGAGGTGAAGGATTCGTTCTTGCTCGATGAATGGATGAATCTGCACTGCACTCCTGTCAATCTGAGCCTATTCGACTTAAACAGCTACCAGGGAACGCTGCAGGAGAGGCTCGCGGCATTCTTTTCGTTTCTCGCAGCGCAACTCTCGGAAAGGTCGCTTCAAGAAGTGCTAAACGGACAAAAGTGGGAGCATATTCCATACGATTGGGGTGCGATGCGGTAGACGCCAAGTCTTCCCAGGGGGACGCTTCACGGCTGACGCCGTTGCGCTCTGCCTTGGGCTAACTTGTGGCCGCACCGTTGGTGCTGAGGAACCAAACGCTGCATCGCTCGATCCAGCGACCCATGCCAACCGCCGTGGCTTTGCACCGTAGTCATCTTGCTCCGCAAGATGAAGCTTCGGCGATTCGCGATGCATTCATCTCGACGGAGCGAGTTGACTACTCGGAAGAAACTGGCCACGAGCGGACCGGTTCAGTTTGAGTTTAGGTTCTTATAGATCTTGCCGTCCTTCATGATGACGACAAAGTTCTTACCTGGGTCCGCGATCAGTTTGAGGTTCTCCAGCGGGTTTCCTTCCACCAGCAGCAGGTCGGCCAGCGCGCCTTCTTCCACCACGCCCAACTTGCCGGGATAGGGGTTGCGCTTCCCGGAGATGGCCAGCAGTTCTGCGTTGGTGCTGGTCGCCATCGCGAGCGCTTCGGCCGGGGTGTACCAGTGCTGCAGCGCGACGAGCAATTCTCCTTGGCGACGGGCCAGCCCTGGCGAAAAGATGATATCCGTGCCCCAAGCGGTCTTCAGCTTGTGTTTCCGTGCCAGGCGGTAGGCAATGTCCATGCCGGCGAAGACCTCGGCAAACTTGGCCCGCTGCTGCGAGCCCGGCGGAAAGGCGTTAGCCAGCTCTGCGGGAAAGGGCTGAATGCACACCCAGGTTCCACGCGCGGCAACTAACTTGGCGGTACCCTCGTCCATTAAATGCCCATGCTCGATGCACTTCGCGCCGGCGCTGATGGCCCGCTGCATCGACTCGGGGGTGTACGCGTGGACGACAACATACGTGCCCCAGTTCTCGGCGGCTTCCACCGCCGCCCGCAACTCGGGCTCGGTGAAAGTGCTGATATCTAGCGGGCTATGGGGCGAAGCGACTCCTCCACCGCCCGTGAGCTTGATCTGGGTTGCACCGAGCATGAGTTGTTCCCGTACACGCACGCGCACCTCGTCCGGACTGTCAGCGACCATGCTGGCGCCGAGTTGTTCCATGCGCGACCGCGCGCTGCCGAGCGTACGCGGCACCTCATGCGGCAGGCGAAAGTCTCCATGACCACTCGTGACGGTAATGATCGCCCCGGACGGATAGATGCGGGGACCGGCCACTACTCCTTCATCGATGGCACGCTTGAGCCCGAATACCGGTCCCCCCATGTCGCGCACGGTCGTGAACCCGCGCATGAGCGTGTCGGTCGCCTCGGCACCCGCGACCAGATTGGCATAGCCCACGTCCCACTTGAGTGCTTCATCGGGCGTCGGCCTTACCAGCATCGCGTGCCAATGGGCGTCGATCAGGCCCGGCATCAGCGTGCGTCCTCCGCCGTCGATAACATTCGCCTTCTCGGGGACAGGGATGTTGCCACCGATCTTCTCAATCTTGTTCCCTACCACCAAGACCGACGTGCTCGCCGTCAGCTTGTCCGACTTGCCATCGAACACCTTCACGTTCTTGAACAGGGTCGCACTTGGCTGCTGCGCCACGGCTCCCCTGGCCGCAAGGAACAGCAGGCCACCAGCGGCAAGTATCAACACGATCCGAATCGCTCGACTGTACATCTCGCAGCCTCCGTCAATAGTTCCCGCGGTCGCATGCGTTCACTGCTGAAATTCTAGCCGTTCGATGCCAACCGCTGGGTGAGCCGTTCTCTTTAGGCCCGTAGGGCCGGCGCTATGCCAGCCCAGGGCAAAGCGGAACGGCATCAGCCGTGAGCCGCCGCCCTGGGAAGGACGCCCGCAATGATTAAAAGCCCTGGAAGGGCGCGACAATCGGCCGACAGCAATCGCCGAACAACGAATTGAATCTCTCGCCTTCCTGCACAGGCCAGCGCCCTGGGAAAATGGCAATTCTCCAGCCTCTTGCGATCCAGCTACGCATTCAAGCAGGGCGGGCACCGGCAATGCCAGTGACGCGAAGCGAATCGCTGTGCGTCTTCTTGCTTGCTTGAGCCTCTCTGCATAACTAGAGTACGCCTGGAGATTAGCAACATGTCAAATCTGATCGAGTACGCAAATGGCTGCTCCCGCTGAATGGTTGATACCGAAAGAGATCGCCGGTGTCGTGGTTGGCTTCGGAGGTAGCTTCATTGCAGTAAATGGCTACTTCATGTTGGTCAGACGTTTCCGACCTGCAGTTATGGCGTTGCCGGCTGGCGAGCAAGAGTCATTTACTGACCCGAACAAGATACCATCTTGGGTTACGGGTCTTATCGAGCAAGCAGTTTTCATGGCACTGGTCATTTTTGGCGAAAGCGGCATTCCTGCCGGCATGATGGCTTGGCTAGCGATCAAATTTGCAACCTACTGGAATCATGCATGGCTAAATGGGCCAGCAGGTGAGGCACAGCCAAACACTTCGCTTAAAACCCGACAGCGTGCTTTTTGCGCACTTCTAGGTGGAGTGATATCTTTGACGTTCGCCTATTTTGGCGGGAAGATTTGGAGGGGCGATCTAAAGCTGCCAAACATCTTTTTTTCAAACTGACGCATCACCCATCAGCCGCCACTTTCCGACAGGCCAGATTGAGATCGTGACAACCGGCGTTCAAGACTCTCCACAACAGCTGTGCTAATCATCCGGTTGTCTGACTCCTCTAGTTTCTTTGTGCTAGAAGCTGATCGGTCAACTACTTGATAATCTCGACATGTAGCCAATACCAGTTGTCTTAAGATTCCGCCGATTGCAATCGCACTAAAAAAGTACCGCAGTCCAAGATAGGGGAGCGATGCAACAAAGAACCAACCTGCCGCGGCTCCAAAAACTGCGAGCGTGACTATCCATGAACAGTACGCGCTTCCTAATCGATGAGAAGGGCTAGTGCTGATGTGACGGCATGGAAGTTCAAGAATAAGTTCTAAGTCGCGTAGGTAAACGGAATCCTCGACTTCGAAAAATCGATGCTTGGCCATCAGGTGCAAAGAAGCGCACGCTGCTACCCACGCGAGCATCAGCGCCACGGAGTACAGGCATCCTGGATGTGCGCCTTCTTTCGCCGCCGCAAGAAGCGTCGCAGCAGCTGTAAAGAGAAACGCTTGCCCTGTCAAACTAAGTAGTGGAGCTTGCCAAAGAAGAGTATCGTTGGCGTTACGCCGAGCGGCTATGACTTGGTATTGTTGGAGGAGTCTTTGCGATCGCTCCCGATTTTCTTCAGCGGTGCCCATCTTTGATCCAGTTTATGTCTCAAGCACTAAGGAAAGATAATCCTCCAAGGTGGTTGGATGTGACGCCAAAGTCAATCGCGGCAGGCAGCATGGACAGGATGCTACACGCGTTGCTGGCGATTCTATTTGCCAATTCTCGAGGCCCGCTGTTTCGCAACTTCGTCCAGGCGAACTGTCTTACCACCCGTCGCTTTGCTGTCCTGGGCTGCTTGCAGAAAAGTGAAGAGTTCGATGGTTTCGGCGGGAGTGACGGGCGCGGGAGCACCTTTGTAGAACTTGGCCATCTCGATGGCGATCCCTTCGTAGCCCATGTATTTGTCTTTGGTGGGCACGACGCCCGCGACGGGCACGCCGTGACCATAGATGCCGGCGGTCGAAACTCCCTTGTCGCCAAAGACGGTGGCGCTATACTTCACCGCACCTTGCCCGGGCTTGATGCCGCGATAGGTTCCGATGCGGCCATCGGCCCAGACTGCGGTGAACTGCTCGGCGGTGGGTGTTGAAGTACACGTGACCGAAACCACACCGGGCCCCATGATGGCGTAGAGCGTTTCGATGCTATGCAGGGCACTCCAAAAGAACTCGGGCGTGCTCGGATCGCTCGTGCAGCCACCATACACATCGCAGCCCAGCACTTTGCCCACTTCGGGATGATTCTTCATGCCGCTGAAGCCCGGGCTGAACCGATGCTGCGAACTGGACCAGCAAGGAGTCTTGGTCTCTTCCGCCAGCTTGAAGATGGCGATCGCGTCGTCGAGCGAAGCTGCCAGCGGGCGACCGATGTAGACAGGCTTGCCGGCTCGCAGCACCGGTTCGACTTGCTTCAGGTGATGCCGCGCGTCCATCGTCATAATCATGATGACATCGGACCGCTTCAGCAGTTCTTCGACCGAGTCGACCATCTCGACGCCGAACTTGCCGATCTGAGCTTGCCACTTGGGAATGTCCTTGGCTTCGTTCGGCAGGTCGTCGCTGCCGATCGGATAAGCAGCCACCACCTTCAGCCCCGCGAGATCCCCTTCGGCCTTGGGGCTGTTAAACAACTGCGCGTAGGCCACCCCCTGGTAGTTATCCAAGCCCAGCACCCCAACCCGGATCGGCGGCTTGGTGGCTGCCTGCTCTTGAGCCAGAACGGGAAGCGTGGCGAGCAAGAATGCGCACAAACTGGTCAGCAGCAAGCAACGACGCATCGGCGGGATCCTGGGAGGGGAGATGGAGGGTGGGCGCGGGAAACCGCCGTAGCCTAGCCGATGAAGAGGCCGATTTTCAACAAAAACTTGGCCCCGACTATCGCGCAAAACCCTCATTAGCGATTGCCTGCCAGGATGGGTGGCCGGTAGTCTGGTAGAGATGCCTCCCACCCTGACCACAGAATCCCTGCGCACACCCACTTCGCTTGCGCGCCCCGAATTGCTTGCCCCTGCGGGTGACCGCGACTGCATTCGCGCGGCCATCGAGAACGGCGCCGATGCTGTTTACTTTGGCCTCGACCGCGGCTTCAACGCTCGCGCTCGGGCCAAGAACTTTGCCACGGAAGAACTTCCCGAGATCTTGCGGCAGTTACACAACCGCGGTGTGAAGGGCTACATCACGCTCAACACGCTGATCTTCCCCAGCGAACTGGCCGAAGTCGAGCGGCACGTGATCGAACTGGCCGAGGCGGGCGTCGATGCCGTGCTGGTGCAGGACCTGGGCCTGGCGCGACTCGTCAAGAAGATCTGCCCCGATCTGAGCGTGCATGCTTCGACGCAAATGACCCTCAGCAGCAGCGAGTGCATCGCGGTAGCCGAGGAACTGGGGATCGAGCGCGTCGTGCTGCCCCGCGAGCTCTCGCTCGACGAGATCCGGCAAATTCGAGCCACCAGCACGATGGCGCTGGAAGTCTTCGTACACGGCGCACTTTGCGTCGCCTATTCGGGGCAGTGTTTGACGAGCGAATCGCTCGGCGGGCGCAGTGCCAATCGGGGCCAGTGCGCGCAAGCTTGCCGGCTGCCTTACGACTTGCTTTGCGACGGCAAGTTGGTCGAAACGGGCGATCAAAAGTATCTGCTCAGTCCGCAAGACCTGGCCGCCTATGAATTGATTCCCGACCTCGTCCAGCTGGGCGTCGCCTCGCTGAAGATTGAAGGCCGACTGAAGACGCCCGAATACGTCGCGAACATCACGCGGCATTATCGCCAGGCCATCGACAAAGCGATGGCGGGGCAGGCCGTCAACTTTCCACCGGAAGAAGTCGAAGCGATGGAGCTGTCGTTCTCGCGCGGCTTCTCGCCCGGTTGGCTCAAGGGCTGCGATCACAAAATGCTCGTTCCCGCTCGCAGTTCCGACAAGCGAGGCGTGTTGCTGGGCACGGTCGAGTTTGTGCGCAATGAGCGCGTGGGGGTGCAACTGGTCGCCTCGATCAAGCGCGGCGATGGCATCGTGTTCGATTGCGGCCGCGCCGAAGACGACCAGCAAGGTGGCCGCGTCTACGAAGTCTTTCAACGTGGCCGCTCGCTCACGGAGCCCGTCAATATCGGCATGGCGGAACTGACCTTCGCGCACGGCTCGATTGACTTCGCAGAGATCCAGCCCGGCGGTGAAGTGTGGAAGACCGACGATCCGGAACTGACCCAACGGCTGCGAAAAACCTTTGCGGAAGGTGTGATCAACCGCCGCGTACCCGTCGACTTTGTGGTGACGGCCGCCGAAGGTCAGCCGTTGCACATTGTGGCGACCGCGGAAACGGGAGCCACGATTGAAGTCGTCTCGCCGCAGCCTTTGGAACAAGCGCGGCAGCATGTGCTCGACGAGACCATGCTGAAAGCGCAACTCGGCCGGCTCGGCAGCAGCCCCTTTGAACTGCGCAGCTTGCGAGCCGATATCTCCGGTCGCCCGATGATCCCGCTGAGTGTGCTGGGCAAATTGCGCCACGAAACGATCGAAAAACTAGTAACCGCCGTGGAACGCGTTCCAGCGCGAGCCATTGTTCGCGACTCCGCGTTGCGTGATCTGCGGGCGACGTTGCCGCCAGCCAGCGAAGCAACAACGGAAGCCGCCACATCACAGTTACATGTCCTCTGTCGTTCACTGGCTCAGCTGAAGTCCGTTTTGCAGCACTCAGCCAACAGCGTGTATGTCGACTTCGCCGATATCCGCGAGTATCGCGAAGCCGTGGAACTTGCCCACGCAAGCGCTGCAGAAATCTGGCTCGCGACACCGCGAATTCAAAAGCCGGATGAGGCGGGCATCTTTCGCGCGCTCAGTAAGCACGGCGCCGATGGCATCCTCGCTCGTAATCTGTCCGGGCTGCGATTCTTTGTCAATCAAGGAACGCCGGTCGTCGCCGATTTTTCCCTCAACTGTGCCAACGAACTGACGGCCCAATGGCTCAAGTCGCAAGACGCCGTGCGCATCGCGCCGTCGTACGATCTGAATCGAGAGCAACTGCTGGAACTTGTAGCGGCGGTTCCTTCCGCCTGGCTCGAATGTGTGATTCACCAGCACATGCCCATGTTCCACATGGAGCACTGTGTGTTCTGCGCCATGCTCTCGCCGGGGACCAACAAAACAAACTGCGGCCGCCCCTGCGACGACCACCAGGTTGCCCTGCGCGATCGCATGGGCGTCGATCATCCGCTGACGGCCGACGTTGGCTGCCGTAATACGCTCTTCAATGCCGTGCCGCAAAGTGCAGCGGAAGTTGTGCCCGCGCTCCTCGCGCAGGGCGTGCGACACTTCCGCGTCGAGTTGCTGGAAACGGCAACCAAGCAGGAAGAACGGCAGATTCCCCAAACGCTGGAACTCTATCGCCGGTTGCTGCGGGGCGAAGTCACGGGCCGCGAAGTCTGGAGCAAACTGAGCGCGGCAAATCGCGTCGGCGTGACGCGCGGCACGCTCGAAGAGCGGCGTAATCCGCTGGCGATTATCTAAGCACAGCCACCTGCAATCGCTTAAGTACAAGCGCCCGTTGAATCGGCAAAGAACTTCTGCGCGCGGGCGTTCATCTCAGCGGGCGAGACGTCTTCGACCGCAGTCGCGATCGACCATTGATGCCCGAAGGGATCGGTCACCGAGCACATGCGATCGCCCCAGAACATATCGGTCGGCGGCATCTTCACCGTGCAGCCTGCGGCTACGGCCTGCTGAAACATCGCATCGACATCGGCGACATAACAGTGCAACGTCACCGGCGTACCACCCAAACTGAGCGGCGACTTGGTGCCCCAAGCTGGGTTCTCTTCCGAAAGCATCAGCACACTATCGCCCAGCGTTAGTTCGGCGTGCATCACCGAGGTGCCATCGGGCATTGGCATGCGGTACTTCTCTTTCGCCGCAAACGCCTTGCCATAGAACTCGATCGCGGCCGCTGCGTCTTTGCAAACCAGATAAGCTTGAATCGAACGCATACCCGGGGGCGGATTGCCGAACTCAACCATGGCGTTGTCTCCTTGTCGAAGAAGCTGCGAAACCCAGCCTATGATAGGACAGATCAACTCTGCGAGCTATTTGCCGCCGCAACAAAGATGAACGCGAAAGGCCGAGCCCTTACCCGGTACACTCGTCACGCCCACGGTGCCGCCAAACGCTTGGGTCAGATTTTTGACGATCGACAGCCCCAGGCCAGTGCCCCCCATCTCGCGCGAGCGAGCACGGTCGACTCGATAGAACCGCTCAAAGATCCGGCTGAGCTCTTTCTCGGCGATGCCGATCCCGCTGTCTTGTACTTCCAGCGTGACCATTTCATCGTTACTTTCACAGCGAATCTGCACTTCGCCGCCGGCCGGTGTGTACTTGATCGCGTTATCGACCAGGTTGCTCAAAATGGTTCGCAGGCCTTCTTCATCGCCCCGCGCGGTGATCTGCTCATTGGGCAATTCGCCGACCAGATCGATCTGCTTGGCTGCTGCCACATCGGCGAACTGCGCCAGACATTCGTCGATCAGTTCCGCCAGCGGCACATCGACAATATTGAACGTCTGCTGCCCCGACTCGATGCGCGCGATCTGCAGCATGTCGAGAATCAACTCGTGCAATCGTTCGGCCTGCTCTTCGATGCGTTGGACAAAGTGCAGGTTGTTCTCGGGATCGTTCACCGCTCCCATGCGCAGGGTTTCGGCATAGGCCTTGATGGCTGCGAGCGGAGTCTTCAGTTCGTGCGAGACGTTGGCGACAAACTCACGGCGCAGGTTCTCCAGCCGCCGAATCTCCGAGACATCGTGGACCACCACCATCACACCCGGGCAAGGCGAGCCGGGCAAGCATGTCGCCCGCAACAGCAGCACGCGTCGTTGCACACCGGGCGAATCGAACTCACGCTCAATGGCTCCGCTCGTGTCGAGCGCTTGCTGCACGGCTTCGTACACCGCGCGGGCTCTGGTCACTTCCAGCAAGGGTCGGCCGTGAGGCTGCTGCGTCGTGAAGTCGAGCAAACGTCGCCCGGCCTGATTGGCCAGCAAGATCGTTTTGTCGGGACCAACGGCCAGCACGCCTTCGACCATGCTCGCCAGCACGGCCTGCAGCCGCTCGGTGTTTTGCTGGGCCTCTCCCGCGCCGATATCGAGGCGACCTCGAATCCGCTGCAGAGCGCCGGAGATCTCCACCAGCTCATCGCCAGGCTGGGCGGGGGGCAAGTTTTGTTCGTCGCCCCCCGAGAGTTGCCGCGCCAGATGAGCCAGCTCGATGATCGGCCGCTGCACTTGCTTCCAACTGAGCCAAGTGGCCAACGCGCTGAAGCCCACGGCAGCGAGTGCCGCCAGCGCCAAGCCGCCCAGCAGGTTCCACGAGCCTGGATTGGCCGAGTGATCGATGGTGCCGACCAGAATCAGCGTGACGATGGCAAAGCCAGCGCACACCAGTGCCTGCAGTGCAAAGAGTCGCCAGAACCAAGTGTTGAAGTGCATTCCACGATCCGCTGACGAGCGTTCCGCGGCAAAGAGCGCAGCGGAAACTGCTCGGCTCTTGAAGTTAAAGAGCCCGTGTCACCGAGGGAAGTGCCCTTGGTGAGAAGAATGCGTGAAGATGCCACGACTCAGGGCCCGCCGCAGCGAGCCCTGGTCTGTTATTCAATCATGCGATGACGGCTACCTAACTTGCCCGTCTAGATCAATTCCTTGATCGGTGCGCGGTTGTCAGTCAGGTACTGCGGACGACCAGCAGGATCGATGAGTTGCGTGCGCGAGACATCGATTCCCATGTTGTGATAAATGGTCGAGAAGACCTCCAGCAAGTGAACCGGGCGGTCCTTCGCTTCTTCGGCGTTCTTGGTGCTCGAACCGATGAATTGACCGGTTCGCATGCCACCGCCAGCCAGGAAGCCCATCGCGACGCGCGACCAGTGATCGCGGCCAGCGCCCGAATTCACACGTGGCGTGCGGCCGAATTCGCCCCACATCACAATCGTTACGTCTTTGTCCATGCCTCGCTCGTGCAGGTCGTTGATCAGGGCACTCATCCCTTGATCGAGCCGCGGCAGTTGCTTCCGCAGCGAGTCGAAGTTGTTAGCGTGCGTGTCCCAGCCACCCCAATCGAACGTCACCACGCGAACACCCGCCTCGACCAGGCGGCGAGCACGCAAGAACGAATCCATGTCCTTGCCGTAGCGTTCACGAACCTTCTTGTCTTCTTTGTCCAGGTCGAGGGCATTGGCCACATCGCCTGAAGTCACCACGCCCACCGCTCGCTGCGTGAAGGAATCGAGCGCCTTCATCTGGCCCGAGCCATCGGTTTCGCGGCGCAGCTTATCGAGGGACGACAGAAGGTTGGTCCGCGATTCCAGCCGATCGGCCGTCATGCTGCCGACGAGTTTCAGATCGCCGCCGGATGGACGATAGCCCTTATAGACCGGTCCGAGATAACCCACGGGGGCATCGTTGTAAGCAATGTGAGCCGGAGCACCGCTCCCCGATGGTCCGAGCAACTTGCTCACCACCGCGCCGATGCCGGGACGGCCACCAATGTTTTGCAAGTCTTTGCGGCCGTAGCCCGTTTGTGTGTGGAAGTTGCTGTGATCGTCCACCATGCCGATCAGCGAGCGAATGACCGCGAACTTATCGGCCATCGCGGCCAGGCGAGGGAAATGCTCGCAAATATCAAAGCCCGAGACGTTCGTTTTGATCGGGTTGAACTCGCCCCGAAACTCCTTAGCCGCTTCAGGCTTCAGGTCGAACATATCCTGGTGCGAAGGTCCGCCACCGAGGTGAATGTTGATGACCGCTTTGTTCGACGACTTGATTCCCGCTGCAGCTTCGGCCCGGTAAAGACCGGCGAGCGTCAGACCGCCGAGACCGGCAAAGCCCAACTTGAGCGCACTCCGGCGCGAGATGCCATCACAATATCGACCAGCTGAGCCGTAGGTGACTTCGAGCATGGGACATTCCTTTACGTGGGCGGGAGGGGTACCTGCGAGGGGGAATTGCGGTTTCATCCAACTATGAATCAGCGCGGGGCATTCGTTACATCCGGTCCGCCGCTCCATCAACATTTTTGGATCAAACCACTCTCCTTTATACCTATCGGCCAAGACATATCAATAGAATTCGATGAATTATTCGGGGGAAGAAAGCGGCCCGCCGTGGCTTGCTGAACAGTCCACATTCTCCCCTTCTCACAACCCGGCTTGATAACTTTTTGAGCGAAAAATGAAAACCAACGACTCGCCATAACCTTTTATTGCATATTCAGTTGCAACCACAACCGACCTCGAATCACCCGTTTTCCGATAACCGTTTGATAACCATTCTGCCCCTGTTCACACCGCGGCCTGAACAGGCCCTAAACGGGTGGGTAGTGGTTATCACGCACCTCGTCGTGGCGGCAGACCTCCTGGTCCGCCGAGCCAGCCTTTCTCCCTTCCTGAACAGTCCACATTCTCCCCTTCTCACAACCCGGCTTGATAACTTTTTGAGCGAAAAATGAAAACCAACGACTCGCCATAACCTGTTATTGCATATTCAGTTGCAAGCACAACCGACCTCGAATCACCCATTTTCCGATAACCGTTTGATAACCATTCTGCCCCCTGTTCACACCGCAGGCTGAACAGGCCCTAAACGGGTGGTCGATCAACACTCCAACCAGTAGGTCCAGGTACTCCGTACCTGACGAACTCGCGGCTCCTCGCCGATCTCCATAAAATTTAAAATGTCATTGACACTAAGTCAACACATCGTAACAATAAATCCTTGTGCCGCCCTCTGACCGAAGCGACTGCCCTGAACTTTCCTCTTCAGGCCCGCAGGGTCGGCGCTCCGCCCTGGGTTAGAGGTTGAAAAGGCTTTCCCAGGGCGACGCTTCACGGCTGACGCCGTGGCGCTTTGCCCTGAGCTAACCTGTGGCCGCACCTTCGGTGCTAAGAAAACGATCGCGATCGTCGTCCAGCGGCTCTCGACTTTTAGAACAGCGCCGCGTCTTGGTAAAAGGTCAGATCCTCAGCTACTTCCGATTCAGCTACCATTCGAGTTGGCCAAGCACTGGCACCCTAGGCGAGCCGGTGGCGTAGAACAGAGCACTCGACAGTGCCACCATAGCAGCTTAAAGAGGTTGCCGATTGCATGTCTATTCCGCATTCGCTGTTCGATGATGACAATTTGGAGCATTTTGTCTACTTCTGCGATCAGATCGTACAGGCTGACTCGCATATCCAGCTTCGCTTGCTTCCCTTGCTTGAACAGCCGTTTAACTTTAGTGTTGGCCCGCTTGAGTTTTATCTATGGGGGTTAAATGGCTCAGCGGGACGGGTGAGAGCCAGGTTATATGAGTACTATCGGGATCCTAAGGACAATATTCGCAATCGCCTTGATCGGCTCCTATCGAGACGATCAATTAGTGTGGACAATGTCGAACTAGGGCTTGCTGCACCTCTCGTCGTGACTACGGCCTCAGATGCTGTTCGCATGATAGCTGTCACAGTTAGTATTCGAGTGAATTATTTGAGCATCTCATGCGATCCTGATTTTAGAGCGGATTGTGCATCGCGCTCGGCTTTCAAGCGATATACCCAGTTGTCGCCGTGTTCTGATTACGCTGTTGATGACACGCAGCCTGATGTGTCGGGTTTGCAGTTTGTGGCCGACGACGTTGTTCCTATCGTGATTCGGGGCAAAGATGCCATGTTACGCTTTGTAAAGACCATGGACGGCGTACTGTGGGAGGTAGTGATATATTTATTCGGCGACGATACGACGATCTTAGCGGGCGATCTCCTGCATCGTAGGTCGCGATGGCAAGAGGTCAGTGAGCTTAAAGTAGGCCTTTATCCGTATGTGTTGTATAGTCAGTTCGGCCATGTTTTGGCAGTAAGAGACTGACTGCGAGACTGGTAGTGCGTTACCTTGCTGCTCTGTGGAGTCCTTCCCAGGGCGACGCTTCACGGCTGACGCCGTGGCGCTCTGCCCTGGGCTAACCTGTGGCCGCACCTTCGGTGCTAACGAATCGAACACCTACTAAGGAACTCATGCCTGAGCGAACGATCAAGTGAGATCTACTCCTTGTATTCGCAATTGGCTTCGACTGCGACTCGCTGAAGTATGTTGATGAGGAAATTCAAGTCGCGCGGATCGGCCACGTCAGAAATTGGGAGCAAGGGTTCGCTAAAGCCGCCTTTTCCGTTCAACACGTTCAATTTCCAGCCGAATGCTTCATTCAGAAGTTGGCAATAGCGTTCAGCCAATGGGTACGCATGTGAGAACTTCTTGCAAGCTAAGTTAGCGCGGCCGCTTACATCGTAGCCGCCGACAAAATGGCCGAAGTAGAACTTCAAGCCCCGCCCTTGCACGGTCAGAAGGCTGACACTCTCGCCGACCGTCGGAATCTGGATCACAAAGCTTGGCTTTTTCGATGCTTGAAAAACGCAACTGCCAATTTCCTCACCACAATCGAATATTGCTTCGAATGCATTTATCTCTAATCGCCCTGCTCCCAGTTCGACTAATTTGGGCCGCATCGAACTCAAACACCAACGATGGCTCATTGCCAACTTATCCGGAAGAAGGTTCATGCAATCCTGCGGCGTCTCCAATTTCAATTCAGTTGGCATCGTCGACTGTCGCAGATTCTTGCTGACTCGAATTGATCGACGCAATTTCGGCGGAATCTGACAAACCAATTCGACAACTCGATCCTGCACCTCAACTGAGGCCCCCGCAGCACTTTCAGCCACGATCTGGGCGATTTCGCTGCGGATTTCTTGCGGCTTCATCGGCGTGATTTGCTCCAAATCAGCCAACCTCACTTCGCGGCTTTCCAGACTGTAAAACTCCCATGTTTTCGCGACCCAGTTATAAAAGAAATCAATGTGGAGCCATTGCGCACCCTTTTCAGCCGCGCAGAGCAATCCAGCTTGAGCAGCGCATTTCAAGAACCTCATCTTGTGTTCGACCATCTCAGAATTCCCGGCTTGGTTGGCACGTTACGCTGGCTGCTGATTCTGGTGGCACGTGCTACTGGATACAAGTCGATTTCCCACGCGAACAGCAATGAGCCTTACCGGGCTGGGTGGCACTGTCATTTTTGGGTGCCACTGGCTCTGCCAGTGCTTGACGTGTAGCAGCGTTCAGCTGGGCAAATCGCGGCTCAGGTGCCATTTTGCCAGCGGGCAGCAGCAATGATACCGGTCGACGGCGTGCTGGACAAATCGGTGGGTAACCTCTTTCCGGTGGATTAGAAATCGTTGGACAGCGGCGCGGCAGCATTTTCATCAAGCGGTGTGTAGAACCCGCGAGCGACCTGGAACTCGATGTAGGCCCGAATGAGCCCTTCGACAATCGCGAGCACATCTTCGAAGTGGTAAATCGGTCGGAACTCACCGCCGAAGGAGTGAAGCCGCTCTTGATGGCGCGGCAGCATTTGCTCGAGCGGCATTCCCTTCAAATACTGTGGCTTCATGACCGGCGGGCGGCTCTCTCGTGGCCAGCCATTGCTCGTTGCGATGTACTGGCCATCGACGGTTGCCGATACCAGGTTGTGTCGACTGATCATGCTGCCATCGATGGCCACGAATGCAACTTCCAGATACAAACGCGGATCCGCGGCCAGCATTCGCAAGATCGACGAGGTCGCGTGACCAGCTTCGTCACGCGTGATGGTGGTCCAATGTCCGCGGAACCCCATTGCTTCCGCTTCGGACTTAAAACGCAACAGATATTCGCCGACTCCCGGCGGCATATCGGCAAAGTCGGCACTCATTTCGCGCACGGGCGGAACCGCGTGGATGTACGTGGGATTGCGAGCTAGGCCCAACTGCAACGAAATCCACCGCCACAACCCCGTGATCGGATACTGCGACATCCGCATCTGCTCGCGCCACGTCAGCCGACGCTGGTCAACGAGGTACTTGGCCCCAGGCTGCTCCACCTGGGCCGGTACCGCCGGCGATTCGTAGGGATTGATCGAATCCATAGGGCTGGTTTCGGAATTGTGCACGTTTGGCTGGCCGCTGATTTTAGGTCGCACGCGGTGGTACTCCACTCGTGTTTGCTAGCCATTCTTAGGAGAGGTTGAGGCGTCTTGCCGGAGGGACCTCGTGTCATTCTGAGGTAAGGTTGTAGTGCTGGCGTCTCCGTGCATTGAACCCGTAGGGTTCGCAGCGTCTAGCCCCTGGTCGCTGCGTAGCAGCGCACCTGGGGTAGTCGTTCAAATGGTATCTCGATCCCGAAGGGATCGCAGCACGCGGATTACTCAAAATACGTTTCGTCGTACACAACCTCTGCTTTTCGCAACAGTTCAACCAGTTCATCGCGCGATGAAATGGTTCGATGATGCTCCTCCTGCCTGGCGATATAGCCCTGGACTCCCTTTCGGCCAGGCGGGCTAACCGTGAAAGCCGCATATCGCTCCTGCCAAGCGAAATCGGCCAAACCAACTTCTCTGTGCACCCAGCTCGACGCAGCCTTCTTCAATTCTCGCAACACGTCGCAAAGCTTGTGGGTCGATTTGAGCGTTACGAGCAAATGGACGTGATCAGCCACACCACCGACACCCAAGGGAAGCCCATCCAGGCCCAAAATCGTCCCACCCAAGTACTCGTGCAGACGCTCGCGCCATTCGACTGCAATGGTCGGCTCACGATATTTTGTCGCAAAAATAAGGTGGTAATGCAGGCTCAAGTAAGACATCGAGCGCCTCACCAGATTGGGTAATAAATTAGCAAGCTGGAATATCTCTTGGGAGTATTTCGCTGTCAAAATCATGACCGAAAGATCGCAGCAAATCGGAGGCTCTCCCTGCTGCGATCCCTGCGGGATCGTGATGCCATTTCGCAATCCATACCCCAGGTGCGCTGCTACGCAGCGACCAGGGGCTAACGGCTGAGAACCCTGCGGGTTAAAAACGCACGCTACCCAGGGCAGATGAGCTTAAGCGGAAGCGAGATACCGCTTCTCAATCTTCGCCGCCACCGTTCCAAACGCGTAGTAGCCCACGCTGAGGCGGGCGACGTGGGTGAGCAAGTCATAGGACTTCCAACGATCCATTCCGTAGTCGGCTTCGAGCCAGAGGATCAGCTTGGCGAAGGCTTCGGCGGTGGCGCGTTCCATGGGGCAACCGGTGGCGACGGTCATCAGCTCGGTCGGCGATTCGATACGCGGGCCGCTGATCTTCTTTCCCTTGCGCAGGTCGACGGTGATGGTCGACTCAGCAGGCATTTCGAGACCGCTGGCCGAGAGTTCGCCGTGCCCCATCGCCGCATGAGCATCGCCCAGGTAGAGGTAGCCGCCGGGAACAAAGACGGGCAGATAGATCGTGTTGCCCGGGCAGACTTCGATGATGTCCATGTTGCCGCCGTGAATGCCCGCCGGGATCGTCGTCGGCACGCCCCAATCGGGCGCGGTGCCGATGCAGCCCAGCATCGGCTGATAGGGAATCGTCAGCTTGTCGCTCCAGTGAATCAGCCCATCGCTAATCGGGCAGACATGCGTGCCGTGCGGACATTCGGTCCCCAGCCATTCGGCCAGTTGGCGCGGATCGCTGGTGCGCGTGGAACATTGGCCGATGAGCGGTTTGATCTCGCGAATGGTAATGGCCAGCGAATCGCCCGGCTGGGCACCTTCGATCCAGATGGGTCCCGTTTGTGGATTGCCCTGCGGCAGTTTGGTTTTGTCGCGGCGGTCGTCGTTTGTCCGAATCTGTCCGCTGAAGGCATCTTCACTTTCGACCACAATCGTCTCGCCGGGCTGAATCCGCAGGCGTGGCTCGTTGTGACGGCTGTACTCGTAATAGAGTGGTCCGATCGGCAGGCGTTGCATACAGAAAGTCCAGTTGGCGGGAATTTGGCAGGCGAACAGGGCAGCGCCGGCGCATTTTGGCAATGTTTTCTGGCCGTAGCTACACCTGCCGCTGGGCAGCAAGGCCGATTTTGTTAAAACGGAGCATTCATTATCGAAATTGCTCTCCGCTCGTTTGCTTGCCGATTGCACTCATGGCTGAAGTCTGGTTACGCACGAATCGCCGCGCCCTGCTCCTGGGTTTGATCTTGCCTGCGCTGGTGGCCCTTAGCGGCATCTTTCTGGCAGTCGCCGCCTGGCTCGAAGCGTGGCACTGGGGCTTCTTCGTGCTGGCGGGTGTCATCATCGCTGGGGCCCTGTTTTTGACCGGCAATATTTTGTGGATGGCCGCGCAGCCTCGCTTGGCGTACGAGCCCCACTCCTTGCTCGTTTATTTCGAACAAAAAGATCCCGTGCGCGTACCGCTGGAAATCGTCGAGTGCTTTTTTCTCGGTCAGGGGCCCAGCAACCTGCCGAATCTGGAAGGGCGAGAGCCCGAGACGAGCAACGTGATTGTGCGGCTCGCGGAACGAGCCAAGGACTGGCATCATCGCGATGTGAAGCCTGCGCTTGGTCATTGGTGCGAAGGTTACATCACCCTGCGCGGCGCTTGGTGCGAACCGATCAGCGGTGAAGGTCTCAAGCAACTCAATCACCGCCTGGCCGAAGCGCATCGCGATCAAAAGGCCGCGACGACGAAACCAGCGGAAATCGCGCAGTGACCCGCTTGCTTGTGAGTGTCACCAGTGCGCAGGAAGCCATTGTTGCGGCTGAGAACGGCGCGGACTTGATCGATATCAAAGATCCGCAGCAAGGTTCGCTCGGGGCCGCAGACCCGCAAGTTTGGCGCGAAGCCATCGCCGCCATCGGCGACAATTTTCCTGTGAGTGCCGCACTCGGCGAATTGTTGGACGAACAATCGCTGGCTCGCGCGCAACAGACGAGCGGTCTTATCTTCGCCAAGGTCGGCCTCGCCGGTTGCGGATCGCAAGATCAATGGCGAACTCTCTGGATGAAGTGGCAATCGTCGCTTGCCAGCGGCACGCAAGCCGTGGCAGTGATCTACGCCGACTGGCATGTCTGCGCTGCTCCGCCACCCGCGGATGTGTTGCAGTTGGCAATCGACCAACAGGCAGCAGCCATTTTGGTCGACACGTTCGATAAATCGCGCGGCTCGCTCTGGCAGTGCTACGAAGTGAGCGAGCTTGCGATCCTCGCACGCGCCGTGCAGCAAGCGAAACTCAAGCTGGTCCTCGCAGGTTCCTTACAACTCACCGACCTTCCCCAACTCTTGCCACTCCGGCCCGATTACATCGCCGTGCGCGGCGCTGTGTGCAACGATTCACGCACGAGCAACATCGATCCGGCCAAAGTGCGCGCGTGGTCGCAGGCGCTGCGCGATGCAACGAACGACGCGCGTTGAGCAATTCGCGCAGGCACTGTCAAGCGCTCGCTGACATTTTCAATCGCGCGTTCATTACAAGAGGCAATCTCTTTGCTTGACTTGCGCGGTGCATAGTTCAATACTGGCGGCGTCGCTGGTGAATCGTTGCCAGTCTTTTCTTTCGACGGTTGACACGCGACAAGTTTGCTCCCGACGAATTTGCCTCTTCCCAGGGGCGTGGGGACGTCAACTGCAGGCCTCTCATCAGCGCTCAGGGCTTGCGGTGTTCGAAGCAGCGACTGTTCCAGCCCGCGTCTAAGGAGAACTTCCGTGCCTCGTAGCGTGTTAGAAGCCATTCGAGATGGTGAGTGGAATTACGAACCCGATCAGCAGGCTGCGGAGGGAGTCGAAGCGACTGGAGCTTTGCCCGGCACCACGGAAAAACTCGATGTGCTGGCCGAGCGTCTTCGACAAGGGCTGCCGCTCTGGCATCCACGCGACCGGATGGATTACGAACATCTGAATGAACGGTAGAATGACGGCAGTCCCGTCAACCGTCCTTCGCAAGGAAGTTCGTGCATGCCCTCGCTCTCGATTAAAGTTCCTCATGCTCTCGAAATCGCCGATGCCGTGAAGCGTCTGCAGTCGTTTTTGGAACAGGTTCGCCAGGACCACGGCGACCGAGTCAGCAACGTGCAGGGCGAATGGAGCGACGACACGCTCAAGTTTGGCTTCACGGCAATGGGCATGGCCATTAATGGCAACCTGGTCGTCTATCAGGAAGAAGTGCACGTCAGCGGCAATCTGCCCTTCGCGGCGTCGTTCTTTCGCGGCCAGATTGAACAGACGATCAAAGGCGAGTTGGAAAAACTGCTGGTGTGACGACTTCACTGCAACTCGTCATTTTCCGCCTGTGTCTGTTATGACGAAACGTGCTGGTGAGCCACGCATATCTTCGGTGAATTCTTCGCGGCAGTTGGCTGACTTGCGCGAATGAGCGGGTAGATTTGTGTACCCCTCTCTCGGCTGCAAGAAGCAACCGTAGTGAACGCGCCGCGAACACAGGAATCTGCGATGTCGGCTCAAACTGCCTACGACGAAGTGCTGTACGAAAGCCATCCGTTCGCGCAGACGCATCCCAATCGGCTGGCGACCATCGGCAAGCTGTTCGGCATGCAACCGGCCCCGCTCTCGCGCTGCCGCTTTTTGGAGTTAGGCAGTTCCAGCGGCGGCAACATCATTCCGCTGGCCGAACGCTATCCGCAGAGTGAGTTCGTCGGCATTGATGCTTCGTCCCGGCAAGTGGCCATCGGCCAGCAGACCGTCCAGTCGCTCAACCTCACCAATCTGCAGCTGTTGCACGAAGACATTCTTAAGTTTTCTGCGCAGCAGGGTAAGTTCGACTACATCGTCACACACGGCGTGTTCTCGTGGGTACCGCCGAATGTGCAAGATGCGATTCTGCAGATCTGCAAAGATCATCTCACGCCGAATGGCATTGCCTACATCAGCTACAACACCAACCCGGGGTGGCGCCTGCGCGGCATGATTCGCGACATCATGACCTACCGCGCTCGCAACATCAGCAATCCGGCTGAGAAGCTGCGCGAGTCTCGCGCGCTGCTCGACTTTCTCGCCGAGTCGGTACCGACCAAGAACAATGCCTACGGCATTCTGCTCGCCGACGAAGTGAATCATATTCGCCCCAAACAGGACTGGTACCTGATTCACGAGTACCTCGAAGAAGTCAACGAGCCGGAGTACTTTCACCAGTTCATGGATCGGGCCCATTCGCATCAGCTGCAATACCTGGGCGAAGCCGATTACAGCACGATGCTGGCCAGCAACTTTCCGCCCGAAGTCGAAGCCACGCTGAAGAAACTGGGTGCCGATGTCATCGAGACCGAGCAGTACATGGACCTGGTGCGCAATCGCACCTTCCGCCAAACTCTGCTCTGTCACGAGTCGATGAAGCTCGATCGGACGATCCCGCCCGAGCGCATTTATGACATGTATGTCGCTTCGTCATCGGAACCAGAAGGGGGCGCGAAGATCGATCCCCGCAGCTGGGACCCCGTGACATTCAAACGGCCGGGCTCGACGCTCTCGACGAAGGAACCGCTCCTCAAGGCGGCGATGCTCGAACTCCGAGCTGCTTGGCCGCAAGCGATTCCGTTCATGGAATTGCTGGCTAACGCGCGCGGTCGGTTGCATCCCGGCACGCAAGTAATCGAAACCGAGCGGGCTGCCAACGATGCTCGCAATCTGGCTCGTCCCTTGCTCCGCTGCTACGCCACCACGCACGTCGACCTGCACGCGGAACCGCCGCAGGTCTCGTACCACATCAGCGAGCAACCCGCCCTCTCGCGTCTGGCCAGGTTGCAAGCAACCCAGCCGGGCGGCATCACGAACTTGCTGCATGAAGTGGTCCAACTGGGCGACTTCGAACGGCAAGTAGCCAAGCTGCTCGACGGCACGCGCGATCGCGCGGCCATCGTCGACACGCTGGCTCAACTCGTGGCCAATAAGACGCTGGTGGTTCACGAAAAAGGAAAGCCCGTCGCCGACATCGATCAGGTGCGTGTCATCCTCGGCAAGGTGCTGGAAGATGCGCTGCCGTCGCTGGCTCGCAAGAACCTGCTGCTGGCGTAAGAAAAACCAACCAGACCGCTGCCGCTATTTTTCCAGCGGTACAATCAGCGGTGCGATAATCACACTGGCCACAATCGGCTGCAGCGGATTATCGCCGTAGCGAACCGTGCGGCCGCGATCGTTTACGCCGACAAACAGGCACTGCGCGCCGACCATTGGCGCATTGAGTTCGCCACTGAGTGGCACCAGCACCATTTGCTCAAAGCCGGCAAGCTTCACGAGCAAAGCCCGCTCTTGCTTTCGGCCTTCCACCACACGCTGCACGGTGCCAAAGAAGATGACTCCCGCACCGGGACGTGTCAGTTCCTTCTCGGCATACTCATTCACGACGATGATCTGGCCACCGTCTTTCCATTGGTGCTGGTGCAGTTGAGCCGCGACACGATCGGCCTCTTTAATCAACTCGTCCAGTCGTGGGCCGAGTGCATTCTTGGTTGTAAAATGTTCGGGCGCGTTGGCGAGCGTGACACCCCAGGCCAGATGTTGCAACCGAGCATAGTCGGACCATTCATGCACTTGCCACTTCGTCGCCCGTGCTTCGTCGGCCACTTGCTTTAGTTTCGCCGCCGAAGTTTGCCAGGTGGCATCGCGCACGCGAACTTCACTCGATGCAAACCGCTCCAAGGGCTGCACTTCGTCGAGTCTTTGTTTTTCCAGAGAGCCCAGTGCCTCGATGGGCAGGGCATAGCTGTAACCGGTCTGCCGATCGACCCACAGGTTGATCCCGATCACGGCTCCCGCTTCATCGGCGAGCGGCCCGCCACTGTTCCCTTCCGAGAGCTTGGCGGTGTGTTGAATCCAGTTCTGCTCGCTGTCGCTCTCGGTCAGTTCGCGGACAAACTTTTGTAAGTTGCCGGGCAATTCGCTCGTTTTGATCAGCCGACTAACCTTGCCATCGAATGGGGAAAATTCGATTCCCTGCGGATGTCCCCAGGCGACCACCGGCTTGAGTTGACTGGGCTGTTGCTTGGCGATGGTGATGGGCACGAGCGAACTCGGCGGCTCTTTCAGTTGGAGGATGGCCAAGTCGTTCGTTGCATCGACGGCCGCATAGCCAGCGACATCAAACACACGCCCATCACTCAACCGCACGACGGCGGCGGTCGCACGATTCGCGACGTGCAAACAGGTGACGAACTCTCCCTGGTTGTTCAGCACAAAGGCGCTGCCAATCACTTCTCGCCCCGCAGGACCATCAGCTTCGACGAGAGCGACGCTCTCGCGCAACCTGGCTAAGCCGGCGGTAACAGGCGGCGCGATCTTGGCTGGACGTGATCGCTTTTCAGTTTCATCATTCTCATCATCAACAGGCGCAGTCTGCACACTCGGATTAATCACAATATCGTTGCGCCGCGAAGAACGACGCTGCGTGAACAACTCATTCCAATATTCCCACGGCCTAAGTGCGGTGATGGCGAGAATCAGGAGCAGTGTGATTAGCAGTGCTCGTAGCAACTTGCCACGACCGGTTCGCCTCGGGCGCGCGCTGCTCCGCTCGGTCGAAATCGCGGGCACATCGGGGAGTAATGTTGGTTCGCCTTCCACGCCGGCCATCTTACCATGCCGATTTATTTCGCCGCGCCCTTCAGTTTGAAATACAACCGTTGCACTTCCGGCAAGCAACAACGTCCGCTGACTGCTGCTGTAGCACAACGTGCTTCGGACGATTTCGATCGGGCCAGCAGTTCGCGAATACGCCGCGGGGTCGTATCGAACACATCATCCTGCACATCTTCGAGCGTGAAGCCAAAGCAGCCACAGAGCGGCGCTGCCGGATTCTTGGGATAGACAGGCTCGGCTATCGCCGTGGTTTCGATCGTGGCTTCCATTGCATCAAAGTAGACCACGGGGCAACTCGCAGCCGGGCAGAAGTAGATGGTATCGCCCAGCTGCTTGCGCAATTCCTGTGGCGCGAAATGACTGACCGCCGATTCGGGCACAGCATCGCCGATACTGTCGCAACGGGGGCACAGCACGTCGTTCGTATCGGGTTCGCGCGTAAAAGCTTTGTTCATGCGCGAATCATACCGCGATCGGTCGCTGCCGGTAACCCAAGCCGATGGAAGCTCGTCAGCTTGCTGTTGCCAGTCCCAGCGAGGATCATGAGTGCAGCCGACTTCAGCCCGCCACCGACCACGCCTCAATCACGATCATGCCAAACTCGCGCCCACGCCCGCATATCTCGTCTCCGCTGCGGCGCAGAGACATCGTGCAAGCCGGCGCGATTAGTCTGCTCGGTCTTTCACTGCCGCAGTTACTGGCTGCGGAAGATCAGGCTCGTGTGCAGGCCGTCGCTATGCCGAAGCAAAAGGCCAAGGCGGTGATTCTGCTCTTCATGTGGGGCGGACCGGCTCAGCAGGAAACTTGGGATTTGAAACCCAACGCGCCGGCCGAGATTCGGGGCGAGTTCAAGCCAATCTCGACCAACGTCCCAGGAGTTCAGATCAGCGAGCACTTTCCGCTCCTCGCTCAGCGGTGCGATAAGCTGGCGATCATTCGCTCGATGACGCATGGCGATGTGAATCACACGACCGCCACCCACTACTTGCTCACGGGCCAACCGCCACGACCGGGCGGCGACCTGCGCGGCGATTGGCCCAACATGGGCGCGGTTCTTGCCAAACTCGGTCGTGGTAAAGATCCACTGCCGCCGTTCGTACAGATGCGCCCTAAGATGCCCGGCGATGTGCCAAGATTTGTCGAAGAGAGCCACGGTCAACTGGCCGGTTGGTTAGGCGCGTCATGGGATCCACTCACGATCGATGCCCGCCCCGATCTGCCCGACTATCGCGTCGGCGATTTTCAATTGCAGGAAGGACTCTCGCGCGAACGATTGCAAAGTCGCAAGTCACTACTCGGCTCGCTCGAAGACCGACTCAGTAACTTGGAGCAAATTGGCGCGCTCGGCGCACGTGCGCGGCACTACAGCCGAGCCTTCGATCTGCTGGCAACCGGCGTTGGTCAGACCGCTTTCGATCTAACCGCCGAGCCCGATTCCGTCCGCGATCAATACGGCCGCAATCCGCATGGACAGTCGGTGCTGCAGGCTCGCAGGCTTATCGAACGTGGCGTGCCCCTGGTCACCGTGTTCTGGCCCAACGATGGCATCAAGAATGTCAGCGTCTACTGGGATACGCACAGCCGCAATTTCATCGATCACAAAGAACGGCTGATGCCCCCCGCCGATCGCGCCTTTTCAGCATTGCTCGATGACCTTCAGCAGCGCGGTCTGCTCGACGAAACGCTCGTCGTCTGGACGGGCGAATTTGGTCGCACGCCAAAGATTGGTCAGCGCAACAGCGATGCTGGCGCGGGAACTGACGGCCGAGATCATTGGCCCAACTGCTTTACGACGGTCCTTGCCGGTGGTGGCATCCGCGGCGGGCAAGTGTACGGTGCCTCTGATCGCCACGCTGCATTTCCGGTCGATAATCCCGTTAACCCTGTCGATCTGATTGCCACCATTTATCATCAGCTGGGAGTGCCCGAAGGACTGGAGTTGCACGACGGTCTGGGACGACCTTTTGTCATTTGCCCAGGTAAGCCGATTCTGTCGCTGACGTAGTTTTTCAACCGCCCTGCCCCTGCGGCAGCGGTTTATTAGCTTTTGCACTACTCGCTTCCGCACGCTCCAATCGCTATCGTTTAGCGGACCAGAGTTTTGCTCGTTCGTCCTCCGCTGGGGAATCGTTTCATGCTCTCCCGAATTGCACTCCTCTTAGGACTCGTGCTCGTGACTGTGCCCGAACTCGAACTGACCGCAGCCGACAACCTCGACCGCTTCGAAGCGCGCACCTTCACGGGATCTGACGGCGAAAAGCTGAACTATCGCCTGCTGAAGCCCAAGGATTACGATCCGAACAAGAAGTATCCGCTGGTCCTATTCATGCACGGAGCTGGCGAGCGCGGCGACGACAACAAGCGTCAACTTGTCCATGGCATGAACGACTTCGCATCGGATGCGATCATGGAAAAGTACCCGGCCTTTGTCATGGCCCCGCAGTGCCCGAACGGTAAGAAGTGGGTCGAAGTCGATTGGGGCGCGACGAAGCATAGCGCTCCCGAAAAACCTTCGATCTCGCTGCAGCTGTCGTTTGATACGCTTGAGGCACTGCAGAAAGAATTCAGCATCGACGCGAAGCGAATCTATGTGACCGGTCTCTCGATGGGGGGCTACGGCACCTGGGACAGCATCGAGCGGAAGCCCGATTACTTTGCGGCAGCCGCTCCCATCTGCGGTGGTGGTGATGTCGAGAAGGCGAAGAACCTGACCAAGCTGCCAATCTGGGCCTTTCATGGCGACAAAGACACAGCCGTGAAGCCCGAACGCTCGCGCGATATGATTGCCGCGATCAAGGCTGCCGGTGGTGAGCCGAAGTACACCGAGTACGCGGGCGTCGCTCATAATTCGTGGAGTCAGACCTACAGCAATCCCGAGTTTTATGCCTGGCTGTTTGCCCAGCAAAAGAAATAAGTAGCTAGGAAGCGAATGGCCAAGTCGAAGAATCAAAAGGGAAAGGGTGCAGCCGGCAAGAAGTCGGTTGCCAACGAGCGGACTGCTGCGCCTGATGAGAGCGAATCAGCGTACGACGAAGCGGGAAAGGCAGATCGCCCCACCAGCCCGCTGCGAGCATTTCCCGCTGATCCGGCCAAACCGAATGTCACGCTGCTGTTTCTCAGCTGCGTGCTGTTTGCCGTTTGGTTTTGCTACCTGGTCTATGTCGCCCTGATGGGTTAGCCACCCTTGTTCATCGCCGGGAACATTTCGCGCACCATCGTGATGGCCGCCGGGCCGACGAGGATCACGAAAATACCGGGGAAGATGAAGAGAACTAGCGGGAAGATGAGCTTCACTGCCGTCTTGGCTGCTTTTTCTTCGGCGATTTGAGCGCGGCGAGTACGCATGGCTTCGCTTTGCACGCGGAGAGCCTGGGCGATGCTGCTGCCGAACTTATCGGCCTGAATCAAGATCGATGCCAGCGACTTGAGGTCTTCGACACCGCTGCGCGAACCAAGTTCGGCGAGCACTTGCGAACGAACGCGACCCATCTGAAGTTGCAGGTTGCACAGGCCAAATTCATCGGCGATGTTGCGATAGGACTTCTTCATTTCTTCCGCGACTTTACGCATCGCCTGATCGAGACCAAGGCCCGCTTCGACGCAGACCACCATCAGGTCGAGCGCATCGGGCAAGCCGAGAAAGATCGATTCTTTCCGCTTCTTGGCCATGTACATCACGACCAGTTCGGGCAGGTAGAACAGCACACCGGCGATAGCGACGATTCGCACGAGCGCGCCTTGCGTCATGCCATAAGTCAGAATCGAAGCACCACCACCGACAAACAGGCCGATCAGCAAGCCCAGGAACTTCGCCGCCTGGAACACCATCGGCGCTCCTTCGCTACGAAAGCCCGCGTAGGAGAGCTTCAGTTTGAGTTTATTTACTTCCGCTTCGGTTTTCGGTTGCAGCGGCTTAGCGAGTGCCGGCGAAGCGGCTTCCAGCATGCGCGAGAGATTGTCCCCCTTGCGGCCGCCTTCGTCCCGCTTCTTCCGCCCCACCGGATCGCGAAAGTCTTCGAGCCGTTGCTCGGCCCGGCTACTATTGCCCGAGAGAAACTCGATGGCCAGCCAGGTGATGGCGGCGATCAAGCCAAACACGGCGACTTGCACGAGAATCGGATTGGTGAGGATTGCGTTCATAGTAACCGCCGGAACAATCTGAATAATTTCAAAACGTCTGCCCGCTGTCGCGAACAGTTCCTACACCTTGATGTTCACAATTTTGCGAATGACCAGCGCGCCTAAGAACTGCAGCACGATACCGCCGGCCAGCATTTGATGCCCCATCGGGTCGGTAAAGAGCGTTCCCAAGTAACCTGGATTCAGCCGCCACATGACGATCGCAAGGCAGGGTGGCAGACCGAGGAGCACCGATCCCGACAATCGACCTTCGCCGGTGAGAGCCTGGATCATGCCGTAAATTTTGTAGCGTTCGCGAACGAGGTGGCCGATCTTGTCGAGAATTTCGGCGAGGTCACCACCCGTTTGACGTTGCAGAATTACGGCCGTCGCAAAGAACCGCAAGTCGAGGTTCGGCACGCGGTCAGTCATTTCTTCGATCGCATCTTCGAGCGGCTGACCAAGGTTTTGAGCTTCGTAGCAGCGTTCGAATTCGGTGCCGATGGGCGCGCCCATTTCGTCGGCGCACAGTTTAAAACCGGCGGCCAAGCTGTGACCGGCACGCAAGGCGCGAGAAATCAATTCGAGTGCTTCGGGCAGCTGCTTGGCAAACTTTGCCAGGCGGCGACCGCGTCGCATGTAAAAGTAAATGAACGGGCACACGCCCAGCACAAGTCCCAACGGTGCAAACACCAGTGGCACGCGGCATACGACCGGCAATATCACACCGCCCAGGGCAAGAGCCACGGACATGGCGACGAGCTTAGCGGGCGTGACTTTCGTATCAGCCTGTTGCAAGAACAGCTTCAGGTTGAAGTTCTTTACCAGCCATTCTTCAAACGCGCTGGTCTCGTTGAAGTTAGCGAGCAGATTGTTGTCATCTTTTTTCTTCGCCGCCGGATTCGACAAGCCCGCGAGCATGTCCAGACGGTCTTCGACCATCGTGCCGCCGCTCGACTTCGAAAACACGCTGGCGACGCCACCGACGAGACAGGCTACGCCGATGAAGGAGGCACCGATGATGAGAAGCGTGAGCATGGCGGTTAGCTGTTTATAACGAGGCGAAGTGGAGCGGTTCTGGGCAACTCAAACGCAGAACGTAGAAGTCAGAATGCAGAATGAGTTCATGTGTTTTCATTCTGCAATCTGCATTCTTACTTCTGCATTTCCTTAGTCTGGCAACATCACGCGTTGACGGAACGCGCTGGAAGGGAGGCGGATGCCCGCCGATTCCAGCTTGTGCATGAAGGTGGGGCGAATGCCGGTCGCTTCGAAGCGACCGCGAGCACGACCCGTTTCGTCGATGCCTTCTTGCACGTATTTGTAAATGTCTTGCATCACGATGGTGTCTTGTTCCATGCCCACCACTTCGGTGATGCTGGTTACGCGACGAATACCACCTTGCAGACGGTTGGCTTGAATGAGCAGATGCACGGCGCTCGAAATTTGCTGACGCATGGCCTTGATCGGCAGTTCGAAACCCGACATCAGAATCATTGTCTCGAGACGAGCCAAGGCATCGCGCGGTGTATTGGCGTGCAACGTCGTGAGCGAGCCATCGTGACCCGTGTTCATGGCTTGCAGCATGTCCAAGGTTTCGGGACCACGGCATTCGCCGATGATGATCCGTTCTGGACGCATACGCAGGGCATTCTTCACCAGGTCGGTGGCGGTGATCGCACCCTTGCCTTCGATGTTCGGCGGTCGCGTTTCGAGCCGCACCACGTGCTCTTGTTGCAGGCGAAGTTCCGCCGCGTCTTCGATGGTGATCACGCGTTCGTGATTCGGAATAAAGCTGCTCAGCGTATTCAGCAGCGTGGTCTTACCGGAACCAGTACCACCGGCCACGATGATGTTCAAACGAGCCTTCATGGCTCCTTCGAGCAACATGACCATTTCGGGTGTGAGGGCTTTGTAGTTCAGCAGGTCTTCGAGCTTCAGCGGCGAAGAACCGAAACGACGAATCGAGACCGCGGCGCCATCGAGGGCGAGTGGCGGAATAATCGCATTCACGCGGGAGCCGTCGGTCAAACGGGCATCCACCATCGGGCAGACTTCGTCGACGCGACGACCGACCTTCGACACGATGCGGTCGATGATTTGCAGCAAGTGTCCGTTATCGCGGAATTCGACGTTCGTCCGTTCCAGCTTGCCTCGGCGTTCGACAAAGATGTGCTTGGGTCCGTTGATCAAAATATCGGAGATCGTCGAGTCCTTCAGCAGCATCTCGAGCGGGCCAAGACCGAAGGTTTCGTCGAGCACTTCTTCGATGAGACGCTCGCGTTCGGTGCGGTTGAGGAAGGTTTCTTCCGTATCGCACAAGTGTTCGACGACGAGGCGAATTTCGCGGCGCAGCACATCGCCTTGCAACTCGCCGACGCGGTTCAAGTCGAGCTTATCGACGAGCTTGTTGTGAATCTTGCGCTTGAGCAGGTCGAACTCTTCGGCTTTCGAAGCTTCGGCAGCAGACCGCGATGCAGTGGGAATTGGTTTCATGTGCAAACTGACTCCGCCCGGGGGATGGGCAATAGACAAACAATTCTTCGCGGACCGCTACGCACCTATTTCCCAATACAGGCTTCCAATGAATGGCGCGCAGCAAACCGCGACTGGTTCTCCGTCGAAACCATAGCTCACGCGTTGCGATCAAGCGGCTTCGCGAGTGGCAAAATGTCAACATTACGAAAGGGCTTCGGGTTATGCTGAAAGCACGGTCGACAGCACCCTTTTAACCAGCACAACCACTACTGAATCAGCCAATATGCGAGCCGGTGGGATCATCTTGTGCGGGGGCAAGAGCAGCCGAATGGGGCTGCCGAAAGCGACTCTTCCGTTCGGTCCCGAGTTCATGTTGCAGCGAGTTCATCGCCTGCTGAGCGAAGTCGTGCAGCCGATTGTGGTCGTCTCGGCAGTCGAGCAACCGCTGCCGATGCTGCCTGCCGAGACATTATTCGCCTCTGACGAACGCCCAGATCGCGGCCCACTGGAGGCTCTCTGTGCGGGCCTGAAGACGATCCAGCCGTACTGTGATCTCGCGTATGTTACTAGCTGCGATGTCCCGCTGTTGCAGCCCAGCTTCGTGCGGCAGTTGCTGGCGCTCGCGGGCGACTTCGCGGCCGTCGCTCCGCAAGAAGAAACGTTTTGCCATCCGCTGTCGGCCGTCTATCGAACGAGCCTAGTCCCGACGATCAAAGCGATGCTTGCCAGCGATCAGCTTCGGCCGAACGCATTGCTGAAGCAGATTCAGACGCTATTCATCCCAATCGAAGAACTACGCGCGAGTGACCCAAGCCTGCTCACGCTGCGAAATCTCAATCGTCCTGAAGATTACTTTGCGGCATTGAAAGATGCAGGCTTTGAACTCGATCCCGTGATCAAAGCGGGCCTTCGCGCCGAGTGAACATTACAGCTGCAACGGTTCGCCAGCCAGTTGCCGTTCGTTGCGCGTCAGCTCGTACATGTCGTGAATGAGTTGTGCATCGCAAGGACGTTGCTGCACATTGCGGCGGGCGAACATCCGCTGCTGCGTGGCGATCATGATCTCGGGAGGCAACTCCGTGACCTGACCAAATAGCCGGGCATAGTTCACAAAGCTGGCCACATTGGTCGTTACGTAGCCATACACCATGCTGCAACTACCGACTGTTTTTCCCGTGAAAATGCCGGTGTTGATCGCGGTTTTGGAGTAATCACCCATCATGCAGCCGACGAACTGCATACCGGTCGGCACCGCTTCGCCGCGATAGTCCATCTTCACGTTGCCATACGTGTTCTTCAGGTCGCTGTTACAAGTTCCAGCGCCCAGGTTGATCCAACTCCCCAGGTAACTGTGGCCGAGAAAGCCGTGATGCTGCTTGTTCGTGTAAGGTTCGACAATGCTTGCTTCCACCTCGCCACCGATTTTGGTTGTGTGGCCGAGCGACACCGCATCTTTAATCGCCGAGTGCTCAATCACCTTGGCTCGCGGCCCTAAATAAGCGGGCCCGCGCAAGAACGAGTACGGACCAACGGTGGCATTCTCATCGAGCAGCACCGGTCCCTTCGTAGTATCGGTCGTGCAGTACTGCCCCAACGATGCCCCGGATGCGGCAAAGACTCCATCCGCAATTTCTTGATACTTGCCACTCGCAATGCGTCGCGCGAGGCTCGAATCAATGATCGACAAGTTATGACGAACCAGATCGTGTGGCCAGGTGAGCAGAGGCAAATCCCGCTCAATCACCGGCAATTTCCACAGGCCCGGCGTGTGCAAATACTCATGAAAGCGATTCACATCGGCATGCGACGGAGGCTGAGGTCCTTCCCGGCCGATCAGCGCCGCAGCAATGGTGTCGCCATCGCGAACCATGCCTGGCCGACCTTCGGCGATCAGTTGCTTGAGTGTTTCATAGCTGGCAACCGAAGGGACGAGGCGGGCGTTTACCAGCAGCGACGGTCCATCACTCCCCACAGGAAACGAAGTGAACTGTGGAAAGTCGACTTGCTGAATCGTCGCTAGATGCGGCCGCACGATGCCACGCAGCGAAGCACCCAAATCGGTGCTCAGTTCGCCCAGCCAATCGATCAGCCGATAGCTGCCGCACGTCATCGCGTAGGCAGCACGCCCCACGGTGATAGGGAAGAGCCGATTGATCCATTCGTCTTCAAAAACAATGAGTTGCATCGCAGGCTCGCGCAAGGTGAGGCAGCAGGCGCTATTGTAGCGCATCGTGCGGCCTCGCAAGGGTAGCTTGCGGTTTTGTGCACGCCAGCGAGCTTAGTTCGTGTCGCTCGAATAGACTTCCGGCACCAGCAGATATTCGCTGCCTTCACACACGCTGGTGGGCTGAAACGCAGTCACGTTCAGTCGTTCGTTGAGGGCGGCCAAGCCCTGACAGAAGACGAGGCCCGCTGGACGACGGTCGCGCACGACCACGGCCACGTCCTGGTCGCTTTCGGCGAAGTGCTCCATCATTTCGTTCAGCGAAGTCGTTTCGTCGAACTTCGCGAAATCGGTTTGCATCACGTGCCGCACCAGCCGGACCGAGGCTTGCCGCGGACGATTTCCGATCGAACGAACGCTGGCCAATTTGGAGGCTGTAATCAACCCTAGCAAGTGCCCTTCCAGATTCACGACTGGCAAGGTTGCCAGCTGAGTTTGATCGAAGAGCGCGAGTCCTTGATCGACCGATTCGTCGGCACCAATCAGCACCGGGCAAGGGATCATTACGTCGCGAGCGAGCGTGGTGGCAAACAAGCGGCCGTCGGAAGCCAGTTCGGTCCAGTTCTGCTGATCCTCATCGACTTCGTCACTATGCACGACACAATTGCGGCCCGAGATCTTCGCCAGTTGCAAGGCAGCAGTTGCACGTTGCAGGGCGATATCGGCCGGTTCCTCAGACTGCACAGCGGTAAAGCCAATGCTCGCCGTGACGTTCACCGTAGTGTTGTTCACTTTCAATTGCGTGGCCTTGAGCGTCGTCAGCCAGGAGTTGGCCAGCGATTCGGCAGCGGTATCATCCGTCGCACTAAACAGAATCGCCAGGCGATTCTCGTGCATCACACCAGGCATTGCCGTCGAGGGAATCGAACGCTTGATGGTTTGAGCCGCAGCGTGCAACAACTCCCGATAGGCCAGCAAGCCTTGGGCCCGAGCAAAGCGGCCGAACGAATCGAAATCGAGTACCGCCAGATAAGCGGGCGGCGCTTTCGCTTTTTCGCTGCCCGATGCTTGAAACCAGGTGGGCCACTGCTTCAGCCAGGAGTTTCGTTCGACCAAGCCGGTGATGCTATCCAGGCCGTTTTGTTCCGACAGACGCCGCTCGTACTCGAGCACGCGAGCACCGGCCCGCAACCGCGCGAGCAACTCGCCATAGACCACATCGCGGGACAGAAAGTCGTCAAAGCCCGCTTCGAGCGATTCGGTCAGCGCTGTAACTTCCGGCAACTCGATCAGCAACATGCAGTAGGTAAAGACCTGCTGAGCGCCCAGACGTCGCACCTGCCGGCAAAGCTGCTTCGAGGCCAGCGATTCGGTCGCTCCATCGACCAACAGGAAGTCCGGAGGCTGAGCTTCGGCGGCAGCCAGCGTTTGTGCTTCGTCACTCGCCTGGCGCACCTCGTATCCGAAGATGTCGAGAAACTTCGACATCCGGCGCAGCAAGATGCGATCGGCCGACACAATCAAAATGGAGTAAGGGCGAGCTGACATCGGTGGCTTTCACCCGCAGGTTCCGGCGGCAGCTGGCGGCACGTACACACGAATCGCGCAGAAGCCTGGCCTCTGGCACAAACCTAGGTTACAGAAAGTCGGTTGTGTTTTTGGGCCAAAAATAATTTGTCACCGTTGGCACCGCCTGCCGGCAAATTGTGACGTAGGTTTCAGTTGGCACGTGTAGCAGTGCGGTGCGGTTGTCTGCTGCCGGCGCCACTTTCGACAGGCTTGGTCGAACCAGACTCATCTACTACTGGTCGCTAACCACTGCGGGGCTGTCATGCGGACAAAGATTCTGTTGCCGGAAGCGAAACAAGCTCCTTATCTGGAGCGTGTCGGTGGGACACCCGGCGAACCCATCGTGCTTGAAAAGTTCCCCTTTTCCCTGGGGCGGAACGAATCGTGCGACTACCAGGTTCCCTCGACGAGAGTCTCGCGAGAGCATGCTTCCATCAGTAAGGATGGCAAGCATTTTCGCATCAAGGACCTCGGTAGCACCAATGGCACACTGGTGAATGGCAAGAAGATTGCCGAAGCCTTGTTGACCGATGGTGACTTGCTCACATTCGCTGATGCCGAGTTCTGCTTCCGCACTCCCAGCAGCGAATCGGCCCGGGTTACCGTGACGCATGTGATGGATGGCGGATCATCGGCCTCACACGACAGCGACGCCAACTCCGAAGACCGTGCGTCGCGAGATTTCATTCTCGCCGTTCGCTCGCTGAATGAAGGCCTGCTCCATCGCGGTCTCCGCACGAGGTTTCAACCGGTCGTGGAACTCGCGACCGGTCAACCAATCGGCTACGAGGCGATTCGCCGCGTCGAGAACTACTCGGGTGACATCCCCGCTGGCGAGCGCGTGCTGCAAGGCGTCGATTGTCGACTCACCGAGCGCTGGCATCAGCTGCACCGCTTGCTTGCCGCTGAACAAGCGGCCGAAGCAACCGGCGCGAACTTCCTGTTCGTCAATCTGCAACCTGCGGAAGTGGGAGCCGATGGCTTGCCCGAGACACTCGCTCAGTTGCAACAGCGACTCTCCGGCAAGCGGCTGATTGCTGAGATCCCGCACTCGGCCGTGGTCGATATTCCGTTCTTCCGCGATTTCCTCAGCAGGCTCCGCGAGTTAAACGTGGGCGTCTGCTACGGCGGCTTCAGCAGTGGGCAGAATCAAGTGCGAGCGCACGAGCAGTTCGCCCCCGACTACCTGCAACTAGCACCGGCACTGGCTCGCGGGGTCGATCGCAGTACGCAACGGCAACAGCAGATCAAGCAACTGGTCGAAGCCGCTGTTGCCGCCGGCTCGAAGATCATCGCCACCGGCGTTCACAGCGAAAACGAGTCGCAGACCTGCCGCGAACTAGGCTGCCAACTCGCCCAAGGCGACCTCTACGGTCGACCTCAAACAATGCAGTGGGCGTCGCTCGCGTAAATGCAGAATGAAAGACGTGCTGATGCTGTCTTCATTCTGCGTTCTGCATTCTTACTTCTGCGTTTCTAGTACTCGTTCGACGAACCCTTCTCGACCAACCCCGCGCTGCCACTGAAGGTCTTGCGCACGCGGCGTTCGGCGATTTCCTTTTGCAGGTGAGCGATAGCGGCATCCAGTGACATGGCGCCGAGATCTCCTTCCAAGCGATCACGAACCGAAACCGTTCCTTGCTCGGCATCGCGCGGGCCGACGACTAGCATGTAAGGAATCAGTTCCAGTTGCCCGTCGCGAATCTTCGCGCCGAGTTTCTCCGGACGGAAGTCGCCGGTCACGCGCAGGCCTCGAATGCGCAGCTGCGTCTCGATGTTGCGACCATATTCTTCGCTCTTCTCGCTGACCGTGATCACGCGCACCTGTTCGGGCGCGAGCCACAGCGGGAATGCACCCGCGAAATGCTCGATCAGCACGCCGATGAAACGCTCCATCGAGCCGAGCGGCGCGCGGTGGATCATCACAGGCTGATGGGCCTTGTTATCCGATGCCGTGAATTCCAGGCCGAATCGCGCGGGCAAGTTGTAGTCGAGCTGCACGGTACCCAGCTGCCATTCGCGGCCGATGCAATCGGTGACGACGAAGTCGGCCTTCGGACCATAGAAGGCAGCTTCGCCCGGCTCGGCGGTGTACGAGATGCCCAGGCGAGTACAGACATCCTCGAGCGCATTCTGGGCACGTGACCAAACCTGTTCGCTGCCGACGTACTTGTCGCTCTTGGGATCGCGGAAGCCAAGTCGCACGCGGTAATTGTCAAGGCCCAGCGACTTCAGCACGAACTGTGTCATCGCGATGCAGCCCTCGAACTCCGCTGGCACTTGCTCTTCCATGCAGAAGAGGTGAGCGTCGTCCTGTGTGAACCCGCGCACGCGCGTCATGCCGTTCAATTGACCGGTCTTTTCAAATCGATAGACCGAGCCGAACTCCGCCAGCCGCAAGGGCAGTTCCTTGTAGCTCCGTTTTTGAGCTTTATAGATCTGAATGTGATGGGGGCAGTTCATCGGCTTGAGCAGATAAGCCTCTTGCTCGTCGAACCACTCCTTAATCATGTGCATCTTGTCGGCATCGGTCGTGGCCTTGCCAAAACCCCCGAACGAAATCGGCACCAAGCCATCAATGTTCACTTTCAAGGCTTCTTCAAAGTGACCGATGAAGCGATTGTCGGTCAGCTTGCCCTGAAACTGCAGCGCAAAGAGTTGCTGCACGCTCTGCATGAACGGATCGAAGTAGAACGGCGGAAACTGACTTTCCATGTAATACGGAAAGTGTCCGCTGGTCTGATACATCTGGATGCGGCCGATGTGCGGCGTGTAGACCGGCAAGTAAGCCCGCTGAGTCAGTTCCTGCTTGATGAAGTCTTCGAGCTGCGAGCGGATCATCGCTCCCTTCGGCAGCCACAGGCACAAGCCGGGGCCGACATCGTTGCTCAAGGTAAACAACTGCAGCTGCTTGCCGAGCACGCGGTGATCGCGTCGTTTGGCCTCTTCGATTTTCTTCATGTGCTCATCGAGTTCTTCCTGAGTGAAGAACGCGGTGGCATACAACCGCTGCAACTGCGCGTTGTCGGAATCTCCTTTCCAGTACGCACCGGCCAGCGAGAGCAACTTGAAGGCACCTACGGCGCTCGCACTAGGAATATGCGGCCCGCGGCAGAGGTCGATAAACTCGCCCTGGCGATAGAACGACAGTTCCGGATGAGTCGCCAGGCCGGTCTCGATGTGCTCGACTTTGTAATGCTGGTCGAGACCTTTGACGATCTCTAGCGCCTTCTCGCGGGGCACTTCAATCCGCTCGAAGGCTTCGTCGAGGGCGATGATTTTCTTCATTTCCGCTTCGATGGCGGGAAAATCTTCGTCGGTCAGCGGCTCGGGAAGTTGAAAGTCGTAATAGAAGCCGCCGTCGACGGTCGGACCAAAAGCCAGCTGAACACCCTTCTTCAGCCGCATCACCGCGCGGGCCATGATGTGGGCGCACGAGTGCCGCATCACGGCCAGCGCCTCGGCATCTTTGCGGGTCAGCAGCCGCAGTTTGATTTCCCCTTCGCTGGGTAGAATGGTGTCGGTACCCACGACTTTGCCATCCACTTCAGCGGCCAACGTAGCTTTGGCGAGACGCGGGCCGATCGATTCGGCAATGGCTCGTGGGGTGGTTGAGGCGGGAAACTCCTTCACACTGCCATCGGGCAAACTGACCTTAAGCATCGAATCGTTCTTCCTGAAGAGGGACAGGCTGCACGTTGCGGCACGCCGCTACAAAGGGTGTGCGCGCACAACGTCTGCCGTCGCGTAACATAACGGTCCGCCATGGTTTGCGACAAGACAGGCTAGGCAAACCCAAGACTCGCCAACCACCGGTCAAGTAGTTTCGACACGGCAGTCCCCGCTCAAGTTCACTCTCCCTCGGCCGGCTCAGCGAATCGCGTTTTTCCACTCCGCAGTATCTGCAATCGACGGTTGTTGGATTCGTTGTTTTTTCACAAAACCTTGCGAAGTGATTCCCGTTCAAAGACTTGCGTCGCAGTTTGCCGTTTTTGAACTCACTCTTTCTGTCCAAAAACCTCCCGCTTTCCAACCCGGCGAGTTTACCTCTGTGATAGGCAATAGGAAATTGTCTTCCGCCTTCGCCGCAAGCACACTTTCTCATCGCGCGCACGAGGCAACTTCCACTCGCAACCACATTTTCAAAAGTCCGCGATTCTTTGTCAAGACTTTTCGGCAGGATTCTCGGAAGTGTCTGGCGTCATCCTCGCCGGTTGTGAGAAATGCCCCTAACTCCTACGATGAGTCTGTTGCTATCGCAGGCTGCAAATCGGAACTTTGGCATGTCGTCACCCAGGCTGATTCTTTGCGAACGGACCACGCGCTGGCTCGCGGCCTGGCGTCGTACGTTGCCACAGAACCGGTGGCAGCTCCTTCGTTCGGTGATTTCGCTGCCGCAGTGCGAAAGCCAATTGCGGGAATCCCCCGGTTCGGTCGCGGCCATCAGCGTGGACGAAGGGAATCTCTCGTCCGCAATCACGGCGCTCCATCGGTGGCAGAACGACTTCCCCACGGCTCGCTTCCTGGCTTTGTGCTCGGAAGAGATTGCCAGCCAACCCGAGGCGCTCCTTTTGCTGCGCGAAGCGGGCGTGCTCTTGACCATCGAACGGTCCGGGCAATTGTCGACGGCAGCGCGCCTGGTCTTACGACACCTGCGGCGTACAGTGGCCGCGGAACTGCCTTTGCCTGCAGCCATTTGGGAGCGACTTCCCTGGGCACGCTTCGCCGTTAGCAAACAACCAGTTAATCACTAACAACCTCTCTTTTGAATTGCATAGGACCTTGCGGATGAGTTCCGATATCTCGGTGGTGGCTGTCGAAAAAGTGCTGGCGGAATTCAAGGATCCAGAAACCGGCCGCAACGTCATGCAAACGCAGCAAGCGCGCGATGTGCAAGTCAGCGGCGATAAGGTCTCGCTCACACTGGCGCTCACAACGCACTCCGCTCCGATCAAAAACGAGATGCGCGAACGCCTGATCGAGTTGCTACGTCGTCGGTTGCCTTCGCTCACTAGCGTCGATGTGAACCTGGCCGTGCACGAACGGGCCGCCGTGAAAGTGGGCCAAATTGGCCTGACCGCCAAGAGCGTGATTGCGGTTGGCTCGGGCAAGGGTGGTGTGGGCAAGAGCACCGTCGCTGCGACGATCGCGCTCGGCCTGAAGCGTGCCGGCTGCAAGGTCGGCCTGATGGACGCCGACGTCTACGGCCCCAGCATTCCGCACTTGCTCGGCCTCAGTGGCAAGCCAGTGATCGAAAATCAAAAGCTGCAGCCCATTATGTTTCAGGGGATGCCCACCATCTCGATGGGCTACCTGGTTCCCGCGGGTGAGGCCGTCGTCTGGCGTGGTCCGATGCTGCACGGTGCCATTACCCAGTTCCTGCGAGACACCGCCTGGGGCGATCTCGACTATCTGATCATCGACATGCCGCCCGGCACCGGCGATATCGCCCTCACCCTCTCGCAGCAATTGCCGCTTACCGGTGCGGTCGTTGTTTGCACGCCGCAACAAGTGGCACTCATCGACGCGGTAAAGGCCATCGCCATGTTCCGCAAGGTGAACATTCCGCTCCTCGGCATGGTCGAGAACATGAGCGGCTTCATCTGTCCCGATACGGGCAAGCGTTACGACATTTTCGGTGCCGGCGGCGCTCGCAAAGCAGCGGAAGAGTTGAAGGTCCCCTTCCTGGGCGAAGTGCCGCTCAATATGCAGATTCGCATCAATGGCGACGAAGGCCTGACGCTCGGCAACTTCGACGATCCGATCCTTGGACCTTACCTGGAAAAGATCGTCACCACGCTCGTGCGCAACATCGCCGACAACACCATGAGCAAGCCGCCGAGCATGCAATTGCCGATGCTGGGCTAAGGCAGCGGTTGCGTGCTGCGAATGTAGGCGAGCAGGTCGCGAATTTGTTGCTCGCTGAGTTTGCTGAGCAGCCCTTCCGGCATCAGCGAAATGGGGACCGCCCGCAGATCTTCGATTTCGTCGCGCGGCAGCGACAGGCTTTGGCCATCGACGCCGCGCAGCACTAGCACCTGGGCATCTTGCTCGGCGATGAACCCGCTGAGCGTGCGACCGTCAGCCGTTTGCACCAGGTAGTTTTCAAAGCCCTCGCGAATCTCGGCGCTCGGGTTCACCACATTCAGCAAGATGCCGCGCAGGTCGTCCCGCTTGTAAGTTGTCAAATCGGGGCCAATCTGTCCGCCATCAGTAAACAGCTTGTGACACTTGCCGCACGACTGCATGTAGAGCTTTTTGCCCTGATACGGATTGCCGGCTCCTCCTGTCGCGACTTGCAGCAATTGATCGACCTGGGCTCGCAAGGCTTCGCTCGAGGAGCCCGCGAGTTCTCCCCAGTGCTTTTTGCAGGCCGTGCGAATGGCCGGCGAATCGCTGAGCAGCAGACGGCGCACGGTCGATTCGTGAATGCTCGCCGGTTCGATCTGCCCGGCCTCGATCGCGTCAATTAGCTCCTTCGCCCACGTGCCCCGACTGGCCAGCAGCGATTGCGCAACCGAGCGAACCTCTTCGGGCATATCGCGAAAACCGGCGACGACTTGCTTGCCGATTTCGGCATCGCCATACGACTGCAACGACCCGAGCGCGGTGCTGCGGAGCCCATCGTTGCGAGACTCTTTCACCAGCTTGAGCAGCACAGGGACGCACGTGGGCTGATTGATGGTGCCGAAGATGGCTACCAGTTGCTGCCGCTTGGAAGCATCGACCGCTTCGTTACCAATCTCCTTCAGAGCGGCGGCCACAGCTTCTTTATCCCCTTGCCGCAAACGGAGCGTCGGCGAGGTATTACCGGCTGCGGTCATGGCTGAGACAAGCTCCGCCGGCAGTTGATTCATCGCGCGACCTTGAAAGGCCGCTTCGATGCCCGCCATCATTTTGCCGGCATCTTCCTTGCTCGCAGTTCGCAGTAACTGAGCAACCGTAAGAAGATCTTTTCGTTGGCCAGTCGCTGCATAGCGGCGGGCAACGCGTTCCAGCAATTGATCCTTCACGAGCGGGGAACCGGCAAATTCCTTGTCGCCAAACAAGGCAATCACGGCATCTCGTTCGCCGGCCGCATTCGCTTCGATGGCCCACCAGGCAAGGAGTGGCAAATGAATGTCGGCTGGCCCCAATTCGCTAACGGCGAGAGCTTTGACAATCGGCAGCGACTGCCCCGCCGGCAAGCGACGGGCCGACGATGCAAGTTGACTTCGAACCCGACTGTTCTTCTCGCTCAACGCGAAGGCCGCGAATTGCCTGGCCATGGTCGAAGAGACTTCGCCGTCATCGCAGGCGATGCGGACCGCCCACTCACGGACGGCGGGTGACCGATGTTCCAGGCATCGCTCAATCTGCTTGTCATTCAAACCGGCGACTCCATTCAAGGCCCACAACAATTCGAGTGCCACCTGCCCTTCGCTGGCGAAAATCTGTTCCTGGAGCGTCTCTGACAATGTTTCGCTATGTCGCTGAGCGAGTAACATCCGCGCCGTCTGTCGGTGCCAGCGATCGACGTGGTTCAGTCGTTCGAGCAGTTGCTCGTCGGTCAGTTTCGACAGATCCTCAGCCTTGGCGTGCTTTGAGTCTTTGCCCGTGACGCGAAAAATCCGGCCACTCTCTTTATGCACGCGCCCCTGATAATGGCTGGCGTGGTCGATCCGCTGCTCGTACATGTCGACGATGTACACGGCACCGTCGGGACCGACTTGAATATCGATCGGCCTTACCCACGGATCGCTGCTTGTGAACAAGTGCCCCACATCTTCGGTCTTGAAACTCGAGCGATCGTCGTGGACCTTGCTCAGGGTAATATGACTCTGCAGCGGAGCGACGCCCATCAGTTGCCCGTGGTACTGGGCCGGCAAGGCATCAGCGCCGTAGATCACGAACGCGTGCGTAAACCGAGGCACCTTGGCATGGGCCATCGCTTCGAAATAGCCGAACGTGTACGGGTTCGACAGTTCCCCGTGCTTGCCAAAGCCCTTTTGATAGTAGCCTCCCTGCACGTAGTGAAAGCCGCGCGTGTTGCCGCCGTTGTGGCCTGAAAAAACACGTCCTTCGTCGTCGAATTCCACGCCGAACGCATTGCCGCCACCTTCGGCGAAGATCTCGTATTTCTTCGTCGGCGGGTGATATCGCCAGATGAGTTGCCCGAGCGAGTGAACGGCTTTCTTCTCGCCGGGACGGCGAATATCGCCGGTCACCGTGCTCCCTTGAGCACCATATAGCCAGCCATCGGGCCCCCAACGCAGGTTGTTCGCCACCGAGTGCGAGTCTTCAATCCCAAAGCCTTCCAGGTGTACTTCGGGATCGCCATCGGGAACGTCGTCACCATTTTTGTCCGGATAGAAAAGTAGGTAAGGCGGGTTCAGCACCCAGACACCACCTTCGCCGTATTCGAACGACGAGCAAACACTTAGGCCGTCGACAAAGGTTTTGTGTTGGTCGTACTTGCCGTCGCCATCGGTATCTTCGTGAACGGTAATTTTGTCCTCACCGCGAAAATGATTCGGCGGAGCGGGCGGAACTTTGTCGTAAACGGTTCGCAGGAACTTATCGCGACTAATGGCGGTGAGCCCGGCCGGATGTGGGTATTGCAGATACTGCACGCACCACAGGCGGCCGCGAGCATCCCACTTGATCGACAAAGGCTGACGCACGGCGGGTTCGCTGACGGCGAGTTCAATCTTCAGATCATCGGGCACCTTTAAGTGGGCCAGCGATTGCTCGGGCGAAAGCGGCCCCGCTTCGTCTTGCAGTTTTTTCAATTCCCGCTCGACGATGTCGGCAGGCTCGACTTTTTCGAAGGGAGCAAGCTTGCCGAGTTCTTCGGCCGGTGCTGTCGCCCAGGCAGTTTCATCGCCGGTGCGAGTTTGCCAGTTGCCCGCCAGCCGAATCGCTTGATCGCCGGCAAACAATACCGGCGCCGCGACATTGAAGCCCGAGCGTCCGTCGACCACACAAACGCGAATCGCCAACAGGTGCACTTCGCCGGGCTTGAGTTTGTCGGCAGGAATCGCGAACCGCTTAGTCTCGCCAATGCCGCTTAGAAAGCTTGGCGGGAAACGGCCGAGCGCCCCAATCTTGGTTCCGGCAAAGTAGATTTCGCGGGCATCGTCGACCGACTCCACGGCCAGCGATATTTCGCGCCCCTTCCACTCCTTAGGAATGCGCACCGCGGCTCGATACCAAAGTCGCAGGTCGGTGCCGCCGGGCGAAGCCCTCCATGCTTGCGGCACGGTCACTGTCTTCCAGTCACCGTCGGCGGCAACGGCCACCGCCGCCACACTCCACAACAGGCTAGCCAGGCAGGCACGAAACGTCACAACAGAAAGCATCAGGCGGGCTCCAGCGGAGAGGCAGGTAGGTGCCAGCGATGATACCCGGCGGCCGCGCGCCATTCCAGCAAGGTCTCGTTAGCCGTTGACCTTAGGCGGGGCCCGCTGGAGAAAACTTGTTCACAAGCCCAGCCGGTTTGTGAACACGAAAGCGCGCCGTTCCCGAGAGATATTGCTGGTCGTGTTCACAAACTACCCGGGTTTTGTGAACACCCCCGGGAAGAGGTGTCGCAGCTTTAGGCCGACTCTCGCGAGCCGATCAGGAAAGCCATCGTGGCGTCGGGCGGTTTGATAAACGAACGCTACACTCCAATCGTCTAAACCTCCCTAGTGCCGCATGGTCCTCCCGCAGTTTAGGAACTCACTCATGAAAATCGTTGCCTATATGTTCGCTATCGCGCTTTCGGGGTTCGTCTCGCTGGCGATCGCCGCTGACGACCCCATCAAGCAAGTTGACGCAGTTCAGCCCAAACCGGAAGCCTTTGCTAAAGCGACTCGCGCGAAGCCTCTCGAACTCAAGTCGAAGGAAGAAGCGGCCGAGTTCTTCGCCGCCGAACAGCTCGAATCGCTGCTGAAACAGGTCGATTTCGACAAGCAAACGGTCCTCGTCTTTGCCTGGAAAGGCTCTGGGCAAGACAAGCTCAGTCACTTGGTCGCCGAGTCGTTTCCCGAGCAGATCTTCTTCACCGTCACTCCCGGCCGCACCCGTGCCCGTGACCTGCGACCACACATGCAAGTGTACGTGCTGAAAAAGGGCGTCAAATGGAGTGTGAAGTAGGCAGGCTCAACAGATCTAACTTCTTCGCGAAGATAATGCCGATTGGACTTTTGCCAGCGAATGGCCGTGGTATAAATCAGCCGCAGTGAGTTTGCTGTTCCGATGTCGGACTGGCACCCTGAGTGAGTCGAACTGAGCAAGTCGAAACAAGGATTCGTGTATGGCGAAAGCGAAAGCGGCGGCACCTTCTGAACCATCCTCTTCATCAACCATGGGCATGGCTGGCGGCGCTGCGGCCGGTGCAGCAGCCGGCGCCTTGGTCGGCCCCGTGGGAGCCGCCGTGGGCGCGGTAATCGGCGGAATCGCCGGCGCGAATGCCAAGGCTATCGCGGCCTCGGAACCAGTGAAGTCGCTCGCTGCCTCCACCAAGAAGACGGCCAGCAAGGCCATGGCCAGCGCCAAGTCGATGACCAAAAAAGCCGTGAAGAAATCGACCAAGAAGGCTGCCCCCACCAAGGTTGCCCCGACCAAATCAGCTCCTAAAAAGGCCGTTGTGAAGAAAGGCATGCCGAAAAAGGCCGCCAAAGCGGCACCCAAGAAGACTGCAACGAAGCCCGCTGCTCCGAAGAAGACGGCCAAGAAAAAGAAGTAGTCCACTCGCCATCGCCTGCCACGTGATTGAGGGCAGATCGACCACGACGGTCAACTGAAAATGAGTTTCTCCGTCGGCCACGCCCCGTCACACTGGCGGGGCTTTTTCGTGCCCGGGCAGAATGGCTCATGTTGAAGAAGCTAGTCACCATTCAAGGTCACTGCGTTTTTCACGCCGCACGCTTTTGCTCGGGATTCTGCTTGCGGGACCGCTCGTTGCGCTCGCCGGAAAGCAATACATCGCCTGGCGAGAATGGCAAGAATCGCAGCTCAAGTTCAACCACTCCCCGATGAGTTCCCACATGCCCACCACTCGCTCAGCCCCTCCGCTCCTTGCCGCATTGCTGGTGACCATTTCCATTTCCATAGCCTACATCGGGAGCTACTTCGCGATGGTCGTGCCCGAAGGGGTTTTTGGCGAACCTTCGCCCTTAGACGGTTTTCAATTCTACGAAGGACGTTATAGGTTTGGTGCTGAATGGGCGGAATCTTTCTACTGGCCGCTAGAACAGATGGACCGCCAGCTAAGACAAGAGGCATGGCGCAAGGGTGAATGGTTTCATTGAGCAGTCAGATTAATCACCCAATTTCGCCCACTTCCGCAAGCCGCTAAGTCTCGCCGTGGAGACCCGCTTTTGGTACACTTAGAGATTCGGCGAAAGCCATAGGGGCCGCCGGATGTCGCTTCCGTTAACTTCCCGAGTGAGGGCGAGCTTTTTGGCTCGCCGCCAAAGCCATGACTGCCGCGAAGAAGCCTCGCACCATGTTCCAGAAGATCTGGGACAACCACGTCGTCCATGCTGAAGCGGGCAAGCAAACCATTCTTTATATCGACCTGCAACTGGTCCACGAAGTGACCAGCGCCCAAGCCTTCGAAGGGCTGCGTCTCGCGGGTCGCAAAGTCCGCCGACCCGAGCGGACGGTCGCCACACCCGATCACAACGTGCCGACCACGAACCGCAGCTTGCCGTTTACCGACCCGATTGCCAAGCAACAGGTCGAAACGCTCCGCAACAACTGCCAAGAGTTCGGCGTTAAGCTCTACGACATTCACGACAAGAACCAAGGCATCGTCCACGTCATTGGTCCCGAGCTCGGCCTTACCCAGCCAGGCATGACGATCGTCTGCGGCGATAGCCACACAGCGACACACGGAGCGTTCGGCGCGCTGGCCTTCGGCATCGGCACGAGCGAAGTCGAACACGTGCTGGCCACGCAAACGCTGCTGCAATCGCTGCCGAAGACGCTGGAACTGCGCGTCGATGGCTCTTTGGCCCGTGGTGTCACGGCCAAGGATCTCATTTTGTATCTCATCGGCCAGATCACGACCGACGGTGGTACCGGCTCGGTGATCGAATACACCGGCCAGGCCATTCGCGAATTGAACATGGAAGAGCGGATGACGGTCTGTAACATGTCGATCGAAGCGGGTGCCCGCGCCGGCATGATCGCCCCCGATGAAAAGACTTACGAGTACCTCAAGGGTCGCGATTTCGCTCCCAAGAATTACGAGGCAGCCGTCGCTCGTTGGAAAGAACTGCCGACCGATGCCGGGGCCACTTACGACAAGTCGCTTGTCTTCAAGGCAGCCGATATTTCGCCGCAAGTGACTTGGGGTACGAACCCCGGGCAAGTTGCCCCGGTCGTTGCCAAGGTACCGAGCCCGACCGATTATTCCGACGCTACCGATCAGCGAGCCTGCGATCAGGCTCTGAAATATATGGACCTGAAGGCCGGTACGCCGCTGACCGAAGTGAAGATCGACCGCGTGTTCATTGGTTCGTGCACCAACGGCCGCATTGGCGACCTGCGCGAAGCTGCCGCCGCGGTGAAGGGGCACCACGTCTCGGGGCATGTTCACGCGATGGTAGTTCCCGGCAGCGGTCTCGTGAAAGAGCAAGCCGAGAAGGAAGGCCTCGACCGGATCTTCCGCGACGCGGGCTTCGAATGGCGTGAAGCCGGCTGCAGCATGTGCCTGGCGATGAATCCCGACAAGCTTGAACCCGGCGAACGCTGTGCTTCGACCAGCAATCGCAACTTTGAAGGTCGTCAAGGCAAAGGTGGCCGCACTCACCTCGTCAGCCCCGCGATGGCCGCTGCCGCTGCTGTCGCCGGCCACTTTGTCGATATTCGCGAGTGGGATTACAATTCGTAGGTGAGCGGGAAGTGCGATGCCGAGATTCTACCGGGCCATGGTTCACGAGAACGAGATTCCAGTCGTGGGCTCCGGCAAGAACATGCTTGGTGTTCGCGTGCCGCCTGATCCCAACCCAGATATTCATCCTGATGACAGTGGAAATGTGCAGCCGGGTAACGGTGGCATGTCGGTCGCTCCTACTTGGCGAGACTTACCTCACTTTCTAGTTCCTAAGCGATTGAAGGAGTTGGCTCCGAAAGCTCGTGGTCGTAACGAGCTAGCGTGCTTCCGATTCGGCGAGGGGAGTTTTGCCGCGTCAGATGTGACAGAATGGTTGGTATTAAGGCCGGACAGCTCGATTCACGCGACTGTTCAACCGGGAAATTCGATGTTGCTGGCGGATTACCAGAATGCGATTGGCGATACTCGCGAAGGTTGGAACAAGGACGAGACCTGAGTTGTGATTGCAAATTTTACTATTGCTGACGCTGCATTTCAAAAGTCGGTCGAACTTTTGTTGCAGTTGCACCGATTGACTCTTGCGGGCCAAGATGAGACGGAAGCAGCGGATGCACTGCGCGATCAGATGGAGACGCCATGGTACGCCATGACTACTAAGGACCAGATCCGGGTGGATGCGTTATCTGCTGATCTGTACTCGATTCGCAAAGAAGAAACCCCTCTCCGAAGTACCTCGTCGGCGCCGGCAAATTTCGCAGCAGAAGTGCAAGCACTTACTGCAAAGGAAGATTGGGACGGCATTCTGGATCGAATCCGAGAGCATGAGTCATCGCTGGAAGGGCGCGATGTCGCCTATGTCCGCGGCCTGTGCTGGGCGCATCTGGGAGAGCCAAACGTCGCCATCGAGTTTCTCACGGAGGCCGGTCGACTGCGAGATTTAACGGAGTGGGAAGAAGTTCTCCTCCTGACATGTTTTGTCCGTGCAGGAAGAGCTTGCGATGCACTTGGCAGGGCACAAGAAATCCAAGGGATGTCCAGCAGTGATCCCCAGCTTTTACTGAAGGCCGCTGAGGTATTCTCCATGGCAGCCGAGGAATCGCCCTCTGAGCATGCTGCGGAATATCGACGAGCGGCGATTGACTGTGCGGAACGAGCTTTGCACCGACTGGAACTGGACAGTGAAACTCACACGTCATTTGCGGTGTCGGGGCTGTTTCATTTAGCAATGAACTTCGCTCAACTCGGCAACCACGACAAAGCGCTCGAAGCGTGCAGAAGATCGCTGGCTATTTCACCGGAGGATCCGGATACCTTGATGCTCCACGGCTTTCTAACCTTTGACAATTTTCCTGAGGCTCGCAGGGCTATTTTTTTTGAAAACAAACGAAGCCAGTTTGTCGGTGAGTCCTATGACCGATTACTGGCTATTCCTGGTTTTACTCCACTTTCCAATTAAGTTGCTATGCAAGCTTTCACTACTCATACCGGTCTGGTTGTCGCCATGGACCGGGCGAATGTCGATACCGATCAAATCATCCCGAAGCAGTTCCTGAAGCGAATCGAGCGGAGCGGCTACGGCCCGATGCTGTTCTTCGATTGGCGTTACCTCGGCGATGGTAAGACCGATGACCCGGCCTTCGAGCTGAACAAGCCCGAGGCGCAAGGTGCGACGGTGCTGCTGACACGCCGCAACTTTGGCTGCGGTTCGAGTCGCGAGCACGCCGTGTGGGCCATCGAGAATTATGGCTTTCGCGTCGTAATTGCGCCGACGTTCGCCGACATTTTCTACAACAACTGCTCGAAGAACGGCGTGCTGCCCATTCGCCTCAGCGAAGAGCAGGTCGAAGACCTGTTTCAACGGGCAGCGAAGCATCCCGGTTACAAACTGCACGTTGACTTGCAGAACTGCTCGGTGAAGGACGATTACGGCCTGAATCTCACGTTCGAAATTGACCCTTCGCGACAATTCAACATGATTCACGGGCTCGACGATATCGCCCTCACCCTCAAACATGCCGACAAGATCTCGGCCTTCGAAGCCAGTATGGTTTCGTAGCGATGGCAGGTGCCGGGCTGTGTTTTGGCCTAAGGCACAGCCACGGCGCTAGCTGATCACCTCGCTGGCTGATCTTGACTGGAATTGCCCGGCTTCGTAAGTTTCCGCACCAGCAGGATGCTGCGCGCGCCGGGTAGGACCATGGAAGGATTGCGAAATGGGCAGTTTGAGCAAGTTCAAGCGATCGGTGAGCGAGCAGATCTTTGGCCCTGCTCGCTTCTGCGCCGAAACTTGCCTGGTCTCTGACGAACTGCGCGTGGTCTACGCCTATATCCCCAAATCTGCCTGCACCAGCGTGAAGACGTGGCTGCTACGCCATGGTGGATTCTCGCCAGCAGTCGCGCGGCAATACGAAGCAGCCGAAGCTCGCGGCGAAAAAGGGCCCGATGCCCATACAGTGATGCGTGAGCAGTTTTCGCTGCAGCAGCGCTCACCCGCAGAAATTGAGCGCGTGCTGAGCGACCCCAGCTACTTCAAGTTCACCGTTGTACGACATCCGCTCCGGCGCTTGGTTTCGTCGTATCTCGATAAGATCGTGAAAGTGAAGACACCTGCCTACGATGTGATTGTCAGCGGGCAGGTCGCCGCGGGTTGCTTGAATACCGGCAACGTCGTGAATTGGCTGCGCGGTCTGCCGCTCGATAAGGAGCGGAGCCTCACGTTTCGTGAATTCGTTGCCAGCTTGCCGAAGCAGAACTTGGAAAAGCTCGATACTCACTTTCGCGAGCAAGATCGTCTGCTGCGTGGCATCGAGTTCGATGTGGTCTGCCAGATGGAAAATCTGGTGCAAGACTTTGCTGCGGTTCAGCGTCAGCTGAATGTCTCGCAGCCGCTCCCGATTCGCAACTCGGGCGACTATGCGATTGCCGATATCGCCGAATGCGTCGCCGACTGGCCGGCAGCCAGATTTCGTGATGGTCAGGCAGCTGACTGGAGCGGCTTTTACGACGCGGACCTCCTCGCGCAATGCGAGAAGTTCTATGCCCGTGACTTTGCTCGCTTCGGCTACGAATGCCGCTTGCCGGAACAGCGCCGCGCAGCTTGATGCTGGCTCCGTGGGGAATCGATTGCTAAGATTGGCAGCGTAACCAATGGTTGCCGCTGCAAATGTTCCCGCCACGTTCCCTGCCCCGCCTTCCGCAGAGGATTGTCATGAGCCTGGTTTCGCTGCTCTCGCGCGCCGTGTGCGCACTCATTGTGATGGGTCTTGTCGTTAGCCAATCCTCAGCCGAAACCAATTGGCCACGCTGGCGCGGGCCGCACGAAAACGGACACACCACCGATACCGATGTGCCGCTGAAGTGGAGCGAAGCGGATATTGCCTGGAAAACGGCACTGCCGGGAAGTGGGCAATCGTCGCCAGTCGTATGGGGAGACAAGATCTTCCTGACGGCAGCGCTCGAGAAAGGCAAAGAGCGAGTCGTCTTTTGTGTCTCGCGCACGGATGGCAAGATCCTCTGGCAACAGACCGCTTCGACGGGCGTTCCCGAACCGATTCACGCCATGAACAGTTGGGCTTCGTCCACCTGCGTGACCGATGGCGAGATCGTCGTCGCCTTCTTTGGTCGGGGTGGATTGCACGCCTACACGGTCGACGGCAAGCTCCTTTGGAAGAAGGATCTTGGGCAATTCGAAGGTCCCTGGGGAACTTCTGCATGTCCGATTCTGGTCGACAATCTGGTGATTCAGAATTGCGACGCCGATGTAAACGCCTATCTGATTGCTCTCGATAAGAAGACCGGCGCAGAGGTTTGGAAGACGAAACGCCGCGAACATCGAGGCTGGAGCACGCCGATTGTGATCAACAGCGGCAATCGTCGCGAGCTAGTCTTGAATGGTCACGAGGGCGTGCAAGGATACGATCCGTTGAGCGGCAAAGAGCTGTGGTTCTGCAAAGGTTTTGCGGGGCGAGGTGAACCCACTGTGACGCCCGCCGGCGGCTGGCTCTGCGTGGTGAACGGCCAACCCGGAGATTTTTACTGCGTGAAGCCGGGCGGCGATGGAGACGTTACCGCCACGCACATGGCCTGGCATACACCCCGCAAGAGCGGTCGCGATTGTCCTTCGCCGATTGTGATTGGCAAATTCATCATCGTTTGCAGCTTGGATGGCATCGCCAGTTGCTACGATGCCGTTGATGGGCACGTCTATTGGAAGGAGCGAATTGCGGGCAAGTTTAGCGCCTCGCCGATCGCTGCCAATGGTCGGGCTTACTTTCTGAACGAAGCGGGTAAGACGTACGCCATCGAGCCAGGCGAAGCGCTGAAGATTGTCGCCGAGAGTGAGATACCGGCTGGCAAAGACGAGATTTTTCGAGCCTCGCTGGCACCCGTCAAAGGTCAACTGTTTGTGCGCAGCACCACGACGCTGTACTGCATTGGCAAGAAGTGATTTCGCCAGGTATCCGGACGCGTCGGGCTGCTTATTTAAGGGGCAGTCGCAGGCAAAAGATGCTGCCCGGCTCGGCAGGCTGAAATTTCAATCGGCCTCCCAGATCGCGGGCTAATCGTTCGCAAAGGGCTAAGCCAAGACCGACGCCAGGTGCTGAATGCGCAGCGTCGTGAACCGATTTCGAGAAGGGGCGGAACAGTTTCTTGCGCCCCGCTGTGGAAATGCCGGGACCGAAATCGCGGACACAGAGCAGCAACTGGTCTCGCTGGCAAGTCACGGTGACTTCGATCTCTTTCTTCGCTGCGTGACAGGCATACTTGCAGGCATTGTCGACCAGGTTGAACAGGATCTGCTCAACCGCCTGGGGATCGGTCACCAGTGTTTGGTGGGCACACGAATCGGCATTCACGACGAGTTTCATCTCAGCCTGGCGAGCACGATCGGCGAGCCGCTCCTGGTGACGATCGAAAAGTTCATGCACGGCCACTTCGTGCCGGCGGCGACTCGGATTCGTCCGTTCCAGCCGAGCATACTGCAGCACGTTATCGACGAGATGTGCCAGGCGATCGGCTTCGACGCGCAACGTCTCCAGGTAATGTTGCCGCTGTTCCGCTTCGGGAACCATTCCGCCCGCCAGCATCTCGGCGTACATGCGAAACGTCGTGAGCGGCGTGCGCAGTTCGTGGGTCACGGCTGAGACAAACGAAGCTCGGCGTTCACTGAGCGTGACCACGCTTTGTAGGGTGATGGCAGCGGCAATGCTGACGATGAGCAGACAGCTCCAAGCGATGAGCAGCGACACACGAATCGGCGAAAAGGGTGCAGGCAAAACATTGGGCATCGGCACGGTGAGTTGCACGGGCAAACTGGCGAGGAGACGACTCAGCTTGATCGGCTCGGTGCTGGTGACGGGCGTCAGTTCCACATTCGGCAGCAGGTCGGCCACTTCGTCCTTCAACCGCTGTTGCAAAGCATCCCAGTCGAGCCAGCAACCTTGCACGCGCACCTGATTGCCGACCTGCACGCGGCGTGCAAGCAACAAACGACCACCAAGCCACAAGGGCTGACTCACCCCTTCCACCGCGGGCGTTGCCTCCGTCACCACGCGTTGGTTCAACCGTTGCTCGCTGACGGCTTTCTGCGCGAATGCTTGCAAGGCCGCATCTCGATTTTCGAGATCGTTGCCAGCGCGCGATTGCGACCTGCCCGAAAAACGGGGGCTCACTTGATTCGGCGTCTCGGCCTGAGTCAGTTGCTGGCCATCGCGTCCCGTAGGAAGCAGTTGCTGTTCGTAGCTGAAGTCGCTTTGCTGACGACCTTGCTGGCCAGTCGTTTGTCCCGGCCCGCGGGCCATCTGACTCGATTGCACCGGAGGTTCTGGGGCCTGGGGAGGCGGCAGTGGTTGCTGTGCGGGATTCTGACTTGGCGAGTTATTCTCCGGCTGAACTTGCTGCTGAGCGAGGTTGTTGCCATAAGCATTCGGCTGCGTGTAATTTCGGTTGTAGATCGGCGGATTCGTGCTGTTCTGGACCAAGTTGTTGCCGGCATTGTTATCGATAACCATGCCAGCCAGGGGCAATGTCTCCTGAGGCAACTGATCGGCGAGTGGCATGTCAGCCAGCACCAATTGCAGTTCATGCAAACGCTCAGCAGCGGCGGAAAGGGTCTGCTGCTGTGCGCCGTTTGCCAGCGCCCACGATGCATCTTTTGCTTCGGGAGCCTGGGGAGAGACCACGCAACCATCGGGCAGCACTTCGAAGTGCAACAGCACAAAGGGGGGCGGCTCGGCAACCAGAGGCGACAAGGTCTGCACCGGTAAGGGCGATTTGCTCGCACCTTTCGATGCTGGTTCTTCTTCGCCGAGCGTGGCGTAACGCGTGCGGTAGACAAAATCGGGGCGGGCGGCCTCTTGAGCGAGCAGGGGCGTCAGCAGTGCGTCCATTCGCCACAGTGCGCGACCAATATCTTGCTCCAACTCAGCCTGACGGCGCGCGAGCGCATTGGCCTGGTCGAGCTCCATTGCTTTGATGGTCAGCCAAGCGAAAGCGGGCAGGACCAGGGCCAGTCCCAATAAAAAGGTTGCCCAGTAGTGCCAAGGTCGTCGCATAGTAAAGCAAGCCTAAGAAGACGACAGTTCGGAATTGGCAAACATGTAGCCCTTGCCACGCACGGTTAACAGCACGCGAGGCTGAGCGGGATCATCACGCAACTTCTCGCGCAGGCGGACGATGTGCATATCGATGGTGCGCGTTGGTAGACCATCCGGATTGATTCGCCAGACGTTGGCGAGCAGCTCATCGCGCGAGATCGCGCGCTGCGGATGACTGGCCAGGTAACGCAACAGTTCTACTTCCCGCTCGGAGAGCTCTGTTCGCTCACCATTCTGGAAGCGAACTTCGCGACGAGCCAAATCGGCCGAACCACTCGGAAGCGCGATTTGTTCGACATCGCTCGGTCGTGCGGGGGAGCGGCGAAGCACCGCATCAACGCGAGCAAGAAGCTCTTTGACACTAAACGGTTTCACGACGTAGTCGTCGGCACCCGCGCGTAAGCCTTCGACTCGATCTTGCTCTTCACCGCGCGCGGTGAGGATGATCACAGGCTGAGTCGGACGAGTCGAGCGCACGGCTCGCAAAATATCGAGCCCCGAACAACCAGGCAGAACCAGATCGAGCAACAGCAGGTCGTACGATTGCTGCACGGCCATCTCGCGGCCGAGATCACCGTGCCCGGCTTGCAACACGGTAAAACCCACATAGCGCAGCGAATCGACAATGCCGCGGCGAATGGCAGCATCGTCTTCGACGGTCAAAATCGTGCGGGCATTCATCATTGCTTCCTGGGCGCACCACTCGGAGGCCACCAACATTCTAGCTGCCCCCGAGGGAGCGACGCTTCTGCAGTCGATTCTAGCTCCCCACATGCCAGCAGGGGGGTAACGCCTTTGTAACGACTGTTGCGAATTGGCGACGGAACAGCTGCGTGAGTTTTTCGCAGCACCCTGTTAGAATTTCTCCGTTAGAATGCTTTTTTGAACGAAAACTCTGCTCGCATTGCATCTCTGCCAGAACCATCAAGGATATTGCCGTGTTTGCTGCTCCCCGCTGGCTCGTCGCCTTGCTGATGCTGGTCGTGATTGGCCCGCTGTTGGGATGCCAAGAGGCGAGCATGAAATCGCTGGAATCGCGTCAGCAAAAGACGAAGGACTACAAGAATCGCAAGATTCTGGTTCCGTCGAAAAAGCCGAAGCCGGTTCAACCCAACCCGAACCTCAAGCGTCGCGAGCCCATCCAGAGTGACGCCAGCGACCTCGAACGCTCGTTTCAGGCCAGCCGGGCGACGGCCCTCATCACGGGCAAACCGGAAGAAGTTGCTATCCGGCGGATCAGTGCCGCCGTGCGAGCATCGCTCGACGTGGGCCCGACGTTAGTCGTCTGGATCATCGACCGCACGCCCAGTGCAAGCAAGCTGGTGACCGATGGCACCCAGGCCGCCAAAGCCATGTACGACTCGCCCGAGATTCGGCAGGCTACGGTCGGCGCCGAGCAAAACCTGCTCACAGCCGTCGTGATGTACGACGACCAGATCGAGTTCACACTCGATCCGCCTGTCAGTGATTGGCAAAAGGCGAAGGCCGCATTCGACCAGGTGAAGATTGCCGAGACGGGTAAGGAACTGACCTTCACCGCGATTCAACAGGCAATCGACAAGTACCTGCCCCTGCGGACGCAAGACAGGCGCGAGGTGATGTTTGTGGTCATCACCGATGAAGCCGGCAACGATGCGGACAAGGTGGATGGTCTCGCCGAGATCTTTAAAAAGAATGCAATTCCCGTTTACGTAATCGGTTCTCCGGCACCGTGGGGCCAGACGAATCCGTATCTAGTCGCGGGCGCAAAGTCGAAGGGGCCCGACGATGACACCTATCCCACGCATGGCCCGGAATCGGTCCTGTCGGAGCGCGTCAATATTGAGATGTGGGGCAATCAGTATGGCTCGCGCGAAAATCTCAGCATGATCGATTCGGGCTTCGGTCCTTTCGCGCTTGAGCGCCTGGCTCGGGCCAGTGGTGGCGAGTTCATCGCCATTCGTCCTCCGCTGGGAGGCCGTTATCAATACGGGGTGAGTGGCGTGGGGCATCGCTTCTGGCCCGATGGCAGCGAACTACGTTTCGATCCGAAGGTCGCGGCTAAGTACGCACCCGAGTACGTCTCGCAGGCTGACTATCAGCAGTTGCTCGCCAAGAACAAGGCCCGGCAAGCGCTCGTCGATGCAGCCAAGCTGGAACCGATCAGCATCGATGCGGTGCCGTCGCAGCGATTCGAAAAGAAGAACGAAGCACAAATGCAGCGGCAGCTGAACACCGCCCAGCAGTTTGCCGCGCGGCATTCGCCCAATGTCGATCAGCTTTACAACATCTTGAATGCCGGTGAAGGCGATCGCGATGCGCTCACCAGTCCGCGATTGCAGGCTGAGTTCGACTTGGCGATTGGCCGCACGCTCGCCGCCAAGGTGCGACTCGATGGCTACAACGCCATGCTCGCGGCGCTCAAGCGCGGCAAAAACTTTGAGAATGCCAACAGTCGCGAATGGCTGCTGGAGAATGGCACGACAATCGAGACAGGTAGTGCGATTCAAAAGATGTCCGAAAAAGCCATCATATATCTACAGCGGGTGAAGGACGAACACCCGGGTACACCCTGGGCGAAGATCGCCGAGCACGAACTGAACATTCCGCTGGGATGGGTGTGGAAGGAAGCGTAGGCGCAAATACCTCTCCGGGCGCTTACGCTTCCGGCTCAGAGAGTTCTCCCCACTCGCCGACAAACCGCCCGTCACACTTGGGGCAGCGAACCATCTTGCCGAGCCAATTGGCAAAGGTCTTCACCGTCGCGCCGCAATGTGGGCACGCGATCCGCAGCTTGGGTGGATCTTCGGCATTAATCTTCACGGCGGACTCGGGTACGCCCGACACGGCAATATCATCAGCCTCGAACGTCGTGAGTAGTTCCTTCGTCAGCGGAGCGATACTCGCCACGCGGTTGGCGAGTCTGCGAATCGACTGCTCAAACAGGTTGCGCACGAGCCGTCCATTGCCGAAATGCTCATCTCGCTCGTCGTGCAACCAGCGCAGAGCCAACAGCAGGCGAGCCTGTGCCGCGCCGACGACGCGATACTGATTCTGCTCGCAGAGTTTGCGAAAGATCTGCGAGAGTTCGCCAGGGCCATAGTCCACGAAGGTGAGATTGGTATTGATGCGCGAGGACAGGCCGGGATTGCTTTTGAGCAGCGCATCGAGCGGTTCGGGGTAGCCGGCGAGAATCACCGCCAGCCGATGACGATCGTCTTCCATGCGTTTGAGAAGAGCCTGCACCGCTTCCTGACCATACGGATCTTCGCGTCCCGCATTAACGAGGCTGTACGCTTCGTCAATGAAGAGCAGACCGCCAATTGCTTCGTCGATCTTGCGCTGAGTCTTGGGTCCCGTCTGACCGGCAAACTCGGCGACGAGTGCACTTCGATCGACTTCGACGAGATGACCTTTCTCGAGCAAGCCGAGTGCTGAGTAGATGCGACCGATGATGCGGGCCACGGTCGTTTTGCCGGTCCCGGGATTGCCGCGAAAGACGAGATGCAAACTGAGGGGCGTTTGCGGCAGACCCAACTCCTTGCGCTGGCGTTGTAACTGCAGCACATTGACCAGAGTGCGAACTTCTTGCTTGATGGCCGCCAGGCCGATCAGCGCATCGAGTTCGGCGAGCGCAGCGGCGATTTGCTCTTGAGGCGTGCCTGGCGGCTGCTCCAACTGTTTCACCGGCGTTGATGAGGCGCCGACGATGATGGGCTGCGAGTTCGCAAGGCGATCACGTTGCCGGGGAGTAGAATGGGCAGAAGGGTCTTCCAGCACATCATCAATGGGCATCAGCTTGAGATGCCGGTCGATTTCACCTTGAATCGTCCGCAGCATGCCGGCTTCGACGGGTGAAACCACGCCATCGGCTTTGGCGGTGAGATTGGCTAGTCGCATCACAATGGTTTCTAATTCACCCACGCGGCGTTGCAGCGGCGGCATCACATCGAATGGCCGTACCAGGCTGTACCAGTTTAGCGAACTGGCCTGTGTCATCACATGCGGGAGCACGTCGCGCACGCGAGATTCGTCCATCCCCTCTTGCCACGCGTGCGATAAAAGTCGAGCGGCCAGTTTCTGTTCGGCGGCACTACACACACGGTCGCTACTAGCGACCGCCGAGAAGATTTTCAGGAGCAGCCCGCGATGCAAGTTGTCGAGCAGTTCGATGTAGGCTTCAGGTTCTCTGGGAACGAGGTGCGGACATTCTTCCAAGCACAAATGGGCCGAGCTGACATACAACTCTCGGCACGCGAGCAGCGTTTGATCGAAGTCGTGACAGATATCGTCGAAGGTTGCGAGAGTCATACTTGGGAAGGCGGAGAGCGGCGTTAGACTTCGCCCGGCGGAGGTTGCGGGGACGGCACACCGGCCACGAGTACGTGCGAGCCGAGCGCTTCGCGCAGCGGATCGTCCGCAGGATCGCAAAAGCCCATGTGCATGTGCCGTCGCCAGCCCTCAGCATACTCGAAGACGCACGACATGCGTCCCACTTCCGCATCAAGTCCAGTGAGCGTATCTAAATACGAATCGAGCCCCTGGCTCTCGTCGAGCCACGCCTTTTGGCTGACATGCAACGACAACCATTGACGTTTGTGCTCTTTCAGGCTCGTCACATCGACCATCAGCTTGGGCTCAACGAGATTTCCCAGCGGATCGCGGTGCGAGTAAGGCTGCGCGTGATAGACGGTCACTTTGCCCTCGACCGGCGTGCGCACGGGGTCCGTCACAAAGTTGGGCATGCCGCGAGTGAAGGCGGCCGTGGTTGCCAGACGGCAAGTGTTCGTGTGATCTTCCATGTAATCGACCGGCGCGTGCGTGAGGACGATCGACGGCGATACCTCTCGAATGACCGCCGCGACGCGGGCCAGCGTGGGCTTGTCATAGAAAATGCTCAGGTCATCGCAGATGCTGTCGTGAAAGATGGCTCCCATGGCTGCTGCAGCAGCCATTCCCTCTTCGCGCCGCATACGGGCGATGGTTGGCACGTCGTACTGCGTCGTCCCGCAGCAGCCATTGGCTAGGTTCCAATAGTGCGTTTCGTATCCTGCGGCTTTCAATCGCGCGAGCGTCCCCGCCATCAAGAATTCGATATCGTCCGGGTGGGCCGCAATGGCAATGGCAGTTTTGGTCATGGTGATTCCTCTGCGGCATTGTATTGAATTTTGTCCGTTCGAAATGAAGGAACAAAGGCACGGGCAGCAAAAATCGTGGTGCGGCGTGCAAGAGGCGCAACGGTGGCTTACGATAGATACCGCGCGGATGTTGCTGCGCGTGAGTGGATAGTTTGTTCCTAGTTTCTCAGGTAATCTCGCACATGAACCGAAGTCTCTCCGTAATGATGGTGGCGTTGCTGGCCCTGTGCAGCGCGGGTGTGGTGGTTGGCCAAGATAAGCCCGAACCGAAGACCAGCGGCTATCGCCTGCTGATGATCACGCAAAGCGCGGGCTTCAAGCACGGCAGCGTGAACCGCAAGGAGGCCAAGTTGTCTCCGGCTGAGCAAGCGATCACTGAGCTCGGTATCAAGAGCAATCTGTTTCGCGCCGATTGCAGCCAGGATGCCGCCAAGGATTTCACGAAAGAGAACCTGCAGAACTACGACATCGTCCTCTTCTACACGACCGGCAATCTGCCGATCAAACCGGAAGATCTCGATTACTTCTTCAAAGAATGGCTGACGAAGAAGGGGCACGGCTTTATCGGTACCCACTCGGCCGCAGATACGTACCACAATTATCAGCCTTACTGGGACATGATCGGCGGCACATTCAACGGGCATCCTTGGGGCTCCGGCGACACCGTCACCGTTAGCGTGCACGATACGAAGCACCCGGTCAGCAAGCCTTGGGGGGAAGAGTTCTCGATCAAGGACGAAATCTATCGCTTTAAGAATTGGCAGCCCGACAAGGTACGCGTGCTGATGAGCCTGAACATGGCCAAGTCAGCGAACAAGATCGATGAGCAGTTGAAGAACCAAGCCAACGATCTGGAAAAGAAAGGTAAGCCGGAAGAGGCCGCCAAGGTCCGGGCACGAATCGGCGAAGGCCCGTACCATGTGCCAATTGCCTGGGTAAAGAACTATGGTGAAGGCAAGGCCATGCACATGAGCCTGGGTCACAACGAAGCGGTGTGGGCCGACGAGCGCTATATGGATTCACTCCTTGCTGGTATCAAGTGGGAATTGAACCTGGTCGACGGCGATGCGACGCCGAATCCAGATGTGTCGGCCGAGCAAGAGAAGAAGTCGAAGGCCGAGGCGATCGAGAAAAACAAATAGCAAAGCGTTGACGCGACGTAGTTGCGAATCAACTTTGACAAAAGAACTTCCACAGCACGATCCGCGAGTTACAAAACTGGCCGTGTCGCTTGCTGTGGTCGTTCATTTGTTCGCGGTCGTGGCCGTGATTGCAGCGACTTGGACCGATGCTGCTGACTTGTTTCAAGCGGCCATGCTTTTGGGTTTCAATTTACTCATCACCGCCGGTCAGATTCTGAGCGTCCTAACTGGCCACTTTACTTCCAAGCGAAACTCTGTTTCTCGCATCAGGCAGCCGATCGAGTTCTGGATTTCGTATTGGATCTGGATTGTCGTGCCACTGGTCGCCAGCATCTTGCTTCTGCTGGGATACGCCAACAAAAGTGATTGAGATTGGGGCGAGCCGCAGCGAAACGCTCAATCAGGGGGCCTTTCACAAACCGGGGCAGTTTGTGAACAGCACCCTCCGTATTCCTCGGGTGCGGCGCGCGTCCGTGTTCACAAACCCGGCGGATTGTGAATGAGTTTTGTTTGAACTGGATTCGCCAGCTCCGACTTACGCCGACCTAACTCTTGGCCACTCACTTCGCGCTGCGCGGGATCTCGCGCAGCCAGACATTGCGCCAGCGGATCTCGCCGCCGTGTGTCTGCAGTTGGATGGGCCCCTCACTGAGGAGCGGCTTGGTTTTGTCGAAGTAGTTGATGAGGGGAGCCTGATCGACGACGAGCTTGTCGTTGAGGTACACGGTCACCAGGTCGCTAACCATCGTGATGCGGAAGGCATTCCATTCACCAAAGGGCTTGTCCGCAAAGACGAGCGGGATCTTGCCCTTGCCCGTATTGTTGAAGAGGCCGCCGGAGCCTTTGTCGGCCTGGCGATCCCATTTGCCACCTTCCTTGGTGTAGTCCCAAATCTGCACCTGCGGGATGCCGCGCAGATAAACGCCCGAGTCGGCCTTGGCGACTGTCTTGTATTCGAGGCGAAGCTCGAAATCTCCGTAGCTCTTGTCGGTCGTCAGGTAGAGGCCTTTGCCATCGTTGACAAGCTCCCCGTTCTCGACGGTCCAGTGCATGTTGATATCTGCGAGTGTCTTCTTGTCGGCTTCGGCTCGATCCTCGGGGGACAAGGCGAGCCGCTTAAGCGGATCCTCGGTCTTGCCGCCGTGCCAACCGGTCAGGTCTTTGCCGTTGAAGATCGCGACAAAGCCCTCAGGTGGCTGCGCAGGTGAATCGGCCGCGAATGCGGAAATTGACAGCAGGAAGCCGAACAGAAGGGCGAAAAAGGCCCAGCGAACCGACATGGTGGGAGTCTCCAAACAGGAAGGAAGTACAAGCGAGACTGCAGCCATGATCGTAGGTGGCACGCCTCAGAGCAAGACACTTCGCGGGAAACGAACACCGTAGTGCCCTTGCCCACCCAGGACAGGACCCGATGATTAACGGAGGCGCATTTAGCGCCGTCCTATTCTTCGGAAGACCACGATGACGATTGCCAGCAGCAGCCAGCGATTCAAAGACTACCGGCAAAAGGTGCGAGCGAGAAATCTCGGCCAGGCTGCGGTCGATGCTGAGGATGACTCGGAGAAGAAAACCAAACGGACTCGTTCGTTCGGTCAATTGCTGCGTGAATTTCTAGTACTGCTGCGCGGGCATCGATTGCCAGTTGCCATTGCTCTGGCGACCTTAACCCTGGCGACGCTGCTGCAATTGGTACCGCCATTGGCAACCAAGCTGGTCATCGACAATATCCTCACCAACAAGCCGTTACCGGACTGGTGGAGCCAAGAGTGGCAGCTGCCGACCGATCGCTATCAGCTGCTGTACTTGGTCGGCGCTGTCGTCGTCGGCGTCTCGCTGCTGACATCGGTGGTCTCTCTCACCGGGCGTTGGTTGGCGACGAAGACCGTCAATCGCTTGCACGTCGCCATTCGAAGGCGTGTCTTTGCGCATGCGGTTCGCTTGCCGCTGCACCGCGTGTATCAGTTGAAATCTGGCGGAGCGACGAGTCTGCTGCGCGATGATGCCGGCGGGATTTCGGAACTGGTCTTCAGCATGATCTACAACCCGTGGCGGGCAGTCATTCAGTTGATTGGCAGTTTGCTGGTGCTGACCTGGGTTGATTGGCGAATGACGATGGGGGGCCTGCTGCTACTGCCAGCCGTGTATGTGACGCATCGCACCTGGATCAGCAGAATCCGGCCGCTGTATCGGGATATTCGCTCGCTGCGGCAAGACATTGACGGGCAAACCACCGAGGCCTTTGGCGGCATTCGCATCGTCCGCACCTATGGTCGCGAACGGAACGAAACACACCGCTACGTGACCGGCAATCACTTGATGGCGAGACAGCAGTTGTTCGTGTGGTGGTGGACGCGAATCATTGAGCTGATCTGGGATGTCATGATTCCGCTCTCGTCGATCGCCCTGTTGATTTACGGCGGCTCGCAGGTGTTGCAAGGCAGACTGACGATCGGCGACGTCACCATGTTCCTTGTCTATTTGACGATGCTGCTGGGACCGTTGGAAACGCTGGCCAATAGTGCAACGACGTTTCAGAATAACCTCGCTGGGCTGGATCGCGTGCTGGACTTGCTGGGCGAACCACTCGAGACGGCTCACACGCCGCCGACGGCAGCGTTAAGCGCCGGTGCCGTTCAGGGACGCATTGAGTTTCGCGATGTTTCGTTTCAGTATCCCGCAGCCAAGCAAGCAGCGGTTCAAGACATTAACTTGGAGATTGCGCCCGGTAGTGTCGTGGCCCTCGTTGGCCGGAGCGGGGCAGGTAAAACGACGCTCTGCAATCTAGTCGCCCGGTTTTACGATCCCACGGCGGGGAGCATTTATCTTGATGGTCGCGACCTGCGTTCGCTGCCTGTCGACGACTACCGAGGTCTGCTGGGAATCGTCGAGCAGGATGTGTTTCTGTTCGATGGCAGCATTGCGGACAACATTGGCTACGCGTCGCGAAGTGCGACCATGGAGCAAGTTCAAGAGGCGGCGGTGGCAGCCAATGCCCACGAGTTTATATGTGAACTCGAGAAAGGATACGAGACACTTATCGGCGAGCGCGGTGTGCGTTTGAGCGGTGGTCAGCGGCAACGCCTGGCGATTGCGCGGGCCTTGCTGGCCAATCCGAGGATCCTGATTCTGGATGAAGCGACCAGCAATCTTGATTCCGAGAGCGAACGACTCATCCACCAAAGTCTCGAAAGACTGATGCGGGGCCGATCGTCGCTGGTGATTGCTCACCGTCTGAGCACCATCGCCCGAGCTGACAAGATCGTCGTGCTTGAGCAAGGGCGAGTTGTGGAAACGGGCACTCATGTCGAATTGCTCGCCCGGAGCGGCCGTTACCGGCAAATGGTGGAGTCGCAAATGACCGCCGACCACTAGAGAGACTATCGCACCAAAGCTGGAACGGCATAATCGGACAAATTGGCATGACCGGCCCAAGATCGCATGCGAAATCTTGACCAGGGAAGCGACCAGACGCGAGTGATTTTGGGAGCCCTCGACTACAATCGAAGGTTATCCCGGCGCTTTCGTTCGTCCGCCCTGTTGGTGGGATGACTCTGAATCGCTGCCTCTGAAGGTTATGCATGTCGCGTCGTTGGAGATCACTGTGGCAGAAGCTGGTCGGTTCAAACCGATCTTCGGCCGCGCACCAGCCTGTACTGCCCAAGGGGCGAAGTGCGCGCCGACGGATGCTCTTCGAAGCCCTGGAAGACCGGCGCGTGATGGCCGTCGATTTCATCGACCCCAATCCTTCGCCCGGCAATCAGTTCGGACATTCGGTGGTTCCGCTGACCAACGGTAACGTGGTGATCACCGCGCCGTTCGATGACTACAACGCAGTCGACTCCGGGGCCGTGTATCTCTTCAATGGCACCACAGGGGCACTCATCAGCACCCTGCGTGGTTCGCACGATCTCGACAATGTTGGCAACGTCGGCGTCGTGGCTTTGGCCAATGGCAACTTCGTGGTCAGTTCGTCGAACTGGCGAATTGGCTCGTCGACCGGCCCCACCGTGGGCGCGGTGACGTGGGGCAGTGGTACGACGGGCGTTAGTGGCGTGGTGAGTTCGAGCAACAGCTTGATCGGCAGCACGCCCAACGATGGCCTGGGAGGCCCTGGGAGCATCGTGGCCCTACCAAATGGAAACTACGTCTCGATTGCTTCGGGTTGGGATAATGGCCTGGTCCCCGATACGGGCGCGGTGACATGGGCCAATGGTTCCGTTGGCATTTCGGGCGCGGTAAGTGCCGCGAATAGTCTTGTCGGCTCGGCGAGCGACGATCGGATTGGCCAGGATGGCATCACGATCCTTAGCAACAGCAACTACGTGATCGGCAGTTCCCAGTGGGGCGGTTTGCGCGGCGCTGTGACTTGGGCAAATGGCAGCAGCGGCTTGGTCGGTGCTGTTAGCAGCAGCAACAGCCTGGTCGGCAGCACGACGGAAGACATGCTCGGCGTCGGCGGGATTACGCGTTTGACCAATGGCCACTACGTGGTCAGCAGTCCGTATTGGAACAATGGCGTAACGGTTGATGCCGGAGCGGTAACGTGGGCCAACGGATCGACAGGCAGTTCGGGTGTGGTTTCTGCGATTAACAGCCTTGTGGGATCGGCTGCAAATGACACCGTTGGCATGGGTGGAGTGACGCCGCTCACGAATGGCAACTATGTGGTCAATTCCTTCCAGTGGGATCGTAGCGGCATCGTCGATGCAGGAGCTGTCACCTGGGCGAATGGGTCGATGGGAATTGCGGGAACGATCACCAGTTCGAATAGCCTGGTAGGCGAACGAGCCAATGATCGGATTGGTTTAAGCCGCGTTACGGCACTCACCAACGGCAACTATGTCGTCAGCAGTTCGGAGTGGGACAACAATGCAGTGTCCAACGCCGGTGCTGTTACTTGGGCCAATGGCACTGTGGGCATCACCGGTTTTCCAACAATCTCGAACAGCCTGGTTGGCACAAGTGCCAATCATTTTGTAGGTGATGGTAGTGCCACTGCATTGACCAACGGCAACTACGTGGTGTCCAGTCGCCTTTGGGATCAAGGTGGGCCCATCGACATTGGCGCTGCGACCTGGGGGAATGGTGCGACCGGTACCGTGGGCAATGTTTCTGCGGTAAACAGCCTGATCGGCAGTTCATCCAATGATGTGGTGGGCGCTTACATCACGCCGCTGACGAACGGCAACTATCTGGTTGGTTCGCCACTATGGGACAACGGTTCGCTGGTGAACACGGGCGCGGTCACGTGGAGAAGTGGTACTGCTGTGAGCAGTGGCGTCGTCAGCGCGGTCAATAGTCTGGTGGGCGATCACACGAGCGATGGTCTTGGCGACCTCTCCAACGTGCGAGCCCTCAGCAATGGCAACTACATTGTTGCCACACCGCAATGGGACAACGGCACCCTGGCCAATGCCGGAGCGATCACGTGGGGCAGTGGCACTGTTGGTGTGACGGGCACCATCAGTGCAGCGACGAGTCTGGTGGGAACAGCGGCCGGTGATGGAATTGGTGGCAGTGGTGTCCTGGAATTGCCCGGGGGCAATCTGCTCATTCCGAATAGCAGCTGGGACAATGGCGGCCTGGTTGATATCGGGGCGATTACCATTGCCAGCGCGAGTAGCGCGATTGTCGGCACGATTTCGGCCTCGAACAGCCTGATTGGTTCGACGGCTGGCGATGGCTTTGGCAGTGAGCCGATCACCATCTTGCCGAACGGCAATTACGTCATCGGTAATAGCCAGTTTGACAGCCCCACCGTTCCGAACGCAGGCTCTGCTACGTGGGGCGAAGGAAGCGTCGGCATCGTTGGGACCGTAGCCACCAACGCTCAGCAATCCGCGGTCGGTACGGCCAGCAACTTGACGCTGCAGCCAGTTGTCGTCAACGCAGCCACCGGCGATTTTATCGTTCGCTATATCGGTGCCGGCACCAGTGTAATTCGTGTTGGTTCCCAGGTGAGCGGCTTCACTGCGCCGATTCCAGCCACACTCACCGCGATGCTGCAAAGTGGCGATCTAACCATTACCGATAGCGACTCGGCTGGCAAAGCCAACTCACTCACCGTTTCGCTGGTGAATGTGAGCGGCATGAACTACATCGAGTTCTCGGACGCTGCCGAACCCTTCGTCTCGGCACCGACGACAACTCCCGCGAGCTTTCTCTCCAACCTGAATCGTCGCCTCCGAATTCCGCTAAGCGCCACCACGGGTTCAATCACACTGGACTTGGGTGGTGGCGCGGACGTCGTGACGCTCAACCTGGCGAGCGGCGACGTCATCCCTACAGGTGGGTTGAGATTCCACGGAGGTTTGCCCGTTACGAATAGCGGCGATCAACTAATCCTCAGCGGCGGCAGCCAAGGTTCTGTTGCGTACAACTACGGTCCTGCCAGCGACGGCAATGTCGTGCTCGGCAACTTTGGCACGGTTACCTACACGGGCTTGGAAGCGATCGTCAACAGCGGCACCGCCACCAACGTCAGCCTCAACTTGCCAGCGGTTAACAACACGATCACGGTTGAGGACGACGGCACCAACGGCAATGGATTGTCTCGGGTCAGCGGCAGCACGATCGTCACGACGGATTTTACCAATCCTACCGGGGCATTCAGTTTGAACCGCGGCAGTGCGGCCGACAGTATTGCTTTCGCGGCATTGCCGGACCTGACGGCAAATCTGCAACTAGGAACAACTCTACTCCCCTTTGGATCTCTCAACTTTAACGGCGCGATCACGCTTGCCGCGAACAAAAGCATCTCTGCGTTCGCCGCTGGGCAGATTGCCCTGCCGATTGCCACCAGTGATTTGGCGGTGAGTGGTACCGGGCAAATTTCGCTCGACGCGCAACAGAAAATCTCGTTGGCAACTGGTTCCAGTTTGCGTAGCGAGAGCGGAGCTATTTCGCTCTCGGCCGCTCAGCCAACGACAACGACGTCCGGCAACTTTCATACTATTGACGTCAGCGGTGGTGCCATTGTCAGCACGTTGGGCAACGTGCAATTAACCGCAGACAGCATGAACCTGGCGAGTGCCGCCGAGGTAACTGCTACGGCCGGAACGGTGACACTCCAACCCAAAACGGCGGGCTTCGGAATCGACTTGGGCGCGGCTGATAGCCTGACAACACTCGGCCTGACCGATGCGGAACTGGATCTGGTTACAGCCGGCACGCTCGTCCTTGGCAGCAGCACCTCCGGCGCACTCACGATCAGCGGCTCAATCAATCGCGTTGCGGCAACCACATTGAACCTCAATTCCGGCGCAGCCATTTCGTTCACAACCGGCACGCTCAATTCTGCTGGCGGCAACGTCGTGCTGAACCCAGCAACCAGCATTAGCTTCGCCACGAGCGGCGTTGATGTTGTCACCGGCGCAGGCACGCTCTCATTCGGCAGTGGCGACGATCTAACATTGGCCATCAATGGTCTGACCCCGGATATCCAGCATCAACAACTGAATGTCGCGGGCCAGCTGAATCTAATGGGCTTGGATCTAATCCTTACCGGTTCTGCTCCCTCGCTGAACGACAGCTTTATCATCGTGAACAACGATGGCAGCGAGCCCATTGTCGGCCGGTTCACCGGGCTTCCCGAAGGAGCAATTCTCGCAGTCAATGGCGTCCTTAAGCGAATCACCTACATTGGCGGCGATGGCAACGATGTGGCTTTGCTTGCCAATACCTTGCCGACGATTTCCCCGCTCAGCACCGTCAATGTTCTGGAAGATGTGACCCTGACTTCCATTCCGCTGGCGGGGCTGTCAGCCGGATCGGAGTCACAGGCGTTTGCGATCTCAGCCGTCAGCGACAATCCAGCCCTCATCCCCATCGTGAACGTTGTTCACTCGGGCACCAATGCCACGGGCAGTCTCACCTTCACACCAGTCGCCAATGCCAACGGTTCTGCGGCGGTTACGGTGAGCGTGCGCGATGCCGGCTTCGACGGTGTGCTACACAATGCGGACGATGGTACGACAATCACCTCGTTTGTGATCAATGTCACTGCGGTAAACGATGCCCCCACGTTTACTAAGGGGGGCAACCTTCAGGTTGCCTTCGGTTCTGCGGCGCAAACCATTCATTCCTGGGCCAAGAATATTTCGCCCGGGCCCAGCGACGAAGCTGGCCAAACGGTGACCTTCCAAATCGTTGGCAATACCGCGCCTGAGCTTTTTCTTACCGCTCCGGCTGTCGCCAATAATGGGACACTGACCTACGCTCCGCTGGGAGGAGTTTCTGGCTCGGCGACGATCAGCGTTATCGCCTTCGACGGAACCACGTCCAGCGCGGTGCAGACCTTTATCATCACCATCGATCCGCCCCCGCCGACATTTATCGTCTCTTCGTTTGTCGCGACTTCAACCGGCGCCGTCATCGATTTTCTGCGCCCGTTCGATCCCGCGCCGCTGAATCTCTACGCCACTCAGCCCGGCGGCAGTGGCCCTTCAGATGTCACGCTCGTGGGAGCAACAACGGGAGTCGTCACCGGTTCGCTCGTGATGGAAGCCAATTTGCAGCGAATCACGTTCGTTGCCACGAATGGTCGCTTGCCGGCAGACACTTACACCCTCACGCTGCGAAGTGCCAACGACGGCTTCCGCGATGCGGAGGGGTTCTTGCTCGATGGCGACGCCAACGGAGCGGATGGAGCCGACTTTGTTCGATCGTTTGAGATTACTGCCAGTCCCGCCAACGCAGTCACCATTCAAGCGCCCAACTTCGTCCGTGGACCGCTGCAGTATGTCAACCTGCCGGCAGCGGCCACCTCCGGCTTGCCAATCTCCTTCAGCGATGGTGGTGGAATCACTTCCGCCAATTTCGAAATCCGCTACAACCCGGCACTCCTTCACATTTCGAGTGCAACCGTTGCCAACGGCCTGCCTGTCGGTGCGGCGGTAAGCATCAACACCACGACACCCGGCGTGGCTGTCATTCAGTTCACCAGTCCCACGCCACTCGCCAGTGGCACCACGCGGTTTATCGACCTGCAAGCACAAGTTCCCGCCACGGCTCCCTACCTGCAAAAGCAGGTGCTCGATGTTACGACCATTTCGCTCAATGCGGGCGGCATTCCCGGCTTGGACGACGACGGCCTGCATGTCGCTGCTTACTTCGGCGATCTGACGGGGAACGGGACTTTGAGCGCGCAGGATGCCACCGACATCGCGCGAATTGCTGTGGGTTTCGACAATGGCTTTGCAGTCTTCCCCACGCTCGATCCCCGCATTGTCGGCGACATCACGGGAAACGGAACGATCTCGTCGTTCGATGTCACACGCATGTTGCAGGTGGCAGCCGCGCTGACAGTCGCCGAGGTTCCGGAAGTACCGCCCGGTGTTGTTTCGCTCGTCATGGGCGGCCCCGATCCCAAGCTGAGCATTCCGAGCAATCTCGCCGCCACAGCCGGTGACGAACTGATCATTCCGGTGAATATCGACAGCATTGTCGATCTCTCCGGCAACGGACTAGAGTCGGCCGACCTGGCGATTTACTACGATCCCACCGTCCTTGATGTCACCAGCGTGACGGTCGGCGAGTTACTCGGCAGCAGTTGGCTGATCGCTGCACGCATCGACCCACTCGCAGGCCGCATCTTCATTTCCACCGCCGGTTCTCAGCCGCTGGAAGGTCAGTTCATCGGCGAGTTCCTCAAACTGCACGCCCGCGTCAAGTCGACGGCTCCCAGCGGCGGCACTGCGATCAACCTGGCGGCCGCTTCGCACGATCCGGCTCGTTCCACGCAGTTGAACGAAGGCTTTCTCACGCTCATTCCCGCACCGACCAATGCCGCGAATGACCCCGGTGTCGACGGTCTACTCATGGTCACCGCTGGTCCCGATTCACCACCCGGCGTCGTTGCTACCGCAACGTCTGCCGCTGGTCGCTTGGAAGTCTTTGGTACGGCCGGCAACGACTACATCTACGTCAGCCCGATCAGTTCCACCCAAGTTCGCGTGCGAGTTAGCGGTCGAATCCTGGGTGATTTTCCCACTCCAAGCGAGCTTCACGTCGATGGCCTGACGGGTGACGACTACATTTTTGTCGCGCCGTCGCTCCAATCAATTCTGATCCCGGCACCGGCAAGTTCATCGCCTAGCGCGATCGACCCTCCAAGTGTCGGCAGTTCCTCTGCAGGCGAATTTGTTCCACAGATCGACTCTCCACCTACCGAAACGACGACTTCTGCTGTGGCAGCGGATTCGGTCGCATCAACGATTCAGTCAGACCTGTACGATGCAGCACTGCTGCAACTTTTCTGGAGCACCGAGCGAGAATCATCGCTCGACTCCTACCCTTTGCCGCTGAATCGCCGCCGTCGGTAATCTCGCCCGTCGATCGACGCAAGTCTCTTATCCGGGACCGTGCACCGGGAAAACGGTATTCACAAACCGGGCCGGTTTGTGAACGCGACCTGCAGTATCTCTCGGGTTTGGCGCGCCTGAGTGTTCACAAACCCCCAGGGTTTGTGAACACCCACCGTTTCCGAGCGTTGGAACTTACGTCGACTCCAACTTTGACTCACGCATTAATCCACAGGTGTGTCTCATCGTTGCTGTTTAAATCACTTAGTATTTGGTCGCCAACAGAACAACAGTACCGCATAACGACATTAAGACATTTCACCCTGAATTAAGGCGATTACAGCGATCATCTTCGCTCTGCGATCCAACCAAGATGTAAAAGACCAACCAGCGCCGGCGCGCAGAGGCACCTCTTCAAGTTAGATGACCTGCCCGTGACTAGTTAGGTCACGCCGCGCACGAGAATTCCGAAAAGTTTTCCCTATACTCCGTGACCAGACTAGTCACGCACCACGCGAAGAATGTGGAATGGGGCTCGCAAATGGCGCTTCGCCGAGGCGAGTTCACAGACTCGGTCGGTCTGCCTACTTCCCAACTGGGGTTGTGGTTTCCTACGTTAAGAGATTCGCAGTTCGCGACCGATCTTCGCTAGTTGGACAACGGATGGCAATTCAGCGGGTATTCTTGGGCTGGAAAAAAGCGGCACTCACAGCCGCAACCGACTACGTGCTGGACCGCTATGCCCGCGCGCGCGAATGCGATTTGTCCCAAGTGATTCTCGTCGTTCCCGGTTCGCGGGCAGGAAGAAGATTGTTGGAACTGCTGGTTCAGCGGGCAGAAGAACAGAAACTGCTGTTCATGCCGCCGCAGATCGTTACGGAAGGTCAGTTGCCCGAGTTGTTGTACGAGCCGCAACGGCCCCTCGCATCGTCTTTGATTCAACAATTGGCCTGGATGAACATCCTCCAGCACACGCCCCCTGCGGTGCTGCGCCCGCTAGTTCCGCATCCCCCTGCAGTCGACGACCCGATTCGCTGGCTGGAACTGGCCGAAATGTTTCGCCGCCAGCACGCCGAGTTTGCTGCCGACGGACTTAACTTTGCCGCCGTGCTGGAGCGCTCGAAATCCTGGGAAGGATTCTCCGAAACGGCTCGCTGGGAAACCTTGCGAAAATTGCAACTGGCATACCTGTATAAGCTCGACGAGTTGAAGGTTTGGGATGCTCAAACCGCGCGCCTCGTGGCCATCGAGAAAAAAGAGCCCCAGACCGACTGCGATGTGCTGCTGCTCGGCATGGTCGACATGAACACCGCATTGCGAAAGATGCTCGACCTCGTCGCGCCGCAGGTTACTGCCTTGATTGTCGCTCCCGAGAAAGAAGTCGAACGCTTCGATAGCCATGGCTGCCTCGTGCCAGAAGCCTGGCAGGCTTTGCCTTTACCGCTGCACGAAAGCCAGTTGATGCGCGTCGAAGGTCCGGCCGAACAGGCCGATGCCGTCGCTCATTGGCTGCGAGATCTTGGCGGTCGCTATGCCGCCGACGAGATCATCGTCGGCGTTGCCGATGAGGCCTTCGTACCGCAACTGCAGCGCGAGCTTCAACAGTACAGCCTCACCGCGCGCTGGGTGGAAGGTAAGAAAGTCGCAGAATCAGCGCCCTACCGCCTGATTGAAGTCGTTACCGACTATGCCGAACGACGTCGCTTCGCCGACCTTGCCAGTTGCGTGAGGCACCCCGATCTGTACGACTGGCTGCGGACGCAATTGAAGTCGAAGCAGCTAGCTTACGACTTACCAACCATTCTCGACCAGCATTATGCTGCTCGGCTCTCGGCGTGGCTCGATGGCGAAGACTTGCTGGCGGCTGTCGAGCGCGATGAGAAGGATGTGATTGCTCACGCCATGCACACGCTCGTGGGCACGCTGGAATCGTTATTCGCAACGTGGCCGACCAAGCCCCAACCGGTCGGCGTCTGGATGAAGCACTGCAGCCGGCTGCTCGATGCAGTCTACGGCCATCGCATCGTCGATCGCTTCGAGTTAGCAGGCAGATACCTGCTTTCCTGTTGTGAGCAAGTCCAAGCGGCACTCACTGCCTTGGAGAACCTGCCCGCCAGCATGCAACCCGTAATGCGGTTGACCGATGCTGTGGCGCTGGCCTTCCGGTCGCTGGAGCAAGCGGCGATTTCGCCTCCTCCAGATTCGAACGCGGTCGAAATCCTCGGTTGGCTAGAGTTGCCACTGGATGACTCTCCCGCGCTCGTTATTACCAGCGTGAATGAAGGCTTCATTCCCAAGTCGCAAAAAAATGACGCTTTCCTTCCCGATGCACTGCGGCGAGATTTGGGCCTGTTGCACGACGATCGGCGCTATGCTCGTGATGCCTATGCCCTGCAGGTCCTCGCGCACTCACGCCCCAGCCTGAAGTTGATTTCCGCGCGCTTTGATACCAAGCGCGACCCACTTGCTCCGAGCCGCCTGCTGTTTACTGGCACGCCGGAAGAGGTCGCTCAACGAGCCATGCGTTGGTTTTCGCCACCGCCACCGGCCGCGCCTCGTCCCAACCTGCTTGCTCCCGCGGGCATCATTCCTGTTCACTCCACGCGTGAGATTCCTCGGCCCGATGCCAGCGACTGGGAGCTAAAGGAGATCACGGTCACGCAGTTTCGTTCGTATCTCGCTTGTCCCTATCGTTTCTACTTGGGACACGTGCTCAGGCTGCAAGCTCATTCCGATCAGGCGGCGGAACTCGATGCTCCGGCCTTCGGCAATCTGATTCACGACGTCTTGCAGGACTTCGGTCGTCAAGAAGAGGTCAATCGCAGCACCGATCCGCACAAACTGCGCAGCTATTTCGATGAAAGACTCGATGCCATCGCTGGGGTTCGTTGCCGACCGCGTCACGCCCGCGCTGCGGTGCGCGTCCAAATCGAACAAGCGAGAATGCGTTTGCGGGCCTTCGCCGATTGGCAAGCGGCTCGCACCTCTGCCGGCTGGCAGATCGTCTTCAGCGAGACCATCGACACGAAAGAGAAGTGGAAAGTGAACTGGCAAGTCGATGACCTTCCCGTCACACTCGCCGGCCGCATCGATCGCATTGATTATCACCCGGGCCAACGCACACTTTGCATTCTCGACTACAAAACCAGCGATACGGCGAAAACGCCGGAGGCGGTCCATCGCAAAGCGGGCGAATGGGTCGATCTGCAATTGCCACTCTATCGGCACTTGTATGAAGACATTCCTTTCGACGCTGTGGTGCGACCGGAAGGTGTCCAATTGGGTTATGTCAATCTTCCCAAGGACCCTGCTGGCGTTGGCGAGCGAATTGCCGAGTGGTCGCGCGACGAATTGGAATCGGCCGACGAGCAAGCCCGCTCCGTGATTCGTGCGCTGCGACTCAAACAGTTCTGGCCGCCAAACGAAACACCACCGAGTTACGAGGATGAGTTCTCGGCCATCTGCCAGGACAGCTCGTTGAGCCGGATCTTCGGTTCGCGCGAGGTGGCACCATGACATCGCCTTTTCCGCACTTACTCATTCGCGCTTCCGCAGGCACAGGCAAGACTTATCAGCTTTCGAATCGCTATCTGAAACTGCTGGCCACCGGCGTTGCGCCCGATAAAATTCTGGCGACGACCTTCACTCGCAAAGCGGCAGGTGAAATTTTCGACCGAGTGCTCTTTCGGCTCGCCGAGGCCGCCGTCGATCGCAAAGCCAGTCAGTCCTTGAGCAAGGCTTTGCAGCTGCCCGAACTAAGTCAGGCTCGTTGCCGCGAACTGTTGCTGACCACGCTCACAAATCAGCATCGGCTGCGTATCGGCACGCTCGATAGTCACTTCGCTCAACTCGCCAGCGCCTTTGCACTCGAACTCGGTTTGCCCGCGGGCTGGCGGATCGGCGAAGCGCAGGAAGACTCCGATCTGCAGGCCGAAGCCATCGAACGCGTGCTCGAACGAGAGAATCTTGAAGAGCTGTTGGCGCTGCTCCACCTGCTGACGAAGGGCGAAACCCACCGCGGCGTCAGCGATTTGATTGCCGGTACGGTATCCGATCTCTACAGCCTGTATAGCCAAACCAGCGAAGAGGCCTGGAACCGGCTCTCGCCCACCGCGGCCCTCACTGTTGATCAGCTCGAAGCAACAATTGGTGAACTGCGGAAGATCAACCTGCCGACCGACAAGCGGGCGATTGCTGCCTGGCAGAAGGATCTGCTCAACGCCGAGACTGGTGACTGGGAAAGCTTGATTGCCGCCGGCCTGGCCGGCAAGATCGCGGCTGGCGTGGAAAAATACTATGCCTGGGAGATGCCCGACGATGTCGTCCGTCCGTATCGCGCGCTGATCGATCATGCGCAGAGCGTGCTCTTGAAACGCCTCGCGCAGCAAACGGTGGCGACATTCAAACTGCTGAATCGGTTCGACGCCGAGTATCACCACTTGAAGCGAGAGCGCCGCTTGCTCCGTTTCGATGATGTGACTTTAGCACTCGCCGCAGCCAATCAAGGTACCACCACGGATATGTCGTTTCGCATGGGTGGGCGACTCAACCACCTGCTGCTGGACGAGTTTCAAGATACTTCGCTCACGCAGTGGCAAGTGCTGCGGCCGCTGGCGCGGGCGATCACTGCGCAAAAGAAAGAGGCCTCGCTGTTCTGCGTGGGAGACGTCAAGCAAGCCATTTATGGCTGGCGCGGTGGTCTGGCCGAGATCTTTGGCGCTCTCGAGCAAGAGTTAACCGGACTGGAGAACGCCCAGTTGGCGGAGAGTCGGCGGTCTTCGCAGCCCGTAATCGATGTCGTGAATCAGGTGTTCCAGAATCTCACAAAGCATCCGTCCCTCGACCGATATGAAGCCGGAGTCACTGTCTGGGAACGAGCGTTCCCGCCGCATACCACTGTCCACCACGACATGCCTGGCCATGTCACGCTCGAAACTTCTCCCGCTCCGACCGATGACGCTGCGACGCAGGATCAACACAGTCCATTCGTCGCGAAGCGAATTGCCGAGCTCGCGCGGCAAGCGCCTGGTTGTTCGATTGGCGTTCTCGTTCGTTCCAACTCGATGGTCGCCGAGCTCATCTACTTGCTGCGCAAGCTCGACGTGCAGGCCAGCGAAGAGGGGGGCAATCCACTTTCGGATTCTCCTGCCGTGAGCCTGATCCTCTCGCTGCTGCAGATCATCGATCATCCCGGTGACACCGCCCGCCGTTACCACGTGGCGACGAGTCCACTTGGTACTCAGTTGAAACTGACGACCAAGGCGTTTCCTGCTGATGTCGCTCGGTTGGCGCAGCAACTCCGGCGAGAGTTACTCGACGAAGGTTACGGCGCGGTGGTCTATCGGTGGGCGAAGTGGCTCGCCCCCAGTTGCGACCGGCGCGACTTGACCCGCCTGCAACAACTGGTGGAACTTGCGTTTGGGTACCAGCCTCGCAGTTCGCTGCGCACTTCGGATTTTGTGAACCTGGTCGCCGCGGAAAAAGTCGCTGATCCGCAGGCTGCTCAGATTCGCGTGATGACGATTCATCAATCAAAGGGTCTGCAGTTTGATATCGTCGTACTGCCCGAACTCGAAGGGGCGATTGCGGGACAGCCCGATCCATTCGTTACCGGTCGTTCGGGTCTGGCGCAGCCGGTGAATGTGGTTTGTCGCTATGCGAACGAGCAGCTGCGCAATCTTTTGCCCGAGGACTTCCAGAAACTGTTCGATGCCAATCTGCGGCAAAAAGTCGATGAATCGCTGTGTGTGCTCTACGTCGCCCTCACTCGGGCCGTGCATGCCATGCACATGATTATCGAACCCGCCAAGCCTTCCGAAAAGAAACCACCGAAGACAGCCGCCGGGCTATTGCGAGCATCGCTGGCCCTGAGTGTTGCAGCCACGGGAGAGAAGATACTTTTTGAACATGGCCGGCCCAACTGGCGGCAACTGCTGAAGAGCAGATCGTCTACTGGCTTGCTCGATGAACTGCCATCTGCGCTTCCTTCGACACCACCGGCCCCCATTCAATTGGCAGCGGTAAGCAAGTTGCCGCCTCGCCTGGAGCGAGTTGCACCCTCTCAGCTGGAAGGGGGCAGTCGCCTGAAGCTGGCCGAACTATTCAAGCCTTCGTCCGTCGGCATGCTGTATGGAACTTTGTTTCACGCCTGGTTAGAACAAGTCGAATGGATTGAGCAAGGCCTGCCCAGTGAAAAGTTGCTGCGCAAGATTGCTCAGCAACAAGTTTCCGATGCGCTCGGCGTTTCCATTAATCTCAACGAGGCGATCGCCCGCTTCTTCGAGATCTTGAAGAAGTCATCGCTGCATCAGGCACTTTCGCAAACGACCTACCGCCAGGCCTTGGTCACCGAGAATCCCACGCGCTCGCAGGAACTTGGCTCTTGTAGTTTTACTGTCCTGCGCGAGCGGACGTTTGCCCTGCGAGATGGTGAGAGATTGCTTAGCGGAGCTATCGACCGATTGGTTGTGCAGTGGCAGGGAACTCAGCGAATCGGCGCGGAAGTGATCGACTACAAAACGGATGAAGTGGACGGCAAGAATGCCTTGGAGAAAAAGATTGAACTCTATCGGCCGCAAGTGACAGCCTACCGCGAAGCGGTGGCCAAGCTGTACGAACTGCCGCTCGAAAAAGTGACCGGCCGCCTGCTGTTTCTGAACAGCGACAAAGCGGTAGTGATTTCCTGAGAGCCAGTTTAGCTGCCTGGGCCGTATTGAGCGGCCGCTTGTCGCAGCACGCCGGCGATCATCTTGCGGCACGATTCGGGAGCAAGCAGTTCTGCTTCGCTGCCGAGCGAAAGGACGCGAGGAATGATCTCGAGTTCGTGAGCTGCTTTCACGGTTAGCAAAATGCTGCCGTCGGGCTGTGGTTCGACCAGTTGCTGAGGATGCCAAGGATCTTCCGTTACCCAGCGGGCACCACGCGCGGTAATTCGAATCTTGAAGTCGCGCGGCTTGCCGCCCGAGAAGATACCCGTCCCTTGCCCCAGGTGTTCTTCCAGATTGAAATCGGCCGGCAATTGAAACCATTCATCGAGCGCGACCGCTTTAAGAAAGCGATCCAACTTCAAGTGCCGAATGCGTTCCTGGCCAGCGGGAATCTCGCGGGCAGCGGCGAGGATATACAAACTGTTGTTGTAAAAAACGACGGCATAGGGTTCGATCTGCCGCTTCTGCACATCCTTGCCCGGAGGCTGATACTCGATCTCCACCACGCGGTGTTCCAGGATCGCGCGATGGATCGAACCCAGCATGCCATGCTGTTTTTGGTAGTCCTTGGCCGGCATGCCGCGGACATAAAGCGTCTGGCGATACTCTTGATAATGCTTGCGAACGGCCGGCGGCAACTCCTCTTGCAGCTTATTCCAAAACGATTCGATCCCTTGCCAGAAGGGCGTTCCGGCGAGTGGGTACAGCAGATCGCGACTGAGCGAAAGTGCGATCAGTTCGGTAGCGGAAGCAGTGATCTTCACCGCGCTGCGGGCGCGAGGACCGAACTTCCAGATGGCACCGCGAGCAGACTCGCTGACGTCGATATCAATGCCCGCTGCTTGCAACGCTTCGAGATCGCGACGAACGCTGCGGGGATGTAACGAGCCGATTCCGAGCAGTTCCACCAACTCGTCACGCAGTTCGTCCAACGTCCGGCCAAAGCGATAGGCTTCCAAAATCTGCAGCAGTCGGTGTTGGCGAATCAACTGTGCATTGCGAGCCATAGCGCAGAATCCCAGCTAGCAAGACGTGGCCAAGGGAACGATCAACAGTGACGATACACAGCGGAAGCTATTTCGGGGCTTCCAGCTTTTTGATATCGGCCGGCAAGTCAGGGTCGGCAATCCCTCGCGCGCCGCGACCTTCCTTGTCAACGCGTTGATTCACGTCGTCACGAATCTGCTGGATGTCTGCATCCCAGTACTTGTTGCGTTCGGCCTGGGTCGCGGGAACATGCAGCGGACGAATCGGGCGAAAGCCGACACTGAGGGCTGGTTCGCTGGTAAACCACCACGGACTTTGAGGAAAGTTCGGGTCTTCGCCACGCCAACTGTCGTCGTCCGATTGCTGACGAGCAGCCACGCGACAATTGGCTGCTTCATCATCCCAGCCGCCACCCTTCACGACGCGAGGAAAAAGCTTCGTCGGCCACTGAATCGCCTCTTTGACCGTTAGCGTCTTGCCTGCGTGAGCCTTGTAGCCATCGGCCACATATTCGTCCAAGACCCATTCGCCGACATTGCCATGCATGTCATACAGGCCCCAAGCGTTCGGCTTTTTAAGCCCGACGGGGTGTGTTGTTTCGTTGCCGTTATCCAAGAACCAGGCGTAGATGCCCAAGTCCTTGGGATCGTCGCCAAAGTGATACGCCGTTGTGGCTCCTGCGCGACAGGCATATTCCCATTCAGCTTCGCTGGGCAAACGGATGAACTGCCCCGAAGTGCCGCTGAGCCACTTCGTAAACTGTTTGGCAGCAAACTGGCTCATGGTGACAGCAGGCTGTTGAGGATCAGCCCCCTGCTTGAAGGTGAAGGTGGGATCGTAAAGATTCGAGGGTGCCGTGACGACCAGTTCACTCTTGGGATCCGCCACGGGACGAATCTTGGCCTCGTAGAGCTTCTTCAATTGATCGTGCATCGACATGTAGTACTTGTACTGAGCCCAATTCACTTCCCGCTCGGCGATCCAGAAGGGCTCGATGATCACTTCGAACTGCGGCCCTTCGTCAGGCTGGCGGCCAGCTTCGCTGTCCGGGCTGCCAACTTTTACCTTGCCACCTGGAATGGGCTGCATTCGGTAAACAATGTCGCTCCCCGGCAGCTTGGCTTCGTAGGGAACCATGAAGCCTTGCGGCGTTTCGACAAAGCGGCCCGCTGTCGGTTTCTCTTTAACAATCCCTTGAACTTCGCCAGCGTTCTGCGCAAGCAGCAAGCAGGGAAACAACACGAGCAAAAGGAAGCAGCGGAGGGCAGATACGAACATTTCAGTCTCAGAATTTGCAGGTTGAATGGCACGTTCCATCGCGTCTACGAGGTGCGTAGATCACGATTTATATCGCAGGCCATATCTTACACGATTAGTGAACGAATTGGCAGTAGCGAGAGTGACGCACACGGCCTCATTGGGCCGCTGTTCGCGCCTCGCTCACGAGTTCCGCAGCCCAGGGTTTATCGCCAAAGAGCGTGACAATGCTCTGACGTATTTCGGCCGCTTCTGCTGGCTTTTGACCAGCGAGTTCCTTGGCCCGGTCGAGTTGCCGGCGGATCATTGCCAGCTGATGTTGCTGGGTCTCGCCACTCGTCTTCTGCAATTGCTCGATTTGCTTTTTGGCTAGTTCCACACAGCGGGCAGTGAGAACTTCATCGGCCTTGGTCGCCGCTGGATCTCGGTCGCCGGAGAGTAGCGTCACAATCGCCTCGAACTGTTGCAGGGCTGCGACAGGATCCGACTGCGCGGTCCGCTGGGCTTGTAGCAAGAGGCGCTCGATCGGCAACAGGGCCTGGCCATCGTCGCTGCGTTTCGAGCGCCGGTCGAATTGCCGCTGCAGTCGATAGAGTTCCAGCTCTTTCGCATAGGCTTGCATTTGCTCGGTTCGCGAATCGTCAGGAAACCGATCGATAAAGCTGGTGAGATCCGATTCGATCGAAATGAGCCCTTCGGTACCATCGGCATCGACGGCCGTCTGAATGGTCTTCGCCAACTTGTCGGCGGAAGGGGGCCGTGTCATGACAAATGTAAAGATCCCGAGGGCCACGAGCGCGGCCACGAGCACGCCACCCAGCTTGGCCCAATCGAGCAAGTTGGAATGGCTGCTATCGGTAGGTGAATACTTACGGCGCAGCTCGTCTTCGCTAACCGTCGTGAAATGCGTTGTTTTGACCGGTGGTGCCAGTTCGTATTCGTTGCCACCGGGACGTTGCGCAGCCTGAGATGGCGACACGGGAGCATTGCCCGTGGCTTGAGTCGGCATACCCGCGAGTGGACTGGGATTGGGACCGGTGATGAGCGTCGGCATTTCGCCGCTGACCAAAGCAGAGTGCGGCCCACTGGCCGGCATATCGATGGTGGGAGACGAATTGAGCCCGCGCGAAGTGGGCCGCGAACTGGGCGTGGGCACATCCAATGGCTGCAACTGAAATTCGTCGACCTCGGCTGCGGGAAGATCAACCCGCGTTTCCATCGACAGGGCATGCTCCATTGCCTTTAAGCGATTGGCGACCGCGATGGCCGTCGGAATTCGATTTGCCGGATCTTTCTCCAGCAGTTGCATCACAATGTTTTCGAGTTCGTCCGGGGTATCCGGCGCGAGCCTGCGCAGCGGAATTGGCTTCTCTTGCATCAGGTTGTGAATGACTTCGGTCAGCGTCTTGCCGGCAACAGGGGGCCGTCCCGTGACCAGGGCATAGAGCACACTGCCGAGACTATACAAGTCGCAACGACTGGTGATTTGTTTACCTCGAGCCTGTTCGGGCGCCATGTAGTCGGCGGTGCCCATCACGCTGCCATCGGAGGTGACGCTGGTGCCGCCATAGAGTTTGGCGATGCCAAAATCGGTGAGCTTGATCTGGTCGGTTTCGGTGAGCAATAGATTCGCTGGCTTGAGATCGCGATGCACCACGCCACGGTCGTGCGCGTGCTTCAGTGCCAATGCGACCTGCACACCAATGCGAGTGACATCGCGCCAGGTAAACCGACGGCCGGCGGCCAACTCGTCCTGTAGATTCTTTCCTGGGACATACTCCATCACATAGTACAGATGGCCGTCTTCTTCGCCAAAACCATGCAGACGCACAATGCTGGGGTGAAGTAGTTGCTTTAGCGTTTGCACTTCCGATTTGAAGCGTTCGCGAAACTGTTCATCGTCGGCGAGGTTCGGAGCCAGCACTTTGACGGCCGCGCGTTCGCCGGTATCTCGATGTACGCCCAGGTAGACGGATCCCATGCCGCCTCGACCAAGCGTCTTTTCCAGCCGATAAGGCCCCAGTTGTTCCAATGCCATGCGCAGAATCCCGCGATCAAGAACCCACTACCTTGCAAGTAGCAGGGCTGGCAGCGAAGCTTGCTGCCGCCAGACCATTGTCGCTCAAATCGCCCCAGGGGGCTACTCGCGAACGAAAGAACGCCGGGCGAAATGAATCGACCGGCGTTCCAGAAATTCGTATGAGTACCGATTACAGGGGTTAGGCCCCTGGCGTCTTTTCCTCGTCACCCTCATTCGTGTTGCGGCTTAGTCGCATCTTTTGGACGCCAACCGCCAGACTCGAACTGATAGCCCACAGCATGCTCAGCCCAACGCCCGCGAGTGCGTAGTACGAACCGGTACGGGCCCAGCAGAAGACAAACCCTGCAGCAACAACGAGCGCCAAAAGCGAGAACACCGTTCGCTTGGTGACCTTCTGCTTGCTGCTTTGCTGCTTATGCGTAGCGATCGCGCCACGGGCCGCCGAGTTCGCCAGTTCACGCATGGCGGCCAGGTTCACTCCCTGTTCCGGGGCCTGGCTGCGGGGTGCCAGATCCGACAGGCTAGTGAGCGGTGTTACATCGGCAGGCTTAACCGGAGCGACGGGAGTCACTGGAACAATGGCAGCCGGTTGGGATCGTGGATGAGAGTTGCCCGACGCTTTGCGAGGCTGTTCTTCAACGTCGTCGCTCTTGCGCAAGCGTTGCATCAAACGGGACATGTACGATTCGATTGAGTCATCCGATTCAGCCTGTTCGGTGGTCGGCGTTTGCAGCAATCCCACGTCCGCAGAGGAAGATTTCGCCAATAGCGAAAGATCGGCTTCCTCTTCGGTCTCTTCGAGTTCGATCGGAAGCGGTTCGGGTTCGCTGACCGGCGCATCGGTGGCGAACAGCGACTCTTGGCTCTGCCGGCAGTGACCATCATCCACGGGAGGATTGGAACTGGGCAATTGGTCCGCTTTCGCGGTGCCTTCGCCCTTCCACAGGCCAGCTTCACGCAACCGATCGAGCACGCTGTTAACGGCCTCTACCTGCGTTGGTGGCGACTCAAGTTCGGCCGCTGCGGCTTTCACATCACTGTCATCTACGGCCGGATCCGGCGTGTTCCAAGACGACTGCTCTTGACGCATCACGCGAGCCATCCGCGCATCGAGCTTGCGTTCGAAGTCGGAATCGGAAATGGACTTCTCGGGCAAGTTGCTTAAAAAGCCTGGCTGAGTGGGATTCTCGGAGACATCATCCTGCTGCGACAACAACGACGAAGGAGCCTCTTCGGCAACATCACTGGGGATTACCAGTTCGCTGCTGACGCTGCCCAAGTAGTCGGCATCGTTGCCAGACGCTGGGATGATTAGCGATTCGGCTGCATCATCGCTGTATTCTTGAACCAGCAACGGCCGCGAGGATCGAACGTCGTCGGTGGGTTCTGGCGGATCGCGATAAAGAGCGGCCACCTGGTCGGCCATGGCCGCAAAGGCTTCACTCTCCGACAGCGGATTCGAATCTCGTTCGATCTCACTGCTGTTGTAGCTGTGCTCGTAATGGGAGTGGGCATACGATTCTGGTGCTGCGGGAGTGGGAGCAGGCGTCGTGGGCAACTGCTGCAACTCGTTTTCTCGGCGAAGTAGAGCTCGCTCCATCTCCACGAGCGAAGCCTGGAACTGCTCGAGTTCAATCCGCTGGCGGGCGACGTTGGCCTGCTCTTCTTCCAGCTGCGATTGCTGCTCGGCCAGCTCCTGAGCTTGCTCTTCGAGATGTGCGGCCCGCGCTTGCATTTCTGCTGAATCTGGAACCTGCGGGGCTTCACGCGGCGCTAGCAGACTACCTGGGACAGCTGCAGCCAACTGTTCGTGCAGGGCGGCCAGATCTTGGTTGTTGACGTTGATGGTCGAACTAACATCTCCCTCAGCAGGCCGTTGAGCTCCAAACATCCCTTGCTCATGTAGTGCCGCCAACTCTTGGTTGTTGACGTTAATCGTTCGCCCAAAGTTTTCTTCAGGCTGGCTTGGCAGAGCAAATGAAGAAGGAGCACACGTGACCGCCACTGCGGCGTGAGCGCTGGACAGCTGCTGCTGCAGGTCCGTGATGGCTGCCTCAAGCTGTTGCAACCGTTCCGTCGAACTTTGCTGCACAATTTCGAGTTGCTCGCGTTCTACCTGCCAGGCCTGTTCCTGGCGTTGAAACTTGGCTGCCGCCTCCAGCAACTCTTCGCATTGAGTTTTGCTTTGCTGTGCGTTGGATTGCAACTGTTCCAATTGCTGCTGAGCGGCAAGCAGAGCCTGCTCGGATGTCACGACTCGCTCTTGTGACTCCGCAGTCGACTTGCGAATCAGTTCTTCGGCTGCGGCTCGTTCGGCCGACAGACGAGTCACCTCTTGCTGCAATTCAGTGACACACTGTGCCAGGGCATTTCGCTCTTGCTCCCATTCAGCGCGTTCGGCGTCGTGATGCGACTCGGCGCCACCACGATCGTGCTGCAGTTGCTCCATGGAGATCGTCATCTGCTGCAGACGACTGTTCACGCCATTCTCAGCGGCGAACTTCGCCTCTTCGGCCTGTTCGAGCTCGATGGTCAGTTTTTCGAGTTGGCTGTGCAGGGCCTGACATTCGGTTGCGACTTTCTCGTGTGCCTCGCGCTGCGTGGCCAGTTCTCGTTGCAGTTCGTCGCAACGGTCTTGGATCAGTTGCCGCTCTTCGTTGCTGGCAGCTTCCAAGCGAGTGCGAAATTCAGTCCAGTCCTGTTGCTGCCGCAGCATCTGCTCTCGGACGGCATCGCGTTCTTTACGAGCCGATTCGATGTCGGCGAGAACATCGGCTTGAACTTTGCCGGAGCTTTCGCGGGCCTCGTGCAGCGACTCTTCGCTGTCACGCAACCTGGCATTCAGGCCGGCAATCTCTGCTTCCAAAGTGCGGCGTGCTTGCGTCCAGCCTTCTCGCTCCTGCTGAAACGAAGAGGACACACCTTCCGTTTGAGTGCGCTGGGTCAGCAACTCTTGTTCGATATGGGCGGCCTTCTGCTCGGCACTTGCGATGGCTTCGCGAACTTGCGTTTGAGCTGCTTGGCGAGCCTCGTCCACTTGGTTTTGCAACCGCAACGACCGCTCATCAAAGGCAGCCTGGTCGTCCTGCAAGCGTTGAAACAGTTCGTCGCGTTCTTGGCGAACGAGTTCAAACGTCTGCGACAGCTGCTCGACTTGCATGGTGACCGAGTGACGAACCAGTTCTTCGCTGCTTTCCTTGTTCTCGATCGCCAACTTTAGCGTGGCGATTTCGCGAGTCATCGACTCGCGTTCATCCCGCAGAGCGGAACATTCCGCTTTGAGCACAGCTTCGGCGCGCGTGCCCATATCACGCAGCAGATCGAGTTCCCGCTGGTGCTTCGTGTTCAGTTCTTCCTTAGCCTTGGTCAGAGCCGCGACATGCGATTGTTCGAGTTCGCTCCGCAGCTGTTGCAACTGGGAATTCAGCCGCTGCTCAGCTTGCTCTTCCCAATTAGCTCGCTGGCGAGCAGCCGACTGCTGTTCGACGACGCGGCGCTTCCCCGCTGCCTCCAGTTCCTGACGCAGCTGTTCGATGGTCTTGCTCAGCTGTTGTTGCAGCCGATCATCGGTCGGGAAAGGTGCGGTTACATTCACCGGTGCCGACTGCAGCCGTTCCACCTGCTGTTGCAAGCTCGTCAACTGCTCGACCTGCGATTGCACGGTCGACTGTAACTGCTGCTGAGACTTCCGCTCTTCCCGCAACTGGCTGAACAACTGCCTGCGACGATTGCGCGTGCGCAAAGAGGGCTTCTTCGGTTTCGGACTCTGCTCTTCCTGCTTGATGCTCGGCTCGCTGACCTCTTCTGTTGCCAGCGACTCTGCCGGCAAGCAGCCGAGATCCATCACCGATAGCTTCACAGGGCCAAGCTGCAGAGAATCTCCCGGGGCTAGAGTTTGCTCACTAAAGCCTCGCTCGTTGAGCAGAGCATCGGCGCTCCAGCAGCGAACGATCGCGCCGGCTGGACCACGCAAGATCAAGCAATGGACCGGGCGAATGCCACGAGCCCGCAATCGCAGGGTGCAGCCCGTCGCCGAGCCAATCAGGCACTTGGCAGCGGCAATGCGAAGCACGCGACCATCATGTTCGCCCCCGCAGATCTGCAGGACCAAATCTCCGGTCGGGGAACCCAGCAGGCCGGTGGAGGAAGTTCGTAAGGTGGGTGTCATCAATGACGGCATCGTTCGAAACCTTCAAGGGTCGTGGTAGTCGTGGCTAGCCCGCGCGAGCTTGCGCAGGGATCGCTGTTCGTTACTGCCCTAGGGCATGTAGCTTGCGAACCACGTGTCGTCAAAAGTCGACGCGGCTTCCCAACCGGAAAAGGCGGGCGATCCGGCACGTTTTGCCGATTCTGCCGAGAAAGAATTACACCCCGCGGCCGAATATGCCGATTATCGCAGTGCGGCGGGGATTGCCGACTGTAGTGACCTCCAGCACGTTGCTTCGGAGGGAGATTCTGCAGTTTGGCGAAGGATGTTGAATTGACCGTGTGTCCGCATCACCAACTGTCAACCAAGTTGCCAACTGGCGACAGCAGACAGATTGGCTTATGCAACAAGCACTTGCGTCGATTTCACTGGTTTCCGTGGCACAGCCTAAGTCCTTAATTTCGTGCGCAGCAGTAGCCGGGGTTTGTACTATATTTCGGTTATTGCTGGGCGAAGTCGGGCAGCGGTAGCACTGACCTGCAGGCACAGGGTCGGTCCTTCCGAATCGGCAGTAACAACGGGACACCACAGAGGCAACGATTGATTCACAGCGTTTGAGGCGGCCGACACCAGCTCGCAAATGGGTCCTACCCAGAACGAGACGGCGGGCAAGTCAAGCGGAGGGAGAACAAACATGGCTCGCAAAGAAGCAGTAACCCAACTTCGTCAGATCCTCGTTCGCCGGCGCGACGCATTGCGTAAAGCCCTCGCGGGCGACTTGAGCTCGCTCAAGGAACTGCGTCAGCAAACCTCCGGCGACATGATGGATGCCGCCATGGACTCGGCTCAAGACGAGATCAGCTCGCAGCTGGCCGAAGTCGAAAGCCGCGAACTGGCCCACATCGATGTCGCTCTTGAGCGGATGCGCCAAGGCGATTACGGCACTTGCGAAGCTTGCGGCCACGGCATCCCGCTGGCCCGCTTGCAAGCCTTGCCCTATGCCACCATGTGCATCGGCTGCCAACGCGAAGCCGAGAAGAATGGTGATACCATCAGCTCGGGCTCGAAGCAGATGTTCGACTTTGGCATCGACAGCGAAGCCTCGTCGGGCGATGTCGAAATCGACATCTCCTAAATCGTGAGACAACTCGCTTTGTGAAGCACCCGGTATCGTAGCTCAGCACGTGCCCGGTCCACCAAAGCAAATCAGCCGGTGAATGACTTCACCGGCTTTTTTTCGGCCTCTTCGATTCGATTTGTTCGATTCGGTTGCTCCAGGGAAGGATCCCGACGATGGCACTCTGCCGCCACTCTGCCATTTGGCGTTTCGTCCGCGCCCATAGCGCTGGCCTGCTGATCTTCGCCGGTACTGCTTCTGCGGTTTTGCCTGCCGTGGGCGAAGAGATGATCTCGGTCGATAACCGGGCGCGACTCTTTGCGGAGCTTGCTCGTGATGTCGAACATCTCGAACAGCAGGGGAACATCCTCAAACGAGCCGTCAAGCTCGTCACTCCCTCGGTGGTGCATATCGAAGCCAAACGCGACGACGATGCCCGCAATCTGAACAAGACCGTCGAAGAAGCCGGCTCGGGAGTCGTCATCGAACGTACCGGCAAGTTCTTCGTCATCACGAATCGCCACGTGATCAAGTACTCGTCGATGAGCAACATCAAGATCAAACTCTCCGATGGCCGACATCTGACGCCGACGCAGGTCTGGGCTGATCGCGAAACCGATATCGCTATTCTGGCCATCCAAGGCAAGAACTTGATTCCTTGCAACATCGGCGATAGCGACAAACTCGATATCGGCGACTTTGTCCTCGCCGTCGGCAGCCCGTTTGGTCTCAGCCATTCAGTTACTTACGGTATCATCAGCGCCAAGGGTCGTCGCGACCTGCAATTGGGCGATGATGGGGTTACCAACCAAGACTTTTTGCAGACCGATGCCGCCATCAATCCCGGTAACAGTGGCGGTCCGCTGCTGAACCTGCGGGGCGAAGTGATCGGCATCAACACGGCCATCGCCAGCAGTTCGGGTGGCAACGAGGGCATCGGCTTCACCATACCGGTCAACATGGTGATGGTCGTCGCCGATCAACTGATCGACCACGGCCAGGTTGTCCGCGCTTACTTGGGCGTTCAGCTCGATGCCACCTTCACGCGCGAAGAAGCGGTCGCTGCGGGTCTGCAACGGCCCGAAGGGGCGCGGATTACTGGCATCACGCCGCGCTCGCCGGCCGAGTTGGCCAAGCTGAAACCGGGTGACGTGATCCTCACCTTCAACGGCTATCGCGTGGAAGATGACGACCACCTGATCAACCTTGTCAGCCTGACGCCGGTCGATAAGGAAATCGAGATCTCGCTGGTGCGCGACACCCAGACCGTTCGCATGCGCGTCCGCGTCGGTAACCGCAGCGATCTCAAGCCGGTGATCGAGACCTCGCGGAACGAGTAGCCACTCGTTCGTCCCAATCGGCCGCAGGCGGTTCCTAGTGGCCCGACCAGCGATCTTTGTCAGACTGCCCTACTTTGGTTAACCGAGCCGCTTGCGGCCGTTGAACTGACAGTTCAGTCATTTCACAGTTCACCCGCGCAAGCGCGTGGGTTAACCAGATGACATTGAGCGCTAGTCGGACTACTATTGGTGGAGTCGAAGATCGACGCAAGTCACGCACCCACCATAACGAGGGACGTTCAACAATTCGACAACTGCCGAATCAGTAAATCTTTTTCTGGCAACATCTTGCGATCATCTAGGCACGCTAAAACAGCCTCATTGCTGAACATTTAGGACAAACTGAGATTCGCTGTACTGCAACTTACGTCGAAAGTTGCCGACGACTTACTCACCGGCACTGAGAACAACCGGGATGTCCATTCGGCGATCGGCACGCTGGACGGTGATGACAGCCTGGTCGCCGGGAAGGTGGCGTTCGATGAGGCCCAGGAACTCATCGGCGGACGTGACCTTCTCGCCATCAACGGCGACGATCATGTCGGCGCTTGTCCGGTCGATTGAGCGTTCTTCGTAAGTGAATGGGCCGCGACGCTTTTGCTCGCGGACGATGCGGAACCCTCGCAGACCCGCGCGTTCAGCGGGGCCACCGGTGGCCAGCGTGGCAATGAGCAGGCCCTTGTCCGACTGGTAGACGCGCGTGATGCCCGTATCGGGCCGGGTCACCTTGCCGCTCGTGATTAACTGCGTGACGACACGGCCGAGCGTATCGGCGGGGATCGCGAAACCGACCCCTGTGTTCTCGCCGGTGCTGCTGGCAATGGCTGTGTTCATGCCGATGAGCCTGCCGCGCGAGTCGAGCAGCGGTCCGCCCGAGTTACCGCGATTGAGTGCCGCATCGATCTGAATGATCGACTTCATCGTGCGCCCACCCTTCGATGGCAACGAACGATTCAAGCTGGAGATAATGCCGGTCGTCATGGTCCGCTCGAGACCGAACGGATTACCGATCGCGTAGATCAGCTGTCCCACCTTCAATTTCGACGAATCGCCGAAGTCGACAGGAATCAGCGAATCGGCCGGCGCGTTAATCTTCAATACGGCGATGTCATTGGGAACATCTTTGCCCACGAGCGTGGCGGTGTAGGTCTCGCCGTCATAGAGCGTGACTTTGATCTCGTTGGCACCATCAATGACGTGGTTGTTCGTAAGGATGTGCCCCTGCTTGTCGAGAATCGAACCGCTGCCTGTACCCTCGGTCGGCACTTCGAGAATGATCAACTCGGCGCGAGCACTCTTGGTGGTGATGTGAACGACGTTGCGGTTGCACTTCTCATAGACGGCGATGTTCACGCGCTCTTCGGGTGTGAGATCGGCGAGGTCGTCGGCAATTCGTGGCGCATTGGCAGGCTGACCAAGCACGGGCGGGTTGAGGATCGGTTGGTTGGGAGGAAGTTGCCCGACCACCGGCGGTGCTAGGACCGGAACGCGAGGGACGGGAATCGCTGGCGGAAAGCGACCACCGGGCGGAGGCGGCAGACCGGGAATTCCGTCCTGAGCGGTAGCCGATGAACGGAACCCGACATTTTGCCAGGCGGTAGCAGCCACAGCCCCGAACAGCATCGCAACGACAGCAACAATCCAGTGGCGACTCATGTCCAAACTCCAAGAGGCGAGGGTTCAACTGGCATTTTTACCGTGGAAGCCCGAAGTTGGGAATGCAGAAGTGTGAACGCAGAAGGCAGAACGAAAACAGGGAACCAAGAGCCGGTGTATTTGTCTTTCATTCTGACTTCTTGCTTCTGCATTCTGCCAGCAACCGGACTGACTATTTGCTGGCGGACGGAACTGCTAGAGTAAAGGTGGTCTCGATAGCAGGCCGGACGGTCGTCGGCTGCCGCAAGGTAGCGGGAGGAAAGTCCGGGCTCCGCAGGACAGGATGGTCGATAACGTCGACCGGCCGCAAGGCTCGGGATAGTGCAACAGAAAGCAAACCGCCGCGGTGGGGTTTTTCTGCGTCCCTTCTCTTCGGGGAAGGCGCATGCAGCACGAGCCCCCGTCACAACCTCCGCGGTAAGGGTGAAACGGTGCGGTAAGAGCGCACCAGCAGTCTGGGTGACCAGCTGGCTTGGCAAACCCCATCCGGAGCAAGGCCAAACAGAGAGTACGCGCGGGCTCGGGTCACTTGTGATTCGGGTCGCAGCGCGCGGGCCGGTCCGGTCCGACCAATTCTCGGGTAGGCTGCTCGAGGCGGCGAGCAATCGTCGTCCTAGATAAATGACCGTCGGTGGCGTGCAGCCAATTGGAACACGCCACGACAGAACCCGGCTTACAAGCCTGCTATCGAGACCTCTTTTAATTGCGCGCAAACCTGCTCGGCGCGCGACCAGACCAGTCACGCCTCCACCAACAATGTGGCTAGCAGTTGGCGATTGAATTTTTTGCCCGCGTAGCTATCTCAGCGGCGATGGACAGTTGGCCGCTGAAACAGGCTAGCGTGCTAGCGGAATAATTACTCCACAACAACCATTTGCTCGTCGATGACTTGCAGCAGTTTCGAGATGCAGAGTTGGTTCATGCTGGTCTTACGATCGTGGGCTTCAGCCCGGAGGGATTCATGCAAGCTCTTCGGCAGGCGAACGGTGATCACGCGGGTTGGCTCTTTGCCGTCCTGCTGGGCACCGGATTTCTCGCGGAGCTTCGCGACCATCGCTTGGATTTCGGCGTACTCGGCGGTCTTCTCAAACTCGGCCATCTCTTCGGGAGTGGTAAAGAGCTTGCGGACCAAACCGTCGACCCCCAGGACTTCACGAAAGAACGTGACCCAGTCGGGCTGCTGCTGAAACATGGTGTCTGCGATCCGCGTAGCGGTTTGCAGACGTTCTTCCGGGGTCGCGGGAGTGAGAGTAGGGGTTGCGGTGGTCAATTCCATTGCCGGCTCCTTCCATTCGAACAATAAACAGGGAACTAGTCATTAGCGGCGCGACCAATCAAGTCGCGGCTTGACCAAAACATACAGACAGCGTCAAGGTCAGCACCAATGTCATTGCAATGCTTGCACTTACGAACATTGGCGGCAAGTGCTCAAAATTTGTCAGGCCTGCTCGCAATGCGGGCAATGACCTCGCTGCACAAAAGTTGTGCAGGCCGTTTTTTCACATTGTCCCAAGTGTCTAGTGAGGCGTGGGTTCGATTTCCTAAAGTTAGAAGCTAGGCAAGCCGAAAACCGGTTCGCGATAGCACCGACAAGCGATCGCCTGCCTGCTGTCAGCTAATACCAGTTAGCAAGCCATCAGCTCAAGAGCAGTTTGGGAGCGACACTTCGAGCGCGATGAGTGCTAGCTCGGTCGTGGCCCGCAAGCGTGTCGAAGTATGCGACACCGCTTGCCGAGGGAAGGTGCCAGGTTGCTAGCACCAGCAAGTCGGCCGAAGCGGGCGGGACCGACGTCGCCAACTCGCTGACAGAAAATAAGGGACTGCCACATGGATTGGTCTCCGACCAAAACGATGGAGTAATTCAAGGGTCTGCTGGCGGGTGATTCATCCCAGCAGCAGCCTTGCTGACTGATATCAGGCTACCTTGCCTGCACTGCCAACCATACGCAGGAGCCGGTCTGCTGGTTCGACCAAAATATTGCCGGGAATAGTGGCCGCAAAGGCTTACCCAATCGGCAGCTGCGCCTAGAATTGCGTAGATTCGGTGACCCAGCAAGGTTATCGAGAATTCCCTCAGGTGAACTATGCTGGTGCTGTCTCGCAAGCGTGATGAACGCATTTTGATTGGTGACAATATCGTTGTCACCATCGTCGACATTCGAGGGGACAAAGTGCGCATCGGGATCGAGGCACCGGCGAACGTGGCAGTGCATCGCGAAGAGATTCTGCTCGCCCTGCAGCGACAGGCCGCCGAGGCGGCAAATCAACCGAATTCTTCCCCCACCAAGCCCAACAATTCTTAGGCCTTCAGCATCTAGGCTCTAGTCTCAGATCAGCTGACAACAGCAGTCTTGGCAGGCGTCGTTCGCACGCCTGCTCGTCGTCTATTCACATGGTTGGTTCACCCCCCCGCTGTTGTAGGAGAAAATCTGTATGTACGTTCGCTTACGGGCCCGAGGTTCGTCTCTGGCATTGATCGCGACACTTGTATTGGCGCTTTCGCAGGCGACCCAAGCTGCCGACAAGCCCAACATTCTGATCTTCTACGCCGATGATCTCGGCTACGGAGAACTCGGTTGTCAGGGAAACACCGAGATCCCAACTCCACACATCGACTCGATTGCCAAGAATGGTCTGCGGTTCACGCAGGGATATGTGGCGGCCACGTATTGCAGCCCCTCCCGCGCGGGCCTGATGACCGGTCGCTATCCCACGCGGTTTGGTCATGAGTTCAACAGCAGCGCGAATGCGGTTGGACTGTCCGCCAAAGAAACGACCATTGCTGATCGGTTGAAGGCCGCCGGCTATGCGACAGCGGCCATCGGCAAATGGCACCTCGGGCATCAGCCTGAGAATCGGCCGACGAAGCGCGGCTTCGACGAGTTCTACGGCACGCTCGCCAACACCCCCTTCTATCACCCGACCAACTTTGTCGATTCCCGCATCAACGATGATGTTCGCGCTGTCGAAGACAAGGATTTCTACACCACCGACAAATACGCTGAGCGAGCCGTCGATTGGCTGGAGAAAAACAAGACCAAACCTTGGTTCTTGTACCTGCCGTTTAATGCGCAACATGCTCCGCTGCAGGCTCCGAAAAAGTACCTCGACCGCTTTCCGAACATCGCTGACGAAAAGCGCAAGCTGTTCGCGGCAATGATGTCATCGATGGACGATGCAGTCGGCCAGGTGCTGGCCAAGGTCCGCGATCTAAAGCAAGAAGAGAATACGCTCGTCTTTTACATTGCCGACAACGGTGGCCCAACCCAAGGGACCACTTCGAAGAACGATCCGCTACGTGGCTTCAAAATGACGACCTTCGAAGGTGGCCCTCGGGTTCCTTTCATCGCGCAGTGGAAGGGAAAACTACCAGCCGGCAAGACCTACGACCTGCCGGTGATGAACCTCGACGTACTGCCGACGGCACTTGCCGTTGCTGGTACGCCAGTTGATTCCACCGCTAATCTCGATGGCGTCAACTTGATGCCGTATCTCACCGGAGAGAACAAGGCGAGCCCGCATCAAACGATGTACTGGCGGTTTGGTCCCCAGTGGGCAGTTCGTCACGGTGACTACAAGCTGGTCGTTTCGCGCGGCGGCAGTGGCGAACCAGAACTGTACGACTTGGCGAGCGACATCAGCGAATCGAAAGATCTGGCGAAGTCGCAGCCTGCCAGAGTGAAGGAGCTGCAGGCTCTCTACGATGCCTGGAGTGCCGAGCAGGCTCCGCCGAGCGCCCCTGATGCACCTGCGAAGAAGGGAAACAAGGGGCAGAACAAAAAGAAGAACAGGCAGAAGCAATAGCCGCTGCTGGAGACCGTTCTTACTGCTGCAAGGCGTAAAGGATGATGTTCGCGCCGATGCGAGCCGCATCGGCCGAGACATAACCTTTGCACTCCAGCGAGGCGCCCTTCTCCAAGGCGCAGCTGAGGTCGTAGGGCGAAAGTACGGCAACAATTCGGTCGTCCACTTCCAGAACCTCGAGCATCGGAGACGTCTTGATCAACTTCGCAGCGAGCGGATCGTCCTCGCTGCGAAACTGTGGATCGCGCAGTTGAACATTGGCCAAATTGAACCCGGCGAACTCGTCGGTGAACATCGGATGCCCCTGCGGCAAGCGATAAAACTTGGCGTTGGGATAAATGAACTGCAATTCGGATTTGAATGACTTCGCGAACTCCTCGCTCGCGCAGATGGCATCGGCGAAGATGAAGCCGCCGCGATCAAGGTAGTCCTTCAAGGCCTTGCGCTCGGCAGATGAGAACTGAAAGCCACGCCGACCGTGCGTGAAGACAATCGGATAGTCGAGCAGCTTCGGTTCGTTGGGCGCGAATTTACGACGATCGTAGTCCACCTTAATCTGCAGTTGCTTGTCGAGCACCGTCAGCAGGTTTTGCAGCGCATTCGGGGCATCATCGCTGCCGCCACCGTGCGTCAGCTTGGGAATGACAAGCGAACCACGCGGAGACTTACCTCCCGGCAAGCTGATCGAAATCTGCGGGCGATCAAGCTTCTCTTTCAACTGGCGATTCGTCGCATAGGCGAGCACATTGCCGCCGATGCGCGAGACTTGTTCGATTTGATCTTTCACTACCTGGGGATAGCTTGACTCTCGATAGGGATGAGCCAGTTCCCAATAGCACGACAAACTGCGCGGACAATACACCACGCCGGTACGGCAGCAGGAATCAAGCCCCCACAGCCAGAAGTCGGGGTCTTGTGGCAACTGTTGCGGCTGGACTTGCTGCTGGGCATACCAGACAGCATGATCGGGCGGCAGCTTCCGCAGCGCGCTCTCCGGGAACATTTCTTTCAATGCCTGACGAATGTCACGATCAAAAGCAGAGCCATTGCAGCCATTGCCATCGCAGGCCTCGATGAAGAGAAAGCCCCCTTGGTTCACGTACTCGCGCAGTGTCTTCTTGTTCGCATCTGTTAACTGGACGGTTTGCGAACCACTCAGGAACAGAACCGGTGCTTCGAGCAAGTCGGCGACAGTTGCATCCTTCAAGTCGTAGGTCTGCCACGACAGATCGCGACGCCATTGACGTTCAACCCGGCCGATCAAGTTTTGCAAGCTGCGGCGATGATGATTCCAGTCGTTGTTGGCAGCACCGGTGTTCAGCCGAGCAATCGCCACGGGGCGACGCCCTTTTGCCAAAAACAGCAGCGCGAGCGGCGTCGCAATCAGCGGATCTCTTTCGACTTCTTTACCCGACCAACTTTTGGTGAAGGCATCTTGCTGCTCGAGCAACACCTGGCAGCCTTCGCGATACCAATCGTAGCGAGCCGTCGAAAATGCGCCCGTATTCGGATTGAGTTGCGGCTTACCATAAAAGAAGCGTTGCCCTGACATTCGCCCGACTCGCTCGATACCGTACAGGTAATACAGCAGCCAACGACCTGCCTGTCCGTCGTCGCCGGGGTTATTGCGCACCGTGAAGTTTCGCCCCAACCAATCGATGGCACGATCGATTTCATCGGCTTCGGGTTCGGCGCCGCAGCATTGAATCTGATCGCCCACCACGCGGACTTCGCTATTGGCGAGGCGGTCGCGGGCGATGATCAGCGAGGCAATGCCGGCGCAGGTCATACTGCCCGAGACACCATCGTGATAGCCAAACGCTCCGCGGCCTCTGTCGTAGACCTTATTCTTCAGCCAGTAATCTTGCGCACGCTGCCAGGTCTGATCCTGAACCTTCACGCCGATGCGCTCGGCTTCGTGCAGGGCCAGCATCGCGAACTGTGCGTTGGAATTGTCCGAGATGCCGACGTTGGGCATGTAAGACCAGCCCCCTTTGCTCTTGCCGTCGGCGACAATTTGATGCGCTTCGAGCCAGTTCGCGAGCCCCGTGATCTTCAGCTTGTAACGCACCGGATCAGCTTGGCAAAAGGCCATGATCTGTAGCGATGTGGAATAGGTGGCCCCTGGCGGTTGCTGACTTTCGAGAAATTCGAGTGCTGCCTTCAGGTGTGGTTCGTCGGGCTTTTCGCCACAATTGAGCAGGGCCAGTGTGATGAGTGCCGTGACGGCCCCGGGCTGCGTATAGTGGCCTTCGTAGTCGTGCCAGGATCCATTCGGCCGTTGTTTGCTGTGCAAATAGCCGACGCCAAAGCGGATGGCGTCGTTCACGGTCGCTGGAGACACTTCGCGATGCAGGGCAATTCCCGCCCCCTGGCCATAAACCACCGGGGCATTCAGGGTGCAGAAAGCGATCAAGGTGGCCGTTACGATCAGCAAGCGCGAGCGTAATGTCTCTCGGGATGGCCGGGTCGTACGGGTCATAGCGATTCTCCTACTGCCGCTTGGTTCTGGCTGACCCATCGATTCTGGGTCACCATTCAGCAGTCACCTCATTTTACGCTGGAATCGTCCGGGGAAAGGGCTGCGGTTGTAGCAATTTGCCGATCGCCCTAGAATCGAGTGTTCGGTCGCTGGTGACCTTACTACAACCGTCGCTAGTGACCGCAGATTTTCGGTCTCGTCTGACCGCAGATATTGGATGCAGCGGAAATCGTCGCCGATCGTCATCGGATTACTATGAGCGAAAAACCGAAGAGTCTGGGCGATATCCTGCAAGAGTTTGCCAAACACCGGCAAGTGATGCAGCAGGAATTGCAACGCGTCATCGTCGGCCAGAACGACGTTATCGAGCAGCTCTTTGCGGCCATCTTCACCCGCGGGCATTGCCTGCTCGAAGGTGTACCCGGGCTCGCCAAAACGCTGATGGTCAGCACGCTGGCCAAGATTCTCGATGTGGGCTTCAAGCGGATCCAGTTCACGCCCGACCTGATGCCCAGCGACATCACCGGCACCAACGTGCTGGAGGAAGACGAAAACGGCAAACGCAACTTCCGCTTCGTCGAAGGCCCCGTCTTCACCAACATCCTGCTGGCCGACGAAATCAACCGCACCCCGCCCAAGACCCAGGCCGCCCTGCTGCAGGCCATGCAAGAACGCGAGATCACCGTCGGTCGCACGACTTACAATCTGCCTGACCCGTTCTTCACCATCGCGACGCAGAACCCCATCGATCAAGAAGGAACCTATCCGCTGCCGGAAGCTCAGCTCGATCGCTTCATGTTCAACATCAAGGTGGGTTATCCCTCGGCCGATGAAGAAGAGAAGATCCTCTCCTCGACGACGCGACAAGAGAAGGTTGAAGTGCGGCAGATTCTGAATGCCAAGCAGATCATCAACGTGCAAAAGCTCGTCGGTGCCGTGGCCGTGAGTTCGCACATCGTGAAGTACGCCGCCCGACTCGTGCGCGCGACTCGGCCGAAGGACGAAACGGCTCCCAAGTTCATTCGAGAACTTGTCGACTGGGGCGCTGGTCCCCGCGCGGGACAATTTTTGATCAACGGCGGCAAAGCGATCGCCGCCATGGAAGCCCGCATGAGCGTGTCGATCGAGGATATCCGCAAGATCGCCGTGCCCGTGCTCCGCCATCGCATCAGTACCAATTTTCAAGCTCAGGCCGAAGGCATGACCAACGAAGATGTGATTCAAAGGCTGCTAAAAGAAGTGCCCGAGCCCGAGATTGAGAAGTTCCTCTAAGTTAAGATAGAGCCGATCACAAATAACGAATTGCGGCGACCATCGACCACTCCCACATACAGAACCCATGACTTTTTACCCTGCTGGCAAATTCTCGCTCTCGTTCGAACTGTTCCCGCCGAAGACTGCCGCCACAGAAGCGGCCATGTACGACAGCGTCGAACACCTCATGGCCTTCGCTCCCGACGTCATCACTTGCACCTACGGCGCTGGTGGTAGCACGCGTGAAAAGACGCTCGAAATCACTACCGAAGTGAAGAAACGGTTCGGCGTCCGAGTCGCGTCTCACCTGACCTGTGTGGGAACGACCGTCGATCAGTTGCGCGATTACTTGCGCGAAGCTGGCGACCGCGGCGTCGATAACATCGTGGCCCTGCGCGGCGATCCACCGAAGGGTGAGACTTCGTTCACGCCGGTGGAAGGGGGACTGCGTTACGCCAACGAACTGCTCGCTTTGATTAAGGCAGAGTATCCGAAGTATGGTGTGGCGGTGGCCGGTTATCCCGAGACCCACCAAGAGGCTCCCAGCTTTGAAGTCGACATGAAAAACCTGCAGCGAAAGGTGGCTTCCGGGGCTGATGTCGTGATTACTCAGTTGTTTTACGACAACGCCGACTTTTTTCGTTTCCGCGACGAGTGCCAAAAGCTGGGCATCACGGCACCGATCATTCCCGGCATCTTGCCGGTCACCAATCTCAGTCAGATTCAGCGAATCACCTCGCTTTGCAAAGCCAAGTTGCCCGCTGAGTTCATTGCCAAACTGGGCGAGAAAGATTCAGCCGATTGGCAGTTTGATGTCGGCGTCGACTTTGCCACTCGTCAGGTGCAAGAGTTGATCGATAGCGGCATTCCTGGCATTCACTTCTACGTGCTGAACAAGTCACCCGCGACTTCCGCGGTGCTGAAGCGAGTGAAACACCCGGCCTGATTCGCCGCTGCAATCTCGACTTATCGTGCTCTTTTTGTCCAATAACCGCCTGGGTTATTGGACAGGCACAGGTTGCTCGATTGCACTGAAACTAGCAGCCGCTAAAGAGGTTATGTCAAAAGTGGCAATCTCTTGACTCGCTCTTTTTGTCCAACAACCACCGCCATTGTTGGACACGTCTGCTTTTGCTTGTCCACCACGCGAACTTGCCAGTTCGTCTGAGGTCGAAAGCAGGAAAATAAGTCACCTCCGCACCTTTGGCCCGCTACGAATCGATCCACCATTATTTTGAAGAGCGTCTCTTTATTATCACAAACAGACGACTCGTTGTCAATAATCTATTTCGTACTTTCTGAAACCTAGAAGCCGCCCGGGTCGTCGGAGCCGGCGTCGTTGTAGGTGTCGAATTCGCGCAAGCGCTCCGGGGTGGGATCCTGGAACCGGGTGAATTCCTTGTGCCATTCCAGGTTCACATCACCGACCGGGCCGTTACGCTGCTTGGCGATAATAATCTGCGCCTGTCCCGCTAAGCGTTCGCGTTCCTCGCCGCGCAGGTAGTACTCTTCGCGGTGGACGAACATCACCACGTCGGCATCTTGTTCGATGGCACCCGATTCTCGTAGGTGGCTCAGTTTGGGAATGTTGTCTTTGCCATTTTCGGTTTGCCGATTCAATTGCGCGAGGCACATCACCGGCACCTTCAGCTCGCGCGCCAGCCCCTTCAAGCGGCGAGCAATCTTCGCGACCTGTTCTTGCCGCGGGTCTTTCGCGTTGTCGGGTTCAATTAGCTGCAAATAGTCGATGACGATCAGCCCAAGACCACCCTGCCGCCGCTTGATGCGCCGCGCGGCCGCGGCAATTTCCGAAACGGTGCGCCCCGGGGAATCATCCACAAAGAGCGGTGCTTTGGCAACTTCCGCGGCTTTCTCCACGAGTCGCAGGCGATCGTCTTGCGAGACGGTGCCGTTGCGCAGGCGATAGCCGTTCACACGCGCGACCGAGCAGAGTAAGCGGTCGGCTAGTTCAATCGACGACATTTCGAGGCTGACGAACAGCACCGGAATGTTCTGCCCGAGCGAAACATTCTCGGCGACGTTCATGGCGAACGCCGTTTTACCCATCGAAGGACGCGCGGCAAGAATTACGAGTTCGCCGTTGTGCACGCCGCCGGTCTTGCTGTCGAGATCGCGAAAGCCATAGTCGCCGCCACCCGCGGAATGCGTGCCGAGCATCACCGCTTCGAGCCGGTCCATCGCTTCGTGCAGAATGTCTTTGATCGGCTTGACGGCATTATCGCTGCGGGAATCGAGGATCGAAAAGATCTTTTGCTCGGCTTGTCCGAGCAAGTGCGCCGATTCCTGCGACTCGTCGTAAGCTTCCCGAAGAATCTCGGTCGAGGCGGTAATCAGCGAGCGATACGTCGACTTCTCGCGAACGATGTCGGCGTAGTAGGTCGCATGCGCGGCGTTCGGAACCGCGTTGATGATCTTGCTGATATAGGCGAAGCCGCCGATGGCGTCGTAGTCGCCGGCGGTCTTCAGGCGGTCGATGAGCAGCGTCGGATCGATCTTCTTGTTCGATTCGTGCAGGCCGCACATGTGCTCGAACAGCTTCTCGTGCGCCTCGTCGTAGAAGTCACTCGGGCGAATGATCATGATCACGTCGTCGAGCACATCGGGCAGCAGCACGATGCTGCCCAGCACGCCGATTTCGGCCTGCAGATCGAAAGGAGGTTGCCGCTGCAGCAACTCGCCCTGCGTCAGAGTTTCCTTCTTCTGCTTCGGCTTGTCTGTGCGCTGAACCGATGACATTTGAAACCTCCATGCCCTGCCAAAAGAGTTGACGCGTCAATTGTACCGCGCGCTGCCTGCTGCTCACGAAACATCGACGAAAAAAGGCTCAAGCAGCGAACTGCGTGAGCCTTCTTAGCTTTTCAACTGCCGGGGAAAACCTGTCGGCGTTATTTCTTTTCGGCCTTAGCGGCGGGAGCCTTTTCAGCGGCTGGCTTGGCAGCCGAGCCCTTGCCCTTTTCGGGCGAAGGTTCGGTGACCACGGTCGGCACAACCCACACCTTCAACTCGGCATTGATGTCGTGGTGCAGGTGAATCTTGACGGTGTACAAGCCGAGTTCCTTCAGCGGACCATCGAGGCGAACCTGATCGGTCGTGATGTTGAAGTGAGCTTGCTTGAGCGACGCAGCAATGTCGTTGGCATTCACGCTGCCGTAGAGGTGCCCCTCTTCGTTGGCGTTGGCTTCGATGGTGATGCTTTGCTTGGCAATCGCATCGGCCAGCTGACGCAGCGTGGCCAGACGTGCCTTTTCGATCTCTTGCAGCTTGGCCTTGTGCTTTTCGACCATCCGCTTGTGATGGTTGGTGGCAATCGTGGCCAGCCCTTGCGGCAGCAAGTAGTTGAGAGCGTAGCCGCGCTTGACGTGGACGATATCACCCTGCTTGCCGAGGTGATCGACCGATTGAATCAGCAGCAATTGCACCGTGTGATGCGGACCGCGGGGCAGCTCTTGAAAACTGCCGCGAGCGGCGAGAGCACTTTTGGTGGCAGACATATTCTCAATTCCTCTAGATTTTGATGTGTGCGGTGCAGCGCTTCTTCGCGGCTGCGATTCAGTTCGGTAGTTGTTTCAGACTAAAACGGGATGTCGTCGGCGGGTTGCGGAGGAGGAGACGATTGACGTCCACCACCACCACGGCTGGGCGGGGGAGCTGGCATCGAATCACCACCACCATATTCGGATTCATCAAAGGACGGGCCATCATCGCCGCCGCCACCTCGATAACCACCACCGCCGCCTCCACCACCTCGAGGACCACCCTTAGCACCGCCGGTCGGAATCATCTGCATTTTTTCGCAGATGACTCGCATCTTCGAGCGCTTCTGGCCGTCCTTTTCCCACTGGTCGAGTTTCAATCGGCCTTCGACCAGAATCGGTGAGCCCTTGCCTAGGTACTCGCCGGCGACTTCGGCCGTGCGACCCCAGAGGGTGACATCGACAAACGTCGTTTCTTCGATCCACTGACCGCCCTGATCTTTGCGGCGATCGTTCACGGCGATGCCGATTTCGGCGACCGCCATGCCACTTTGCAGGTACTTGATTTCGATATCGCGCGTGAGATTACCCAGCAGGATGACACGGTTAAAACTGGCCACGGCGAGTTACTCCTAAACGACGAACGAAAGCGACTCTCTCACTGCACAAACGTCAACTACAGTGTAGAGAGTTTGCAATCGTGCGGGCAAGCCTGCAAAAGCTAGTTGAGTTCGCCGACTTCTTCGAGGTCTGGCATTTCGATGTGGCGCTCGGGAGCACCGACGGTTGGCTCTGGAGCGCGAGGACGCAGGCCACCCTTGGCGTGTTCGACGAGGGCGTCGACCAGGCGAGGATCGACATGCAGAGTCAGCGAACGGATGACCGTTTCGTTGATCCGCAGATCGCGGTTGAATTCGACCAGGCGAGTGCCATCCAGGCGGAAGTACGTGAGCCAGTACGTCCCCTTCTTGTGGCCATCGATGGGATAGGCCAGCTTTTGGTCATTCCACAAGCGGCTGACGAGAACTTCGCCACCCAACTTGCCGACGAGGGCAGCGATTTGGCCGCCGACCTTCGTGGCATCTTGTGCATACTTGTTGGAATCGTAAATGACCATGCACTCGTAAACGCTTTGCTTCTGTGCCAAGTGACTCTCCCTCGCTGAAACGGACCTAATGACGTTTGTTTTGTTGGTTCTACCGCCCCCGTCCCTGCGGCGGGGGTTCATTGGCTTTTGCACTACGTTGCCGATAGCAGGGCAAAAGCCGTTAAACCCCCGAGCTCGGGCTTGGGGGCGTTATGTTCTCTAACTCAAGCGGCGTTGTATTGATTCATGCAATAGCTCAGGCCTTTTTCGACCCAAGCTTCGGCACTGGCTGCTGCCTTGGCGATGCTTTCTTCCGCCACGGCTTGCTCGTCCGGTGCAAACTTGCCGAGCACATACCCCGGAACGTCTCGTCCCGGAACCGGCGCCCCGATGCCGATTCGTAAGCGAGGAATCTCATCATTCCCCAGCCGACGAATCACATCGTCCAAACCTTTTTGCCCTCCCGCCGACCCTTTCGCTCGAAATCGCAACTTGCCCAGAGGCAGTGCCATGTCGTCGCAAACAATCAGAATCTCGGGATGCTCAATCTTATAAAAATCTCTCGCCGCCAGCACGCTAGCTCCGCTCCCGTTCATGTAAGTGAGAGGGAGCAGCAGCAGTGTTCGCTGACCGGCAATCGTTGCTTCGTACAGTTCGCCTTGAAACTTCGCTTTCGCCGGGCCGCTGGTTCGCGTGGCAATCAGCTTGGCGAGTGTCGCAAAGCCGACGTTGTGTCGCGTCCCTGTGTATTGCTTTCCCGGATTCCCCAGACCGACGATCAGTTTCATCCTCGCCGGTCCTGCAGTCTCGACCATAAACCAACCGGAGCCAACTACTCGGCGCCTTCTTCCTTTTCCTTGCGGATCAATTCGGGCTCGGCAGTTCCTTCGGCCGCGTCCATTTCTTCTTCGGTCTTGGCGGCGATGCACGAGACCACCACCAGGTGTGGATCGCTCGTCAGCTTGGCACCTTCCGGCAGCGCGATGTCGCTGGCGTGAATGGCCTTGCCCAGGTGCAGATCATTCACGTTCGCGAACAGTTTGTCCGGAATCGAGATGGCGGGGCATTCGATATGGAGCTCGTGCAACACGAACTGCAGCACGCCGCCTTCGGTCAAACCAGGGGCAGTTCCCTTGAGTTCGATGGCGACGGTCGTTTCCACAAGTTCCTTTTCCGACACGCGGATCAGGTCGACGTGAATGATTTCCTTCGAGTACGTATCCCACTGCACTTCACGCAGCACGGCCGTTTCGGTGACTTCGCCGCTCAGCTTGACGAGCTTGCCACCGTGCTTGATGACAGCGTTGAGTTGACCGACAGGCACTGACAGCGGAGCGTTGGCTTCGCCGTGGCCGTAGAGGATGGCCGGAACTTGACCGGTGGTGCGCAAGCGACGGGTTTCGGCCGTGCCTAGTTTTTCGCGTTTCGTGACGACCAGCGTATCTGACATGTCCGCTCATTCCTTCCGGCAAACAAAAACGTCTTATTTCCCTAGCAATACTGCTCTTAGGGACAATTGTTCGTAGGGCGAGAAACCCCCTATTGTGCCAAAAAAATGCTGGCGGGCAAGGGCATCCCACAGATAAATCCGAAAGGATTTTGGCGGGCCCGTGCGACTTACTTTGGGAACTCTGGGCGACTCTTCGGAAGGTCGTATTCGTTGACAAACCACCCGCGTTTATCAACGACCCACTTTTGACATCGCAGCCGTGGGAGCAGACGACGCAAGCTGACTTACGTCAGGAAGGGGCTCTAAAAACAGAGGCCGAGATGAACCAACTTGTCCAACGAAACACCCGATGGCTGAACAGGAATCTCGCCGAAACCCGAGAGTTGCATTAGGTGCTGGCAAAAAAAGCCTCCGTTCGTTGGACACCCCCCTTTTGCGGTTTGTCAGCTCACACTCGCCGTAAGTCTTGGTTACTCAGGTCGCGGACGAGGCGGACCACCAGGACCACGACCGCCGGGTCCGCCGGGTCCGCCGCGCATCCCACCAGCCTTCGCCACTCCGGCGGTGATCTCGCCCGGCTTTGGATCCTCGGCGGTCTTGCCCAGTACGACGTCGAAATTCGCTGCCAGTTCGCCGATCTTCGAGCTCTGGATCGCCTTGAACGGCACTAGCACCGTTTTGGCCTGCTCGCCGAGCCCGCGGAGGATGCCATCGCGGGCGTTTCCTTCGTGGCCATCGACAAACAGCTGCGTGGTCAGCACTCGTTTGCCATTTCGGCTGATGCCAACGTGAATGTGCGGCGTACGCCCCGGATACGGCACCGGCTTGATCGTACGGAAGTAGTACTCGCCCTTTCTGTTCGTCAAAAAGCGGCCGTAGCCCTGAAAATTTTTGTCGCGCTTGTCGGCGTTGCTCGTTCCCGCATGCAAGTAGGCCCCGTGATGATCGACCTGCCAGATCTCGACATAGGCATTCACAATCGGATTGCCGCTGAGGTCGAGAATCTTGCCCGTCAGATGCGTCACTTCGCCCACAGCGGGCGTGATCGAGTCGTTCAGCAGCAACAAGTCGTTATCGGTATCGAGCGGCAACTTGTCGGGATAGAAGGGCCCTTCCGTCATCGCCGGCGTCACCGACAATGCTTCGGCAAACAACCCGGGCGTCGTGAACATCGCTGCCGTGAAGGCCGACTGAGCCAGAAAGTTCCGGCGAGAAAAACTGTTTCGCAACATAGCTGCCACTCCGAACAGAAAAGAAGAGGAGTCGAATCGAGCGAATCTCTGCCACTCTCAACCATCCCAACGTACCAAAGTGCCGACCCAGTGCACAGCAAAGTTTCGTTTGCGGGGATTACTTGGCATCGCTGCACGAGGTGTGTTAACAAAGGGGAATGAGTTACCAGCAGAACCGCGTCGCGATTGTCGTCGGAGTAGCGCTCGTTGTACTCGCTGCGGCGGCAACCTTCATCGGCTGGATGACCCGCGATCCTGCCACGAAGTCCGGGCAATTACGGCGCAGCCTGGATGCCGTGAGTAGTGAGACCGAGCGCCGCGATCGCGAGATTCAGGAATTGACGCAGCCGTGATCGTTAGCCACTTGGCTAGTTCAACGCCTCTTGGATTGAGTTTGTGCCGCAATGAAGGCTCCTGTCGTTTCCGTTGATCTTCGCTCGCAGGCGTTCAAGCGGGATCCCTTCCCGCTGCTTGCCCAACTGCGAGAGGCTGGACCGTTGGTGCGAGTTCGCCTGCCGATTTTTGGCAAGGTGTGGCTCGCAACTTCGTATGAAGCAGTGAATCAGTTGATGCGAGATTCGCAGCGATTCGTGCAAAGTTATTCGACGAGTAGCAACTGGTTGATGGGCGCACTTTTGCGTTGGCTGCCACGAACCCTGCAGCCAATTACCAAGAACTTACTTTCTCGTGATCCGCCCGATCATCGCCGGCTGCGCAGCCTGGTCGATCAAGCTTTTCAGCGGCATAGCATCGAGACCATGCGACCACGATTGCAGCAGCTGGCAAGCGAAGCCAGTGATGGTTTGGCCGCCGAGTTCAATCGCTCGAAGCGCCCGGTCGACTTACTCTCGCATTTTTCCCGACCATTTCCGCTCGCCGTCATTTGCGAACTGCTGGGGTTGCCGCCCGAGGATCGGCCCAAGTTCACTCAGTGGGCAGCCGGTATTGGCACCACGGGTTCCGTCCTGGGAATCGTCGGTGGCGTGCGGGGACTGATGAAACTGATGCGTTATGCGGCCGATGAGATTCGCCGGCAGGCCAGCCAGCCTCGCGAGGGACTGATTGCGGCACTCATTCAGGCTGAAGAAGCCGATGATCGACTCAGTCACGACGAACTGCTGGCGATGGTCTTCTTGATTCTGGTCGCCGGGCACGAGACAACGATGCACCAAATTGGCTTGAGCGTCGTCACGTTGCTCGACAATCCAGCGCGCCTGACTGAACTTACGAGTGATTGGAAGATGGCAGACAATGCGTCGCAAGAACTGCTGCGCTACGTTTCGTTCGCTCAGTTCACCAAGCCCCGCTATGCCCAGAGCGATTTGGAGTTTTGCGGCCAGCACATCCGCCGCGGACAAATGGTCTTAGCGTGCCTGGCCTCGGCGAATAGCGACCCGAGCGAATTCGAGAATCCTGAAGTGCTAGACTTTCATCGGCAGCCGAATCGGCATGTCGCGTTTGGTACTGGCATTCACTTCTGCCTCGGCGCGAAGCTCGCAGTCGCCGAGATCGGCATCGCTTTGGAAAACCTCTTTACGCAGTTTCCCAACCTTCGTCTCGCCACGCCGCCGCACGAACTTCGCTACTCGGCGCGACCTGGTTCGCGGGGGCTGCTGGAATTGCCGGTTTACCTGTAGAGAACCTTCTTACAGCACTACTAAGCCAGAATCGGTTTCACCACGCGACCCGCGACATCGGTCAGCCGATAATCTCGCCCCGCGTGTCGATACGTCAGCCGTTCGTGATCGAGCCCGAGCAAGTGCAGGATCGTGGCATGAAAATCATGCACATGGACTTCGTTGGCACCGACGGCGCAGCCATGCTCATCGCTGTCGCCGTAGCTCATGCCCCCCTTCACGCCGCCACCAGCCAGCCACGAGGTAAAGACCTCGGCATGATGCTCTCGTCCCTTGGCATCTTTGCCGGTGTTGAACGGCGTGCGACCGAATTCGGTCGTCCAGACGACGAGGGTCTCGTCGAGCATGCCGCGAGCTTTCAAATCCCTCAGTAGACCGGCAATGGGCTGGTCGACGTTCTTCGCCAGCGGTCCGTGCGCACTCATATCACCATGCGAGTCCCAATTATTCGAAGCGCCCGTATCGATCAATTCAATAAACCGCACTCCGCGTTCGGCCAAGCGGCGGGCCATGAGACACTGCCAGGCAAAGCCTTGCGCGCTCCCTCGGGCTAGGCCATAAAGTTGCAAGGTCGCATCTGTTTCGCGAGAAAGATCGAAAGCTTCCGGCGCTTCGGCCTGCATACCAAATGCAGTTTCAAACGATTTGATCCGCGCGGCGAGATTGGCATCCGCTGGTCGCTGAGCAAAGTGTTTGCGATTTAAGGCCTGGGCTAAACCCAATTCCATTTCCTGCAGTTCGACGGTTGCTTGTCGCCGTTTGATGTTCGCGATCGGCTCGGCGCCTGGCGTAACAAGTGTCCCTTGGTGACAACCGGGCAAAAAATCGGACGCCCATACCTGCCCACCGGCATAAGGCAGGTGCGGCGCTAGGACCATGAATGACGGCAGGTTCTGATTAATCGTGCCCAGACCGTGACTCACCCAGGCACCGATGCTCGGCCGGGCAAACGTGACCGAGCCGGTATGAATGCCGAGTGTGGCCTGAAAGTGATCGGGATGATCGGCCCGCATCGAGCGAATTAGGCACAGATCGTCGGCGCAGCCAGCAATGTGCGGAAACATTTCGCTGATCCACAGCCCCGACTGGCCCCGTTGCTTAAATTCCCACTGCGGCTTCTTGAAGTACTTTTCCACCACTCGATTGTTCGGTGCAAAGGCCTCGAGCATCTTTTGCGGAACGTGAAACGATTGATTGTGGTTGGCAATCAACTGCGGCTTGTAGTCGAACGAATCGACGTGAGAAACGCCGCCGCTCATATTCAGAAAAATCACTCGCTTGGCCCGCGGCGTGAAGTGAGGTTCGCGCGGCGCAAGCGGATCGGCCGCGTTGGAGGCCGGTGGAGCTTCTTGCGCGAGCAGCTCAGCAACGATGCCCGGTAGCAACAGCGAGCCACCCACGAGTGACTGAATCATCGAACGCCGGCTCAGCGGAATCTGTGTCATCGACGGTCTCTCAATCCACAAAGGCGAACTCATTGCTGCTCAAAATCACTCGCGACAGTGCCGCCCAAGCGTCTTGTTCCACTTGAGGCTGTGGCGTTCCTTGGGCAGTCAGTTTGGTCCGATAAGCCTGCAGAAACTCCGTGCAATTTACCAACTCTTCTGCTTCAAGGGCTCGCGACAAAGCTAGCTGATACAAACTCTCTAGCCGCCTGGAATCTTCCGCAGCACTGCCAAGCACTCGAGTGGCCAGCTTGGCTGCCGCAGCGTGGGCAAACTTATCGTTCATCAAGAACAGTGCTTGCAGCGGCGTGGTGCTCGGGAGTCGCACGGCGGTACTTGAACTCGGATCAGCGCCGTCGAAAATCGCCAGGTACGGATTCTTGCGCAGCCGCTGCTGCATCAAATAAACACTGCGCCGGCGCGTCTCGTAGACAGCGTTGAACGGATTGTGCTGGGTCCAACCCCAGGAGTGAGCAGGTGGGAATGGATGCGCACCCGCGGGCGTTTCATCGAGTTCTCCACTCACCAACAACATGGAGTCGCGCAGCGATTCGGCATCCAAGCGGCGTCGCGTGAATCGACCAAACAACTCGTTATTCGGGTCCTTGGCTCCACTGGTAGGTTCTTCGCTCGCCTGCTGCCACGTACTTGAGAGCAGTATTTGCTTGTGAACTGCCTTGATCGACCACCCGTTCTTGATGAACTGCGAGGCCAGATAGTCGAGCAACTCTGGATGCGTTGGTGATTTCCCTTGACGGCCATAGTCGTTGGGAGTTTGCACAATTCCCTTGCCAAAGTGCTGCTGCCAGATGCGATTCACCATCACTCTTGCCGTGAGCGGATTCTGCGGACTGCTCAGCCAATTGGCCAACTGTTGGCGGCCACTGTTGCTGCAATCGGCCGGCAGTTGTTGGTCGCCGAGAATCGCCGGAAAGTGTCTCGGAACCTCATCGCCAAGCCGCTTGGGATCACCACGTACATGTATTTTTGCGTTTTCCGGCTTCGCTTCCGCGACCGCATAGGCATCCGCAATTGCCGGTGCCTCCTTGACTGCTGCTTGATGTTTCTGCCGAGCTTCATTCAACGCTTTAGTTGCTGCTTCGACCGCCGCTGCTTTCTCAAGAGCATCGGGTAACTTCTTGGCTTCTGCTTCGGCGGCCTGCAGGCGATTCACTTCGGCTTGGAGCGCCGCCACTCTTTCCTTGTGAGGCTTCTGCAAGGCTTCAATCGCTTCTGAGGTCATGAGCGGGACAAAGTCCACTTGCTGCCGGCCGACCTCCGCACCGGGAAACGGATAACGCGTACTGCTGAAGATGCCGTACAGTCCGTAGTAGTCACTGCTGGTGAAAGGATCGAATTTGTGATCATGACACCGAGCACACGCGATGCTTGACCCCAAAAAGGCTCGTCCGACATTGTCGATGGTATCTTCGATCGTCAGGTGATGCTCGCCCATTCGATCGCCGCCAAAGCGCCTGGCGATGGCGAGATAGCCGGTTGCCTTGATTCGTTCGAAGCGTTCGGCTTCGCTGTCGCCACCGAGCAAGTCGCCAGCAATCTGCTCTCGCACAAACTGATCGTAGGGCAAGTCGCGGTTGAACGCTCGAATCACCCAGTCGCGATACTGATGAGCCTGCGGAACCGGATAGTCGGATGCGTTGCCGCAGGTATCGGCGTACCGCACCACATCCAACCAATGACGCCCCCAGCGTTCACCGTAGCGAGGAGAACCGAGCAATCGATCCACCACTTTTTCAAATGCCTGGGCCGAATCGTCGGCCAGGAACGCTGCGAGTTCCTCAGGCGTTGGTGGTAGCCCAGTTAAGTCGAATGTCACTCGCCGGAGCAAGGTTCGTTTATCAGCTGGCGGCGCGGGGCTGACTCCCGCAGCTTCGAGTTTGGCCAAGATAAAGTGGTCGATCGGCTTGGCGGGCCAGCCTTGGTTCGCGACCTGGGGAACGGCCGGTTCCGCCACAGGCTGAAACGACCAGAACTTTCGCCCTTCTTCCAAACTCATGCCGGTTTTGGGCCGCGCAAGGTCGCCTGTCTTAGCAACCGGCAATCGCGGATCGGGAGCGCCTCGTTTGACCCACGCAGTCAGGTCTTCAATCTGTGCCGCCGAAAGCTTGCTCTCGGGCGGCATCTTGAGATCTTTATCGGTGTGCCGAACAGCCGTGATCAGCAGGCTCTTTTCGGGATCACCGGCAACTACCGCAGGCCCTGAATCGCCCCCCTTGAAGACTGCTTCGCGAGAATCCAGCGAAAGGCTACCCTCGTGCTTCTTCTGCTCGGCACTATGACACTCGTAGCAGTGCCCGACGAAGATGGGGCGGATTCGCTTCTCGAAAAAGTCGAGATCCTCAGCAGATATCTCGGCTGCATTCCCCGCTGCGGTGAAGTTGAGCAGCAGGACAATTGCACCAGTCAGTGCAACAACAGGTTTCGACTTGAATGGCATTCGGGCTACGCTAACCGACGCATCAGCGCATGTCAATTCGACCGCCCATGTGGGGTATTCGCAGGTGCGACCTCACAATCACACCGGCGTTTTGCTTTTTCTGACCTCTGCGTTCTGAGCCTCTTGTCTCAGAACTCAGAACTCAGAACTCCAGAACTCTGAACTGCGGTTCTACATCGTAGGTCCGAAGCGTTCGTCGGTGCCGTTGCCGGGGACTTGGAAGTCGGGGGGCGAGAGGGCGGTGGGGCCTTGGTCGGCGACGTCGGCGGCTTCCCAGCAAAAGTCGTCGTCGCCGAGCTTACCGTAGACATCGTCATCGACACCGTCGTGCGTGATGGTGGCGAGGCCAGTGCGAAGATTCGAGGTGCCCCAGATGTTGAGCAGCGCGAGGAGCGCGGCGTCGTTATCTGTGGCATTCGAATACGTGGCCGCGCTGAACGGACCAACGCTGGCGACCGAAGTCCACGTGCTGTGTTCGTTGGCGACGCTGCCCGTGATGAGCAGGTCGTTGCCGAACTCACCGCTCATGTTGTCTTCGCCGGTACCGCCGATCAGCACATCGTTGCCGCTGCCTCCGTTGAGGATATCGTTCCCCGCTTCACCCACCAGCAAGTCGTTGCCGAGATAGCCGGCCAGCTGATCGTTGCCCGCACCGCCGTACACGCGATCGTCGCCGTTGCCGCCGTCGGCGATGTCATCGCCGAAGCCGCCGTGCAGGTAATCGTTGCTGTCGAAGCCACCGAGCCGATCGTTACCACCGCCGCCATAAATCACGTCGTTGCCGGTGCCGCCACTCAGCGTGTCGTTGCCGCCAATCGGTGAATCTTGCGGAGGAACAACATCGGTCGATGACGGAGCGTTGTCGCCCCACAGCACGTTGTCGCCGTTGCCGCCATTCACACTGTCATTGTCGAGACCGCCGACGAGCCAGTCGTTGTTCGTGGCACCATAGAGCAGATCGTTGCCACCTTCGCCGTAGAACTCAGCGGAGACCGTGAGGTTCGCTTGCGTGACATAGTCGGCACCGTCGCCGGCATAGACGATCGTCTTATTGCTCACGTTGTAGTCGCCGAACGTGCTGTTGATCCGCAGACGCACGCGGTGAGGCTGTGCCACCGTGTTGTTGCGGCTGAACTGAATCAAGTCGTTCGCAGCAGTCGTGCGAGCGAACAAGTCGCCGATTTGCACGTTCGTCAGCTTGCCTTGGTCGACGAGATTCAAGTCTTCGATTTCACTCCACGATACAGGCTGACCCGCGCTGTTGAGCACGCCCGATGAACCAGCGGCCACAACCACGGGCGCGGTATTCGGGATGGAAGTGATATCGAGATTGAGTGTGTCGCCAATGATGTCGCCGACCGGAGCGGGGAGTGGATTCGTGGGAATGCCGCCGTTGATCGTGATCGCCGTGCTCATGCTCGGGCGAATGAGTTGCGTCGTTGGTGCCACCACAAGACCCACGTTCATCGCGCCCGTGCCGACGAGTCCGGCCGGTGTTTCGCCGAACGTATCGAGGTCCGCATCGCCGAACAGCGAGACGCTCGTCACCCCGCTGGGCGTGCCACTTGGCAGCGGTGCCGTGCCGCCGATCTGATCGGAAGTGAACACGCGGAACTGATCGTTGCCGCCGTTACCGCGCAGAATGACCGCATCGAGATCGTGCGGAGTCGTCGTTGGCGTCAACTGCGAGTTGATGTTGTCCGCGTCGCTGGTGCCGGTGTAATCGAGGTTGTCGATGTTGCGGAAGGTGACACCGCTCGCGTTGAGACCGGTGAGGACGTAATCCGGATCAGTGCCGTTGAGTGCGTTCAGCGCCACGGTGTCACCCGTGAGGTCGCCACTGTCGTTGATCTCGAGGCGATCGACGGCGAACGTCATGTCGCCGCCGCTGCCGTCGACCACGACCGGACCGGCGATGAAGTCGACCGTCGGAGCCGCATCGAACAGCTGGAACAAGTCGCCGCCAAGACCGCTACGCAGTGTCACCACGCCCGTGTTACCGCTGGTGCTCTGCACTCGCAGCGTATCGACCGCGCCGTCATCGGCGAACAGGCCTTGGCCGTACAAGTTGATCGCCGGATCGTTCGTCTGACCGCTACCCAAGCTGACAAGGTTCAGCGAATCAGCACCGGCGAGAGCATTCACATTCAGCGTCGCAAAATTGTCACCGCTGAAGTCGAACGAAGTGTAACCAACGCCCATGCTCACGCGAGAATCAACTCCATTCGCGGCGATGCTCAGTGCATCCGCCACGTCGCTGCCAAGTACGGTGAGCGCGCCCGGAGTGGCACCTGCGCCCGTGCGCTGCACGAGTTCCACGTTCGCGAAGTACGTCTGCAGGTCGACCGCGTTGCTGGTGCTCAGCACTTCGCCCGTGTTGCTCGGCGTGCTGCCGCTGTTCGTGCCGAAGGCATACGTCTGCGACGCGCTCGGACCGGTGAGGGCGAAGATGAGCGTGTCGTTGTTGCCGCCGCCATCGAAGAAGAACTCGGCCTGCCCTGCGAGGTTCGTGTTGTCGCCGGCTCCTGGAGCGAGTCCGCTGAAGTTCACGAGCCCACCGAGGTCGTTGATCGTGAGGAAGTCGCGATCGTTGCTGCCGAGGTAGGTGAACGAGAGAATCGTCGCGAAATCGCCTTGAAACACGATGCCGACGTCGTTGTCGTCCGGCGCGATCGCATCGCCGGTGCGCGACAGCACGAAGTCGGCTCCGCTGCGTGACAAGGTGAGATGATCGTCGACATTCGTGTTGCCGAACGGCGTGTTGTTCGCATCGAGCGCCAGGTGATACGCGGCGTTGGCGTTCACATCTTCGATGCTCGTGTACACCACCTGTCGCAGCGGTGCACCAAACGTCCACGTCCCCGCGCCGATGCCGCCAAGCGTCAACAGCGGATTCACCGCCGCGCTGATGTCCAAATTCAACGTATCACCCGGCGACGTTCCCACCGGCAGATTCCCATTGATGAAGAACTCCGTCGTGCTCTGCGGTGCCAAGTTAAACGTATCGTGGTCGTCATTGCCGTTCAGATACGCGCCACCCACCGGTGCCAGCGGTGTCGTAATCACCGCCGTATTGGCGATGGTCGCCACTCCTCCGCTGGCGTCGGCACTACCGGCATCGACGTTGACAGTAAGTGAACCGGCTGGAGTAGTGACCGCCCCGGCGATGTTGGTGTTGTCGCCGGAATTGAGTGTGATATTAGCCCCAGATGTCACTGAAGCCGTGTTGGAAACGGCGATATTCTCGGTGCCGAGATTGGTGTCAATGGTTGCGAGCACGATCGCGCCGGTCGCGCTGCTTGCACCAGCCAGGTCGAGATTGGAATTCTCTTCGATACTAACGCTTCCGGTGCTGATGAACGTCAGCGTGCCGAAATTGATTGCGTCGCCCGCTTGATTGCCAAGGACAATGCTCGGAGCGGTGAGCGTCGCGTTGCCAATCACGGTGACGCTGGCTGCGGCCGCATTGGTGAGCGCGCCGGGCGAAGCGAGTATTAGGGTGTTCGCCGTGCTTGCACCTGCAAGCTGCGTGGCACTGTCTTCGGCGATATTCACCGCGCCCGCACTATTAAACGTGAGGGAACCGAAGTTCAGTAAATCCCCTGCTTGATTGCCCAGTGTGATTGTCGGTGCACTGAAGCTGGCATTGCCGCTAATTGCCACGCTCGCCGCAGCGGCGTTGGTGATGCTGGCGAGCGAGTTGAGCGTGGCACTTGCCGCAGTGCTCGTGCCGACGAGCAGCATCGCATCATCTTCGGCAATGCTTACGGCACCCGCGCTATTGAATGTGAGTGAGCCAAAGGCAAGTGCGTCGCCCGCCTGGTTGCCGAGTGTGATCGTCGGCGCGTTGAAGTTGGCATTGCCGCTGATCGTCACACTTGCCGCCGCTGCATTCGTAACGCTGACGAGCGAACTGAGCGTGGCACTCGCTGCGGTGCTAGTTCCAGCGAGTTGCAGACCATCGTCTTCGGCAACATTCACCGCTCCTACGCTGGTGAACGTGAGCGAACCGAAGTTGAGGAGATCTCCCAATTGATTACCAAGGGTAATCATCGGTGCACTGAAACTAGCATTGCCACTCACGATGACACTTGCCGCTGCAGCATTGGTAACGCTCACCGTTGAGTTAAGGGTGACGCTGGTCGCGGTGCTTGTTCCGGCAAGCAACATGGCATCATCTTCGGCAACGCTCACTGCGCCGGCGCTATTGAACGTGAGCGAACCAAAGTTCAACAAATCTCCCACCTGATTGCCTAGCGTGATGTTCGGTGCACTGAAGTTGGCATTGCCAGTCACTACGACGCTCGCGGCCGCAGCGTTTGTAATGCTAACTAGCGAACTGAGTGTGGCACTTCCAGCCATGCTTGAACCACCGAGTTGAAGCCCATCATCTTCAGCAATGCTCACCGGCCCGCTGCTATTGAATGTGAGCGAACCGAAGTTCAGCAAATCCCCTGCTTGATTGCCCAGGGTAATGCTTGGTGAAGTGAAGCTGGCATTGCCAGTGACGATCACGCTGGCCGCGGCGGCATTGGTGATGCTGACTGGAGAGGCGAGAGTTGCGGTGGCAGCGGTACTCGATCCGGCGAGTTGCAGGCTATCGTCTTCGGTGATGTTGACTGCGCCCGGGCTGTTGAATGTCAGCGAGGCGAAGTTGAGTTGATCACCGGCCTGGCTGCCCAGTGCGATGCTACTGCCGCCGACACTGACGGACCCGTTTACCGTGAGCAGGGCGCCAGGCGCATTCGTAAGCGCGCCGGCTGCCGTTATCGTTGCACTGCCAGCTGTATTGCTCAGGGCCACTAGGTTGAGAGCGTTGACCTCATCGATAATGATGCTGCCAATACCGGTAGCCAAAGAGGCATCGACAACATCGGTATCCAGATTGATGCCAGCGCCCGCAGTCGCGATGAGCGTGGAGGCAACGACATCGGTGTTTGTGCCGGTCGTGTTGATCGGACCACTGCCAGCCGCCAGGTTAACAAGCGAATTCGAGGTGGCAACACCACCATTGTTAAAGGTAATGCCTAGACCCGTGAGCGAAACATTACCAGCCGCAGCGTTTACCTGCTCATTGACGGTCAGCAGACCGGATGCGGAAATAGTGATATTGCCCCCAGCAGCGGACACGCCATTCGCGGCTGATACGCCACCAATGACAAGTGCGCCCGCATTGGCAACAAACACCCCTGCAGTGCCGCCGATTGCTTCGAGATTGCCAACCGTCGTTTCGATTGCATCTCCGGGGCCGACCCCCAAAGTGGCCGACAGAAGCAGCGCTGGTGCCGTGATGTTGTTCGCGGCACCGTTGCCATCGGCAATCGAGCCCGCAGTAGCATTCAGGCTGGCGGTGCCGACTACTGTCGTGGTTCCGCCGCTGAGAACAATCGCTTCGTTGGTCGCTGTTAACGAGCCTCCGATATTGCCGCCGCTAAAGGTTGTGGTGCCCGTACCGGTTGTTTGTGTGACATTCCCCGTGGTGAGAATGGTGCTACTGAAGAGGAGGTCGTCGATCGTGGCAACGGCGATGGAAGGGAGCGGCGTATTGCTGCCGACGGGGCCAGCGAATGTGATGTCGCCGGTGCCTGTGATGTTCAACTGCTGCGTGCCATCAATGGGGCTATTCGTCGTGAGCAGCGATGCCGAGTCATTGGTGATTGTCTGCGGATTGGTCGCGAGCAGGATCCCATCGAGGTCCACAATGTTGCTTGCCGCGTTGGTGGCAACCTGGTTGATGCCGCCGCTGGCAACATTGAGCGTGATCGTGTTGCCTTGCAGCAGGTAAGCAGCACCCACTGTCTTGTTGAGTGTGATAGTGTCGAACGAGTAGCTGACGAAGTCGTTGTCGTTCGATTCACGGGTATTTCCCTGATCTCCAAAGACGAGGTTGTCGCCAATAAAGGGAGCAACATCACCGACCCAGTTCAATCCGACCGACCAGGCGTTGCTAGGACTCAAGATGGCATTCGCATCGCCATCCCAGGTGCGGTTGGCAGCCACGGCCTGCAGCACGAAATCGTTGCCATCATTGATGCCAACGGCCGTGTTGTAAGAGGTGCTATAAGTCTTGCCGCCAACTGTGACCGTGGCTGGCGAGAGTTGCGGCGCAGGAGGAAGGATTTGACTGAGGAAGCCGTTGCCGGGGCCGAGCGTGATTGTTCCGGCTGTGTTGCTAAGCACCTTGAACGCATCTAGGCCGTTCACCGGGAAAAAGCCATTTCCAGTCGTACCGTTGATCATCGCCGTGTTGGCGTAACTGGGTACCGCAGCACTCGTGATTGCCGCAGTGCCAGTCACTACCAGTTGGTCGAAGTTAGTCCCGGCAGTGATGCCGTTGATGTCAACTTGCAGCAACGAGCCAGCGAGAAAGTTGATGCCGTTGTTGATGGTGAGCACGCCAGTGTTGTTGGGAGCCGCACCGGTTGGACCCGGATTGACAATGCCGCCCGTTAGCAAGTTTCCGCCAATGGCTGCAACGGACACTAAGCCATCGATGTTGCCTATACCACCGAGCACACTCCCCGGATTGATCGTGACGTCAGTACCAGCCGTACCATTGGCAAGCGAGCCATTCACAAGCAGCGTGCCGCTATCGGTATTCATCGTGGTAACGCCGGTGTACGTATTCGCCGCGGCTAGAACCAAGGTGCCACGTCCGGCTTTGGTAATGGCCATGTTATTGCCAGCCACTGCCGCTTGATTTTGCACAACGGCGTTGACGACCAATTCGTCGCCAGCAGAACTTTCGAAAACGGTCCAAGTGCGTGTGGCGGCCGCTCCTGCGTCTGCTTGTAAAGCAAGAATGCCTCCAATGGTGGCCGGTGTCGTGGTGACACCCCGCTGCACGATGGCGGTAACCGCCCCGGCTACCGTTAAGACACCTGTCGAAGTCAGCACGTCACCGCTGGTTGGGCCAACTACCAGCACAAGGTTCGTGATTTGATCGTTCAGGGCACCAAGATTCAAGAATCCACTGCTGAGTACGTTAACGCTGGACGTATTAGCAATGTTGTCGGTCCCTGCTGTAGGACTATAGAGCACTTGATCGGCATTGTTGCCACCCGAGGAGTCCCCAACGAAGAGGGCACCGGCAATTGCCACAGCTGTGCCGGACTTGTTCAGTGTCAAGGTGCCCGCGTTGACGAACACGCCACCGGTGATGAGATTCGACGACGCACCACTAAGTTCCAGTTCGCCTTCGCCAACCTTGACGTAGTTGTGAGTATTCAAAGCGGCGGGAGTGCTGTTGGTTCCGCTGATGACGCCGGACAAGCGAAGGATAGCGCCGCTTTCGACACCCAGTGCGTAACTTCGGACATTACCATCTGTCGAACGCAAATCGATATTGCCTGCCCAAGTGGTATCGCCGGTGATCGTGCGAATCGTTCCTGTCCCGAGTGCGGTGACAACGAGAGCCGTCGGAACAGTGCCGTTCAAAATGCCGGATACGGTTCCGTTCGAATCCAGTCGCAACAATTCATTGTTGATAGTGCCAGCCGCCGCAGTTTCGAGAACCGCTCCGGGCGAGACGATGGTTGTGGTGTCGGCGCCCGTGTCGCCCAAAGCATCCAAGTGCTGGACCTGCAACGCGCCGCCGCTAATTGTCGTGGTTCCGGCATAGGTGTTAGCTGCCGACAACGCTAGCCGTCCAGCACCCGCTTTCGTCACTCCCGCGGCAGCAGACTGTGAGATGACTGCCGAGATATTCAGTTCGATATTGGCGGGCGAATCGTTGGTGGTAATCGTGCGAGTCGCAGCCAGTTGCAGGCTGCCTGCGATTGTGGCGGGAGTGGCCGTGACAATGCCCGTGAACGGCGTCACGGTGATGCCGCCTGCGGGGTCTAGATGAGTGGTTGCGCTGCCGGTCGCGATGTCTCCGCTCATCGTTTCGCCCAGGATGAGCGTGATCAGGCCGGATGTCGAGTCCGTGAACGAGCCAAGGTTATTCAGGTTCAAGAGACCGTCGGTGTTAACTGTCACTGCGACATTGCCGATTTGATCTGCCGTCAGTGCACCTGACACGTAACGCACTTCGGCCGAGTCGTTGAGGCCGGCGTTGTCGCCGATTTGCAGTGCTCCGGAGATCGCCGGTCCGGTCGTCTTATTCAGTTCCAAAGTGCCGTCCAGAACATTGAATCCGCCGGTGATCGTATTGGCTGCTCCACTCGTGCGGAGTGTTCCCGGGCCCACTTTGTAAACGGCTCGATTGGCCGCGGCAGTTGGCGTCGTGTCGTTTTCGAGGCCAATGATTGCCCCATCGAGGTCCAGGCTGCCGGCGTCAACACCAATCGCAATCGTACTCGAATTTGTGCCGTCGGTGACATTGCGCAGGCGGATTTGCCCAACGGGACTGACGATGCTGTTGACTCCCGCGAGGCTGCGTAACGTGCCCGTGAAGACATCGGCAGTGGATGTTCGATTGAGGTAGCCGCGAGTATTCAGCCCTGACAAATTGTTGATGTCCGTCAGCGACAAATCGAGCACGCGCCCGGTAATGTTGACTGGCCCACCCGAGCCATCAATTTCTAGAACTGCCCCCAGGTCGCCACGGACCATAATCGAAGCAATCTCGGCACTAGTGCCCAAAGCGTTGCTGTTTGCGGCACGGAGGATGCCGCCCTCAACCCGGATGCCATCGTTGCTCGTAAGGCTGCTGGTTAAGACGTAATCTCGCACATCAAACGTGTTGTTGCCGGACCACGCCAGTGTGCCGATGCCACGCTTGGTCGGGACCAGCAGATCGCCACCACCGCTGATGACCCCCGACATGGTAACGAGGGTCTGATTATCCGGCACGTCAAGGTTCACAACCTGAGCCGTAGTGGACCCGATCAAGGTGATGCCACCAGTGAGCGTCAGGTCGTCGGTCCCGCCAAAAGCGCGCTGACCGCCGAAGGTAATCGTGATATTCGGGTTGATGGTGAGCGAGTTGGTCAGGTTTTTGTTGCCGCCAACGGGAAGTAGCTGGGAGCTACCGTCCAGATGAACGCGGGCAGTTCCTAGGGCCGTGTTACTGCCAATCGAGAGAATACCGCCGTTGAGTCGAATGCCCGCTTGGCCTTGAACCTGCTCGGTGGCATTGGTAGCGGCCGTTGGCGTACCGGGGGCCGTTACACTGAACTGCATCAGGTTAAGAAGATTCGCCTGCCCCAAATGGTTGTTGAACTGCACATCGAAGACCAGATTCGTGACGCCAACCTCGGTGACCGTCACACCGCTCGGTCCGATGTTGGCCATGCTTTCGAGAGCAGCATCGATATTGGCCGCAGTGGCCAAGCCCGTCGCACCGTACAACGCGGTGACGGTAGAGCCATTGAACGTGAGCGTAATCGTCGAGCCCACTGTTGGTGCAGCGGTAATGGCAATTCGTTGGGTTTCGTCGATACCGGCCAGGAAGCTATTGGCTCCGTTGTTCAGCAGTAAGCCACCCGCCCCTGCTTTGACCAGACGTCCATTCGAGATTGCCGCATCAATGGTCAATTCATTGAGGCCGACGCCGTCGGCGATGGTGAAAGTACGAGTTGCGTTGCCAAGATGCAAATTGCCGGTAATGGCCGCTGCACCACCGAGATTGGCCAAGCCAGCAGTGAATGTGGCGTTGCCATTGAGTTGCAGGGTGCCCGTTCCGGTGTTGATCGAACCGCCACGCATATCCAAGCTGGCCGCGCCGAGCGAACCGCCACCGCCGGTGTTGATCACCGCTCCACCGGCCATGGTCAATGCTCCAATCGTGTCGCTACGCGTGGCAGTATCAAGCGTGCCGTTGCTGTTGACGTTGACTGCTACGCCGTCAGCGATTTGATTGGTGCTGGTGCCGGTATAGATGATCGAGGCAGCACCGGTGGGATCGAAATTGCCCGTGTCGTTGATCGTGGTGGTGCCTTGGATCGAAAGACTGGTTCCCGTCTTGTTGAGCCGCAATGTCCCTTCGTTAATGTTTCTGGCGCCGGTCGAGACATTCGTTGTGCCGCCTGCGAATTCCAGTATGCCGGCACCAAGTTTTGTAAGCGTTTGATTGCCGGTGATATTGGCATTCAGCAACAGTGTGCTACCGGTGCCTGTATGAATGGGAGTTTCGGTGCCCAGCGTGATTACCGTCGCGCCATTACCAAGCGTGACTGTGTTACCGCCAATCGTGCGGAGCGAACCGGTGTAGTTGTCGTTGATGCCGTAGCCATTGAAGGTGAAGGGCTTGTTTTGGAAGTCTCGTACACCGCTCGTGGCATCGAAAATAAGTGTCGCACGACGATTCACCGTGACGAGCGCGGGCGAAGCTGTTTCGCCACCAAGGCCATCATCGTGAGCGACGGTGAGAGTACCGCTGTTCAAGGTAACCGTGCCGTTAAATGTCGGATCGTTATCGCCGCTGAGCGTGAGCGCGCCGGGACGATCTTTGCGCAGCGAACCCGTTCCGCTTAGCTGGCTACTGATCGTCAGACCTGAGCCGGATTCTGTCAGGAAGAGTGGTTCACGTGTGCCACCCGTGGCGTAGTCCAGTTGGTTGACAGAAATGGTGTTGTTACCTGTTTGGGCGACAATCAGGCCCGGGTTGGCCGCGGTTCCCACCTGCAGCGTATTGGCACCACTCACCGTCACGCCATTCCGCAGGAGCAAGGCAGCAATTGTGTTACCGGCACTCAGAATTCGATTTGCCGGGGCTTCGGTTCCATCCAGCCGTACGATTCCATTGGGCGTATTGATGTCGCTGGCGTACGTCAAAACTCGGCCGACAAAGTACGGAGTGCCAATGGCGGCATCGCCGTCGGTAACCAGGTCAAACGAACTTCCTGGGCCTTCCACTGTGCCATAGGGAAGGACATTGTTGACCAGTGGATCTGTTCCCGTGATTTGAACTCGATTGGTGGTGATGTCGTCGATATGGTCGCCGACCCCCACAAAATGAACCGTGCCCCCAGCGGCCCGTGCCAGAGTCGCGGCACGCAACTCCGTGATGCTCACGCCGTCCGAAGTGAGTTGAATGCGGTTTTCGAAGGAGTTGCCCGCATTCAACGAGAGCAAATTGACTTGCTCTAGAGAGCCGACTCCTGCATCGCCCACTAGGTTCAAGGTGCCGCCGGCCAAGGTGAGATCGGCAGTGTTGTCGATGCGATCAGCAGTCCCTGCGGTGTCGTCATCGAGAGTCAGCACGGCACCCGCGTTAACGGAAACGTCGGCCGTAGCGCTGGTGCCCAGGGTGCCTGCGCCCCGAGCAATCAGAGTGCTCGCGACAACGGTCGTTAAACCGTTGCTGAAACCTTGGGAGGCAAAGTCAATGGTCGTTGCACTCACGACCGTTGCGCCGGTGTAAGTGTTGGCTCCGGTGAACACCAGGGTGCCTGTTCCGTCTTTGGTAGGCGTCGCGTTTGAAATGACGGCACCAATCACCAGGTCGTCAGCGGCGTTCAGCACATAGCTGTCGTTGATGGTAAACGTGCGAATACCACCTGCATTCAGCAAGCCGCTAATGGTTGACGCTGGTGTCGCGCCGGTAGTGATAAGGCCGCCGCCGCTACCGACCGTCACCGTGCCACCCAAAGTGAGCGTGCCAGTGGTGGAACTGACATCGCCGGCAATCAACATGAGGCGATTCAGCGTTAACGCCCCGATCGTTTCGTTGAACGCGCCCAGTTCGAGACTGCCCGAAGCATTGACCGTGACTGTCTGGGTGTTGGAAAGTTGTTCGTTACCAAGCAGGCGGAGAATGTCTGCATTGTCGCCGCCGCCGCCATCGCCGATGGTTGTTCCTGCGTCAGAGCTTGTGCCTGCGCCGGTTTTGTTTAGCTCAACAATGCCTTCCCGAACTTCGATGGTGTTGAGCGTGTTCACGCCAGTGCCGGAAGTTTGCAGGATGCCCGTCCCCGTTTTGGATAGCGTGAAGTCACCGACGATTGTGGCGGCGGATCCTCCACCGAGGTTCAGCGAATCGGGTGTAGCGCCGCCATCGTCCACCCGCACGAACGAATTGCCGGTCAGTGCAATATTGCCGGTCCAGGTGATGGTCTCGCTGGCGGCGGCAGCATCGTAGATCCACAATCCGCCAAAGTTCGCAAAGCCATTGCTGGCCAGCGACAACGGTTCGGAAATCGTGAGTCCACCTCCCACTTGCAACGATGCACCACCGGCGACAACCGTGTTTCCTGTTGTCGTACCGAGTGCGCCGGCATTGGTGATTCGCAGCACGCCGCCGCTGACCGTCGTAACGCCGTCATGAGCATTCGCGCCGGTGATCGTGACCTGACCAACGCCACCCTTGGTGATGGCCATCGGTCCAACGCCGGTTTCGTTGATCAAGGCGCTGACGATCGAGTCGCTATTGAACGTATTGTTGTTGATGGTGAGTGCTGTGGCGGCAGCGACGTTCAAGTTCAAGGCACCGCTGAGCGTTGCCGTTTTGCCGACAATGAGATTGAAGGCGAGCGTCTGGGCAGTGGCGCCCGAGATGGTGCCGCCAAGAGTTAGATCCTCGTTGCCACGCAGCGTCAGGCTGTTGCCAAGGGTGATGTTGTGGTTGTCAGTAACCGAGCCGCCACCGGGAATTGCCAGCAGCGAAGCGGCTCCTGTGACGTTGACCGTCGACGTGGCGTTGCCGAGGGAGTTGCCATCTTTAATCGCGAGTATACCACCGTTGAGATTGGTGGTCGCGCCGACGTAGGTCCCTGAATTGTTGCCGGTGAGAGCCAACGTGCCGGCATTCTGCTTGTTGAGGGAGGCAGCCGTGTTTTGGATCGTGGCGGCAATCTCTAGTTCGATGAGGTGGAGCGCATCGGCAATATTGAAGACACCGGCGTTGGCATTGGCGAATTGAATGTTGCCATTGCCGATGAATCCAGCGGGCGAACTAGCGAGGAGCCCCGTTGCGTTGGTGCCAACCGTTTGTGCGGTGCCGGTGGGGGCCAGAATGATGGTACCACCGCCCAAGTCATACCTGCCCGCTGAAGTTTGTCCCAATCGCGTAAATACTGCCAAGGCGAGGTTGTTCACAACCGTTTCAGTATTGCCGTTAAGCTCGAACAGACCTTCGGTGTTTGCAATCAGTTGCTCGGTGACTCCCAGCTGTTCGCTCTGAAGCCAGCGGACGATGTCAGCGGTTGCGCCGCCAACTCCGCTGTCGTTGCCGGCTTCAATGCGTCCTTGTACGGCAATCGCTCCACCTGACTTGTTCAATTCCAGTATGCCGTCCTGGACAATCATGGTGCCCGAGAAGGTATTACTGGTCGAACCAGCAAACTGCAGCGTGCCATTGAGCAGCTTGTTCATCGCTTGCGCGCCAGAGATAGCGCCGCTGAGAATAAGTCGTTCGCCCACTCCGGAATCGTCAACGCCGATTGATGTGCCCCCAGCGAGGACAGTATCGCCACTCCAGGTGTTTACGCCGTCAATGCTGCGGATCGCACCTTGACCGCCGAGACCACCGCCATTGAGCGTAAGTGGTTCCGCCGAACTCACATTGTCGATAATGAGTGAAAATCCTGAACCGACTGATGTGCCTCCGGTTGCTGCCGTCGATCCAAGCGGAGTGGTACCCCGGGCGACAACTTCACCGCCGGCAATATTGGTGGTGCCGCCGTAGGTATTGCCAACAGTGGGATTGAGGACTAAGCGGCCGCCTGCCGTCTTATCGAAACCGCCCGAGCCAGAAATATTAGCTCGAATGATCAGGTCTTCGATGGAGGCAGAATCGTTGGCGACGATGTCGGAGAGTGCGGGGCCTGTAGTGCCGTCGGTAAAGGTGAGGTTGCCATCTTCGATGGTCACCGGTGCTGGCGCACCACCGGCCAGGACCGACACAAAAATGTTATGCGCTCGCGCGGCACCGCCGTTGCCGGCTACCAGATTGATCGTGCCTCCATTGAGGTCAACATCGGCACTAAACAGGGGACCGACGAATAGGTTCAGCGCGTTCGTATTGTCCTGGCCGTTGGCGATGGTACCAAAGGTCTCGGTTCGCCCCCCAAGATCGTAGAAGCCGGAAGAGTGCACCGTCACAATCGATTGGTTGCCGCCGCCGACCAGATCAGCAATCTGGTTGTCGCCAAGTTGAATGAGCCGATCGGAATTGTCGCTCCCCACATGATCGCCAACAAAGATGGCCGGATTTGCGCCGGAGTTGAGCGCCAGGACGCCTCCCAGCTTGTTTAACTCAAGCGTCCCTTGATAGAGGATGCTGGCAGCACCCAGTGTATTAGCACCCGTGCCCGTCAATTCCAGTGTGCCACCGCCAAACTTATTGAAACCATTGGAAGCGACTACACCCGTATTGGTTGCTCCGCCGACGATGAGTTCCGTCCCCGCCGCAACATCAATGCCCGTACGGTTGTTGTTAAGAGTGATATTTCCGAGCCAAGTGATGATGCCGCCGCCTGTGACTCGCAAAGGAACATTTCCCAGCGTTGCTTCGCCGGAACCACTGAGGCCGATGGCTTCCGAAGTTCCACCAACGGTGCCCACCGTGATTCCGCCGGAGAGTTCCACAGTGCCGCCATAGGTGACCGTGACATTGCCTGCATCGGTTCCAAAGGCCTTGTTCTTACGAGCGTTGAGAACGCCTTCGGTCACCAATACCGTTCCGGTGTAGGTGTTGTCGGTGGCACCGGACAAAATAAGCGTGCCAATACCCGCTGACGTGAGGGCTCTCGCTCCACCGGTTTCGGCAATAGCGCTTTGGATTTCCAGCGTTGCTCCACTACCTCCCAGTTGTGCGGGAGTGGTGCTGACGATTCCCTCCGCGCCGAGCGTGACAGTCGGAATGCTGATGATGTTGCCGTTGCCTACCGAAGTCAGACCGCCGCTGGTGAACGTCAGGTTGGTCGCTGCTGCACCACTCAAAGTGAGACCATTGCCACGAATGAGCACAGAATTCAGAGAAAGGTTTGCTGTGAGTGACTCGCTGGCTGTCAGCAGGTAGTTACTGCCGGGGACAGCGGAGTTGATGCCGCCAGTGGCGTAATTCGTAAACGCTTGCACGCTGGAATTGACACCGACGACCGTGGCGAAGTCAATCTGGCCGGAAAGAGAACGCACGCTCGCGTAGGGAAGAATCTCGTTGCCATTGTTGCCGGTGGTCGCAGGTGCAGTCGTGACCACAATGCTCGCACCCGTGGCGGTTCCTTGTGCTGTCGTTGCCACGACCGGCGCACCCGTTCCCGTGAGCAAATTGGCCACCAGTGGTGTGACGTTGTTGGCAGACAGACTGTTAAGGAAAGTGATTGTGTAGGGACCGCTGGTTGCTCCTGACACGAGCACATTTCCGCCACCGACCGTGGGCAGTCCTTCCAAGGCGGTTTGCAGTTGCGCAGCGGTCAATGTCGCGCGGGTCAAAATTCCGGATACAGGTGAGCCATTGAAGCTGACGTTGAAAGTGGTGACGGTGGCGGGAATCGTGAGCGTTTGAATCTCGTTGGAACTGAAGTCCCGGCCGCGCGCTACAAATGCAAGGGCCGTATTGGCATTGCGCGTGATGGCGCCAAGTCGCAAATTCGAAGACGATCCAGCCGCCGTACTGGTCAGAACATGGACAGCGCTGGAGGTGTTAGCGTTGAGCGTGAGAGTACCGACCGCTTCGGTCGAAGCTGTCCCTTCCTTACCTACAAATGCCAGTGTGCCGCCAGATAGTGCAATGCCGGTCGTGTCTCCTAAACGATTGGCCAGATTTGCGCCGGCGAGATTGTCGATCTGAAACACGCCGCCGACGTTGACGGTGACGCCGTTCGTGTTAAAGGCCGTCCCTTGGTCTCTCAAAATCAGTGTGCCGCCGTTGGTGTTAACGACGGTGCTGTTTGAATAGGTGTTGATGCCCGACAGAATCACCGTGCCGAAGCCGCTTTTGCTGACACCCTGGCCGGAACCAATCGATTCGCCGATTCCGCCGGAGAATTCGACCTGGAGAGCGACGGGCATGTTGAACGTCACATTCTGATTGACAGTGGCGTTCGCGATATTCATTGGCCCCGTAAACTTCAGATTGTTGCCGCCGCCGCCCAACGTGGTGCTGCCACCCAAGTTGTAGGTGGAGTTGCCGTTGAGCACGAATTCGTTATTCAGTTCGCGCGCGCTGCTGTAGGCCACGAGCGTTGAACTGACGAAATAGACGCGACTCGTACCGAAGGCATTGTCGTGCCCCACGGCCAAGTCGCCGGCGCCCAAGTAAGTCGTCCCCGAGTAGTCGTTATTACCAGATAGCAGCAGTGTGCCGTTTCCCTGCTTGACGATGCCGCCAGAACCGCTGATCTTGGCAGAGATAACCACTTCCAGCGGCAAGTTGGCGCTGCCGGAGTTCGTATCAATCGTTCTCGGTACCGCTCCCAAGTTGAGATTGCCGCTGAGCGTAAACGGTGCTGTCAATGTGAAGATTGCGGCACCTTGGTCACCATTGTCACTGCCTCCCGCAATGTTGCCATTCAATGTCAACGTGCCAGTGCCGGTAGCGACCGCTCCACCTGCTTGAACGGAAAGGGCATTCTGCACGTCCGCGACACCGATGGTGTCGCTGTGGTTGTTCAAATCCAGCAAGCCCGTTGGCGTGATCGTGACGAGTGCTCCGTAGTCGGGAAGTTGGTTCGGTTGCAAATAGCGCACGGCGTCGGAGCCGGCAAAACCCGATTGAGGGTTCGCATCACCAATCGTCAGTGGCCCGGCCAGCGCGTTGCCGCCGGTTTTGTTGAGTAAGAGTGTTCCCTCTTGCACCGTGGTCGTGCCAGACAGTGTGTTGGCACCGGTACCACCAAGTTCGAGCGAGCCAAAACCCGATTTGATGATGCCGAGCGACTGCAATCCAGTGCCGTCAACGATTGCTGAGCTAACGGTCAGATCGGTTCCGGAAGCGCCGTCGTTCACTTGCCAGGTGCGCGTATTCGCGGCCGCGACAGTACCATAGATTTGCAGTGCCAGGGTCCCGCCGGCGATGGTTGCGCCAGCGGCATTACCGGTCCCCTGCGTGAATACGGTCGTGTTTCCATTTGTGGTGAGAGTCCCGCCTACACCGATGGAAACATCGGCTGCGTCATTGGCTGCAACAACCAGGTTGAGGTTGGCAATGACTTCGCTATTGCCATTCAAGTCGAAGGTGCCCGAGGAATGAACCTGGATGCTTACCCCATCGGCGAGAGCGTCGTTGCTGGCAAGTCGTAAAATTGCTGACGGAGCAGTTGGACTATCGCTGCCGATGAACACGGTGCTGCTGGAGATGCCGTTCACACCGTCTTCGCGATCAAGCTCGAGTGTTCCCTGATAAATGCGGGTATTCGTATTCGAGCCGGTAGCGAGTGCTCCAGCTAGTTCCAGCGTACCACCGCCGATCTTGATGAGTTCGACATTGTCGGATCCAAGCGTTCCCGCCAGTGTCAATGTACCGGCTTGCGATGACACAAACGTGTTGGCGCTGGCGATGACTGGGAACCCTCCCAATATGCCAGTCAGGTCCGTAGCATCGCCACCGCGAGTGATTGTTCCAGCAATCGAACTGTCGCCGGAGAGATTGTTTATCGCGCCAATTGCAGAACCATAGGTGTCGGCACCACTTCCCGGCGCATTCGGACTGAAGCCGACACCCGTCAAGGAGAGCGGTTCGAGGCCGATGTTGAGATCTCCGCTGAGTTGCAACGTCGCACCTTGGCGCACACTGGTGGTTCCCGCTGTTGAACCGAGCGCATTGCTGTGAGTGATTTCGAGAATGCCTTCATTGACATTGATCGCACCCGAGGTCTGGTTGTCGCCACCGAGAACGAGGGTGCCACGTCCACCTTTCTGCAGGATGTTGGAGAAGATCGAACTGGTAATGGTTGCCGTACCTGCAACGACTGTCGTAAAGCCACTGCCCGTGCTGAGATTGGTAGTCGTGATCGCGCTGTTGCTGCCGAGGATCATCGCTCCCGAATTCACCGTGACCGTAGCGTTGGTGCCACTCAGTGTGTGGCCAGTTCCATCGGGAACAATGAGCAGGGCATTGATGCTCTTGGATGTCGTGAGCGCAACGCTGGCAGATAGTTTGACGTTGCTAAACGCGCTGGCCTGCGTGATGTCCGTCACGTAGGCGCTTGCGGGCAGCGGAATAATGGCGAAGCCCTCGGCGCTAGAGTCAAAGGTAGTGAAGTCGATGGCTCCACCCGGACCGCGCACGACACCTTGCGGCAAAATGCCGTCGTCCAAAGTACCTGGGTTGTTCGTGAAGCTCAGGCGGTTTCGTCCGGCAGCGCTGAGAGGCAGGCCGGTGCCGACGAAGTGAGTCGGTCGATCAGTACCCACAGTCAAGGCATTGAAAGTTAGCAACGAGTCAAACAGACCGGCGGATGTATTTTCGACTTCGATCGTCGATTGCACGCTCTGTCCCGGACTGATTGTGCCTAGATATTCGCTCGCAGCTGCTGAACTGTTCCCAACGAAGTGAAGTCGACCGCTGTTTGCCACTGCAGCAGCATCATTAATACGGTCAGCGAGATTTGTTGTACTGTTGTCGATGCGCAGCACACCACCAACACCGATCGTCACGCCGCTGGAATTCAGAATCGAGCCTGCACCTCGCACGGCAAGCGTGCCGCCATCGTTGTTGATGGTGGTCGTGCCACTGAAAGTATTCGCAGCAGTTAGCGCGAGCGTACCGCGACCACCCTTGTTGAGGCTCTGGCTGCCGAAGGCCGACTCGCCAATCACGCCGGCGATTGTCACCGTTTGGGCCGGGTCCATGACGCGCAAGGTGCGACTGCCGGTGAGCGTTACATTGCCGGTGAAGGTGAGATTGTCGCTGCCAATGAAGTTGGTGTTGTTGGCATCAATCGAAACCGCGTTGTGGATCGTGCGGGCTCCGCCAACAGCCTTCAGAGTGTTGCCGCCATCGCTCTGCCAGGCAAAGAGGCCGGTGCCAAATGGACCAGTAACAACTCCCACACTATCGCTGCCGACTTCGATAATGCCGCCATTCCAAATAAATGGGCCAGCAAAAGTATTGTTGCCGGACAGGCGCAGCGTACCGCCTCCCGATCGCGTAATACTGGCTTCGCTAGCGCCGGCAATCGTTGCCGAAATGTGCAGATCGGTCGCGATGTTCGCCAATTGCGAATCATTGATTGCGAACGTCTTTGTCGTACCGCCGCCCGTTCCGGAAAAGAAGGTGCCGACGTTGAAAGTACCGTCCTGAATGGTCGCCGCAGGTGTTACTCCGCTGCTCCCTTGAAACCCATTGAGTGTGAGCGTTGAGCCGCCAAGTGTGAGGAGCCCCCCGTTCAAGTCAATATCGGCACTATAGGTCGACCCCATCGTTAGCACGAGATTGCCGATTTCTTCGCTGACCGCGGCGTTTGCGAATTCCAGCCGGCCGGAACTATTAAGGGTGACGGAGTTGAGCCCGCTGTCAAAGAACGTGAGAGTGGGAATCTGATTGCTGGCCAAAATCCTTACGATAGCGCCGTCATCGCCACCGATGTTGTCGCCGATGATTAGATTGCCACCGATGGCATCAATGCCTGCCGTCTTGTTCAGTTCGAGAGTCCCTTGCAGCACGCTCGTTGCGCCGGTGAAGGTATTGTCGGCGGTGCCGCTGAGTTGCAGCGTTCCGCCACCTACCTTCACGAGGTCGATCACCGTATTGATCGCTGCGCTCAACTTGCCACTGATATTAAGGGAACTGCCGAGGCCGCCATCGACACCGATGACGTTGTCGGTACCGGCAAGTTGAATGGCACCGGTCCAAAGATTGTTTCCACCCACACTGCGCAATGCGCCAAGTGTTGACGGGTCGATTCCGCTGCCGAAGCCAACACCAGATTCGGCGATCGAAAGTGACTCGGCGATCGTTCGCCCGCCAGCAACGTGCAACGAAGCACCCGCCGCCACCAGCGTGCTGCCGGTGGTCGCAGACCCCAGGGCTGAGTTGTTGTTCGCCACCAACACGCCTTGGCGAACGTCGGTGAGTCCTTCGTAGCTATTTGCGCCGGAAAGCGTGGCTGTGCCGCTCCCCAGTTTCGACAAGCTGCCGCTGCCAACAATGGAACCGGAGATCGACAGCGCGCCAGAGCCATCGAGCGTCAGAGCCGACGAGGCAAAAATGTTCGTCGTGCCGAGCAGGTTGGCCGTGTTGATGCTACCGGTCACGTTCAGCGTCGCCAGCGAATTGGCAGACATGAAAGTCTGCGCATTGACGAGCGTCGTTGACAGGCCATAGGTATTGGTACCGCTGACGTTGTTAGCCGTCAGGCCACCGTACAACTCAATCGCATTGCCGGTAATGTTGTAGCCGTTGCCTTGAATCAGGATCGTGTTGAAACGAGTTCCTGGAGCCAGGTTGTTGTTGGTGGTAGTCGCCGCTCCGGCTGGAAAGACCAAATCGTCTCCCGTGGTCGGAGCAACATTACCTGCCCAGTTCTGCGCATTCGACCAGTCAGCACTGGCTGAGCCATCCCAAACCATCACCGCGAGCAAAGAGCGTTCTTCGAGTTGCTCCAGGAACAACCTACGTCGGCGAGGGGCCGGCAGTTTGTTTCGCAGGTGAGCGCGCGATTCTTCCCGACCACGACTGTGGAGAGAGCTGTGGGGCATCGAGGGATTCCAAACACGAAGAGGTATGGCCAGCGAACGCCGGCGAGATGAAATCGAGTGCAATGGCCGTCGAAGGCTTGCTGGGACTGTGGCGTACAAATTGCGGCCAAGCGCAATATGCCGTTTGCCAAGATCCCTGCAAACACAAGACAGACTGTCGCGGTTCACCGTAGGCGGTCTGCTTAGTTCGATAAATCCAGCAAAACCCCCTGAAGCTCCGTAACATGGGGGATTCTCATCGACTTGAGATGGTAAAGTCAACTATCACTACCAAAAAAGTAGGGATTAGTACCTCTGCCAGTTTGTCCTTTTAATGCACCTACGCGGAGGGGAGTTAGTCGTGCCAGTCAAACCAAGTGCCTGAATTGGCTCGAAAAATGCTCAAAACCGCGAACCCGCCGTCCGGGTATTTGCTTGGAGCCTTTAGGACCACTGCGGTATAGTGTCGCAGATGCAGCGAGCCTGAGAGTAATTGATCCATCTGCGGCAACGGAAACGATGCCGCCTGACAGGCGAGGTCGGCACTTAAATGATCTACAGACTGAACCGTCGTTTAGCGACCGTGCTGTTTGCGGCCCTAAGTTCATTGAGCACCGCCGGGGTGTGCCTCGCAGATGACAAAGGCCTGGCATTCTTCGAAAGCAAGATTCGCCCAGTACTGGTGAAGCATTGTTACCAGTGTCACTCCGTTGGGGCGAAGAAGTCTGAAGGGGGATTGCTGCTCGACTCGCGCGCGGGAATTAGCAAAGGTGGCGACCGTGGCCCGGCGATTGTGGTCGATAAGCCCGAGCAGAGTCCGCTGCTGATTGCCATCTCGCACACCGACTCCGACCTGAAGATGCCTCCTAAGAAAGATCGTCTTCCGGCGGAAGTCATCGCCGACTTTACGCAGTGGATTCGTCTCGGCGCACCCGATCCTCGGGAAGCTGTTGCCGCAACGACCATCTCTGGTCCCGTAGATATTGAAACGGGTCGTAAGTTTTGGAGCTTTCAAAAACCGCGGGCTCACGAAGCACCCGCAACCGCCGACAAGACCTGGCCCCGTTCAAAGCTAGATCATTTCGTGCTCGCGAGACTCGAGGCAGCGAACCTTCACCCCTCGCCCGACGCAGATCCAGCCATACTACTGCGGCGTTTGCATTTCGATCTTGTTGGTTTGCCACCGACACTAGCCGACATCAGTTCTTTTAAATCGCTGATCGAGAAGAATGGAATCGAGGCAGCGCTCACTGCGGAAGTTGACGAACTTCTTGCATCGCCACACTTTGGTGAACGCTGGGGGCGTCATTGGCTCGACGTTGCCCGCTTTGCGGAGTCGAGTGGCAAAGAAGCCAATATGGCGTTTCCGTATGCCTGGCGCTATCGCGACTATGTCATTGATGCTGTGAATACAGACATCCCTTACAACCAGTTCATCGTCGAACAGATAGCGGGGGACTTGTTGCCCGCCAGTGATGATCGCGAGCGTGCTCGCCTGCTCATCGCCACCGGCTTCCTCGCCGTGGGCCCGAAGAACTTGGACGAAGCCGACGCGAAGCAATTCACCGCGGATGTGATCGACGAGCAGGTGGATACCGTGACGAGGGCGGTGATCGCCAATTCGGTCGCGTGCGCTCGTTGTCACGACCACAAGTTCGATCCCTTCTCGATGCAGGACTACTACGCTTTGGCTGGCGTGTTTTCTAGCACCAAGACGTACTTCGGCACCTACGTCACCCCTACGAATCGCATCAGCGGCGACCCGCTGCCATTGCCGCGAGATGCCCAGCAGCCAATCCTTCATGCCGGATGTACGCCCGCACATGTCGCTCATCTGAAGAAGCAACTCGCCAGTCTTCAGCAGGAACTGGAAGATCGCAAAGCAGCGGCTAAAAAGGCCCTTGAGAAAGGCGAGGACACCGACAAGTATTACTCGATTACCGACGCCCTGCGGATCTTTTGGGGTACGGGTGGCATCGAAGGGCAGTTGGAAAAAGTGGACGACCAGGGCAACGCACTTCCGCTGACAATGGGCGTGCTGGATGCCAGCCAGATCGACGATGCGCCCTTGCTGGAACGAGGCGAAATCCATAAGCCTGGCGCAAAGGTGCCCCGTGGCTTTCCGCGCGTAATTGAACTGTCGAAACAACCCGTCATCAGCAACACCCAAAGTGGGCGGCTGGAACTCGCCCAGTGGCTTACGCATCCCGATCATCCACTCACCGCGCGCGTCATGACGAACCGCGTCTGGCGACATCTGTTTGGCGCAGGGCTTGTTGCGACGACCGACAATTTTGGCTTCAGCGGCGAACTGCCTAGCCATCCGGAGTTGCTCGACGACCTAACCGTTCGGTTTGTTGCCAATGGTTGGTCGTTGAACAAACTCGTCCGCGAATTGGTCCTATCCCGAGCATATCGTCAGGCTTCAACCTATGATGCCGCTGCGTTTCGAATCGATCCCGACAATCGCCTGCTATGGCGTGCGAGCAAGCGACGCCTGTCCGCAGAAGCCATTCGCGATGCCATGCTTTCCGCTGCGGGCGAACTTGATCCAAAGCGGCCCATTGGCAGCTTGGTCGGCAAGGAAATTGGCGATCGGCCGATTTCGCTCATTGGCCTCGATACCAAATTGCCCGGCGATCTCGATGGCTCTCGTCACCGGAGCGTCTACTTGCCAATCCTGCGAGATCGCTTGCCTGACGTGCTCGATCTGTTCGACTTTGCAGAACCCAGCCTAGTAACGGGCGATCGTGAAATCACGAATGTTCCCGTGCAGGCTCTCTACCTGATGAATAGTCCCTTCGTCCTTGCGCGAGCGGCCGGTCTGGCGAAGCGTTTGCAGAAGGAAGGGCCGGAGGCGGAGGAACGGGTCGATCGGGCCTACTTGCTTTGCTACGGACGTGCCCCCAGCGCGGCCGAACGGAAACTCGCCACCGAGTTTTTGTCGCAGGAATCGGCGGCGGCTGACGAGCAGAAACTGCTAACCGCATATTGCCAAGCACTGCTGGCTGCGGCCGAGTTTCGCAACGTCGATTAGGCATTTCAAACAGTTGGCGGAACAACCATGCAAATCTTCTCTCGCCGAAACGTGCTGCAGTCGCTTGCCTCGGGATTTGGTTACTTAGCTTTCGCGAGTCTCGCCCATCGGGCAGCCGCCAAGGACAAGGCCGTCAGTGGCAGTGCGCTCGCACCTAAGTCGACTCACTTTCCGGCGCGAGCCAAGCGAGTAATCTTCCTCTGCATGAACGGCGGGCCCTCGCACGTCGACACGTTCGACTACAAGCCCACGCTCCAAGAGAAATCGGGAGAGAACTTGCCAATTGGCGGCAATCGTGGCGGGGCGAAACTGATGGGATCCCCCTTCCAGTTCAAGCAGCATGGAAAGTCCGGCCAATGGGTCTCCGAGGTCTTTCCGCACCTGGCCAAGCAGGCTGACGATCTGTGCATCATCCGTAGTATGCACACCGATCTGCCAAATCATGCGCAGGCCTTCACACAAATGCATACGGGCAGTTTCCAATTCGTCCGACCGTCGGTCGGCGCTTGGTCGCTGTATGGCTTGGGAAGTCAGAACGAGAACCTACCCGGCTTCCTCACGATCAATCCGCCGTCGGACAACGGTGGTGCGAGAAACTACGGCAGCGCCTTTCTCCCTGCGATCTGCCAGGGCACCAAGATTGGCGGCAATCAAATCCCCGGTTTCTACGCCGCACTTCTCGGCAAAGACGAAGAGCCCGGACCACCACTCACGAACCTCAGCAATGCCGAAGTGCCTCGCGAATTGCAGCGAGCACAACTTGATCTGATTCGTAAGCTCAACGAACAAAAGTTGAAGCAGGACGTTTATCATCCGGAAATCGAAGGGGCCATCGAATCGTTTGAGTTGGCGTTTCGCATGCAGGATGAAGTGCCCAATGTGCTTGACCTGCGAGCTGAGCCCGAGAGCGTGCTCAAGCAATATGGTGTTGGCCCCGGCTTGCCGACCGATCGCTTTGGCCGGCAATGCATCCTCGCCCGGCGACTGGTGGAGGCTGGCGTGCGGTTCGTAGAAGTGACCGCTCCAACTCAGTGGGATCACCACTTCCTCATCAAAGACACGCTGCCGAAAAGCTGCCTGGCCACCGATCAGCCCGCGGCCGCCTTACTCGCCGATCTCAAGCAGCGCGGCTTGCTCGAAGATACTCTCGTCATCTGGGCGGGAGAGTTCGGCCGCACGCCCTATGGCCAAAGCGGCACCGGTCGCGATCACAACAACAAAGGCTACACGTTGTGGATGGCCGGTGGCGGCGTGAAGGGTGGCTACTCCCATGGAGCCACCGACGAGTTTGGCTACGAAGCCGTCGAGCAGCCGGTGCACATCCACGACTGGCATGCCACCATCCTGCATCTGCTCGGGCTCGATCACGAACGCTTGACGTTCAACTACGGCGGCCGCGATTTCCGGCTGACCGACGTTTACGGGAACGTGGTCAGCCAGATCATTTCGTAAGGCACCCTTGCGACTATCGTACCACGCACAGCCGCTTGCTCAGCAGGAAGGGCTCGACGGTAACGCTCGCCTGGTCATCTTCGGTGGCCACACTGTTGCCAGCGATCGAGTCGATGTCGAACTGATCGAGGCTCGTCACCTGAGCCGTGTTCACCTTCGTGCTGTTGTTGGTCACTGTTGCGACGACCGTCAAAGTGACGTTGCCGTTGGCATTGATGGTGCCAATCGTCCAAAGCCCTGTGCCGTTGACATACGTGCCTTGCGAAGCGGTCGCTGAGACAAAGGTCAAACCGGCGGGCAGCAAGTCGGTGACCACCACGTTCGTCGCATTCACGGCGCTGGTATTGCTCACCGTGATGAGGAAGGTCAAGTTGTCGCCTTGCTCGGGCGTCGTGTCGTTGACCGTCTTCGTGACCGAGAGGTCCGTCGCCACCGGTGTTACCGTCACGCTGGCGGTATCGTCTTCATTAGGCACTGTAGCCTGATTGCCGGGCGTCGAGTCGTTGTCGAACTGTTCCGAGGCTGTCACCGCAGCGGTATTGGTCTTGGCACCGACAGTTGCAGTCGTGGCCGTGATGGTCAGAGTGGCATTCGCACCCGAGTTCAGCGAAGGCACTGTCCAGACACCGGTCGTCGAGTTGTAAGTGCCGGTGCTCGCCGTGTTCGAGACAAACGTCATGCCGGCTGGCAACACGTCGGTCACGTTCACATTCGTCGCTGTCTGCGGACCACCGTTGGCGAGCGTGATCGTAAAGACCACGTTCTGGTTGCGGTTCGGCGTCGCAATGTCAACAGTCTTCGTCACCGACAGGTCGGAGACATTCGGTGTGACTGTGGCACTGGCGGTGTCGTCTTCGTTGGGTGCCGTGCCGCGGTTGTTCGGTGTCGAGTCTAAGTCGCCTTGGTCAACCGCAGTAACTTCGGCGGTGTTAACCTTTACGCCGCTCGTGGTGACCGTGACCACGACCGTCAGCGTGGCGTTTGCACCAGCATTCAGATTGCCGACGGTCCAGACACCGGTCGTCGAGTTGTAGCTGCCAACGGAAGGTGTCGACGAGACAAAGGTCAAGCCAGCGGGCAACAAGTCCGTGACCACCACACCCGTCGCATTCGACTGGCCAGTAGCATTGGAAACCGTCAAGACATAAGTGACGTTCTGATTCTTGTTGGCGGTGGCCGTAGCTCCGCCGTTCACCGTCTTCGTCAGCGACAAGTCGACTTGTGGCGGCGTGACGGTAGCCGTAGCCCGATCGTCTTCGGCGGTGCCGCCGTTGCCGGGCGTTGAATCCAGGTCCGGCTGAGTTGCCGCGGTCACTTCCGCGGCGTTAATCTTCGCACCCACACTGGCGACGGTGGCTGTGATGGTCAACGTGGCACTGGCACCGGCATTGAGGTTCCCCACAGTCCAGACACCGGTTCCGCTGACATAGGTACCGACGGTCTGAGTTGCCGAAACGAAGGTCAAGCCAGCTGGCAGCAGGTCCGTCACCACGACGCCTGTGGCGTTAGCAATGCCCACTGCGTTGCTGTTGCTGACGATGATCGTGAAGACCACATTCTGACCGACGTTCTGGGTCGCGTTGTTCACCGTCTTGGTAATCGAGAGATCGATGGCCGGCGGCGTGACGGTAGCGGAAGCACCATCGTCTTCACTGGGTGCCGTACCAAAGTTGCCGGGTGTCGAGTCGACATCGGTTTGATCGGCATCGGTAACCGAAGCAGAATTGGTCTTCGCCCCCACCGTAGCAACCGTGGCTGTGAGCGTCAGCGTGGCACTACTGCCCGTGTTCACAGTACCGACGGTCCACACCCCCGTACCACTCAGGTAGGTACCGGTCGAAGCAACTCCGGAGACAAACGTCAGCCCCGCGGGAAGCAGATCGGTCACTTCCACGCCGGTGGCATTGCCCAGACCCGTGTTCGAAACCGTAATCGTAAACACGACATTCTGCCCAACGCTTTGCGTGGCGTTGTCGACTGTCTTAGTAACAGCCAGGTCGATCGTCGTATCGTTCACCGTGACGCTGGCACCGTCATCTTCGCCAGGGATCGTGCCGAAGTTGCCGGGAGTGGAATCGACGTCGGTCTGATCCGCATCGCTTACCTGAGCCGTGTTGATGACCGCGCCAGCTGCGTTCTTCGTGGCGGTGATCGTGAGGGTCGCGTCATCACCAGTATTGACGGCCCCGACGGTCCAAATGCCCGTGAGCTCATCGTAGGTGCCTTGCGTCACCGTCTCCGAAACATAGGTGAAGCCGGCGGGCAACAGGTCGGTGACTTCGACGCCCGTGGCATCGTCGACACCTGTGTTGGCCACGATGATGGTGAACGTGACGTTCTGGCCAACGCCCACCGTGGCATTGTTTACCGTCTTCGTCAGCGCGAGATCGATACTCTGCGGAGTGACGATTTCGCTGTCGGTATTGTTCGAGGTGTCGAGGTCGGTGGAGGTCAGGTCCGTGATCGTCGCAGTGTTGGTCTTCGCCCCGAGCGAAGTAACAGTGGCTGTCACAGTGAGAGTGGCATCGGCATTGGCGGCAATGTTGCCTACGAGCCAAATTCCGGTACCTTCGTCGTACGTACCTTGGCTGACGGTCTCGCTGACAAAGGTCAGGCCGGCCGGCAACAGGTCGGTCACTTCAATGCCCGTCGCGCCATCGGGGCCAAGGTTGCTGACCGTGATGGTGAAGGTCACCTGATCGCCGACGTTCGGCGCGTTGTCGCTGACGTCCTTCGTCAACTCCAAATCGCTCTCCACGAAGTTGTCGAAGTCAGCGGTAACAAAGCTGTAGCCAATGGCCCGCACCAGATCGATGTTGCCGTCCATCGCATCAATCGTGCTATCGATCTCCAGTTCGATCGCGGTCACATTGGTAAAGGTCGCGCCCGCGCCGGCACCAATCGTGAAGTCGTCGTATTTCAGGAACAGGTCGTTGATCCCTGCGTCCGGAATCACGATGTTGAGTTCCGAGAAGTTGCCAGCGCTGGTGTAGATCCGCACCGTCGCGCTGCCACCCGCTTGATCGACATCCACGCCCTGCAGCAAGATTCCAGCCGAGTTTCCGCTGTCGGTCAGGTCGACGCCACCCGTGCCATCGGTGAGACCGAAGCCGTTCGTGTCGCCATCGTTGTCTTCACCATCCCAGGTGACGGTGTACAGACCCTGCGCGTTCAAACTCGGATTCAAACTGAGGCCGTTGGCGTTGACCGTGAGTTGCACGCTGTCGGCGCCGTTTGAGGCAGTCAGTTCCACCAGCAAGTCACGTTCGCCGCCGATGACTTCCGAGGTGGGCGCGTCCGCTGTGTCGCTATCAGTCGAGCCCACCGGATCGCTGGCGATCACGTCGGGCGCGGTAGTCTGAAAGCTGTCGATCAGCGTGCCATCGTTGCCGGCGTCATCGACAATCGTCACCAGGGCCATGTCTTGCAGAATGCCCAAGCCAACATTGGCTTCTTGCTCGACCCAATAGGTTCCGAGGCCCAAATCTTCGAAGGTGTATTCGCCATTCGCGTCGGTGACGGCTGTATCTTCCAGCGTATCGCCAGCGCCGGGTTCGAAGATGCCGTCGCCATCATCGGTGTATAGGTTCACGGTCGCGCCGGAAACTTCCTCACCTGCGGTCAGGCCGTTGCCCGTGGTATCGAGGAACACGATGCCCGTGATGGCAGCCAGGTCCGAGGCCATCACCGAGCGGTTCTCGAGAGGCTCGAGAAAACTGCGTCGCCGAGTGCGGCGCGTGGCAGCTTTGATCTCGGGGCGTTTCCACCAGCGCGAGAACATCCCTCGCAGCGAGGAACCAAAGGCAGAACCAAAACGGAACGACGATGTACGTGACATAGACAGCGAACTCCCCCTCGACCAATGCGGTGGGAAGTCAAGAGACAAATTCTCTCCGCGACGCTGCCTCACACACGGTTCGTGATTACGACCGTGGCGGCTCGTACTGCGGATGAGAAAAACGGCTACAGACAGACGTAGCCGGCCCCCTGTTCCCCAATTTCGCGCAATAACCCTGGAGGGGATATCGGTCGTTACAGACCGCAAACTTTGCCATTATCCAAGCAGACAGCGGCTCGCACGCTCGTGCTGCCGCTATCACTGAATTGATGGCATTCCCAGGTGGGACGCACTGTCTACTACCAATTTGCCTCCACACCGAGTCTTAAGCCATGAGCCCAAAAGTCGTCGTGTACAAAGCGAAAGCGTGGTGATAGATGTGAGTCAGCAGGAGGATCAGCCTCTTCCGGAATCAGATCGGGATTGACGTTCCGATCAATTTGATCACCTGCTCGGGCCACTCGGCTCCAGTACAGCCAAGTGTAGCCAGCAGTCAGTTTCCAGCAAGGATTTAGCTCGTAGCCCAAAGTTAATCCCAATTCGGGGACGACTGCAAATTCATCCTGGGTATAACGACCAATGTTCGTCCGTTGAGCCAGAATGCCCCCCACAAATTGCTGCGAGGCGGCACCCGTGGGCGTGATGATCGTGCTGCCATCAATATCTACCTGGCTGTGCGTATTGCCCAGCGCGATCTTCGACAACAACTCGACCGAGCAACAGCCTCGCTGGTGTTGCAACCGAAAACCGAAGTCGATGCCGTTGAACGTGTTCTCGGTATCAAAGCTGTCGGTGATATCAAAATCGCCACCCGGGTCGAGGTTCGAGCGTTCGATGATTCGCAGCGAATCATCTAGCCGCATGTAGCGATAACCAACAATCAAATCGCAACGTCCGGCCGTGGGCATCGGGCAACCATTCCACCACGAAGTGCCGCAACCGCTGTTGCAACCCAGATTGATGATGGCCCGCGCTCCAGCGCCTTGAAAGCGTGTCGAGCTATCGATGTCGATGAGCCCGCTGTGATCGACGCCGTTGATCGGAGTCGGAAAGGCCACGACTTCCGAACTCTCCAGGCCCGACAGTACGTTGTAGAACGGCCGCGCGAGGATCGGGCTGCCATTCGAATTGCGATAGAACGATTCGTCGCCGTCGCTCAGCGCCCAGTAGTCACCTTCGAGTCCAATCGACTGGCAGTTGTCCAGCCATACGCCGGCCGAGAGCTTGGCTCCGCTGCGCACGTCGCCGTTGATCGTGTTGCCACCAAACAGAATGAAGATGGGGCTCGTCGCGCCGAGATCGCCGTTGTCGTTCAGATGCAAGTTGACGGGATCGATATTGTCGACGGTGGAACTGATAACGAGGGGCGGAGTGTTCATCCCCTTCATGTCCCACAGCAGGTATTCGCCACGGACCCACAGCCCGCCGAATACACCGCAGCCCGTTGGTCCGCAGTAGTTGCCATAGCCCGGATCGTGGCCAGCGAAGCTGCCATCGTCAAAATATTGCTCCTGCTCGGGAGCATAGTACGTGCTGTTATCGCTGGGCGACGCGGGCGATGCCGGAGCTTGGGCCGGAGCCGGCAATTCGGCAGGAGGTTCTGCGGGTGCCGTTTCCGCAGGCGCAGTCTCTTGGAATGCCGCTTGAGTCGTCGATCCGCGCCGCGCAGGCGGCGTAGGATTCGAACGACGTTGCGGCATGGCACCTGGACTAGCGCCCGGACGACTCGCGCCCAACGTCTGAGCCCAAGCAGTCATGCCTGTGCCTGCGACGAGAGCGAGCCAACCTGCCAGTAGCAGAACGGTAAGTTTTATCGAGGGACGCACGACGAGATTCCCTCCTCGAGAGATTTGCTGAACGAACATCTTTGAGTAGTCGCCGAAATCACTGCGGGTAGTCAGTGGATACGAAGAGGGGCCGCTTGTAGTGCAACTCCCGCTTTCGTGGCAAGACCAATTTGAACTCCCGCAGCCAGAATTCCCGAAATCTTTCCTCCCTCCCCCGCGTACTCATCTCGCTCCGCCGAGATGTTCTCGTACTCATCTCGCTCCGCCGAGATGTCCCCGTATTCATCTCGCTCCGTCGAGATGCTCCTCCCCGTATCTCCCAAGCCTATCTTGCGGAGCAAGATGACTACGGTGTCCCGAGTACTCATCTCGCTCCGCCGAGATGTCCCCGCGAAGCGGCAATGCCTCATCTTGCGGAGCAAGATGACTACGATGGGCGGAGCAAGATGACTACGATGGGCGGAGCAAGATGATTACGCTGAAAAGCTGACGACGATGAAACTCGCTCACGCCCGTGACCGCCGCCGAGTAACAACCCGCGTCGTTCCTTTCGACCGTGAAAGTTCTGGCGTGCGGCCTTGAAGATGAGCGAAATAGGCCTTGGTCTCCTCCGCAGAGCGGCGATCCTCCTCCATTTTTGCCTGATGCTGCTCTTCCTTCTCTGCTTCCGTCAGCGGCCGTGGATTCTTCTTTTTGAACTCCATGTACCAGGCTGCTGCCCGCCAGTTCTTGCGCGCTTCCGCCATCACCGTCAACTCCGGCTGCAAGTCGCTGACGTTCTCGGCCCGCTGCAACTGAAATCCCAGTTCCGGGTCGCGAGCCACGGCGTTGGTAATGGTAGTGGGGGCGAATCCGAGGTACGAAGCAGCTTGCCGTCGGGAGAAGCCAATCGAAAGGAGCATGCAAATCTGCTCCGCGACTTCCGGCGTGATGATCCGTTTCCTGGTCGCTGGCGTGAACTGAGCTGGCGCGGAAATTCCTAGAGCCTGCTGGGCAGTTTGAACCGGAGCGGTCCCCGGCGACACTTGAACCGTCGTCATGGCAACGGAAATTGCGCTCTCATTGTTAACCAACTTGTCCAAGGAGAGGGTCGCTTGTTGGACAGTAACCTGCGGTATTCCTCGAGAGATATCAACATTGCTGTCCAAATTAGCTCCCGCTAATTGGACACCCCCCTTTTGCGGTTCGACATTCACCGGCGACTCGCAAACCACCAACTCCCCACCATTTTCTACCGTGCTCATAGAAATCTCCTCAAAACAGTCTTGCAATCTGCGCAGCAACCCTGTGTTAACTGCTGCCGATATTGTACAGATGTACACTTCGTTTGCAAGCAAGTTTTCAGAAGATATTTCCCATGTCGTAGGGTGCGGTCGACGTCGCGCCCCACAGCGGTCCCTCACGAATCGCCCCTACTTTTCGCTCGGCTTCTTTGGTTCCTGAAACACGAGGGGCAATTTCAGGTAAACATCGCCCGGTTTTAGGTCCGCAGCCTGCTTGTAGCCGGGGAGCAACGTGATGATTTCGCCTTTGTTGAACTTGAAGCCGTGTTCGAGTTTGGTTTGCCCCTGAAACACGATCCCTTTGGAAGTGGACGATTCGAGTTTCACGGCAACTTTGCCGTCACCGACATAAAAGTCAGTTCCCGAGACGTACACGCTCGTGGCTTTCAAATTGACGGCGAATTCACCTTTCGATTCGACAAATTCCAAGTGAATGTCTTCGAAGGGGAAGTCGACCACGACCACGCGGCCGTCAATTGATTGGGCTTGAATCGACGTCGACAGACCGCCCACCAGCGAAAGACACGCCACAGTCGACAGCAGCAAGCTACGGATTCCCATCACAGACTCCTTGATTGAGCAGGCACTTGAGCGTTTAACAGCAAGCTTGAATATAACGAGTTCGTTATCTTGGGGCCAATCTTGGAAATGGGGACCGCGAAGAGCAATTAACTAATAGCCAAGAAACGATCGGTGCCATGCCCATCCGTTGGGATGAGCATGGCACTTCGATCAAGGAAAATGAAGAGTAAGCGGCTACTCGGCCATCGTTTCCGTCGGCGGCGGTTCTTCCATGGGTGGTTCTTCGGTCGGCGGTTCTTCCGCTGCTGCACTACCGATCACAATCGACGTATTCAAGAGTGCTCGCAGGAATCGCAAACGACCCGTGGAGGTTGTCGGTTGGGTCCGAATGATTCCAAACACATAGTCCACGCCCGCAGCACCGGTGATGGTCACTGTCCCGGCAGTACTCGTGCCGTTCACCATGAAGGCGGCATCGGTGGTGGTCCCCTGACCGGTGAAGGTTCCGGTCGTGGTCACGTCGTTCACGACGCCAGTGAACGTCCCTTCCAAGGCCACCAGCGCCGAGGTTGTGGGCTCTTCCGTTCCCATCCCCTCCGATGTGAACGTGTAAGTGCCGTTACCTCCACCAACAAGTCCAATCACCGTCACATCGTAAACCTTCGTTCCCCCTTCGGGCCCCGGTAGTCCTGTCTCTTGAGCATTGCTAGCGTTAGTGACCAGCAAGCAGCCTGCAACAACCATCCCTGCGACGAACCTGTGCAACATAAACCAGCCTCCTAAGAACGGTGTTTTCTGCGGCAGGTGTCCACACGACGGGGCACTTTCCTGCAAAACCGAAACCGGGGGTAAAGTTGCATGGATACCAGCCGAATAGGTGAAACGGTTCGTTGTTCCGCTGAAAGTGGCTGAGCACATCGCAGAGACATAACCACTCTGATTACTTCACTTTAAGCCTATTTCACTATTGCCGAGACAAGAGAATTCTCTTGCATCCATCAGCAGCGGCCGATAGCTTGTTACTGATGCCTCTCCCACCACTTTGCCTGCGAGGCGACCAATGCTGAAGCTGCTCGGAAATCGCGGAGCGATCACGTGCGATGGCCTTGCGCGGCGCACTGCCCTGCAAGCTGCCGGCGCGGGATTGCTCGGCCTCACTCTGCCGAAGTTGCTGGCCGCGGAAGGCCTGACCACTGGCAGTAAACCCCGGGCGAAGTCGGTCATCTTTCTGTTTCTGTTTGGCGGGCCCAGCCAACTCGAAACCTTCGACTGCAAGCCCGATGCGCCCGCGAAGATTCGCGGCCCCTTCCGGACCATCGCCTGTCGCACGCCCGAGTTGCGCATCAGTGAGCACTTGCCACGCGTCGCGAGCATCACCGATCAACTGTGCGTCATTCGGACGATGACGCACAACTACAACGATCACAGCGGCGGCGGCCACTACATTCAAACCGGGCATCGCTGGCAGGTGCCAATCGGCGGCGGCTTTAATGCCACCAATCGCGACTGGCCCTCAATGGGGAGTGTTACCGAGTACCTTGCGCAGAATTCGCCTGGTGCGAAGGGGAGTGAACTTCCCAACTATGCCGTGCTGCCGAATTTTCTGGGCAAACTGCAAGAGTACTCGTCGCAGTTGCGTCGTCCCGGCGAATACGGCGGCTGGCTCGGCCGCGGCTACGATGGTCTGACGACCAGCATTCCCAAGCGATCTGCGAAGGACAATCCGTACTCGCGCGATTGCACCGACGACGAACTGAAGTTCGAAATACAAGGCCTGTCGTTGCCCGAGGGCATCACGCTCGATCGACTCGAGAAGCGGCAAACGCTCGTTTCGCAGTTTGACGACTCGTTGCGACAACTCGATCGTCACCCGGGCATCAAGGCCTGGGATCGCTTGCAGCAGCGAGCCTGGTCGCTGGCCACATCATCAGCCACACGCAAGGCGTTGAACTTGCAAGCCGAACCGGCCGATCTGCGCGATAAGTACGGCCGCAACTTGTTCGGCCAATCGACGCTCATGGCCCGTCGACTGGTCGAAGCGGGCACGCGTTTTGTGACCGTTCACTTCGATGCTGTCGATGGCTATGGCTGGGACTCGCACACCACGAGTGCCGACCTGCAAAAGCATCTGATCCCGGCGCTCGATAACGCACTGGCTTCGCTTGTTGGTGATCTAAAAGATCGCGGCTTGCTCGACGAAACGCTCGTCGTTTGCATGGGCGAAATGGGACGCACGCCGCAAGCAGCGAATGCCACGTGGGGCCGCAGTCACTGGAGCACGCTCTTCCCAGCAGTGCTCGCCGGTGGCGGCATCAAGCGCGGCATTGTGTACGGCAGCAGCGACAAAGACGCTGCGTACCCCATCGACAAACCAGTCACGCCCGAAGATCTGGCCGCGACCATTTACAGCGCCCTTGGCATCAATCCCCACCTGCAACTTCCCGATCCCACCGGACGGCCCGTTTCGATCGTCGATGGTGGCCGCGTCCTCGAAGAATTGTTTGGTTAACCCCTCCCCTCGCCTTTCCCGCCTGCGATTTCAGGAACTTACCCATGCTCACCTTTCATGACGGCAACTCGCGATTCGGGCGGCGCGACTTTCTGCGCGTGGGTGGCCTGGCATTAGGCGGCCTGACCTTGCCGCAATTGCTCGCCTCACGCGAAGCACTGGCCGGATCAGCCAGCGGCAAGAGCAAAGGCCTGCGCGATCGTTCGGTGATCTTCGTGTTTTTGCATGGCGGCCCCAGCCAGATCGAAACCTTCGACCCCAAGATGACAGCGCCGGCTGGTGTGCGCAGTGCGACCGGCGAGATTTCGACCAAGCTCCCCGGCATTACGTTCGGCAGCACGTTCAGTCGCCTGGCGAGCATGAACGACAAGTTCAGCATCGTTCGCTCGTTTCGTACTGGCGACGGCAATCACGATATCAAGCCCATCGTCGGCAAGACCACCCTCGGAGCGAACATGGGTTCGCTCTATGCTCGCATCGCTGGTGCCAATCATCCGGTGACCGGCATGCCGACAAACGCGGCGCTGTATCCTCGGGCAGTTGATTCCAGCACGCAGAAAGAATCGAGCAACTTTGGCAAGTTCGGCTCGACGGGTTCCCTGGGCACCGCTTACGCGCCGTTCTCGCCCGGCGGTGAAGGAAATTTTCAGAAGGATCTCGAACTGCGCATGTCGCGCGATCGCGTGGAAGATCGGCGCAACTTGCTCGCAGGGCTCGATCGTTTGCAGCGCGGCCTCGATGCGCAGGGCAATCTTTCCGGAGTCGATCGCTTGCAACAGCAGGCTTTTCAAACGGTCCTCGGCGGGATCGCCAAGGCGTTTGATCTGACGAGTGAAGATGCCAAGACCATCGCTCGTTACGATACGGCTCCGCTGGTGCGCCCCGATCAAATCAGCCGCAAGTGGAACAACTACAACAACTATGTCGACAACGCCAAGTCGCTGGGCAAGCTGTTGCTGCTCGCCCGCCGCTTGTGCGAAACGGGTTGCGGCTTTGTGACCGTGACGACGAACTTCGTGTGGGACATGCACGCCGATGTGAACAACACGGGCGTGGAAGAGGGAATGCAGTACATGGGCAACCCGCTCGACTATGCTCTCTCGGCGCTGATCGACGATTTGCACGAACGAGGGCTGAGCGAAAAGGTGCTTGTTGTCGTTTGTGGCGAAATGGGACGCACACCGCGGATCAACAAGAACGGCGGGCGCGATCACTGGGGCGGTCTTTCACCGCTGCTGGTGAGTGGCGGCGGGCTGAACATGGGGCAAGTGATCGGCCAGAGCAACGACAATGCGGGCGAGCCTCACACCGAGCCGCAAGAGCTTGAGAATCTGCTGGCGACCGTTATGCACAGCCTGCTCGATCTCGGCCAGGTGCGACTGATGACGGGCCTGCCGCAAGATCTGGTTCGGGCCATCACCACGCCCAAGCCCATCACCGGCCTCACCTAGAGCGTGCTCAGCGAACCTGCGTGGGCGAAAAGTCAAAGCCGGCCGCTTTTCGCCGAGCTTGAATGGCTCCCGGCCGACGAACTTCAATGACCTCACCGGCCAGCAGCGGCAGATTTGTGATTCGCACTATCTCGCGATCTTGCTGCAACTCATACGGCGCGCCGGTCAGCGCACAAACTGGTAACGCGCCCATCGCTGGTTGGCTAACCGCGGTCAACGCGATCAGCCAGGCTTCACAGCGGCTGCGATCTTGAGTGAGTTGCAAGTGGATATCGGCCATGAGCGGTAAGAGCAGCGTGCCGGCAACGAGAGGAAAATCCCCCGTCTGTTCACGTGTCTCGAGTTCCGTTTGCAGCGCTTCGCAAACAGCGATGCGCTGCAAATAGGGCTGCCGGGCCGCGGCCACTTGTTGCCCCATGGCTCGCAAGTAAAACAGTTCATCGGCGTCGACATCGCGCCGAGCAGCTGTTTCGGTCGAGCGCAACAGCCCCTTTCGTTCCAGCTCGGAGCGTTGTTCCTTACGGAGCAGTTCCGAGTAATGTCCGCTGCGGACTAGTTCGTACAGCAGCAGTCCTTGGGCTCGTTCCATTTGCAGGACGCGCTCGTCGCTGGGCCACTCGGCCGTTTGAGTGAGCAATCGCTGCTGCAGTTGCTGCAGATTTTCTACGGTTGCTGCCGGATGATTCGCGATGGCGCTCGCCACTTGCAACGCATTAGCCCGCAGCGACACGGCCAGCAGACGACCATTGAGGCTGGGCTCACTCGCCAACTGTCGGCTGACTAGCAGCATGCGCTCGCACAGGGGAATCGCCTCGGCCGGCTGTTGCTCGGCCAGTGCTTCGGCAGCCGCCAGTCCTTCCAAGCGACAGCCCGTGATGGCCGCATCAAGCCATTCGTCATCGGCGAGCAGCGCATCGGTGATCCGCAATTGAGGTCTTCCATCGAGGCTCGCCACGGCTGCGGCAAAGCGGCTTCTCGCAGCCCCTTGGTAAGTAACCAGTTCGCGCCCTTTTTGTAGTGCGCCGGGCTCGAACCACTGGCCCGGCTTCGGCCAGATCGCGTTCACTTCTCGTTGAATGGCCGGGCGAGTGAGCGCTGGATAAGCTTCGACGAACGACGCATAGGGCGCTTCGTTTACGGGCGGTGTTGTCTCGAGCTGCCCGGGAAGCTGCCGTTGCTCATTCAGTTGTTGCAACTCTTGCCGCAGTTGTGGATGATTCGAACCAAAGGCGCCAGGGAGTTCGCTGACCGTTTGCACTCTAGCTTGCAAGGGAGAGCGTGGTGCTTCGATCCGAGTGCAGGCAGGTAACAGCGCGCAGGCTGACAAGGTCAGCATGATGCGCACGTATTTTGCCCAGCAATCCATTGCCATTTCCCGTCAACGCCATTCAGCCGCTAGCGGAGTTTGCCCGAATCCAATCGCGGTTCATAGCAAACGGCCGGGAATGGCTCAATGTCAGCCAGCGCTGGGCTAGCGGGCTTCGCCGGCCGATTTTACGACCGCTTTGTTGAGCAGCAGGTAGTTGTTGCCGCGGAACTCTGTCAGCACTCCGCTGATCGTCCATTCCTGGCGCGCTCGCGATTCGCTCAGCACTTGACCGACACGTTCCAGCGCCAGATTTTCGAGCACGCGATACGAATCTCGACTGCCGTTGGGATAGAAGGTGATGCGATCGCCGGCCAGTTCAAACCGGCCCACGACCTCGGTCAGCTTGGTCCCCTCGCGCTGGCGCTCGCCACTTCGTTCCCCGTCTTGGACGCGGCGCAAGGCAACCGGCCGCGCAGGGGGCGGATCAACAGCCAGACCATCGCTGGTGGCTGTGGCAACGGCAATCGCCACCAAGAAAAGAAATGTCATAACGCGGTTCAGAGGCATGAGGGTCTCACGTGGCAGGCGTGAAAGTTTTGTAGTCCTGAAACATAGCTCACAAGTGTGCGCGTGGCGGTTTCGCGTCAGCATGAAAGTTGCCTTTTTGCCACATGATGCCGATTCGCTACGGACGCGTGGCCGGCCGAGCCGTCATCTGGCGAACGCCAGTGCCCGTAACTACTGTGAAGGCAGCCAGTTGAGCGTTTTCGGTGTGATTGGGCGAGCGTTCCGGCGCAGCGGTTGCGATTCTTCGTCAATCGGCCGCCAAGTTCGCTGGCGGCTACTTCTGCGGCCTCGGGCGTCACTCCATGATTTCACGTTTTGCAATCTGCGCCGCCTTCGTCTGTGCCTGGTGCTTGTGCGGTGAGATCCTCGCGCAGCAGCCAACCACAGTCGACGTGGCGGTGCGCGCGGGCAAGCGTTGGACGGGGATTGTCGACACCAAGTCGAATGACGACAAGCTGGTTCTGCGCTTTGAACGGGGCGGCGCTGTCTTGTGGAGGCCGATTGCCTGGGAAGACATTCGCGAGGTTTCGCTCGCCGGCAAATCGCTTCCGGCCAGCGAACTGAAGGCGCGACTGCCGGAACTGGCAACTGCCCCGCTCTCAAAAACCGAACGAGCAAAACTGAACCCTGTCCCTGCGACCGAATTGGCTCCCAGCGAAGAGAAGCCGCCGCTGCCGCCAGCGAAAGTGATCTCGATTGCCTGCGATGCACTGCTGGCGAACTGGGACGGTGATGTCGAAGCCGATGGTCTCGTGCTACATCTGCAACCGATCGACGCCTGGCAAGGCGTTGTGCCAGCGAGTGGCACCATCGAGGTGGAACTGCACGCGCTCGAAGCCCGCGCGTTTCATCTGGCTTCGAATAGCCGGGGACGGTCGCTGCACCCCATTGCCCGTTGGACGCAGGCCGTGAACCTAACCGACTTTGGACCCCGCGGCGCGGCGATCCAGTTTCCCTTTCAGGCCGCTCATCCGGAATTCGATGATCGCCTAGGCTGGTACGGCTTGGTGCATATCAAATTTTCGGTTCCTGGCAGCGGCGTCTTCGAGCAATCGATCGACGGCGTGCGTATTCGCCCGTGGGCTCCGCTGCGAGACTACTTGCAGATGGATACCGGCTACCGCTTCTTGCCGCACGAGACGACCGGCCGCGGCAAGTCGTCTTGGTACACCGACGATCAATAAGTCGCTCGCCAACTTCGCTTGCGGCGACTATTTGACCTCTGCCCAATCGAGCGTCGCGGTGATGCCACGCAGCGGAATCCTCGCCCAATCGGGCCGCTGGTGCAGTTCCAATTCGAGTTCACTCAGCCACTTGTCGAGCAACAAACTGGTGAGCAGTAACTTCTGATCGGCTTCGTTCGTGGGCAGGATTGGCAAGCCCGCGACCGTCGAGGTGTACGACGGAACGAACGTCCCGGCAACCCAATTGAACCATAGTCTGCCCCACAGACCGAGTCGCTGGCGATCCTCCTCGCGTACGCTTCCCTGTGGCCGTCCACGCCCGGTGCTCAGGCCATACAGCGTCGAAATCGCAGCGCTCGCGAACGAACTAAGCATGCCAACGACATCTCGAAGGGGCGTGCGTTTGATGCGACGTTCGCCAATCGTCTCCGTGGGCAAGCCTTCCATATCGATGAAGACAAAATCTCGTCCCGTATGCAGCACTTGCCCCAAGTGGCATTCGCCTTGAACGCGCGTCCGAAGCACCGGTAACTTGCGATCGATGAGTCGATGGAAGCAAGCGAGGATTTCCACTTCGCTCGCGATCACATGCGCGGCCATCGGTCGCACTTCGGCAGGGAGCGAATCCTGCTTCTCTGAAAGATCGTAGAGGACGTCGAGAGCCGTCGTGCGCATCGACTGATAGAGCGACCGTTGATACTGGGGCGAAAACTCAAGGGGCGCAAAGGCAGGCCGATCGCCTGCATTAGCGAGCGCCAGATGCATCTCGCCCAAGCGTCTGCCGAGGATCCGCACATTTTCTAGATAATTGCCGATGAGTTCCTCGGCAATGTCGGGCAGCTTGATGTTGCTGGCGAGTGGATTAAAGCCCACACCGCGGAGGGACTCTTCCGGCTCGGGCATCGTGGCGACCCGTTCGTAGAAGTCGCTGAGGTTATCGAGTGTAAATTGCCAGGCATCCGATTCGTGCGGAATGAACTGATTCACCACGCCCAAAGTCATGGGCTCGGTCTTGGGGCGGCGGTATTCAATACTAGCCACAAGTGAGGCCACAGGAGTTTGACTCCCTTGCTCGTTGAGCATCGTCCCAATCTCGACTTCGGGATGGGGACCAGCCTCCACCGAGCGATAGACCTTTAGCAACCACTTGTTGCTGACATTGAAGCAATGGTTGAAGTGCTCCGTGGCAATCGTAATCGGCAACGTCGCGCCTTCCTCCGCGTCCAATCGTTGATATTCGGAGATGGCGACTTCACCCCCAAGCGAGCCCGTTACCTTGCTCCCGGTTCGCACCATTTCGAAGAACGATTGCGCGAACGTCGATTCTTCTGCAGCATCGTACAGCACGCCTTGGGCTGCATCGGGGCCACCCTTGAGCCGCGCGATGATTCGCCCCATGTTTCCCACAGGCCAATGATCGAGCATTTCCAACGAGGCAAAGCCCAAGGGTATCGAATGGGATTCGGGATCTCCTTCGTTGAATTCCAATTCCATGATCGCCAGATACGACTTGCCGACGGCAACGGGTATGACATCGCGCAAATGCGTGGCGCGAATCTTGCGCGTCGCTGCCGGTTGGGGCATGGTCCGTTGCAAGTAAGTTCGTAGAGCGCCAGCCAGAGCGAGATCGCCGCTGCCGGAAAATATCTGCTCCCAAGCGGTGGCATTGCGGGGCAACACCAACTCGGGAACTCGCGTGGGGATGTCAGTCGCCGATTTCTCCGTTTTCGCTTCGAGCGAGAACCAATAGAACGAGTGAGGTCCCAGGGTCAGCAAGTAAGGCAATTTGCCAATCTGAGGAAACGGCGTTTGACCGAACAACTCTACCGGCGCTACACCTTCGAACTGGCTCAGATCGAGTTCCACGTACTGCACGAAGCGTGAGAGGTTCGCGACGACGAGCAGATTTTCGCCTTGATAGCGACGAACAAAGGCTAGGATTTTGCGATTCTGCGGATCGAGGAATTCGATCGTGCCGCGGCTGAAAGCCTGATGCTGTCGGCGCAGACCGAGCAGTCGTTTGGTCCACCACAACAGCGAATGCGGATTCCCCTGCTGAGCTTCGACGTTGATCGCTTCGTAGTGATACTCCGGATCGATGATGATCGGCAGATAGAGCTTTTGCGGATTCGCCCGCGAGAAACCGGCGTTACGATCGCCGCTCCACTGCATCGGCGTGCGCACACCGTTGCGGTCGCCCAGGTAAATGTTGTCGCCCATGCCGATTTCGTCACCGTAATACAGCACCGGAGTGCCCGGCAGCGAGAACAGCAGCCCGTTCATCAGTTCGATGCGGCGACGGTTATTGCTTAGCAGCGGAGCGAGTCGGCGACGAATGCCCAGATTGATGCGAGCGTCGCGATCGTGCGCGTAGGCGCGGTACATCGAGTCGCGCTCTTCGTCGGTGACCATTTCGAGCGTAAGTTCGTCGTGATTACGCAGGAACAGAGCCCATTGGCACGAATCCGGAATCGCCGGCGTCTGTTCCAGGATGTCGACAATCGGAAAGCGATCCTGCGTATGCATCGCCATGAACAAGCGCGGCATCAGCGGAAAGTGGAAGCACATGTGGCATTCATCACCTTCGCCAAAATAGGCTACGGCGTCTTCGGGCCATTGATTGGCCTCGGCAATGAGCATGCGATTGGGGAACTTCTCCTCAATGTGCGCGCGCACCGCTTTCAAGTAGCCATGCGTCTCCGGCAAGTTTTCGCAAATCGTTCCTTCCCGCTCGAATAAGTACGGCACGGCGTCAAGTCGCATGCCGTCGACGCCCATTTCGAGCCAGTAGTCGATGATTGGGAAGATCGCATCCCACACTGCCTTGTTGTCAAAATTCAAGTCGGGCTGATGCGAATAGAAGCGATGCCAGAAATAGGCTTTGGCAACTCGATCGTAGGTCCAGTTGGAAACTTCGAAGTCCTGGAAAATGATGCGGGCATCGCGGTATTTCTCCGGCGTATCGCTCCACACATAAAAGTCCCGCTCAACGCTGCCGGGCGGAGCGCGCCGCGCTCGTTGAAACCAGGGATGCTGGTCCGACGTGTGATTGAGGACGAGTTCGGTAATGACCTTCAGCCCGCGGGCATGCGCAGCCGAGAGGAACTCGCGGAACATCTCCATGTTGCCGTACTTGGGATGAATCGACTGGTAATCGGCAATGTCGTAACCATCGTCGCGCAGGGGTGATGGATAGAAAGGCAGCAGCCAGATGGCGGTGATGCCCAGGTCTTGCAGATAGTCGAGCTTTTGGGTCAGGCCGCGAAAGTCGCCGGTGCCGTCGCCAATACTATCGTGAAACGCCCGAACGTGCAGTTCGTAAATGACGGCGTCTTTGAACCATTGCGGATCGCTCATGCTGTGGTCTCCTCAGCGGATAGTTCGCGGCGAAATCTTTCGGCGCGAGTCATCGTTTTGCAACTGAAGTGCCACGCCCGAGTCATTCGCGCGCTCGTTTGTTGAAATTCCCTACTTCGTCGCTTTTTCTGCAACAATGCGGGTCACGGGAGTCGGCGGAGCATCCGGTGGGATCGGAGCCCGGTCGAAAATCTTCGTCAGCAGTGCCAGACGCTTCTCAATTGCGGATGTCAGCGCGCCAGGCTTCATTCGCCAACGCCAGTTGCCGGTCCCTGTTCCCGGCAAGTTCATACGCGCGCTCGATCCGAGACCAAGCAGGTCTTGCATGGGGACAATCGCCGTATCGGCGACCGATCCAAGTGCCTGACGAATCATGTCCCAGTGAATTTCGGAGCCATCGCCGCCAACGTAGCTCAGGACAAGGTTCCGCTCGCGGGCCACTTGTTCTTCATCCCGCGTCGTGCCGTCGCCAGCTTCGCTATGGAACCAACCTACGGTGGTGTCGTTGTCGTGCGTGCCGGTATAGACGACGCAGTGCCGCGGATAATTGTGCGGGCGATAGTCGAGCGACTTGGCATCATCGCCAAAAGCGAACTGCAGCACACGCATACCCGGCAAAGCCAGTTCGTCTCGAAGTTGTTCCACTTCGGGAGTGATCAGGCCAAGATCTTCCGCATAGATGGGCAGGCCGCCCAGCTTCGCAGCCAAGGCATCGAAAAGTTTGCGATTGGGACCAAAAACCCAGCGGCCTCCAACGGCCGTAGGCGAGGTGCCAGGAATCTCCCAGTAAGCTTCGAAGCCACGGAAGTGATCGAGGCGAACGAAGTCGAACATGTGAAACGCCGCAGCCATCCGTTCGCACCACCAGGCGAAACCGTCTTCTTCCATTCGCTCCCAGCGATAGAGCGGATTTCCCCAGCGCTGACCGGTTGCACTGAAGTAGTCTGGGGGCACGCCCGCCACGACGGTCGTGTTGCCAGCTTCATCCAAGTAAAACAACTCGGGCTTGGCCCACACATCGGCCGAGTCGTGCGAGACAAAAATCGGGGCATCCCCAACAATCTTGATGCCGGCTGCATGGCAGCGGTTGCGTACAGCCTGCCACTGGCGGAAAAACAGGAACTGAATGAACGCATGGCGCTCAATTGATTCGGCCAATTCCTTCCGTGCTTTGACCAGCGCCGCGGCTTCTCTCTTGGCATAAGCGGGTTGCCAATGCATCCAACCGCTGCCGCCGTGAAACTCCTTCAAAGCGGCGAAGAGTGCATAGTCCGCAAGCCAGGCAGCTTGCTTCTGCTGAAAAGGCGCAAACTCATTCTTCAGTTTCGCACTGCCACTCGCTTTAAAATTGGCGTAGGCCAGATTGAGCAGTTTCTCGTGTGCGGGGCGGACGCGATCGAAATCGACTTGCGTTTCTTCAGCAATCGCAGGCATGCTTTGCAAATCGGTCGGCTGAAGCAGGCCATCTTCGACGAGGCGTTCCAAGCTGATGAGCAGCGGATTGCCAGCAAATGCCGAATAGCACTGGTAGGGCGAGTCGCCATAGCCGGTTGGTCCAAGTGGCAACACTTGCCAGCGGGTTTGCCCAGTGCGCTGGAGAAAATCGATGAATTCGTCGGTCGCGGGACCAAGCTCGCCGCACCCGTACTTGCTCGGCAAGCTGGTGATGTGGCAGAGCAGTCCTGAACAGCGCTGGGACGAAATGGCAGGCCGGGTCATGGTGTCTCCTTACAACGTGGTGAAATGCCGCCTACTTTCGTAGCCATAATGATACGGGAAAATTCGCCAGCGCCACTCCCGCTTGCAATCGTTCGCCAAGCTGCTCTTGCTCGGCCGTAAACATATTCTGCCAACCTGCGCCGCGCAGTTGCTCGGGCAACATGACGGTGGCATCGAGCCACACGCTATCGCCCACTGGAGCGTTTCCGCCCGGTACCAGGCCAGCGATCATCCGCGGCACAATCACAATCGCCTGCGTGCTGCCGTGAACGCGAGCGAAGGCTACCAGGCGTTCTGCTTGCGAACCGGTGATTTCCAAGGGCAAGTATTGGCCGCCCGTAAACAGATCGGGCAATTCGCGGCGAAGCTGCAATGCCACCTGATGAATGAATAGTTTGATGTTGCCGTCGGCCGCGCGCTCGACAAGGTTCTTTAGCAGTGCGATGCGTCCGGAGTCTTGCGCTCGTCGTTCGAGCGAGCGCAGACGCTGCTCGAGATCTTTAAAGTCGACCGGGCGACGATTATCGGGATCGACGAGTCGCAGGCTCCAGACTTCGGTGCCGGGATACGTATCGGGAACCCCTGGGCAAGTTAGTTTGAGCAGGGTTTGCGACAGCGAATTCCACCAACCCCAGCGCGTGACCAAATCGGCGAACGGTTCGAAGTCGACGCGGAAGGCACTCGCCGGTTCGACGGCCAGAATTGCCTTGATGAAATCGTGGGTCGCTTTTTCATAGGCTTCGTTGGGCGAGATCCAACTCGAATTCACCTTCGCCTCACGGAGCGCCTTGGTCATGTACTGGCAAATGCGTTCGATGTATTCGTCAAGCGCTTCGCCAGCCAGTGAAGCGGCAGGCCAGGTGCCCAGCAGTGTTTGATAGAGCAAGTATTCGTCGTTGCGACTGGGAGCCAACTCGCCATCGACCTTGATCTTTTTCCGCTTGTTCCAGCGCGCCCAACGGAGCACGCACTCCTTCCAGCGAGTGGGGATCTCGGAGAGGCAATTGATGCGAGCCCGGACGTCTTCGCTGCGCTTGGTGTCGTGCGTCGAGAGACAAGTGAGCGAACGTGGATACCGATTCTGGCGGTCGAGATTCTGCTGATGAAACGCGGCAGTGCTAAGACCAAATCGGCTGGGATCGCCCCCCACTTCGTTTAGCGAGATCAACCGCAGATAGCGGTAAAACGTGGTGTCTTCGACCGCTTTGGCCATCATCGGGCTGGTGAACTGCTGAAAGCGACCGACGAACTGCACTCGCATTTGGCGTTCTTTTTCGGACGCGCGTTCGAGATTGCCGTGGAGGAGCACTTCGCGAATGAAGTCATACACATGGTGACTGTCGGCGGGATTCTTTCGCTTGGCACGAGCGACTGCTTGTTCGACGTAGCTGCGATCGCGCTCGCGTACCTGCTCACCCATGGTGTAGGTGCGATAGACCGGAAAGCAGGCCACGATTTCGCGCAGGGCGAGTGTCAAACCATTCAGCGTAAAGTCGTGCGACCAGCGCTGGCATTCGGAGATGCGGTCGAGTTGATGACTGAGCACATGCAGCTCGCTGGCCATCGAGACCTTCATGATCAGCCGCTTGCAGTGATACGTCAGCTCTTCGAACGAAGGCTTGTCGGCGATGAACTTTTCATAGATGGCTGTCAGCACCTTTTCGTTACGCGTATCCACGAACAGACTATTCACATCGGCGAGGAAGTCGTAGCCCGAGGTTCCCGCGCACGGCCAATCGTCGGGCAGCTTCTCGTTGCGCTCCAGGATTTTCTCGACCACCACGTAGAGCGCCTTGGTGGAGTCGTTGCCGCGCGATTGACGGTAGCGATCGATGGCCATTTGACGAAAGCGCGGCACAAACGATTCCCAAGGAAGGGACGCCTGCTCACCATCGGTGGCCGGAGTTTTGTCACTGATGCGCTGAAACTCGCTGCGGCAGAACTGTAGCCAGCGTTCGATTTGCAGGTTGAGCAGATAACCAGCCGGATCGTAGAGACCGTCGGCATGATCGATCCGCAGGCCATCGAGTTTGCCCTCTTCGAGCAACTTCAGTACGAAGGCATGCGAGCGGGCGAACACTTCAGGCTGTTCCATGCAGACAGCTGCCAAGCCGTTCACATCGAAGAAGCGGCGATAGTTGATCTCGTCCGAGGCAACCCGCCAATGTGACAAGCGATAGGCTTGCGCGTCGAGCAATTGCTCCAGCCGATCAAAGCTTTGCGGATTGCCCGCTTCGCCATTGATCAGTTGCACGTTCTTGTTGATGAACTCCAGCACCAAGGGCTCTTGTTCGACCAAGGTTCGCAGGCGCCGCTTGATGATTTCTTTTTCACGGTCGCGTTCAGCCCTCTGGGCTGGATCGGTCGTTTCGCGAGGGGGCAAGTGATGGATAGCCGTAAGAATGCTTTGATATTCAAGTGCCGCAGGATTCTCAGCGCCCAGCGAAATAGTCAGTTCTTCCAGCCGATGCGCCAGAATCATCTCGTACGTGCGGGGAGCAATCGGGAAGAGCCGTTCGTAATACTGCAGTAGGAAGGCACCATCGGCGTACTTCAGTTGGAGCTGTTGATTTTCGAGCACGCGGCCGAATTGATCGCCAAGGACAGGAAGCAAGACCTTGTTCGCGAGCTCGGTCTTCAGCGGCGACCAATCGATATCGAAGTAAGTGGCAAACTGCGAACTAGGACCGTTTTCGAGCACATCCTGCCACCACAAGTTCTGGTTACTTGCCACGCCCATGTGGTTCGGGACGAAGTCAAGAATGTGTCCCATGCCCGCGGCGCGAAGCGAAGCCACAAACGCATCGAAGTCTTGCTCGGTGCCGACCTCGGGGTTGAGTTGGCCGTGATCGACAATGTCGTAGCCATGCTCGCTACCGGCGACTGCCTTTAAGTAGGGCGACGCATAGCAGTGCGAGACGCCGAGCCGTTGCAGGTATGGAACGATGGCGGCGGCATCGGTAAAGCGAAAGGCATGATGCAACTGCAGGCGATAGGTGGCTGCAGGCTGGGGTTGCTGCTGCGCGGCACGTTCGGCCACGGCCATGATCTCGGCAGCGAGCAAGCCTTCGGTGTCTGCAGCGGCAACGCTGTTCTCGCGGACAAGTGACATATTCATCTCTTTCTGCAGGAGCGACTCCATATCCGCAGAAAGAGTCGCTTCAGCAGTAGGCAGGGGAGACATTAATTTACCGACCTTCCTTATCATGGCAGTCGCGCAGCAACCAGCCGGTGACAGTCTGCCGTGGTTCAACTAGCGCGCGGCATATCCCGCCTGTTCAATGCCGTTCGCACGGTGAGCAATCGGCATGCCGCCTGTGGCTTAGTTTTCGGCCTGCCTTCCTAAGTGACGCCAAGATAGGTCTTTAGCGAAAATGCTAGCCAGCAGGATATTGGCACGCTGACCGCTGCGCGGCCATGCTGCGGTTGCCAGCGTTACACTGGGGAGCAACTTTAGGGGAACGAGCATGCCGTTAAGCGAGTGGAAGAATGTCTCTCTGCCGATCATTGGAATGCTGCATTTGGCGCCGCTGCCCGGTGCGCCGCGCAGTGAACTATCGTTGTTAGCCATTCGAGATCTCGCCCTGCGGGATACCGAATCGCTGATGGCCGGAGGCGTGCACGGCCTAATGATTGAGAACTTCGGCGATACGCCCTTCGAGCCTGGTTCGGTGCCCCCCGCGACGATTGCGCAGATGACTTGGCTGCTCGCCGAGATCAAACGAATCGCCACGATTCCTTGCGGCGTGAATGTGCTGCGAAATGATGGTCTCGCGGCTATCGCAGTGGCGGCAGCTGCCGGCGGGCAATTCATTCGAGTGAATGTGCTTACGGGTGCTCGCGTGACCGATCAAGGAATCATTCAAGGCCGAGCACACGAATTGCTGCGCGAACGGAAACGCCTTGCAGTCGAGTCGATTCAGATTTGGGCCGACGTCGATGTGAAGCATTCCGCGTCGCTAGCCGCTCGGCCCATTGCCGACGAAGTGGGCGATCTCGTTCACCGTGCGCATGCTAATGCCGTCATCGTGACCGGGCGTAGCACAGGTGCGGTAACGAGCACCGACGATCTGCAGCAGGTGAGCTCTGCGGCCGATGGAAGGCCGGTGATTGTCGGCAGTGGAGTTACGTTCGCCAACATCACCGGCCTGCGCGGTCTCGCGGCAGCAGCCATCGTGGGTTCTTCGCTCAAAGTAGATGGCAAGGCCACGAATGCGGTCGATGTCAATCGGGTGAAGGAACTGATGCAAGCTCTCGCTTGATAGGGCTGGGAAATATTGAGTAGTAAGAACATTTGCTTGACATCAAAATCCAGTCGTGTAGCGTAAACGAGCTTTAACTCTCCAGCGATCCAACAAGCAGAGCCGCCATGGAACAGATTCCGTTCGGAACGAACGACTTCGCGGAAAATCCCGAGCCTCGAGTTCCTTGTATTCTCGTGCTGGATGTTTCCGGCTCGATGGCAGGCAATCCCATCACGCAATTGAATGAAGGGATTCGCGTCTTCAAGGATGAATTGACCGCCGACAGCCTGGCTTCGAAGCGGGTCGAAGTGGCGATCATCACGTTCGGTGAAGACGTGGTGCTGGTGAATGATTTTTCGACAGCGGAAGGGCTCAATCCGCCGCAGTTGACTCCGGCCGGCATGACGCCAATGGGCAAAGCCGTCGATACCGCGATGGCCATTCTCGAACAACGCAAACGAACGTATCGCGAGAACAGTATCGCCTATTATCGCCCCTGGATCTTTCTGATCACCGATGGCGCGCCGAACGATCCGGGCTGGGAACACGCGGCCCAGCGTTCGATGGAAGGCGATAAGAACAAAGCATTCGCACTGTTTGCGGTGGGTGTCGATAACGCGCAGTACGAGAATCTGCGGCAGTTCACCCCACGCGAGCCATTGGCCTTGAAGGGGATGCGGTTTCGCGAATTGTTCTTGTGGCTTTCGAGTTCGCTGAAGTCGGTATCGCGCTCGAATCCGAGCGACGATGTGGTGCCCCTGGTGAATCCTGTCACGCCGACTGGTTGGGCCGCGATTGTATAGCCATGTGGAAAGCGATCTACGATTCCGTCCAAGGAACGTCGCACAGCAGCGGTGATTCGCCGTGCCAGGATGCTTGCCGAGTCGTTATCTGGCCGGACGAGACTCGCGATACGATCTGCATTGTCTGCGCCGATGGCGCAGGCTCGGCCAGTCATTCTGATATCGGCTCTGCACTGGCCTGTGACACACTGCTGCAGTTTTTGCGCAGCGAACTCGACCAGCGCGGCAACGTGGCAGCATTTACCGATGAAGTGATTCACGACGCTTACCGCGCCGCCGATGCCAGAATCGCCGCCGAAGCCGAAGTGCTGGAAGTGAAGAAGCGCGAGCTAGCTTGCACGCTTCTCTTGGCCATCGTCGATGCCAACAGTGCCCTGTTCGCGCAGATTGGCGATGGCGCGATGGTGGTCCGCGGCGAGGAGGCCTTCACTGCCATTTTCTGGCCGCAAAGTGGCGAGTACGTGAATACCACCAACTTTCTCACGTCGGAGAAATTCCTCGATTGCGTCGAGATTGCCCGCATGGATAAACCGCCGGCCGACATCGCCGTCTTTACCGACGGTTTGGAGCGTCTCGTGCTGCGATTTGCCGAAAAGACGGTTCACGAGCCTTTTCTGCGGCCATTGTTCGAACGGCTGCGCGCGACCGAAGATCTTGATTCGCTCTTTCCCCTGTTGCGCAGTTTTTTGGATTCCAAGGCGATCAACGACCGGACCGATGATGACAAGACGTTGATCCTGGCGTCGTGCTTCCCGCAGAGTCCGGCGCAATGAAGTATCTGGGGCCACAAGGTCAAACGTATTGGCTGGGGAACCAGATCGCCGCCGGTGGTGAAGGGGCCATCTACGAAATCACGGGGCTCTCGCAGCTTGTTGCCAAGCTCTATCATTCGCCCCCCTCGACGCGCAAGGCAGCAAAACTCGCGGCGATGGTAGCGATGGCCTCGGACGAGATTGCCGAAGTGGCTGCATGGCCCGTAGCGACGTTGCATGCTGTTGCGGGTGGTCCCCCGGTCGGCATTGTCATGCCCAAGATCGAAGCCGCGAGCGAAATGCACGAGCTCGATTCGCCCGCTCATCGGCGCACGCACTTTCCCGCTGCCGATTGGCGATTTCTGGTGCGAGCGGCGAGAAACTGTGCGGCCTCCGTGCAAACGATGCATTCGAATGGCATTGTGATTGGCGACATCAATAACCGCGGCTTTCTCGTCTCGAAAGATGCGCTCGTGAAAGTGATCGACTGTGATTCCTTTCAGTTGAAGCATCATGCAGACGTTTTTTACTGCGATGTGGCCGTTCCCGAGTTTCTGCCGCCGGAGTTGCACGGCAGCCCACTCAGCTCGACCTTACGCACTGCCAATCACGACGCGTTCGGACTGGCGGTGGTGATCTTTCGGCTGCTGATGATGGGGCGACATCCGTTTGCCGGCTATCGCGGTTCGGGCGATAAGCCGATTCCACAGTTGATCAAAGAGTTCCGCTTTGCCTTCGGTCACGATGCAGCCGCGTTTCAAATGGCTCCGCCGCCGCATAGCCTGCTGCTCGCCGATCTTTCGCCGGAACTGAACAGCCTGTTCATGCGAGCGTTTTCGAAAGGTTCGAACGTCGAGGGCGTTCGTCCACATGCGCGGCGCTGGGCCGAAGCTCTATCGCGGTTCGAAGCCAAGATTCGTCGCTGTGCCAACGATCCGAGTCATTTTTATTACGAGGGGTTGGCCGATTGTCCCTGGTGTCGCATTCAGCGGGGCTTGGGGCCGCACTACTTCATTTCGGTCTGTCTGCAGAGTCTATCGGCTCCGCAATTGACGATCGAGATCGCGTCGATCTGGTCCAAGATTCAAGCGATCACCCATCCCAAGCAAGCGTTCGATAACATCCGCTTGCCACGCGACAGCGAGAGTCCTCCCAAAGGAATGCCCGCCGGGGTGACCAAAAACTGGGAGATCGTGCGCGTCTTGGGGGTGCTGGTGATGCTGTCGCCCCTGCTTGGACTTCTCGGTCTGCACGACGTTCGCTTTTTGTATCTGGCGGTCGGCATCTTCTTGGTTCTGGCGGCTGCCTGGTTCATCACCTACTCCAGTTCGTCGTTCTTGATCGAAGTGCGCAAACGCCGGCTGAGATTCAAGAATCGCACTTCGGAATTGAGCACCAGCGAGCAGCGGATTAAGCGGGCCGTCACGCACTACACGCACGAGTTCGATGCACGGCTGCGCGAAGCCAAAGAGGCGAAGCAAGCTTTTGAATCACTCGATCAACTGGATGCGAGCGAGATGGAGGAACTGCAAGCGAGCGCAAAAGAGAGCCAGTTGCGCGAATACCTCGATCGCAATTTCATTCGCAATGCAAGACTGGAAAAGATTGGCCCCGAGCGAGTCGCAACTTTGGAAGCATACAACATCGAAACCGCCGCCGACGTCGAACTGGCCGCGTTGCAAAACGTGCCCGGCCTCGGCAGTGCGTTATCTCGCTCACTCTTAGAATGGCGCAAAGGTCTGGAAAAGCAATTTCGCTTTGAAGCTGCGCGCGGCATACCTGCTGCCGAAATGATGAAGCTCCGCAGCCGGCAATCGCAGCGGCGCTACGAGTTGAGCAGCAAGTTGACCAACCTCGCCAGCGAACTTGCCCGCATCAGCGAAGACGGCAAGAACGAAATCGTCCGTCTCTCCGACGAGTACATCGCCCGGCTCAAAGCCTACTATCAGGCGAAGGCCGATCTGGCGGTGTGCAGTTAGGTTGAGCACGCACACGACCCCGAGTCCCCGATCCTATTCGTTGATAAATGCCCTCCATAAATCAACGCCAACTAGCGCCAAACCCGAGCGCCACGCATTTTGCTGTTGATAAACCCCTCCCATTTATCACCCCACTTCCGCGGTTTTGCTTACATTTCGGTCTTGGTAGGCGTTTGCTTTCGCCCGCAGAGATAGCAGGCGAAGTCCCACAGGCCGGCGAAGCGAAACCGCGGGTCGATGTAGTGCTGAATCACGTAGAACGCAAAGTAGTACGCGCGGCAGAACGACCAGATGGCAATCGCCAGCAGCAGGGCCAATTGCCAGTGAGGATACATCAAAAGAATCGCCACTACGGCGAGCAGTCCCGTCAAGACGAACAGCCCGCCCTTCAGATACAGCAGCTTTGGATGCTTGATGTCTGCCATGTCTCTTCCGGCTCAGGAGAACAAGGTTACGACTTCTTCTCTTTCGCCAGCAACTCAAGAAGCCCCTGCATGTTGGCTGGGTCGTCGGTGATGATACCGTCGAGGCCAGCTTCAATCAGGTACTTGGCGCGGCGACGTTCGTTCACCGTGTATGCCCAGACCTTCATGCCCGCGGCATGCACTGCGGCGATGTTCGCTTCGTTCAGATCGTCGTGTTTCCAACCAATGGCGGTCGCGCCGGCCGCTTTGGCTTCGGCGATTCGCGCGGCCGACAGTTCCTTGCTGCCGAGGCATCCCAGCACGAGATCGGGCGCCAGCTTGTGGCAGTCGGCGATGTACTTCCAATCGAAGGCTTGAACCACGACGTCGCCACGCAGTTTTTTCTCGTCAAGCAGCTTGACGATGGTCGCGGCGTCGCCGCCTTTGCGTTCGATGAGCGTCATGCCGCCGTTTTGAATGACGTCGAGCGATTCGACGAGCGTCGGGATCTTAGTGCCGGCAAACTTGGCGTCCTTCCATTTGCCCGCATCAAGCGTCTGCAATTCCTGGGCAGTCACTTCCGTGGGTTCTAACTTTTCCTTGCCCAGTTTTTCGACAGCGTTACTGGTGCGATCGAGGGTCTTGTCGTGAAAGACGACCGGCACTTTGTCCTTCGAGTGGTAATAGTCCAGTTCGATCAGATCGCACTTCGTTTTGAGTGCCATTTCGAACGCGGGAATTGTGTTCTCCGGCGCGTGAGCACTCGCGCCACGATGGGCGATCACGATCACGCGTTTCGCACCGACAAGCTCGGCCGCTTTCGACGGAGCTTTATCCGCGGCGAGCAGTGACGCAGCCAGAGAAGAAGAGACGACGACACTGCAGACCAGTAAAAGCGAAGAGAGACGGCGCATAGAAACTCCGAGTGTTGATTGAAATGCCGCGTTAGCAAGCGGCAGATCCGGCGGAGTTATTTTAACGCAATCACGCGATGAAAGTGCAGCTGCACTTCGCGATCAACGACGCGGCGCACCCCTTCCACCAGGCAGCGGGGTTCGTTGTCTTCTTGGCCGATGCGAATGATCTCGTCCAGCTTCATACCGGGCGGGACGGTGAAGGTCGATTGATGAATCGTCTGATTGCCGGCATCGAGCTCGGGAACGATGAAGTGGCAAGTCGCACCATAGGTCAGCATCCGCCCCGCGTAGGCATCGTGATACGGCCGCAAACCGGGAAAACTTGGTAGCAATCCGTGATGCAAATTGATGATGCGACCACCGGCGTATTTCCAGCAACTGCCGGCGGGGAGGACTCGCATGTAGCGGGCGAGAATCACGTAGTCGACGTTGTAGCGATCGAGAATGTCGATCATCCGGTCGTCGTTGGCTCGGCCATCGTTCTCGCCGATGCTTTCCCACGGAACATCAAACTGCTCGGCAATGCCGCGGCAATTCGGTCGGTTGCCGATCATCACGGCGGCATCGGCTTTCAGCACGCCATCGCGAATGGCTCGCAAAATCGCGAGTGGCGGCTCCGTGCGATAGGTGGCGCAGATCGCCAAACGCGGTCGCGAAGCTCGTTCTTCCGGCGACCACACACGGACGCTCAGTTTGGTTGCTTCACCAATTTCGCTCAGAGCCGTGCGCACTTCGCCGAGCTGCGCACTGGGGAGATGCACGCGGACCATCATGGCGAAGAGAGCCTCTTCGTCATGGTCGTACATCTGGATTTCGGCAATGTTGGCTCCTTGTCCCGTCAGGTAGTGAATGATGGGATCGGCCAAGCGGACGTTATCGGGACCAACGGCAGTGACGACGATTTGCATGATTCGAATGTGCTAACAGTTGGGAGGAGACTACCGCAGGAAGCGGCCGCCGCTGATATCGATCAGCGCGCCGTTCACGAAGCGGGCAGCGTCACTGACAAGGAACGAAACGACCGAGGCGACTTCCTCAGCGGTGCCATTGCGGCCCAGCGGAGTTTCGCGGCGATACTGCTCCATGCGTTCGGCAGTGGTGAATTGTTCGTGATGGCGAGTTTCGATGACGCCGGGCATGACGGCATTCGTGCGCACTTGCGGGGCTAACTCGCGGGCGAGTGTGCGTGTGAAAACCTGCAAACCGCCTTTGGCAGCCGCATAGGGGCCCGCGCCATTGCCGCCGCCGGTTTGCACCGAAAGGGACAGAATGTTGACGATGGCTCCGCGGCCGGTTTTACGCAGGTGAGGGATTGCGCGTTGCGTGACAACAAACGCAGAAGTGAGATTCACGTTGAGCGCGGTCTGCCACAGTTCCAGCGAACAATCTTCAATCCTGGCTCGCTCGACGACGGTGCCGGCATTGTTGACGAGCAGATCGAGCCCGCCGAAGTGGGCAGCGGCGCGATCGACGAGCGATGCACCCGCAGCCGGATCGGCCAGGTCGGCTTGCTCCAATTGGGCAATGCCGCCGCTCGAGCGAATGGATTGCAGGGTCGCTTCGGCCTCGACATGACTGCTGTGAAAGTGAATGATCACCTTCGCGCCGAGCGTGGCCAATTGCTGGCAGATGGCACGGCCAATGCCCGTTCCGCCACCTGTCACGAGTGCCGTTAAGCCGGAGAGCGAGCCTGGGGGAAGGGGCGTATCAAATTCACTGACCGGCGACATGAGCTTCCTTTCCGGCTGTCGTAGAGAGGTCGGTCTGAATCTAGCGGGCACCAGCGGGCATGTTCACCGTCGTTTCGCGTTCGCGGACGATGGGCTTCGGGTTTCGCTTGCTGCGAATCTCGACTTGAAATTTGAACATGCCGGGCTTGGTTCCTTCGACTTCAATTTGCAGCGGAGGCATTTCCTCGCGGGCTCGCACCATTGCCACGGGCGTGAAATCGATCTGGCTCTTATCTGCGTTCCAGCCTTGCACCTTGAAGGCTGTTTGTTCGGTAGCCACGACTTTCTTAAAGCTCAGGCCGGCAGGCAGGAACAGCGTGATCGCCAGATCTTCATCGGCGCCGCTGCCATCATTTTTTATTCGCACGATGTACGTGGTGGTCTTGCCTTGCGGAATCGGATTAGCCGTTTGGCTGAGGGTTACTTCCAGATTGCCGCCGGGGAGCGCAGCCGCGGCAGGTGGCTGGCGGGGGATATCGGCGCGTGGCGGTTGAGCGGGAGCTGGCTCGCGAGTGGCTGCGGGATTGCGTGGAACGGGAACAGGTGCTGGTTCGCGGGCTGCTCCCGTGACGATCGGGATGTTGATCTGACGCGTCTCAGCCTGGCCTTGGTCTGGCTGCAGCGTGACTAGCACCGCTGCTCGTTCATCGGCTTGGAGCGCTCGCAGGTTGATCTGTTTGCTGAGCGTAGCGCCGGCACCCAGCTGGTCGATGTTCCAGGTGAGTGTGCGGCGGGCTTCATCGAATTGATGGCCGGGAGTCGCACGATCGGGAGTGAAGTTCGCCCCGTAGACAACATTTAGTTTTGCGTTGCGAGCAACTGAGCCACCGAGATTGGTGATTTCGGCAACGATCTCGGCGTTTTCGCCAGCCCGCACTTGTTGCGGCTGCGAGAAACGCAGTTGCAGCTTGGCGGGCATCACTTGCGTTTGAATGCCGGTGACAACACCACGGGCCGTGGCCGATTGCTGACCATCGGCGGTGACGTCGAGACGGTGCGAATGTTGCCCCGCACGGGTCACGATGAAGGTGACTGCGGGCGTATTGATCTTTTGTCCCGGTTGCAAATCGCCGATCGAGCGCGAGATCGGACTGGTTTCGCCATCGGAGTGGACCAGTTCAGCCGGAAAGCGGTCGGTGAGCGTGACGTTGCGCAGCACTTCGCTGCCGGTGTTGGTGATCTCGATTTGGAAGGTTGCGCGCTTGCCCACTTCGACCGAATCGGGGCCGTTCATGCGTACGGAAAGTGCCTGACGGAATACTCGCGTCGCTGCAGTACCTTCGGCTTTCAAATTGCCGTCGCTGGTAGTGGCCATAAACGTGGAACGCAGGTCGCCATCGACAGCCGCGCGGCAATTCACCTTCACGCTGGTCCGGCCGCGAGCTTGCAGATCGCCCAGTCGCCACTCGAGGCGATTGCCGAACATCTCGGCCGAAGGCGAGCTATTAAGGACGGTGACATTCGTCGGCGGCGTGAACTTGAGGACCACATCGCGCGACAATTGATCGCCGGTGTTCATCACTTCGACCTGGTAACTCAGCAAGCCATCGCCGGGGATCGTCGTCGGGCCACTCGCCGAAACGCTGAGGCCCGGTGCAGTCCAATTCACATTCGTCGTCCCTTGGCCGACGATCATTTCTGGAACATCGCCGCCGGCGGGGCGTACAATCTGCACTCGCACTGTAGTAATGCCCGGCACATTCGATTGGGGAAACAGGTCGGCAATGGCCACGCCCTGCACATCGGTTCGCACTTCCACCGCGCGAGCTTTACCCGCGCCAAAGACCGCATCGGGGCCTTCCAGCACTTCGTAGCGAACGGTCCAGCCAGAGACGGGTGCTCCGCCAGAACGACGGACGGTCGTGGTCAGTCGATGGCCGTTGCGAGCACCAATCGGCGCAACACTGCAAGGCGGGAACGCCCAAACGGCATCGACCCAGTAGATGGTTGCGTTTGCGCGGCGGCGGTCGAAGTTGTGTTCTTTGGGCGACCAAACGGTTATGTACGAGGCACCCTCTTTGGGCGAAGTCACGCTGATCCAGCTTTGGCCCCGCTTGAGGACAATATCGTCGCTCGGGTCTTTGGTACCGCGATCAACGGTTTGGGAAATGGTCGAGGTATGAGCGAGCGCATACTGCGGCGAAATCTTCTGCGGTGAGTGACGCAAGAAGTAAGACGACCGGTAAGGGCTCTCTTGGCCGATGGCTACGATTTGACCAGCACCGTCCTGGGCGAGCATCCACTCCAAGGGCTGACGCATGACGTAGTAGCCGTCTTTGCCGCAGATACCAGCCGACAGAACCACTTCGCTTCCAACGGCCGCGACCATTCGGTTCGGCGTGATCTTGAGCGTCGGGCCGTTTTCGCAATCACCTTCTGGAGCAGCAGTCGGCGATGCACACTGCACGACTTTGAGCGGAGGTGGCGCAGGAGGCGGAACCGCACAGGCGGCGGGGGTCATCGGAACGGCGGGAACAACGACGATCGGCGGAGGTGCCGGCGGATTGCAACTGACAGGGACCACCATGACCGGCGGCGCGCAAGGCTGCGGACCGACAACAGGCCCGATGATCTGTGGCGGAGCGAGCTGTGGAGGAACGCACGGCGCGGGTGGTTGGTGGTGCTTGGCAATCAGCGGGCAGTCCCGCAGGCTGGCGAAAGAAGTCGTGCCCGAGAAAAAGCCTTCGCCCGTCGGATCGATGGCCGGAATCGCGCAGCCGCCAGATGTTGCGATGGCGACAACGGCCAGCAACAGAGCGGATTTCGAGATGGCGGAAATCGTGGACATGACCGGTTACAAAGGCAAAGTGCGGACAGAGTAAGGCACCCTAGAAACCTACCACGCAATTTGGCAACCTGAGGCGAAAAAGCAACCTTTGGCGCTGCGAAAAAGCTGCACCACTGGGCGGTCTGTAGCCAGCATTCCGCCGCTGGCGGTTCTAGCGATTGTCCGGTTCGCTTCGCTGCAAGCTTGGCACCCCCGGTCTGGTCCGAAACCGGCTGGTAGGCAGGAATTCGTTCCTTTTCAGTTTGTTTTCTTCCGGGTGCTCGATTATTCTGAGTGGGAACCAGCTGACCGCGAAATAGCCACTTTTCAGAAGGTCGCGACAGCTGAGGGGCGCTCTGAGTCCGGAACATCGACCATTTGCTCAACATGCGGCACTGCTATGCGCAGCCTGCGTGTCTGGTCTGCAAACGATCGATTGCTGCCGGCCGACTCAGAAACAGAGAATTCATAAGCTTGGGGATCTACGATGAAGTGCCGCTTTTTGCTCGGTTATTTTCTGGCCCTCGGTTTGGTCGCAACGACTTTGCACGCAGAACCAGTGACCCCGGTCACGCCAGCTGCACCCGCTGACGCCAAAGCTCAGCCTGCAGAAATGGTCGAGTTCTTTGCTGCCGCGAAAAAGGGTGACATCGAAGTCAAGTTGATTCCGAAGGATTCAACGACGGGCATCGTCACCATCAAGAACAAGACCAACAAGCCTCTCTCGATCAAGTTGCCGGAAGCCTTCGTCGGTGTGCCCGTGCTGGCCCAGTTGGGCGGCGGCATGATGGGCGGCATGGGCGGTGGCGGCATGGGTGGTGGCGGCATGGGCGGCGGTGGCAATCAAGCCATGGGCGGCGGCATGATGGGTGGTATGGGTGGCGGCATGATGGGTGGCATGGGCGGCGGCGGAATGGGTGGTGGCGGTTTGTTCAATGTCGGCCCCGAAAAGGTCGGCAAACTGAAAGTGATCGCTGTCTGCCTCGAGCATGGCAAGGCTGACCCAAACCCACGCATTCCTTACGACATTCGCCCCATCGAATCGTTCACCTCGAAGGGTGACGTCATCGAACTCGTGAAGATGCTCGCCAAGGGTGAAATCGATCAGAAGTCGGCTCAAGCCGCGGCCTGGCACCTGAGCAGCGAATTGCCTTGGAACGAACTGCAGAACAAGATTGGCAAAAAGCACCTCGATGGCACTACCGAGGCTTACTTTACCGCAGCTCAACTTGAGTTTGGCATTCGTGCGACTCGCGAAGCAAGTTACCGAGCCGAAGAAGCCGCGAAGAAGTCTCCTGCCAAGGAAACATCGGCCTCGCTGAGCGAAAAGTAATTCGCTCCTCTCGTCGCCGAACAGTTGAGGTTCGGCGATAAACCAAAACTCGCTATATTGAACGGGCGTTTGCAGGCCAGGCAAACGCCCGCTGCATTTCTTGACCGGCGAGTTTCCCCTTGGAAGGAACCATGCAGAAGCCGCGCGAAGTTTCGCCCACCCTTGCTGACGACGAACTGACTCCCTGGCACATCACCAGCATGGGCTGTCTCATCGCCAGCGGCATACTCGTCGTCTTGATGTTCGGGGCCTTCTTTGTCGATGTGCCCCTTTCCAATTGGATGCGGCACGAGCACCGGCCCATCAAAGGAGACCTGCTACGACTAATTATGTTGGGCGAGGTCTTTGGCTACGGACTGAGCGTGCTGATGATCGTCATCACGGCCGGCGTGCTCGACGTGCGGGGCTGGCGCGTGACGCCGCGGTTGCTGATCGGAGGTTTTGGCTGTGGCCTATTTGCCGACGTGTGCAAGGTGCTAATCGTTGCGCGTTGGCGACCGAGCGCTGAGTTTCGGCCCGAGAACTTTCAAGAATCGTTTGCGACCTGGTTGCCGCTGTTCTTCCAGAGCCGTTTGCCCGGTCCCTGGAAACACGTGCTCATGTCATTTCCCTCGGGCCATTCCGCGACCGCCACAGGCCTGGCGCTAGCCCTCAGCATTCTCTATCCGCGCGGCACCTGGTGGTTTCTGCTGCTCGCTGCCTTGGCCATGATTCAGCGCGTCGTCAGCAGTGCTCACTACCTGAGCGATACGCTGGCCGGGGCCGCGGTCGCCTGTTTCTTTACCGCCGTGCTGCTCCACTGGCGCTGGCTCGAACGCCGCTTCCGCCGTTGGGAATCTTAGCGCCGAAGACTGCTATTCAGCGTCTTCAATCAGAATCAGCACGCGAACCTTGCGGCCAGGAGCGACTTCGGTCGTAACCTTGTTGTGGTGCTTGACGGCTACAGGTGACTTCGACAGTCGAAACATGCTAGGCGTCATGGCCTGCACAAAGTCAGCCTTCTTGCTGCCGCTACCTTTGACTCCGGCGATTTCTCCCGCGGCTTGGTTGCTGGTAGTGCCTTCCACCGGCTTGGCAACCGCCAGCATGCCTTCGGGAACAAACTCGACACTGTCATCTTCCTGGGCAATTTGGCTCAAAGCCATTTGCAATTCTTCGGCCGACATTTCGACATACATCGCCGCGGCTGCTGGAGTCAGTTGATTGCGGTCAAGCTTGCTGGCCACCTGCTGATCGCGATAGGCCTTGCCAACTTGGGGGCCATTTACGGAACGATCGGAAGGACGTCGCTCTTCCAAGCCCTGTTCGGTGAATACATCCATCAGCCGTTTGCCAGCCGCCAGTTCCTTGGGCGAGCGAATCCGCAGCACGAGGGCTTCGTCCTCGCCAGGCAAGGCGGCCACTACAGCGGCCAAAGCGTTGTTTTCGTTGGCATTGACGGGGTTAGTTGCCGTTACGGGATCCTTGCCGGTATTCAGCCAAGGAATCGAGGCCATGATGATGCCGGCGGTGGCAGCCACAGCCAAAACGCCGACGATAACGCGGCGATTTGTAACCTGGTAGGTCGGTTGGCGAGGTGCAGGAGCGGCCTTTGCTTCGCTGGCCTTGGCGGCTACTGCCGCAGCGACGACTCGCTGAGCAAAACCCTCTTTGACCGAGTAGCGGGGCAACGTGGCGACGTCGCGACGCAGTTGCTGCAAGTCGGCAACATGCTGTTGCAACTGAGGATCGCGCGAAAGCTGAGCTTGAAAGGCTACGCGCTCGGCTTCTGGCAAGGCATCGTCCAGAAAGCTGCTGATACGTTCATCGTGGATCGAACTTTTCATTTCGCACTACCATCCGCTGTTGGGGATCAAAATCCTTTAGGTCCCGCCTGATCATCGTGGGCTGGCTGGCACCAGCCTCATCCAAACCGTTACTTCATTTTGCCTGTTCTTTAATCTTCGCTCCCTTCGGCTTGAAGGATCGCGGAGAGTTCTTCTTTGAGGTGCAAGCGAGCTCGATGTAAGCGGCTGCGAACCGTTCCGACCGGCAATTCCAAAATGTCGGCAATGTGGTCGTAGTCGCAACCGTCTACTTCTCGCAGGACCAGAATCGAGCGATGTTCATCGGTCAACTTGCCGAGGGCTCGTTGCACCTGTACCGCTCGTTCCTGGCGAAGGAGGTTTTCGTCCACCCCTTCGCAATCGTCTTCGGGCTCATCGCCTGTCATTTCGCGATTCTGTTCGACCGAACTCTCGTCGCGTCTTCTGCGCCGCCGGCTGATGGCCGTGTTAAAGGCGATGCGATACAGCCAAGTGTAAAACGCACTGCCTCCGGCAAAGGACGCAAGCTTGAGATAGGCCTGCACGAACGCGTCTTGCAAGGCATCTTCGGCTTCGTGTCGCGACGAGCAAACGTGCACTAAAGCCGTGAGCAACCGGTCCTGGTACTTTTGCACCAGCTTGCCGTAGGCTTGCGAGTCGCCTCGCAAGGTTGCCTGGATTAAGTGTCCATCGTCGTGCGTCACGTTGTCATCGCCTTGGACGCGGATACAGAGAGGAAAGTTCCGGAACGAATTTGTTTGACTGGTGTTGCCTGTTCCACCAGCCTGCCAATCAACGCAGCAAATCCTTGCCACACATCAGGTTACAGCTGCAAACGCACTTGTCGCATTTCGACTTCAAAAACCGGTTGAAATAATCACGGCCCCCTCGAATGCTGGAGGTCAATAAGCCGGTGCGCAACTAACGCAGGCATGCATTCTCGCCGGTTTGTCGCCAGATTCAACTCAACGGCACTGATTCCTTTTGGTTTATCCAACGGACCGTGCGCCCCACGATTACCTTCCAGTCAGATTAAGACGGTCCAGCGTCTGGTTCGATTGCGACCCGAATAATTCGTCGCATCTACTCAAGCGGTTGAGATATGGCAAAGTACTTGCCAGCGCAGCATTTGGATCTCGCACCGGTAGTTCGCAGGCGAAGGGAAAATAGCGCTCGCCATCGACATCCTCGCTGCCGCAAGAAACGACGCGAGCGATGCATGGCGGCATCGCTCGGTGTGAAAATTCAAGCTTTTAAGTGTTGAGCTTAGAAGTTGTAGTTCGGGTTGTTCGAATCGAAGTCGGCGTCGGTCAGGCCAGGATTCAATTTGACGTCGAGGTAAGTGTATTCCTCGACCACTGGGCCGAGTTTATCGGCTGGATCGGTGGGCCAGTGATAGGCCGCGTAGCGAACGGGCAGCTTCGTTTCGTCGTCGATGAAGATCTGGGCGATGTGAAACTCGAAGTGAGCCCGGGGCACCGGGTGGCGAACTTGCAGCACCGTGCAAACGCGACCGTTGATCTTGGCACCCGGCTTAAATTCGACTTCGCACTCGTTGGGGCCGTGCTTGCGATCTTTTTCACCCTTTTCAATCAGCTTCACCACCATGTTTTCGAAGCCGATGTCGGTGATGGGGTGCAACTGACCACGCATGGCGAGCACGCCATCGGGTGGCAGCCAAACGGTGGGCAGAAACTTGCCGGCCGCGCCACCTTCGTGAGCACGCATTTTGCCGTTGTTTTGACCTTCGACCCAGATCACTTCGCGGCCGTTCATCGAGTCTGGCTTGACGAACTTGAGATAGACCGACAGCGGTTGCGTCAGCTTGCCATCGACAATCTTGCGATTGCGAATCTTGGCTTCCATGAACTCATGCACGCCGAGCTTGCCGTTCACTCGTTCCCGCTTCACGATCATCGCCGTGTAGTCGACGATTTCGCTCTGGATTTTGACGAGCGTTTCGTTGGCCAGGTCGATCGCGGGATCGAGCGGGTGAGCCGCAGCCTTCACGGCCGCTTCGCCGGGAGGATTGTTCTTCGAGACCCGAAAGATCGGTTCGCGAAGCTGTTCGCGAGATTCGGGTGGATTGCCAAGAGCGACGGCAGCACTCAGGCCGCTAATACTCAGGGCCTGCAGAAACGAGCGTCGTGCGAGCAGCGAACGCAGCAGCGATTGATCAGCCATTGGCAAAATCTCCTATCTGGCATTCGCCCTTGGCCGCCAGCCACAGTACGAACGCGATCTTCCCTGAATTGAGCCTAGTCCATCCGTGGGAGCATTTTGCAATGCCGACCCGCTCAGTCCGAACTGCAGTCCCCGTGCGATACCTAAGTATCTGCAGGAAAACTACTTATTGATGACCGGCCACGCAGGTTGAGCCGGCCAGCCTGGTCACTTTTCAGTGCTGACAGCTGGGACTAGGAAATTTATCGCCGCGACCGGAAGGTGATATTCACTCAGTCAACCGCGGCGAATGGAAATTCCCCAGCTTCGCGCCCCGCACTGCAAAAGCAGACGCTAAAGCCGTTATATCTTAACCCTAGTGCGATACCGAGGCGAGAGGAAAAGAGGGCTCGTTTGCGGGCAACGAGCTCGAAAGTTGCGAAACCAGCGCTTTCGGCAAGCGCTTAGTGCTCTTCGTCAGATTCCCAGGGTCGGTCGATCTGCAGGGGCATCATTTGCTGGACAGGGGGAGAGAAATCGAGCCCGATAGAACCATTGTTGGTCCAGGAGGCCGGCCGCGCCGTGCGGTCGAGTTGCTCGAGCGGCAAATACACGGCGCGTGGCCACTGCCCATCGACGCGATAGTGAAGCAGGGCGATGTCCGCCTTCATTCCAGTGCCAGTCACCCACGCTGTGCGTCCTTCGGGCAGCACTAGCACCAAATAACTGCCGACGTAGGCAATCAAGAGAATGAGCAGCGCAGTTGCCAAGAGGACCGGAGCTGTGCGTTTCGTTTGCATCGTTGAATTCTAAACTTCCCCTGCCGGCACGTCAGCTTGGTGTTGCGCAAGGGTTACTCGCCCGCCGACCAAGCGGCGCACAGTTGATTGTTGCCACCATTTGGCAAAGAATGAGAGGCAATCAACGGCTGCGGTTCTCCGCTGCTTAGCTTCTCTACTACGTATAAGTGATCGATGGCTACTGCTACTGCCACTGCCACTAAGACTTCTCGCCCGCGAGGCAAGCCCGTCAGCCTGTGGCTGAAGATTCTGTGGGGCGTGTTGACGGTAGGTGCCGTAGGGCTATTCTCGGTCGTCATCGTGTGGTTCTTCGGCTCAGTCTACGGGACCGAAATCTGCGCCGAAACCCTGGAACGCCGCAGCTATTTCTTTCTCGAGATCCCGATCATTCGCCTGCAGGTGCGTGGGATTGAGTACAAGCAAATTCCAAATGATGTTTCGACCCATCTGACGACGAACAACATCGTCACCGTGCCGCCGGCCAACAAGAAAACCTGGCACTCGATCACTGCTGGTCGCGGCGTACTGGGAATGCGAACAGGCGACCCAGAGATTGTCGTGCGCTATCTCGAAGCGCGTGACGCCAACAGCGAGTACGCCTGGCTGGCCTGGACCAAAGACAATCCGAAGATCGCCCCGCACATTTGGAAAGGGGTCACCGATCTGGCCGTTGCCGGCGAATATACCACCATTCCCGATGTGATCGAACTCGCCCAAGGGGCCACCGATCCGGTCAAGACGCAAGCAGCCGTCGACAAAGTGGTGAAGGCCGTGGTGAAGACGCCCGTTGCGACAAAGGGAACAGCAACACCCGCGGCAAAGCCAGCTGAGAAAAAGGAAGACAAGAAGGACGAGAAGAAGAGCGAAAAGTCCGGGGAGAAAAAGGATGGCGAAGCGAGCGAGAAGCCTGCGGCGGACAAGAAAGAGAAGACAAGTGAAGAGTCTGCGGACGAAAAATAGGCAGCGCGTGGCTCAGAATGCTTCCGCCCCGCGAAACCTGGCGGGCTTTGTTTGTGCGCAGTTAGAGTGAGGCTATGAGAATCAACCTCAGAGAACTGTTCTTGCTGATCCTGATAGTTGCTCTTTCGCTTGGGTGGTGGATCGACCGCAGCACCCTGAAGGTTGATTTAGGACAAGCATCTTTGCATCACGTTAAGGACAATCTTCTTCCATCAGAAATTGCTGAAATATTCTCACAGATGAAAGACCGTTTACCGTCGCCACAACAACCAGTTCTCGCCATCCATCGATTTGGGGTTGACGAAGTCCGCGTATTGACCGGAACTCCTGATAGCCATTTGAAACGAAGTGGCAACGTATTTGAGCTTAAGCGAGTCGGCGGTCGCTGGCAGCTGCAGGATTGCACCAACTGGGCTTCTGCGACCGTCCGATCAAGCGACTAAATAGCGGAAGCACAATATAAGTGGGTTGCTAGTCGGTCCCACTCGCGGCCCGCAACTATCAACCAAACTCGCGAACGATTGGTCACTTACCCTGACCCTGCATCATGGCTTGGCAGAAAGTGACACTCCCCACGTAGACAGCAACGCTGACGCCACCCGACGGCATCCACCCCTCGGCAATGCGTTGATTGACCTGCTCCGCCAACTGCTCAGGACTTGATGCCACTAAAATCGTGTACTGCATGAAAGCTCGCATCCGCACCGAATGACCGTAGCTTAATTTCATCGAAACTCCACGGGCAATGTTCCGTCGCGATCTCCATCATAGCCAGTGTCAGGCGGCACTTTCCAGGCAAACCCAGCCGAATAAACGGCAAGCTTTGGGGCTCACCACACGAAGCGAGTCGACGTAAGTCCAAACGCGCCGAATGAGCGGGTGTTCACATACCGGCAGGGTTTGTGAACACACAGGCGCGCCGCACCCGAGAGATACGTGGGGGCGCGTTCACAAACCCCGGCCGTTTGTGAAAGAAGTTTCCCCGGACGGCTGGCCCGGATTGAAGACTTACGGCAACTGGAACTTGTTGCGGACTCCGAATCTCCGGCCCTACCTCAGTCCATATCCAACATGCGCAGGTTGGGCGCGAGGATGGCGAGTTGCTCGGCCATGTAGCGCTTCACGGCCTGCGTGGTCCGCAGGGTGAGGGCGCGGCGGAGGATGGTGCGGCACGACTCTTCGGTGAGATGCGAGGCCAGGTCCTTCATCGAAGGAATGAACGACGCACTCATGCTGAAGCTGCGGAGGCCCATCGCAAAGAGCAGGACGAAGGCCCGCGGCTGAGCCGCCATTTCGCCGCACAGGGTAACGGACTTGCCCGCTTTGTTGCAGGCCTTGATGACGGTAGCGAGGACGCGCAGCACGGGCGGCGCTAGAGGCTGGCACAGATGGCTGACCTTGGGATTATCGCGGTCGGCGGCCATTAGGTATTGCACGAGGTCGTTCGAACCAATCGAGACAAAGTCGACGAGCGGAAGCATATCGTTGATCGAGATCGCGGCTGCCGGAACTTCGAGCATCATGCCCAGCGGCACTTCGGCGAAGCGCTTGTTCTCGGCTCGCAGTTGCTGGGCCGCTTTGCGGACCATCGCGCGTGTTTTGCGGACTTCCTCGACGGTGGTGATCATCGGGAACATCAGTTTGACTTGCGTGTTCGATTGCACGCCGTCGGCAGCGGCCCTCAGCACGGCTCGCAGCTGCGTATTGAAAAACTCGGGATGCTCGAACGACAGACGAATGCTGCGCCAGCCCATGAAGGGGTTGGCTTCCTGATGCGTGTGCCCCAGGTAGGGAACCGTTTTGTCGCCGCCGATATCCAGCGTGCGAATGGTCATGGTGCTGTTGGGCGTGGCGAGGATGGCATCGCGATAGGCGATGTACTGTTCTTCCTCGTCGGGCACGTCGGGATGCGTCAGATAGATGTATTCCGTGCGAAATAGTCCTACGCCGGCTGCGCCCATCGCCACGGCACTAGCACAGTCCGACGCACCGTTGATGTTGGCGAGCAGATCGAGCTTGATACCGTCGGCGGTGACCGCGGGTTGATCTTTATTCTCGGCGAGCGTGTCCTTGAGCAGGAAGAACTCGCGTTCGAGCTTGAGATAGGCGCTGCGTTGTTCGGGGTCGGGATTGATCAGGACGTGACCGCCGCGAGCATCGACGACGACCGTATCGCCGTTTTTCACTTGCCGCAGAATGTTGCGCATGCCCGAGACGGCGGGAATGCCCTTGCTGCGGGCAATGATCGCAGCGTGACTCGTTTGGCTGCCAGCTTGCGTGACGATGCCTTTGACAACGAGACCTTTGAGGGCCACCACCTGCGAAGGGAGCAATTCGTCGGCGATCAAGATCACAGGCTGATTCAGTTGATCGGCGGGCGTGTTGGTGGCTTGCGTTAAGTGTGCGTTCAGCCGAATGACGACATCCCGCAGGTCGTTCATCCGCTCGCGCAGGTATTCGTCGTTGGTCTTGGCAAACAGGACCGTGTATTGCTCCAGCAGGCGATGGAGAGCTGCCTGGGCAGTCAGCCTTTCGTCAACGATCCAGCCTCGGACCTTATTGGTGAAGTTGGTGTCGCGGAGGATCAATTCGTGGGCAGAAAAGATCTGGGCTTCGTTCTCGCCGACCTGGGCTGCGACCTTGTGCTGCAGCGCGCGCAGTTCCGCGGCCGCTTCGTCACGAGCAGTTTCGTAGTTCGCCAGTTCGGCGGTTACTTCGTGGTCTTCGAGTCGCTTGGTATCCGGATTAATGAAAATCTCGTGGATACAGTAGGCGACCCCAACCGCGACGCCGGGTGATACGGGGATTCCTTTGCGCATAGTCGAAGCGAAAATGTAGCACCTAACCCAGGTGCTGACAAACGAACAAAGGCCCCGGAAAGCCGCAAGGGGTATTTAATTTGCATTATTCGCCGCTAAAGGTGAACAGAGCGGCATGCCCGACAGCCCCGTTGCTAGCCTTGGCACAAAGAAGACACTTCTTCCCGCCCAGGTTCTCTGCCAGCAGTCGGAAGCTGCAGGAGCCTTGCCAGCTAATCATCCGTTGTGGTAATTCGCGAAGGGGGCTATAGTTGCGGACTTTACCGATAATGCGGAGAATGACAGTTTGGCGAGCTTTTGTCGCGCGAGTCCCTGGGATTCGCGAGAACGGCTGTCACCCTGTCGATACTCGGTTGCTCAGGGCTTGGGATTGCCAGCCCAGCAAGCAGACAGACTAAATCAACAGACTTTGTAGTTGCGGAAGGTGGTTACCCTCCGCTCGGGAATGCCAACCATGCGGTTTTGTTTACTTGATCGCATCATCGACCTGCAGCCTGGGGCGAAGATCACCGCGGTTAAGTTACTTCGGCCAGAGGAAGATTACCTGCGCGACCACTTTCCCCGCTTCCCGGTGATGCCGGGCGTGTTGATGCTGGAAACGATGTATCAGGCGGGCATGTGGCTCGTGCGCAGCTCGGAAGATTTTCAGCATGCCGCCGTGCTATTAAAAGAAGCCAGAAATGTGAAGTACAGCGGCTTTGTGGAACCCGGCAAAGAGCTGGTTGTCACTGCCGAACTTCTCAAGCAGGACGAAACGTCTGCCACGATCAAAGCGCAAGGGACGATTGACGGCAACGTCGCCGTGTCGGCCCGCTTGGTCCTCGAAAAATTCAATATCGGCGATCGCTTCCCGGCTCGCGCGCAAAGCGATCACTACCTGCGGCAATGGATGAGGAAGGTTTTTCAGCGTTTGATGCAGCCTGCAGCCGACGCGGAAAGCAAAAGCCCTGACTCCACCACCCTGCATTTGAAGACACAATTGGTTTCCGCGCAGCCTTGAGGTCTACGGATTGTCCTCGGCGGAACCCGATGATGGACGGTTGCCACCCTTTTTAGTTTCGGAGAATCGATTCCCATGGCAGTCACGAAAGACGAAGTTTACAAGAAGGTGCAAGCCGCCCTGGTGGATGCTCTTGGCGTTGACGAAGACGAAGTCACTCCGCAGGCCACGATGGTTGGCGATCTCGGCGCTGAGTCGATCGACTTCCTCGATATTGTGTTCAAGCTCGAAAAGGCCTTCGGCATCGAAATTCCCCGCAAGGAACTCTCGCCCGAAGACATCCTCACTAACGCTGATTACGTGAAAGAAGGCAAGGTAACTCCTGCCGGCATCACGGAACTGAAGAAACGCATGCCGTTCGTCGACTTCACCAAGTTCGAGGCCAATCCGAACGTCCGCGAATTCAGCAACTTGATGACAGTCGGCGATCTGTGCCGCTACGTCGAGAGCAAGGTAAACGCGGCTTAGTTTAGGCCCGGAAGGAGGGCGGCTGCCACGCCCTCCAATGGCGGATGTCCGACGATAACTAACAGTTGAGTAGACGACCATGCGTTGGTACTGGATCGACAGATTTCTGGAATTCGAACGGGGCAAACGCGCGGTCGCAATCAAGAATGTGACGATGTCGGAAGAGCAGAATGATTCGTATCTGCCCGGCTATGCCGTCATGCCTTCGTCGCTCATCATCGAAGGAATGGCCCAGACTGCGGGCATTCTGGTCGGCGAGATTAGCGGTTTTAGCGAACGCGTCGTGCTCGCCAAGATTGGCAAAGCGGTATTTCATCGCCCAGCCGAATCGGGCGATACGCTCCGCTATAGCGCCGTGCTGCAAGACGTGCAAAAAGATGGCGCGATCGCCAGCATTACGTCCCACATCGGCGACGAACTGCAGGCCGAAGCCGAGATGATGTTCGCCTTTCTCGACGACCGGTTTCCCGAGGGGCCGCTCTTTGAACCGGATGACTTCCTTGTAATGCTGCGGTCCTTTCACCTGTATGATGTAGGGAAAGACGTGCAGGGTCAGCCGATCCAACCGCCTGAAGCCTACCTCAAGGCAGAGCGGGCGGCCTACGAAGCGGCTGGTCTGTTGTAGATACGATTTGCCAGCGATTAACACTGGGAGATCATTCACGATTCCCAGTTGGCCTGACGGAATTTGGCCTCTGACCGAAGATGGGTGACACGAAATGAAACGGCGTGTAGTAGTAACCGGCATTGGCTGTATCAATCCGCTGGGCAACGATGTTGAGACCATGTGGTCCGCCCTGAAGGAAAGCAAATCAGGCGTCGGCTATACGACCGTCTTTGATGCCAGTCGCTTTCCCACCCGCATCTCCGCCGAAATCAAGAATTGGGACATCACCGATACCGGTGAAGACGCCAAACTTTGGGGCGAACGCGCTCGCCATACGCGCTTCGCCGCTGGTGCCGCTAAGCAAGCGATGAAAATGTCCGGCGTGCAGGACGACAAGAATCTCGATCCAACGCGGTTTGGCGTTTACCTCGGTTGTGGTGAAGGAACCCAAGACTTTATCGCCTTCTCGCGGATGCTTACCAGTTCGCTGACGCCTGAGGGTGTCGATCTGGCCAAGTACATGCGAGTGGGACTCGAAACGCTCAGTCCTGTGCAGGAAGTGGAGCAAGAGCCCAGCATGCCGACCAGCCACTTGGCAGCCATGTTCAACGCCCAAGGTCCGAATGCCAACTGTCTCACCGCGTGTGCGGCCAGCAGTCAGGCCATTGGCGAAGCCACCGAAATCATTCGCCGCGGCGATGCCGATGTGATGCTGTCCGGCGGTGCTCACAGCATGATTCACCCATTCGGCGTGACGGGCTTCAACCTGCTCACCGCACTTTCGACCAGCAATGATGACCCTACCAAAGCTTCGCGTCCGTTTGATCGGCTGCGTGATGGCTTTGTGCTCGGTGAAGGCGGCGCAGTCGTTGTGCTCGAAGAACTCGAAAACGCCAAGCGTCGCGGCGCCAAGATCCTGGGCGAGATATTGGGCTACGGCACCACTGCTGATGCTTATCGCATCACCGATATTCACCCCGAGGGTCGTGGTGCCATCGCCTGCATGAAGATGGCCATCGAAGATGCCGGCATCACTCCAGCCGACATTCAATATGTCAATGCTCACGGCACAAGCACGTCGGTCAACGATCGCGTGGAGTCGTTCGCCTGCAAAACGATTTTTGGCCAACGGGCGATGCAAACGCCCGTGAGCAGCACCAAGAGCATGATGGGGCATCTGATCGCTGCTGCCGGTGTGACCGAAGCCATCGTCTGCCTGATGGCAATTCGCGACAACGTGTTGCCACCAACGATCAACTACGAAAACCCCGATCCCGATTGCGATCTCGACTATATCCCCAACGTCGCTCGCCAGGCAAAGTGCGACATCGCCCTGAGCAACAGCTTCGGCTTTGGCGGGCAGAACATCTCTCTCGTCGTGGGCCGGTTTAAGGGATAATTCTCCCTCGTTGACGCGTCGGGCCACCAAAAGACAGAAAACTTGCCGGCATGTCTAAAACCATCTTCAAAAAGATCATCGACAAAGAGATCCCCGTCAAACTCATCTACGAAGATGAGTTGTGTCTGGCATTTCCCGATATCAACCCGCAAGCACCGACGCACGTGCTGGTGATCCCGAAAAAAGAGATCGTGAACTTGGCGGCCGCTTTGCAAGAAGATCAGGCTCTGCTCGGTCATCTCATGCTGGTGATTCAAAAGATCGCCGGGCAGCTAGGTTTGGCCGAAGGTTACCGCGTGGTTGCCAATTGCGGCCCGCATGGCGGTCAAAGCGTCGATCATCTGCATTTTCACGTTTTGGGCGGTCGACATCTTCAGTGGCCTCCGGGCTGAGCATTGCACGTGAAAATCATCAACCCGTTCTATGCCGCCTTGATGGTTGTGGGACTCATGTTTGCCGTCACGGCCTGCGCCTACACGGTGATGAGTTTTCGCAAGCTCGATCCGATGTTGCCCGATGATCCTGGCCTGACGTCGTTCATGGAACATCACGGCCTGAAGATCATGGTCGGCCAATTGGCCGTCCTGGCGGTGCTCACCTTTGCTGCAATTGGCACCGACGATTTTTGGACTCGCCGCGACGAAGCCAAAAAGCTGGCCAGCAAGAATTGATTGCAGCCTACTATCTGCAGTAGCGGCGCGATATCTTCTTGCTCAACGACTGCGCCCCCTTCCTCCCCTGATCGCGAGCCGCTTATGACTTCGCCTGCCAGCCGAATCGCCAAGCTTCGCCAGGATATTCGCCGGCACGACGAGCTGTATTACGCCCAGGCTCAGCCGGAGATCTCCGACCTGGAATACGACAAGCTGATGCAGGAACTGCAGCAGTTGGAGGCAGCGAATCCCGACCTTGTTACGGAAGACAGCCCCACGCAGCGACTTGGCGATAAGCCGGTCGAAGGGTTGCACCAAACCGAGCATCGCGTGCCGATGCTCTCGATCGAGAACTCCTACGATATCCCTACCGTTCGCAGGTTCGCCCAAAGCACGGCGGAAGCCTTGGACGGTGAGCCGGTCGAGTGGGTCGTCGAATACAAGATCGATGGTGCCGCGATCTCGCTCACTTATGAGAAGGGCAGGCTTGTACGCGCAGCTACTCGCGGCAACGGTCAAGTGGGCGACGACATCACGCACAATGCCGTGACGATTTTGGATGTGCCTCGTCGCTTGAAGGGCTCGCCACCACCAGTGTTGGAGATTCGCGGCGAAGTCTACATGACCAATGCCGACCTGGTGAAACTCAACGAACGCCAGGCAGAGCGAGGTGAAGCCGCCTATGCCAATCCGCGCAATGTTGCGGCCGGCAGCATTCGCCTGCTCGATCCGCGCGAGTGTGCGCAGCGGCGGCTGCGATTCTTCGCACATGGCGTTGGCTATTGCGAAGGTCTGCAAGTCGAAAACCATATCGAGTTCTTAAAAGATCTCGCCTCCTACGGCCTGACACCGACTCCGCTCGTCCGCTCTTGCAAAGACGTCGACGAAGCACTGGCCCATTGCGAGCAGATGATCGAGAAGATCGATGAACTCGAGTTCGAGATCGACGGTCTCGTCCTGAAGGTGAACAACTACCAGCAGCGCGAACGACTCGGCCTGCGCAGCAAAAGCCCTCGCTGGGTCATTGCCTATAAGTTTGAAAAGTACGAAGCAAAAACGCGCGTCAACAAGATCACGGTTCAAGTCGGCAAGACCGGCGCGATCACGCCGGTCGCAGAACTCGAACCTGTGCAACTTGCCGGCACGGTCGTCAGCCGTTCGAGCCTGCACAACGCCGATGAGATTCGCCGCAAGGATATTCGCGAAGGCGATATGGTCATTGTCGAGAAGGCTGGCAAGATCATCCCGCACATCGTCCGCGTCGAGAAGCACGAGCGGACTACCGAATTGCCCGAGTTCGTTTTTCCTACGCATTGCCCCGAATGCAAAACAGAACTCATTAAGGACGAAGGTGGTGTTTACATCCGCTGCCCGAATCCGATTTGTCCAGCAAAGGTGCAGGAACGAATTCGCTTCTTTGCCTCGCGCGATGCGATGGATATCGAAGGGCTCGGCGATAAACTGGTCGAGCAACTCGTGGAAAGTGGCCTCGTCAAATCGTATGGCGATCTCTATCGCCTCTCGATGGCCCCGCTGCTAAAGCTGGAGCGAATGGGGAAAAAGTCAGCGGAGAAGCTGCTCGCGGGTATTGAAGCGAGCAAATCTCGCGGACTAGCCCGATTATTGAGTGCGCTTTCGATTCGCCACGTCGGACAACGGGGCGGCCGACTACTGGCCGAGCACTATGGCAGCATCGATGCACTCCAGGCCGCATCGCAAGAGTCGCTCGCTGAAGTGAATGAGATTGGCCCCGCAATCGCGGCCAGCGTCTACGAGTTTCTGCGGAGCGAGTATGGCTTGGAGATCATCAACGATCTGAAGAACCTCGGATTGCGGCTCGAAGAAACCATGAAGCCGAAAGCTGCCGCACCGACAGGAGTTTTCGCCGGCAAGAGCATCGTCGTTACGGGAACGCTAACCAAGTACAAGCGAAACGAGATTGAAGACCTGATTACCCAGCATGGCGGCCGGGCAGCATCGAGCGTCTCGAGCAAGACCGACTATCTCGTAGCCGGCGCAGAAGCGGGCAGTAAGCTCGAAAAGGCCACTAAACTGGGTGTAAAGATCCTCACCGAAGATGAGTTCGAGCAACTGCTCGCATCTCCGTAGTGGGTTCACCATGCTCTTGCTCAAAAGTTGATTCAACCACGGACGAAACAACGCATCGATTGTCACACATCGATCCTTTCCAAAAATCAGTTAGCCTTAAGCCGCATTCTGTTTGCATCGCGATTTCGCGCTGCTTATAACAAACACGTTGCCAAAGCACATGAGGCCAGTCGTGACCTGCCCAGCGGCATTCGTCGCTTGAGTCACACTGTTGTGCGTAGCAACAACTCGTCTTGGAACAGGGGCTTCTATCGGAGGCTGCGATGAGCGCGTTAGCGTTGAATTCGCGTATTGGTGCAGGTTTTCTTTCTTCTTTTTGTGTGGTCGGCTGTTTCTTCACCGCCAGCGTCGCTAGAGCCGTTGATACTGGCGACAGCGCCGCTTTGGTTGCCGACAAGGCAGTTCGTGAAGCCTTGCAGCGCGAAGTCTACGGACTCGATGGCGACCGCCGGACGTTACTTTCGGCAGCCGAGGCCGCAAATCCGGACTTCGCTCCGGCTCGCTGGCATCAAGGCTACGTGCGAAGTTCTACCGGTGAGTGGACCAAGGCAGGCGATAAGCCGGATGTTCGCCGGCAAGCTCTCCTGATGCAGTATGAGAAGCGGCGAGCGGCGGCGGCGAACACTGTTGCGGGGCAGATGGAACTGGCCGATTGGTGCGACAAGCACCACCTCAGTGAGCAAGAACGCGTGCACTTGCTGCGGGTGTGCGAGCTGTCTCCCGATCATCCGGCGGCACGTCAGCGGCTGGGTTTCACCCGTAGCGGTCGCGACTGGGTCAGTCGTGAGGAACGCGAAAAGAACCAGCGCCGTGAAGAAGCCGTTCGCACGGCTGCCGCCAAGTGGACGCCGATCGTCAAGAAGGCTGCCGAACAACTTGATTCGACGGATCAGAAGACTCGCTTGTTTGGCCGTGATCAGTTGAAGTCGATTGTCGATCCCGCCGCTTTGCCGACACTCGAAAAGTATGTCGCGACAAAGAGCGAAGCCTGCGAATTGTTCGTCGTCGAAATCGCGGCGCAAATGACTGATCCAGAAGCAACCGCAGCGATCGCGCGATCGGCCGTCTTTTCGAACTCGCTGGAAGTTCGCAAAGCGGCTGCCGAGCACCTCAAGACCGCCGAGCAAGATCGGTTTGTGCCGTTGCTTGTGTCTTCGATGTACACGCCCGTCGTGTCGCAAGTCTCGCTTGTGGCACTTCCCAGCGGAAGAATCGGCTATCGTCACGCCTTTTTGCGAGAAGGCTCAGAGAAGCAAGAATTGCTGCAATTCGATACTGAGTATCGCCGTCGCAACCAGGGAGGCACCGCCGCCGATGCCCGCGCGATGGCCATGTTCGAAGCCCAAGAAACCGCGAGTCAATTGGAACGTCAGGCCGAACGCCAGAACGCGGCGACCAGGGCACTGAATGATCGAATTGCTTGGGTTCTATGCGAAGCAACGGGTGCCAAGTTGCCGGCCGTTCCCGACGACTGGTGGGCCTGGTGGAACAACGAGAATGAGGTCTTTTTCGTTGGCTCGAAGCCGGTCGACACGATTACTGTCTCGCGCAGCGTGGCTGTGGCCGACGCGGTGCCCGATGAAGGCGGCAACGGGGGCGGTGCTCAAGATTGTCTACTAGCCGGTACGCCTGTGTGGACCGAGCAGGGACAAGTCGCTATCGAAAAACTCCGCGCTGGCGATTTGGTCCTCTCGCGCGACGTTGAGAGCGGCGAACTGGCCTACAAGCCTGTTCTGCGAACAACGATCCGCCCGACGGGTAAGTTGCTGCGCATCGAAGCGGGCAGTGAGACCTACGAAACCAGTGGTGGCCACTTGTTCTGGGTTTCCGGCGATGGCTGGGTCAAAGCCCGCCAGCTGAAACCTGGCATGGTGCTGCACACCGCCGATGGTCCGACGCGCGTCACCAACGTCGAGCCCGGACAGACCGCCGTGACGCACAATCTCGTGGTGGCCGACTTCAACACGTACTTCGTCGGTAATCAAAAAGTGCTTTCGCACGATAACACGGTCCGTCGCGTTACGCGCGCCATCGTGCCCGGCTTGCAAGCGGAATAAGCCAGCTAGCCAACCTCATCCACCTGCCAAGATCAAAACGGCATCGACAAACAGCTCACACACTCGATCTCGAGCGTGTGAGCTGTTTGTCGATGATTGGGCGGCGTTTTCTTTTTGCAGTTGCAAGGGAGGCAGTGATGAAGAAGAGATGGTTTGACTTCCGTATCTCAATTTGTCTGTTGTTTTTGATTGCCCCAGGGACGATCACTCAAGCTGCCACCCCAGAGCGACCAACGGACGCTGCTTCGACCGCAGCGGCCCAATCGGTGCGAGAAGCGCTGCAGCGCGAAGTCTATGGCATGAACGCGGACCGGGAAGACTTGCTCGCGAAGGCATTCTCGACCGCACCCGAGTTTGGTCCGGCTCGCTGGAATCAAGGCTTTGTCAAACTCGGCTCAGGCGATTGGCTGAAGGTTGGTGCGAAGCCCGACCAGCGCCGGCAGATGATGCTCAAGGAATACGAAAAACGTCGCGCGTCGGCCGGGGATTCGATTGCCGGACAAATGCAGTTGGCCGATTGGTGCAACAAGCATCAAATGACCGAACAGGAGCGAGTGCATCTAGCGCGGATCTGCGATCTGTCTCCCCACCATCCCGTGGCGCAGGCTCGCTTGGGACATATGCGCATGGGTAGCGAATGGGTTTCAATCGCCGATCGACGTAACTTGCAGCAACGCGATGATGCGGCCAGGGCAGCTGCGGCTAAATGGACGCCGATCATTGCGAAACTCGGGGAATTGCTGAGCTCGAGTGACCAATCCAAAAGACTGTACGCCGTCGAACACCTGAAGCAAATCGAAGACTGGCAAGCTCTCCGTACGCTGCAAGCGATTGTCGGCCAGCAAGGCGAGTCGCAGGAAATGCTCGTGCTCGAGATCACGGCAAAGATTAACAGGCCGGAGGCAGTTGTAGAGATTACTCGGCATGCGGTGTTTTCCCCTTCGCTGCGAGTACGGCAGGCAGCAGTCGAAAAGTTGAAAGCCTGCAAACGAGATCACTACGCTCCGATGTTGATTTCATCGATGTACACGCCCGTGGTTTCTCGCGTGGCATTGACAGCGCTTCCGAATGGTCGGTTAGCCTATCGCCACGAGTTCTTACGCGAGGGAGCCGAGAATCAAGAACTGCTGGTGCTGGAAACTCAATACCAACGGATTGCTCGCCCGGGTGGTGATCGCGACGAGACAGCCAGTCGTGCCATTGCCGATGCGCAAACTCAGGCCGCCGCACTCGATACAGCAGCACAGCGACAGCGGGCACTCACGACAGCGCTCAACGATCGCATCGGTTGGGTCCTTTCGGAGACCATGGGTGTCAAACTCCCAGCTTTGCCCGATGAATGGTGGGCTTGGTGGAGCAACGAAAATGAGGTGTTCGTAGCCGGTAGCAAATACGTGAATACCATCGCTCACACACGAGAGGTTCAATTAGTCGATGCGTCGACTGGATTGACTTCCGACCTTGGTCCAGGAGTTATACCTGATGGGCAAGTTCGGGGACCGCGGCACGAGTGCCTCGTTGCGGGCACGCTGGTGTGGACCGAACAGGGAACGCTGGCTATCGAAAAGGTTCGTCCTGGCGATTGCGTTCTAGCGCGCGATGTCGACACCGGGGAATTGACCTATAAGCCTGTACTTCGCACCACAGTTCGACCGAAAGGTCAATTGCTGCGACTGGATGCCGGCAATGAATCCTTCGAGACCAGTGCCGGTCACTTGTTCTGGGTCTCGGGCGAAGGCTGGCTAAAGGCCCGCGATTTGCGCAGTGGCATGCTGCTGCATACTGCGGATGGACCAATCCACGTGAAGCAACTTCGCGAGGGAACTGTCGACGTGACGTACAACTTGGTCGTTGCCGACTTCAATACCTATTTTATTGGCAAGCAGAAGATCTTATCGCACGACAACACTGTAAAGCGAGTAACGCGAGCCATCGTTCCCGGCTTGCTACCAGAGTGATTCAGAAATTTTCTGGTGACTTTAAGTGATGATACATATACGCGGCACGTTTGTAGTCGCGTAAACTAATGAGCGTCAGGGGCAACGTCTTACGGCCGAGTTGATCGGCTCTGGAGGCAAGGATGATTGCAACGCAGGCAGTACAGCGAAGTTATGGGCGACTATGGGTTGCTGTTCTCTTGGTCACGCCGCTTGTGACTTGGGCGGCGACTCCCGACGATGTGCCCGCTGAAAAGCGAGCCGCGACGGAGGCAAAGACGGTCGAGTCCGTACGCGAAGCGCTCCAGCGCGAAGTGTATGGTTTGACTGCCGATCGCGAGCAACTGTTACGGCAGGCGAGCGAAGCGGACCCCGAATCGCCGCTGCCCCACTGGTATCTGGGCCAAGTTCGCTCGGCCGATGGCAAGTGGCAAGCGGTCGACGCTCAACCCACTTCACGCGAAGCGCAGTTGACTCGTGAGTATCAGGCTCTGCGCGCCACCAAGAAGGACGATGCCAACGGCAATCGGCAATTGGCAGATTGGTGCCTGAAGCACAGTCTGAAGCAGCAAGAGCGAGCACATTTGAATCGCTTGTTGGATCTAGGTTCGACACAAACCGAAGTGCGCACGCGCCTGGGTATGGTCCGCGTGAATGACCAATGGTTTGACAAAGAGGCTTTAGCCCGCGAACAGCAACGGCAGACAGCCCTGCGTGAGCTTCACACGCGGTGGCTACCCAACATTACTCAGTTGGCCGCACAAGTCACTTCGCCCGATACCAAAAAGCGCACTGCTGCCGTTGATGAGGTGCTGGCGATTCGTGACGCGGGTTTACTGTCGTTGCTGCAATCCGTGTTTGCACCTCGGGGTGAGGAACATCAACTGCTGGTTCTGAAGGTATGCGAAAGAATCTCCGACCCGACTGCAACCGATCTGATTGCTCGTCAGGCGGTCCTTTCTCCTTCGCCAAAGATTCGCGAAGCGGCGATGGCCTTGCTCAAGGATCGCGATCAAGCCGCGTTTGTGCCCTTGCTCATTTCCGCCATGTATTCACCCGTGGAATTGAGAGTGAGTTCCGTGTTGTTACCCAATGGTGCCATTGCCACACGGCGGGCCTTCTGGCGAGAGGGGGCTCAGCAGCACGAAGTTGTGGTGAGTGACCAAATCGTGACGGGGACTCGTATTGGTCGGTCCTCGCCAGGAACGCAGGCCGACTTGAGAGATCAAATGTTTCGCACCGTCGAGACTCGCCAAGCGCAAGCGGAACGCAACGTCGCTGCTGAGAATGCCTTGAATGCGCAGAGAAATCAACGCATTGGTGAAGTGCTAAGTGCGGCTACCGGCGAACAGCTTGGCGTCGATGCCGCTGCCTGGTGGAAGTGGTGGTCGGAACTGAACGATGCACCTCTCTCACAAAAGGGCGTGGTCAGCAACTATTCAAGGGAAGTCAATCGACTTGTCTCTCGAGATGTTCCCGTAGTTAGTATCTCGCCGACGGCTACTCCCACTTCCTGGTCAGTTACCAGACGCTACGATTGCTTTGCCGCCGGCACACCGATCTGGACCGATCAAGGTCCCACTTCGATTGAGAACCTGCGAATTGGTGATCTGGTGTTGGCACGCGATGTCGAGACAGGCGAACTGGCGTACAAACCGGTTATGCGCACGATGATCAGGCCCAAGCATGAACTCAAACTGGTGACTGTCGGCGATGACGTGTTCGAATGCACGCCAGGGCACTTGTTCTGGGTCTCGGGTGAAGGCTGGGTCCGCGCACGCGACCTGCAGTCTGGTAAGATTCTGCACACGGCCACGGGACCAGTCACGGTAACCAACGTCGATGACGGTCGCGCGGCCGAGACTCACAATCTGAGGGTTGCCGACTTCGGCACTTTCTTTGTCGGTCAGCAAAAGATCTTGTCGCACGATGTCACTACGCGTCAGCCGACGCGCGCCGTGGTGCCTGGTCTGCAGCCAGAATAAGTAGAGATTGGCGGAAGGGATTCAAGTCGAGCATGGTCGGTGCAGTGGATGCTGGGACCAAGAGAACCGAACAATCGACCGATTCGCGGTCGGTCGCACCCGCTTCGTCGCGTGAGAGCTATTGGGAGCTTTCACGCCGACCGCTGACGTCGCTGCTGTTTGTCGCGCCGATTCTGCTCACTTACGAACTCGGTGTACTCACGCTCGGCCAAGGTGCGTTACGCAACGCGGCAGACGTGTGGATTCGTCAGTTGCTCGGTGCGCTTGGTTTTGGTCAATATTTTCTATTGCCGCTGTTGGTTTGTGGCGTGCTACTCGCCTGGCATCATGTACGGCACGATCCTTGGAAGCTCCAGGGACGCGTGATCGGCATCATGTGGCTCGAATCGCTGGTACTTGGATTGGCGCTGCTAGCTCTGGCGCAGTTGATGGGACGGGTTCTGTCACCGACAGAAATCAACTCGGCGGAACTTAGCGATTTGCGGTTGTTCGCAGGAACGAATCCGCGCTCGGTATGGTCCAAATTCATCGGCTACCTGGGCGCGGGTTTGTACGAAGAAGTGTTGTTTCGCTTGCTCCTCCTGTCGGCACTTCTCTGGTGCGGCAAGCAAGTGGGGCTCAATCGTCGCGGCAGTATCATCGCGGCGCTGTTGCTCACGAGTCTCGTGTTTGCCGCCGTTCATTATCGTTTCGAGTGGTCGCTGTTTGGCTGGACGATTGGTCCGCAACATGGTGACTCGTTCGCGTGGTTCAGTTTTTTGTTTCGCGTTGCTGCCGGGTTATTTTTCGGCTGGTTGTTTGTGCTGCGAGGCTTTGGAATTGTCGTCGGCGCGCATGCGATGTACGACATTCTGGTGCTCGTTGCCGAGTGAAGTGAGGCCGTGCGAAGTAACGCTGTTGAGACTGTCAAGAGACATTTCAGTGGCGAACTTTTGCTCTGAGAAAGTGGCTTTGTGAGCCTACGCACTCGAACGTATAATGCGACTCAACCAGCCCAGACCGGGCGACGACTTATCGCTGTAGGAAACGCACACCGTGCTCTCAGTTAGACCCAAAGTTGCCGAATTGTCCTTTCAGCTATTCGGTCGCGCGCTGCACCCAGAGCTATTCGAAGTGTTCGCCTCGAAGACGCTCGAACGCGGCGATTACAAGGCGCAGATCGATATCACCAGCGCGGGGCACGTGATCACGTGGCGTTATCGAGGACTCACGCTGACCGAAGTTGCCTGCTCGGCACAACATCCGTTACCCGAGAAGCGTCGCTTGCTTTCGTATCGCTTGAAGGGTGAACGCAACGATCGCGTCGAATGCCGCGGCGGCATTGTCTATCACATGAACTATCAGCTGGAGCCTGTCGCGCCGGAAGTCTTCTGGTCGTTTCAAGAGCAGTTGAATCAAGACAGCCAGCACAACGGGCTGATGCACGTGTTTGATGCGAGCGGCCGCATGGCGCTCGGTGCCGTCAGTTTTATTAATGCGGAAACCCGCTCTCGCAGCCTGATGGTGCAGGCGTTTCATACGTTCCCCGACGACTACGCGATCGTCAAAACGCAGAGCGTGTTTGAACTGCCGTAGCTCGCGCAAGTACCCGTGGTGACGCATCGGGCTGCTTGATTCTGAATCAGCGGAACTTCACGCGCATGCCCACCGGTTTCGCTGGTCGCAACGTGATTGCTGGCAGGATGGGTAGCGGTTCGCGATCGATCAGTTGCAAGTCGATTCGCTGAGCCATTGTGGCAAGGATCAGCACCCCTTCCAACATGGCGAATTGACTGCCAATGCAGGCGCGTGGGCCGCCGCCAAAGGGAAAGTAAGCGTACTTGGGAATTGCGTGCGCAAATTCGGGCGTCCAGCGATCCGGTGCGAACTCGGCCGGATGATCGAACCAGCGCTGATCGCGCTGGACGACCCATTGGCTCATCAGCACGTTCGTCATCGCGGGAATGAAGTGCTCGCCGATCATGCAATCCTGCTCGCAGCGGCGACCGATGACATACGCAGGCGGATAGAGCCGCATCGCCTCTTTGATCACTCGTTCGCAATGCACCAGGCGCGGCATATCGGCTGGCGTGGCTTCGCGACCTTCCAGCACGTCGTCCACTTCTTGCCGCACGCGCCGTTGCTCGTCCGGATGTTGCCCGAGCAAGTACCACGTCCAACTCAGTGCGTTGGCTGTGGTCTCGTGCCCTGCGAGGAACATCGTCATCACTTCGTCGCGTAGCTGTTGATTCGAAAGAGGGCGACCGTCGTTTTCATCACGCGCGGAGATCAGCAGCGAGAGAAAGTCGCCTTGCAGTTCGCCATGCCCTTCGATGGCTGCTCTTCGCTCGTCAATCATCTGCTGCAGTACGCTATCGAGTCGGCGAATGGTCCGCTTTAGTTTCCAATTGCCGAATGTGGGCAGCCAAAACGGAATCGGCAGTGGGCTGCGAAAGCGAGCGAGAAAATCGCGCATCACGGCTTCCAGGCATTCGACCACTTCGCCGTAGCGACTGCCGACATCAACGCCGAGCAATGTTTTGCCGGCGATGGCCATCGTCAGTTGCATCATCTCGCGGGCTAGGTCACGTTCTTCCCCCACGCGCCACTGCGAAAGCATCCGCCGCGTTAGTTCCACCATCGACAGCGAATAGTACTCCAGTCGTGGTCGCGCGAATGTTGGTTGAATGAGCCTACGTTGCCGCAGCCAATCTTGCCCTTCGTTCACCAGCAGGCCATTGCCCAGGAGCGGCCGCAAGAAAAAGCTGACGGCGAAATTCTTGATGAACTGCTTGTTGTCGGTGACCAGCACTTGTTCGATGTCGGCCGGATGACTCAGCAGCATGCTGCGCCGCTGACCAACGCGAAAGTAAGCAGCGTCGCCGTATTCGCGGTGGCAGTTCTCGAAGAAACCGAGCATGTCTTGCCGCAGGGCAGGCAAGCTGCCGAGCAGCCAATTGCCGCGCGGTCCGGGTAAGCGTTGAACGGTCGCCATCGTGCGTGCTCGCGGGACACAGAAGCAGACGAGAAGAGTTCAGTCTACTACACAGACTGTCCGGCCAGCATGCCGGTGCTGAACGCCGCCTGAAAGTTGTAGCCGCCGATGGGGCCATCGAGATCGAGAATCTCGCCCGCGAAATACAGACCCGGAACCAATTTGCTTTGCATGGTTCGCGAATCGACCTCGGCGAGATCGACACCGCCGGCGGTAACTTCTGCCTTCGCAAATCCGCGGGTGCCAGAAACAGTAATGCGGGCGTCTTTGATCCAGCGTACTAGTTGGGCCCGCGAAGCCTTCGAAAGTTCTGCCGCCCGCTGTTCCGTCGCCACGCCAGCAAGCACAAAAATCTCTTCCGCCAGACGATGCGGCACCCAATGCTGCAATACACCGCCGACTTGCTTCTTACCGGCGGAAAGGCACACATCGCGAATGCCCGCATCGAGGTCTTCGGCTTTCACATCCGGAGCAAAATCGCAGCTCACTTGCAGACTCGTTGGCTGCGAATGCCGCGTCACGGTCCGACTGATATCCAGCACCACCGGCCCCGACAAACCGAAGTGCGTAAACAGCAGCGAACCACGCCGCTCATCCAACCACGGCGACTTCTTCTTCGCCTTCTTACTCTCGACGCCCGCCTCTCGACCCTCGTCTCGCTCCCCCGCAATCCGCAGCACGATATCCGGCAGCGTGAGACCGGAAAGCTTCAGCACCCAGGGATCATTCGTGGTGATGGGGACGAGCGCCGGTCGCGGCGAAATGATGCGATGGCCCAAAGACTCGCACCAGGCATAACCATCGCCGGTCGTGCCGCAGCCTGGATACGACTTGCCTCCCGACGTGATCAAAACATTGGCCGCTCGCAGCGAAGTGCCATTCGCAACGACCACGAACTGCTCGCCATCGCGGTCAATGCGCTCGACACTTTGCTCCAGCGCCAACGTGGCTCCGCTCCGCCCGAAGCGTTGCATGAAGGCCTTCAGCACATCGAGCGCGCGATCGCTGGCGGGAAAGATCTTGCCGGTATCTTCTCGCTTGGTGGGCACCCCTTCATCTTCGACCAGCTTGATGAGGTCGGGCGGTCCCAGTAGCGCGAGAGCCGAGTGCAAGAACGGCCCCTGTTCGCGATAGGCCTGCACAATGCCCCGCTTGTCCGTCGCTTGCGTCAAATTGCAGCGAGTGCCGCCGGAGATCAAAATTTTCACGCCCGGCCGGCGATTCTTTTCGAGGAGCAACGTCCGTCGACCTCGCTGCGCGCTCTCGGCCGCGGCTATCAAGCCGGCGGCCCCCGCGCCAATAACGATCACGTCCCAAGGAGACTCGGCGAGCGACACAAGATTGGTGGCCGGCAGTTCAAGGGCAGACAGATCCTCCGCCATCGCCGACCTATACCATCCACGTGAGGACGAGAATGATCAAGAAGATCGCGCCGATGAACGTGGTCATCCACACGGCGGTGTTCCACGCTTGTCGCAAAATCGGCCCAGGCAATTCGTGCCGCGTGGCACCGTACACCAGGCTGATGGCAACCAGCAGGGGTAAGTAATACCACAGCTGACCAAAAGGCAACGCGGCGAGCAGCAGATCTGGAATCATGATAGTTCGCCGTTATGCGGTAACAGGAGTCTTTTCTTCGACGGGCTTTTTCTTCTCGTCGTCTTTCTTCTTGCCACCGACCGGTTCGCTCGGCGCGGGCCCTGCGGCCGCATCCCAAATGGCGAAGAAGTTCAAGATGCCCGCGATCATCGTGTAGAGCAGGCCCATGTCGTAGCGCTGATTCAAGTCGCGTTGCCAAATGGCAAGTTCGTCGGGCGAGTTCGGCGGAGCCATCACGCCGCCAAACAATGGCGGCTGATGTTTCTCGGCACGAAAGCGCTGCAAGATGGCGGGCATGGCGGGCAAACCCACACCGGCCTGCAGCCAATAAGGCAGCGGGGCAATTGCGGCGAGCCTCGTCAACATGCCGCCAAAGCGGCCGCGCACTTCGCGCTGCCCTTGACCGGGCGGATGCATGGCATAGACGACGCGCCCATCGCCCAGAATCAGGCCAAAAACAAACAGCGACAGGATGCACCCCATGAAGAGGAGCCCCTTGCCGTAACGCCTTTGGTACAGATGGCCTGCCCCCGGCCAGAGCCAGGCAAGCAAACCGGCGACCCACGGGTTGCGCAGATCGATCACGATGGATTCGACCGGCGTCGTGACACTTTTGGTGGGGCCGTCGCTCATGAGTTTTCGTACCAGCCGTCTCTTCTTGCGGGCCTGCAGGCGAGCGGGGAATAGCATCCCCCAGGGAGATTCGTTGCGGAGCAGCCGATATTGTTACCGAACCCGGCCCCAGCAACCAGGGCAGATTGCCCGGCTCAGCATCCATTCGGGTCACCAGCACGGGGCTGATCGAAGGCCCCTGCGCTGGCGACTATAATCGCCCGGTTGCTCGTACCTCTCTCGTTCCGAATGTGAGCCAATCCCCATGCTGACTTTCGCCTTCCCGCGCACTGCTGGCAGCGTCCAACGCTGCTTGCTGGCCTTGGTGAGTCTCGTCCTTACTTTGGCCATCTCGCAGCCTGCCACGGCACAACAGGTCACGTTGCCTGCCATGCAGACCGACGTGCTCGTCTATGGTGCCACGCCGGGCGGAATCGCGGCGGCCGTTGCCGCTGCGAAAGCGGGGCGGACGGTCACGCTCGTCGAACCGACAACGAGAATCGGCGGGCTGGTGACGTGTGGGCTGTCGCATACGGATTTTCGTACGTTTGAAGGCTTGAGCGGAGCCTTCCTCGATTTCAGCCAGCGCGTGGAAGCTTACTATGTGAGAACGAATGGGCCGGACTCGCAGCAGGTTCGCGATTCGTTTCGTGGTACCTTCGCCGAGCCCAAAGTGAACCTGACGATCTTCCAGGCGATGCTCGCCGAGCAGCCGAAGATCAGCGTGTATCGAAGCACGCGACTCAACTCCATCGAACTCGACAAGACGAGTGGCGGCATCCAGCGAGCTTCGTTTACGGAGGTGACTACCCCCAGTAATCTCAAGGGCCTGGTCTGGCAGGCCAAAGTCTTTATTGATGCCACCTACGAAGGCGACTTGATGGCAATGGCCGGCACTCCCTGGAGCGTCGGTCGCGAAGGAAAGGCTGAGTTCAACGAATCGCTTGCGCCCGACGAAGCCGACGGTCAGCTGCAGGCCTACAACTTTCGCTGGATCATGACGCGCGATCCAGCGAACCGCGTGACGCCAAAAGCTCCCGCCGGTTATCGCCGCGAGGACTTTGTCGACGTGCTACCCATTCTGGCCAGCGGCAGCATCAAAAAGATCTTCGCCTATCCCAGCGGTTGCATCTTCAAAGCACAAACGCCGCCACTGCCGAATGGCAAGTACGACATCAACGATGTCTCCAATGGCCTCGTGCGACTCTCGTTGCCGGGCAAGAACCTGGCTTGGCCCGATGGCGATTCCACAGCACGGCACAAAGTCTTCCAAGAGCACGTGCGCGATCAGGTGGGCTTGCTCTACTTCTTGCAAAACGATTCCGAGGTGCCCCAGAAGTTTCAGGACGAAGCTCGTGAGTGGGGCTGGTGCCAGGATGAGTTCGAGACCTATGGCCACATGCCGCCCCAGCTTTACGTACGCGAAGCGCGGCGACTGCAGGGGAAGCACATCTACACACAGCGAGACAGCGCGCAGGCGCCAGGCGATGCTCGAGCCGTGCTGCATCGTGAGGCCATTGCGATGGGCGACTACGGCAACAACTGCCACGGCACGCTCCATCCCGGGCCGCGATTTGGCAGCAAGCACACCGGCGAGTTCTACAACGCGGTCCCTCCCTACCAGATCCCCTACGGCGTGATCGTCCCCACCGATGTCCCGAATCTGCTGGTGCCCGTGGCCGTCAGTTCGTCCCACGTGGGCTTTTGCGCTCTCCGGCTGGAGCCGATCTGGATGTCACTCGGGCAAGCCGCAGGCCACGCCGCGGCAATCGCCGCGAAGCAGGAGATTGCCGTGCAAGACGTGCCAGTAGCTGCGTTACAACAAACTCTCCACGCCGACGGTTCCGCGACGATCTACGTCAGCGATGTTCGCCCCGGCCAGGCCGACTTTGCCGCAGTGCAATGGTGGGGCTCGGTCGGTGGCCTCCACGGTCTGCACGCTCCCTTCCTCAAGTCCGGACAACGGGGCAAGAACATTCACGGCCAGTACTATGAAGCCTACCCAGGGCATGCCGCTGAACTCGACAAGCCGTTGGAGCCGGACCAGCTGGCACGTTGGCAAGCCTTGGCCAAGGAATTGAAGTTGCCTGCAGATCAACTTCCCTCCACCGGTTCCACTCGCGGCGATTTCATTCGCGCTGCCTGGAAGCTGGCTCGCACCCCATCGTAGAACGAAGCCGTGCTTCATTTTCGTCGTCGCAGAATGGCGAATCATCCTCCCTTCGTCGACCTGCTCACCAACCTGGGTGAACAGGGTTGAACAACCTTTGGTTGATAACTTTTTTGCGCGATTTTTCAAGCCTCGAAACTTGACTTAAGTTCTTATTTCCAATTCGGTTACAGCCTCGATAACCGCCAATCAAGTCGTTTTGGTGATAACCGTTTGATAACCGTTCTGGCAACCATTTTCCCTCTCTGAACAGGGAGGATTCAGCTCCGTCTAGGAAACACCAAAGGCGTTTTCAGCTCCCTTAGATGACCACCAACTCCCTCGCACACGATCACGACCGAACGTCCATTGAGTCTGGTCCGCACACGGCAACATTTCACGTCGCTGACAGCGAAGGCGCGTTGCAGGTAACTCGACTTGCAGGTAACTCGACGCGTGAGCGAGGAGAGAGCTTCTGGTTGCCTAAAAGTCTCAGCCTGAATGGCTACACAGAGCTTTGGTCGCCGTTCACCACACCGAAATGTCCAAGAACCCAGGTGATTGTTGGACAGCCACCGATTTTTGTATTTCGTCGAAAGTGATTGCAGGTGAATCGCTTGCGACTCTTTAGCAACACTGGCAACTCATCCTTCTTGTCCAACTACCAGGCAGGTTTTTGGACAGGCACCCCGACCGCAACAGCCACTCGTCCTGCGAGCACGACGTAACACAACCACGCACGGCGGACGCGCGACTCAACAACCAAACTGCGAGAGAACTTCCCGATATTATCTATTTGTGGTGACTCGTTGTCAATATTGTCCTACTGACTTATCACACAATTACGTCGCATCCAAGAACGAATGCTGCCGGCCGAACTGCGGTGATCGTCCGTTGGGTCAGCGCTCAACTCGAGAGCGACCAGACCTGAATCAGCCCCGCGATATCGGCCACGGCGACGGTTTGCTCATCGGGCGAGATGGCGAGTGCCGAGAACCAATCTTTGAATTGGCCACCGCGCGGGCTGCCGAGTGCCGCGATCTCTTTGCCATCTTCGACGTTGGTGATGCGCAGCGTGGTATCGCGCCCTGTCGAGAGCAGGTACTTGCCGTCGGCTGAGAAGCGCCCATCGGTCACGCCATAGCGATGGCCGCCGATCTCGCGCAGGACCTTGCCGCTCTCCAGGTCGATCAGGTGAAACTTGCCGGTATCGTTTTCGCCACCCTGCCCCACCGCCGCCAGTTTGCCATCGGGTGAGATATCGGCGACGATCAGACCGGCGGACACAAACTTGCGCCAGACCTGCGCGCTGCCGTACGAGGTGGCCTTGATATCGTACTTGGGCAGGTGCAGCTTCATCACGTCGTGCTTTACTTCTCCGCTGGTGGCATCGTATGTGCGCAGGGCGGCGGCAGGAATGTCGAAGTCGTCGTGCTTGTCGCAACTCTCGGTGACGATGGCCATCTTGCCATCGTGGGAAAGAGCCGCGGCCCGAATCCAATTCCACGGTAGGCCAGTCCAGCGCGTGGCTTCCTTCGCGGCCGGCAGATCCCAAACGATGACTCCCGCCCGGGCATCGCCGCTGATGAGGCGAGATTCGTCGCCACTCAGGCCCAGGGCCATCACCCAGTCGGTATGCCCCGCGAGCACCCGGCGGGTTGTTACGGTTTCCACCTTCACGCCAGGAGCCTTCAGCAGCTCCGCTTCTTTGTTCTTATCACGTTTGGCTTTGCTGCGGCGTTGATCACCATCGAGAACGGCGTCGGCGGTGCCGCTGGCCGGTGCGCTGGGATCCCACAGCCGCACACTGTGATCGAGACTGGCCGAGACGAGCAGTTTGCCATCGCGGGTGGAGCGCAGATGCGTCACACCGTTGGTGTGACCCTCGCAGCGACGAACCGGATCGTGGTTGGGTGCCTTGCGCTCGCTATTCTTCTCGGGCTCGAACTTGCCAGGTTCTGCAGGCAAGTCCCACAGGTAGATCTGCCCTTCCTGGTTGGCAGCGGCGATGCGCTGGCCGGAACCAACGAAGGCCACGGCCGAAGGCCACGAACCTTCGCAGGTGAGTTGCCACAGGAGCTTGGGATTGTTGATGTTCATCGTGGTATCCGCCGTGATGCACTTACGCGAGCAAATCGCTGACGACCTTCGAGCCAAACGGGGCCAGCGGAATGGGTCGCACGCCGGTGTAGTTCTCCGCCTTGGGATCGATGGAAAGAGCCTGATAAATGGTCGCGAAGAAATCCCCTTCCGTCACCGGGTTGCTCTTCACCTCGACGCCGTCAGCATCGCTCTCGCCGTACATCTGACCACCCTTGATGCCGCAGCCTGCGAGGGCCGCCGTCCAGCAGCGCACGTAATGATCTCGCCCCGCGCGATTGTTGATGCTCGGCGTGCGGCCAATTTCCCCCGCCCAGACAATGAGCGTGCTGTCGAACAGGCCGCGTTGTTTCAGGTCGGTCATCAGGCCCGCCCAAGCATGTTCCATCGAAGGGACCAGGCCGCGATGCCCGGTAAAATTGTCTCCGTGGGTGTCGTAGCCGCTTTGCCCCACTTCGATAAACGGAACCCCCGCTTCCACCAATCGGCGAGCCAGCAGGCAGCGACGTCCCATGGCACTATCGCCGTAGAGTTCGCGATTCTTCTCCCACTCGTCGTCGATATTGAAGACCTTGCGGGCACTTCCTAGCCGACGAGCGGCTTCGTAGGACTCGCGATGCGTGCGGGCCAGTTCCGTTTTGTGAGCAGCGGCAAATTGATCTTCGAGGAAGGCCCGCACTTCGTGACGACGGAGTTCCTTCTCGACCGGCATGTTGGAGGCGGCAAATGTCGGCAGCGAACCTTCCGGGCTGATGCCAAAAGGCTGGTACTTCGGCCCGAGAAACCCGCTGCCCGCATCACCGTGGCCGAAGATCTTGATGAAGTTGGGAAGGTCGGTCTGCTCGCTTCCTTGATACTTGGCGATGATCGAGCCGAATTCGGGAAAGCGGACGTTGGGCGTGGGACGATAGCCCGTGTGCATCAAATAGATGCCGCCCGGATGATCGACTTCGCTGGTCTTCATTGAGCGAATGACCGCGACCTGATCCATTTGTTGCGATAGCTTGGGCATCAGTTCGCAGACGCGCGACCCGGGAATATTGGTCGAGATTTCGCGAAAGGGACCGCCGGTGCGCTGGCCAACCTTCATATCGAAGGTTTCAAATTGGCTCGCGCCACCGTTCATAAACAGATAGATGCAGTGCTTCTTCTGCTTGCGCACTTCTTCGGCGAGCGTGGTCTGCGTCAGCCCGCCCCAGTTCATCACCACGCCACCGGCACCGACTCCGAGCACACTCTGCATGAGCGCGCGGCGGGAGAAGTGTTCGCCGGGATTGCATCGCAGGGGCATGATCCTACTCCCACTTTCGTTTAATGATTGAAGCGAAATTCGCTGCAAGTCAGCAGGGCCCAGACAAGATCGCGTGAGCGGTCATCATCGGGCTTGGTGTTCATGAAATCAGCAAACCGCTCGCGCTCGGCAGCAGTTGCTGGCCGGGAAAGTGTTTGCAGAAACAGTCGGTCGAGACGCTCTTCCGCAGGCTGCTCTTTGTTGCCAATCGCAGCAATCAAACTGCCCGGACCATTCACGAACAGGCTGCCAAGCTGACCGTTGTTGAAGTACAGATGCTCGGACAGTCCCCCCTGAAAATCACCGACGCCGTTATTGGGCTGGCCAAAAAAGCGCAGCACATAGTCGCCCGTCAGCGGACGAAACCGGCTAGGGTTCTTCTCGGCAGGCTTATCTTTGGTCGCTTCGTCGTAGCCCGTCGCCACGCGCCAACTTTCGCCTAGTTCTTCCGCCGAAAGAGGTCGCACGCGAGCATGCTGGAACCACATCGGCTGCGGTTCGCCGGTGGCACCATTGCTGGAGAGTTGATAAGTCTTACTGTTTACGATTTCGCGCGTGAGCGCCTTCAAGTCGAACTTTTTCTCAACGAGCCAGGCTGTGATGGCATCGAGCAACGCGGGATGGGTCGCTTCGTTCGCCGGACTCAGATTATCGACAGGATGCACAATGCCGCGGCCGAGATACTGCCCCCAAAGGCGATTGGCGATGGCCCGAGCGAAGTAGGGGTTGTCCGGTTTCACGATCCACTCGACCAGTTGGTCCTTGCGCGAAAACATCGGGGGCGTCGGTGGCTTCTTGTCTTCCATCTTCGGTTCTTTGTAATCCGCCGGCAGCGATGGCTCAGTCAGCCCTTCGCCGTGTAGAAACTTCGGCTTGATGGGTTCCCCCTTTTTGCCCGGAGCCTGATCCTTGGCGGGACCGGTGAACAGCACGTCACCCGTGTTCTTCTCGCCGATCGCGAACATGGCAAGATTGTCTTTCTTACCAATCTCGACGACCTGCAGCCGCGCAAAGAATGCCGCCATGCCAAAGAAGTCGGTCTGCTTCCAATCGTCAAAGGGATGGTCGTGACAACGGGCACATTGCAACTGCACGCCAAGGAAAGTTTGCGTCACTTTCTCATTCAAATCTTCGGGCTGATTGCGAAACTGCACGTAGTACATCGGCGGCCCTTGCTCGACCGAGTTGCCATCGGCTTTGAGCAAGTCGCGAATCATTTCGTCGTAGGGACGATTGGCGGCGAACTGTTCCCGCAGCCAGCGCTGGATGCCGTCTCGCTTGTCGGTGCCATAACCGGGCGGATTGCGACCGAACAGAATCAAGTCCCACAGGTCCGCCTGATGCTGGGCATAGCGCGGGTGATCGAGCAGCTTGTCGATCAGTTGTTGCCGTTTGTCGGGGGACTTGTCGTTGAGAAACGCGACCGCTTCGTCGTAGGTGGGAATGATGCCCGCCAGATCGAGATAGATCCGCCGCAGAAACTCAGCATCGGTCGCAGGGGCTGCGGGAGTTACCTTTTCGCGTTGCCAGGCGGTGCCAACCTCGGAATCGATGTAATCCCGCAACGGACGATCTTCCGCACCAGCCGTGGTGAGCGACAGACCGACGAGCAGCAGAGCAACGGTTTGCGGCGAGAATGAGAGGACGAAAGGCTTCATGCGGACCTCAGCCTGCGGACGATTCCAGGTGGGAGTGGGAAGGTGGGTCGTCTGTTAACTCACTATCGGCGGTTACAATTCCCGCAGCAAGCATTTGACGCTAAGACAGCCGGATTGTATTTGTGTAATTGAGTAGGCTACGCTTTCCATCCGTTACAAACCCCTCTCGCCATGCCGAAAAACGTGCCCAAACCAACGCCAACTTCGCCGACAAACTTGTCGCGACTCGATCGCCCGCTGTCGCTCTCGGCGCAGGTGGAGCGGCTGTTGCGGCAATCGATCGCCGAGGGGCGATTTGCCGGCGGTAAGCTGCCGACCGAAGTAGAACTCGCCGAGCAACTCGGGGTGAGTCGCGAAACGGTAAGACTCGCGGCGGAAGTGCTGCAGCGGGAAGGTCTGCTGGTGAAGATTCGCCGCAAAGGCACCTTCACGCAGCAACAGCCGATTGCGATGCAACTGCGTGGTCCCGAATCGACCGTGATTGGTTTTTTGCAAGCGACCTATCCCTCGGGCCAAGGCGAGGAAGCGGTTACCTCGGAGATCAATGCCCTGATGCTGCACGGCGCTGTCGCCGAGGCAGGGCTCGCCGGCTGGGAACTCTTCGTGCGCGATGCCCCCAGCACGCAGATGCGACCAGCCTTTCAACGCCTCCAAGCGAAAGCGGCTCTCAGCGGTTTGATCTTCACTTCGTTTGGCGAAGAGAAGCTGCTGCGGCGCGTGATGGGGCTCGGCATTCCTGTGGTGCTGCTCGACCACGACGCCCGCGTTCCGCAGATCAGCTCGGTGAGTGAAGATTCGACCGACGCCGCCAAGCAGGCCGTGGAGTTTCTCGCCGGGCTCGGCCATCGTCGGATCGCTACGGCTTATTGGCGGCGAACCGATCTCAATCCCTGGCGACTCGAAGGCTATCGCCAAGGTCTGCGGGCCGCCGGATTGCCACGCAAGAAGCAGTGGGAACTTCCCGCCGAGCTTACCGAACGCGGCGCAAAGCTGGTCACCGATCAGTTTCTGGCCCTTTCGCCACGGCCAACAGCTCTCTATTGCTTCAACAACACGCTGGCCAAACGCGTGATCCAGAACCTGCAATCAGCTGGCCTCAAGGTGCCGGAGGAGGTAAGCGTGCTGGGCGGTGGCGGCGAAAATGTGTTTGGACTCACTTGCCATCAGGCCGAGTGGCATCAAATGGGACGCAAGGCGGTACAGATTCTGCTCGCGCATGTCGCTGCCAAACAGCCTCTCGAGCCCGAGTCACATGTGTTTCCCCATCGCCTGCGGCCAGGCCAGACCACCTGCCCGCCCTAGCAACCGGCGATATGATGAGATGCCCGCTTCGATTTCCAGAGAAGACATTTCATGCCGCTTGAGTTTGAACTACGCCAGCCAACCAGCGTGCCGCTCGAGGTCGCCGGCATCACGCCCGATCTGCTGCGCGCGAAGTCTCTTGCGCAGATTGAGCAACTCGAAGTGTTGCACGGCAATCGCAAGCAGCCCCTCGCCGAATTCTTCCACGTCAAAGGGACAGCCGATGACGAGCATCATCACTGGAGCGGCGATCTGGCCGGCATCCACTGGCTCGGCGCCAAGATGAAGAGTGGGCGGATTGAGGTGAACGGCAACATCGGCCGGCATCTGGGGAGCGAGCTGCGCGGCGGACAGATTCATGTGCAAGGTAACGCCAGCGATTGGCTCGGTGCCGAGATGCATGGTGGGCTGATTCACGTCCGGGGCCATGCCGCGGAATCTGTCGGGGCTGCTTATCGCGGTAGTGCGAAGGGAATGACCAAGGGTACCATCATCGTCAGCGGTAACGCCGGCCACGAAATCGGGCACTCCATGCGTCGCGGACTTATCTACGTGGCCGGGAATATCGGCGACATGGCCGGGCTCAGTATGTTGGCGGGAACGATACTCGTCGGTGGTCTAGCCGGGATTCGTCACGGCGCGGGAATGCGCCGCGGAACCATTGCGTTCCTGCAACCGCAGCCTTCTGCGCTGCTGCCGACCTTTCGGCAAGGCTGCCGCTTTCAACCTGGATTTTTTCGCCTGATTGCCCAACATTTGCGACAAGCTCAGGCCCGTTTCTCCGAAGAATCTCTGTCAGCCCCCTATGACCTTTTTCATGGTGACCTGCTCAGCGGTGGACGGGGCGAGATTCTCGTTCGGGCAGGCTGATTTGAACTTCTCAAGGCCAGAACGCTTGCCCCGAGCGGTCTACGCCGTTGCGGCATCTGCCGATAGAATGCCCCTAACGCTGGCACGACGCCGCGCTACCCGATAGTGACGATTGCCTGGAGACACCCTTGCGCACCGAGACGCAACTCTTCTGCAATGACGCGGGGCGAGTGGAGTAACGCATGGCACGCATGGTTTCGTTTTTCGTCCTGTTGGTTATTTTGATCCTCATCGCGCTGTTGTTTTTCCGCGTGATGGAATCATTCCTGCTGCCGCTGTTCTTGGCCGCTCTGCTGGGGGTCGTGTTTCAACCCCTGTTTCGCTGGACCCTCGCCCGCTGTCGCAATCAGCGATATGTGGCGGCGACGGCCACGACCTTGATGGTGCTCATCACGGTGCTCGCCCCGATGGCGCTGGTCTTTACACTTGCCGGTGCCCAGGGCATTTCGCTCTCGACGCAGTTGCAAGGGACCGATGTTCGTAAGAAGCTCGACGAACTGCGGAAAGAATATTCGCTCGACATTCCCGAGCGTGCCGAACTGCAGCTCATCGACTACCGGCTGAAATCGTGGCGAGATCAACTTCGTCAGGGCGAAACGCCCAAGTACACCGGCGCGTCCGTCGATACGCTGATCAAGTATGTCAATGTAGTGGCCGATGCAGAACCAACGCCCAACAACAGCAAAAGTCCCGCCGATCCCACACCGTTGCTGGATCAGCTTCAAGCGCTGAAAGACGCGGCTCCGGAGTCCGCCGAAGCGGACGATGCCTTGCAGCGGTCGGTTGCCGAGTTTCGAATTTACAAGCGAGACTTGCTCGGCGGTGCCTTTCTGGCAGCGGTGAAAGAACTCGTGAATCCGACGGACGAACAAATTGAAAAGCTGATCGGCGTCTCTTTTTCCCCAGGTTCGAAGCTCTACTCTTATGGCAGCGATACCTTAATTCTCGCGGGCAAACTGCTGCTCGGCACGATCATCATGATCGCCGCCCTCTTCTTCTTGTTTGCGGAAGGGTCGCGCATGCTCGATGCGGCGATTCGACTCAGCCCGCTCGAAGAACGCTACGTGCGCGAACTGGTTGGCGAGTTCGACCGGGTTTGTCGTGCCGTCGTGGCCGCGACACTACTATCTGCAGTGGCCCAAGGCGTTCTCGCAGGGCTGGGCTTTTACATGGTTGGGCTGCAGCAGTCGGTCGCACTGCTCATGTTGCTGACGATGGTGCTGGCGATGGTCCCATTCACTGGCGCTGCTGCAGTTTGGGTGCCCGTCTGCCTTTACCTCTATTTGTATCTTGGACATACAGGTTGGGCGATTTTCCTGGCGATCTACGGCACGCTTGTCATCTCCGGTGCCGACAATCTCATCAAGCCGCTGGTGCTGCACGGGCAGTCGAACTTGCATCCGCTGCTCGCCCTCTTGAGCGTCATTGGTGGGTTGCAGCAACTAGGCCCGATCGGCATTCTCGTCGGCCCGATGGTCGTGGTGTTTCTGCAAACACTGCTGAAGATCTTGCAGCGCGAAACGATGACCATGGATCGGCTCACGGCAGCGGCAGCGGCCATTGGCGTGCAGTTACCGTTTGGGCAACGTGTAGCACCGACTGGCACCACGCCGCCGGCAACGGAAACAGTTGTTGATCCGGCCACAGGCTTGCCAATCGATTCTCGCGTGATGGAAGACACCACTAACGACCAGCCCGCTGCTCGCGACAACGGGTCCAAAAAGCCTAGTCAAGCGCCCTCGCAGCAGCCTCAGCAAAGTGCCGATCAGAAACGCAAGAAGAAGCGGTAGCATCACAGCTTATTTAGCCCTGCAATAGCCCCTTCGATCCATTCGACAGCCGTCCCTACTACCTGTTTTCTCCAAGCCGGTGAGGCAGGACAAAAGAGTTCTCGCAGTCGTTCTTTGGCTCTCTGGGTGGCTGCTGATTGAGGCTCGCCCCAATGATGTGCGCGGTTCTCCGCTCGCAAACCTTGCAGCGCTTGCAGGGGCGAGTAGGTACCAAACTCCGCACAGGCGTACAAATAGTCAGCTGCAGCCCCCTGCCGCGCACACCAACAGCCCAGACTTCCCCGCACCTGATAGGCGACCCCGACGGCATGGGTTTCTTCGTACGCGTTAGGTCCGATGTGCGTGTCAAGAAAAGTGCGTTGGGATTCCGCCAGCGGCGCATCGAGCAGCAGCTTGCCCGTTCCCCACTTGCCGAGTCCGGTATGAAAATCGAGATGGACGATCTTGCTCGACTCTCCCATCCATCGGGCGAAGTGTTTGCTCAGCACCAGATGCGTTTGCGATGGCCCGTCCCCTCCAAAGAACAAACCCTTCTCAAAGTCGAACTGCCCGCCCGCAATGGCTTGTTTCAAGGGGACCGTACCCATGCGCACCGCATGATAAACAGCCTGCGGTAGAAACCAATCGAAGCGGTGCGTTGGCGAACGAGGATTCAGCCACTTGTCGAGCTGCTCATAGCCGGCTGGTGAGCCACGAAATTCTTCGCCCGGCAGCAGGAAGTTGCGGTTGTTGTCGATGTTGTCGGCATCGAAGCGGCGCGAATGGACATAGCCAAACGGATTGAGCGCGTGGAGCATCACCAACCGCACGTTCGTTGGATTCCATTGCTTTCGCGCGATCGCGGCCAGCAGTGAGAGCTGCACGGCAGAGCCAAACTCGGCTTCGACGCCATGCAGACCGCTCGAAACCACCAGCGTCGGTGCCTCACTGGGCGCACTCGACCAGGCTACGTCGATGGTCAGTTCTTCGCCGGCAGGTCCTCGCGCAGCAATAGCGTGGGCTTCGCGCTGCCAGCCGAGCGCGTCAGCAAGCTGGCGAAACTTATCTCGCGCTACAAAGTAGTTGGGCGACGAACATTCAATCAGTGGATGTTCATCGCCCATCGCAGAGTCTCACTCTGGCGAAGCAGACTAAGCCAAGGCGGCTTTGGCTTCTTGGAAGATCGCGTCGAAGGCCGGTGGATCGTGAATCGCGATTTCCGACAGGCTCTTGCGATCGAGCGTGATGTTGGCCCGCTTCAGGCCATTGATGAACAGGCTATAGCGGAGACCTCGTTCAGCACAGGCAGCGCTGATGCGGATGATCCACAGTTCGCGGAAGCTACGCCGCTTGACGCGGCGATCGCGATAGGCATAGCGGCCGGCGCGAAGCAGGGTTTCTTTGACGGTGCGAAGCAGCTTGCGCCGTCCACCCCAAAAACCCTTGGCCCGCTTGAAAATGCGCTTCTTCGACTTGTTACGGGCGTGACCGTTGGTGGTACGCATGGCAAATACATCCTAACTTCAGCCGCACAACGAGGCCCTCGGGACGAAAATCCGAGCGTTGATTGCCCGTGCACTGGCACTAGCGAAACTCTGCCCTACTGCCTTACAGGCTGTAGAAACCGAGAGCTCGCGCAATTTGGTGATTCACAGAATCGTGCAGCACCCGCGTACCCCGCAAATTGCGGCGACGCTTCTTCGACATGCGCGAGGCGAGATGGCTCGTCCCGGCGCAGCGGTGCTTGAACTTTCCCGTGGCAGTCACCCGGAACCGCTTCTTGGTTCCCTTGTGGGTCTTCATCTTCGGCATGGTAAATACCCCCTTCGGTGAGAAGGGCTAACTGGGTGAAATGTCGGAAGTCCCGTATCTTAGCCGGATTCGGGCGGCCAGAAAAGGGGAACGACCGGGAAAATGTCCCGCCCACCGGGTCAAATGAGCCGAGAAACAAGCTTGTATCGGTCGAATGCCTTCAGAAAGCCAGCGATTTAGCCCCTGCCACCCGAAACGAGGACAAATCGCTGATCCGCTGTTCAACGCCGGCCAAATCAACGGGCCGTAATGTTTCGGGTTTCCTGAAAATTCGGCTACAATCCAAGGCAACCCCAAGCTTCCTCTCCTAACCATGCTCTCTCATGCCAAAAGTTAACAGTGGTGGTGGCTTTCGTGCCATTTGGTACACGCTGAAAAAGTCGCGCGAGGTCGGCGGTATCTGGAAGATGTTCCAGGCCATGCGCACCAAGAACGCCTGCAAAACATGCGCGCTGGGCATGGGTGGCCAAAAGGGAGGCATGGTCAACGAAGCGGGGAGCTTTCCCGAGTTCTGCAAAAAGTCGCTGCAAGCCATGGCAGCCGACATGCAGGGGGCGATCAAGCCCGAGTTCTGGAGCACGTACAGTGTCCCGCAGCTGCAGCAGTTCTCGCCGCTCGATCTGGAAACCTGCGGTCGCCTGACGCAGCCCGTGGTGCTGGAAAAGGGCTCGCAGTATTACAAGCCCATCTCTTGGGACGAGGCTTTCGCTCGCATCACTGGCAAGCTGAAGCAACTCACGGCCAACGAAACTTTCTGGTACTTCAGCGGCCGCAGTTCCAACGAAGCGGGCTTTTTGCTGCAACTGTTCGCGCGATTGTACGGCACGAACAATGTGAACAATTGCAGCTTTTATTGTCATCAAGCCAGCGGTGTCGGACTGACGACAACCCTTGGCACCGGGACGGCTACCGTCACGCTACACGATGTGGAAAAAGCTGATCTGGTGTTTTTGATCGGCGGCAATCCTCCCAGCAATCATCCGCGGCTGATGTCGTCGCTGATGATGGTCCGCAACAAGGGTGGTAAGGTTATCAGCATCAATCCCGTGATCGAAACGGGACTCGTCAGCTTTCGCGTCCCCAGCAACATGTGGAGCCTGTTCTTCGGGACCAAGGTCTCGTCTACCTACGTACAGCCTCACATCGGCGGCGATCTGGCCTTGCTCGTTGGCATCGCCAAGCGCGTGGTCGAACTCAAGGCTCACGACGAAACCTACCTGCGCGAGTACTGCGAAGGCTCAGAAGCCTGGCTCGCGAATCTCGCCGCCACGCCGTGGGATGAGATAGAACGCAAGTCGGGAGTCGACTTCGCCCAGATCGATGACATGGCCAAGCAATATGCTGCGGCCAAGCGCGTAAACTTCTGCTGGACGATGGGGATCACGCACCATGCGAACGGCGTCGAGAACGTGCAAGCCATCGTCAATCTCGCTCTGTTGCGGGGGATGATCGGCAAGGAAGGTTGCGGCGTGATGCCGATTCGCGGGCACTCGAACGTGCAAGGCATCGGCAGCATGGGTGTCACGCCCAAGCTCAAAGACAGTGTATTCGCGGCGCTCGAACGAGAATTCGCCGTGCAACTGCCGACGACGAAGGGGCTCGATACGCTGGGTTGCATGGAAGAGTCGTTCGCCGAACGCCTCAAGTTCGGGCTTTGTCTCGGTGGCAACCTGTACGGCAGCAATCCCGAAGCAACCTTCGCCGGCCAGGCCCTCGCCAAGCTCGAAACATTGGTTTACATGAGCACCACGCTGAACACGGGACATGCGCACGGCCTGGGCCAAGAGACGATCATCCTACCCGTGCTCGCCCGCGACGAAGAGCCGCAAGCGACCACGCAAGAATCGATGTTTAACTACGTCCGTCTCAGCGATGGTGGCCCTGCTCGGCACGAAGGCCCCAAGAGCGAAGTGGAAGTGGTGGCGACAATGGCCTCGCAGACGCTCGGCAACGACGGGCCCATCGATTGGTCGTCGATGCAGAACACGGGCAAGATCCGCGACGCGATTGCCAAGGTCGTTCCCGGTTTCGAACAGTTGGCGACCATCGACGAAACAAAGAAGGAATTTCAGATTCCCGGCCGGACGTTTCATACGCCGAAATTCCCGACTCCCTCGGGCAAGGCGATCATGCACGTCCATCAAATTCCCGAACTGCGCGGCGAAGGAGATCAGCTTCGCCTGATGACGGTTCGCAGCGAGGGGCAGTTCAACACGGTCGTCTACGAGACCGAAGATCTCTATCGCAACCAGACTCGCCGCGATGTGATCTTGCTGCATCCGGACGATGTCGAGCGACTCGGCTTTGAGGAAGATCAGCGCGTGACCATCACCAGCGAAGTGGGCGAAATGAAGAACATTCTCATTCGCCCCTATCCAGCGATTCGCGCCGGCAACGCGCTCATGTACTATCCCGAAGCCAACGTGCTGGTGCCTCGCACCGCCGATCCCTATTCAAAAACTCCCGCCTTCAAGAACATCCTCATTACCGTCTCGGCCCAAACGCCGCAAACCAAGAGTTTGCCGGCAGATCGGCTGCTGAAGATTTCGTAGGATGAAGCCATGCTCTCAGTATTACCCACATTTACGTTGGAATTGCCACGGGGGTTTGGGTGAGCCGGCATTGCATGATAGCGGAGGCAAGTCGGGCCGCGGCGGATAGTTGTAGTTTTTGCGGGCCAAGTCGTTGCGATTTTCGTATAGAGTGAATCGTAGCCCCGGTTGTGTGGGGCGGCAGGGTCGGCGGCCAGGGAGGCAAAGTCCGGCAGTGGCAAGGATGTGCGACGATGTCGGTGGAACTTGACGTTGAGGCGTGGGCTGAGCAGCAGTTTGGCCGTTGTGATTTGGGTGACGCGCGGCGTACGCGTCGGATCGTTCGCACGGCGGCGTTGTGTGCGGCCGATCCCAGTGGGACCACGCCCGAGCAGACCGAAACCTGGGAAGATTGCAAAGCGGCGTATCGGTTGTTCGATACCAAGGCCGTCACGTTCGCGGGGATCGCCGGTCCGCATTGGGAACAGACGCGAGCTCGGACCAGCGGCCACTATCTGCTGATTGGCGACACCACCCTGATCAGCTTCGAAGGCGACCGTCAAATTTCAGGCATGGGCATCATCACCAGTGGGAATGCCCAGGGCTTTCTGCTGCACTCGGCCTTGATGGTTGATGCTCGCGACGGCGAAGTAATTGGCTTGGCAGGTCAAACCATTCGCTATCGCCAACGTGTGCCCAAGAAGGAACCAGGAAGCGTGCGTCTGCAGCGCGATCGCGAGTCGGAGATTTGGGGTAAAGTGATCACGGCTGTTGGCGCCCCGTCGAATGAGCAGGTGCGCTTCACGCATGTCTGCGATCGGGGTGCGGACAATTTCGAAGTCTATTGCCATTGCCTGCTGCAGGGCGCGGATTGGGTTATTCGCGCGAAGAGCCTCACGCGCAAAATTTACGTAGCTGGGCAGTTGCTGCCGCTCGCCGATCACTTGCTGACGTTGCCCCTGGCAGGCACCTATCCGCTGGAGATCAAGGCGAATGCGAATCAAGTGGCGCGGACCGCGACCGTGGAAGTGCGCTGCGGACTGATCGGCATGCCGGAACCACATCAGCCCGGCCGCTTCACTCAGGAATGTGGCATCACCTTCTTGACGATGAACGTGATTGAAGTGAAAGAGGTCGATCCGCCCCGGGGACAAAAGCCGTTGCAGTGGGTGCTCTATACTTCGCATGCCGTGACGTGTTGGGAAGACGCCCTGACGGTGATTGAATACTACGAACGCCGCCCGCTGGTCGAAGAGTTTCACAAGGCGCTCAAGACCGGCTGCCGCATCGAAGAACGGCTGTATGAAACCGCGCCACGCTGGGAAAACGTGACCGCCCTGCTGTCGATTATTGCCGTTCGACTGCTGCAACTGAAGACGATCGCCCTCAAAGAACCGAATCGCCCGGCTGCGGCGCTGGTCCCCGCGATCTGGCTGCGAATGCTAACCGCCGTGCGTGGCCGCAAACGTCAGCCGATCGTTACCGCCCACGACTTCCTCCGCGCGCTCGCCGGCCTGGGCGGTCACCTCGGCCGCAAACACGATGGTGAACCCGGCTGGCTCACCATCTGGCGCGGGTTCGACAAACTACAACTCTTGCTGCGCGGCGCAACTAACATGCAACGAAATTGTGGGTAATACTGAGAGCACGGCTTCATCCAACTTGTGCGGGTGAACTGCGACAGCCGCTACCTTCTCGGCTCATACCGCATTGCCACCGCCCCTGAGCCAAACTCTCGACGGCTCACGAGCTTGAGGTCAACATACTTCGATAGCCCCGCGAACAACGTCGGCCCATGGCCCGCTAGCCTCGGATGCACCACGAACTCGTACTCGTCGATCAAGCCCAACTCCGCGAGCGCCTGCGGAAGATTCACGCCTCCCACAAACAGCCCGTTGCCCGGCTGTTGCTTGAGCTGCCGAACGGCCTGCCCCAGATCCCCGCGCCCCTGTGCTCCCAGGAGCAGCTCCGCGTTCCAATCGACCCGCTCCAAGGTGCTCGATACGACGTACTTCTTGGCCGCGTGGATCGAGTGGGCGAAGGGTACCATCCATTCGACCATCCAATCAGGCTTGACTCCCGTCTCTGCCACCGGCCGAAACGCTGTCTCCATCATTTCGTAGGTGACGCGGCCGAAAATCAGGGCGTCGGCCTCGGCGAGATTCTCGGCCCAGTAGCGATGCAACTCTTCGTCCGTCGAGCCTGCCCGATGATCGACGCAGCCATCCAAGGTGACGTTGATGGAATAGCGAAGAGGTCGCATGAGGTTTTTCTGATTGGGTTAATCGACTGAATTCGCCGGCGGCAGCTGGCTTTGCCAGTGCCTAGCCGGCTCGAAATTGTGCATCTGTCGCTTGACGTTGAAGATTAGGCTTTTTCCAAATCGCTGCCCTGTGGAAAAAGGCGAGAAGTCGATTTCAACTGCACTTCGATTCCGCATTGACAAATCGGCACTGGCAATGCCAGTGACTCGCGGCGACTTACTAAGCACCCGTCGAGTCCGCGAGTTTCCAGACACCGTTCAGGAAGAATAACAGTATGAATTCGTCAGCGTCAAAGACTTCCCGCCCTGGATCAAGCAACGTCACATCCGCTTCGACCTTGTCTTGCTCTATGTAGCCAAACTTAATCTCGCACGGCCTCGAAAGCAGGGCGAAATCGTCGAACCGCGTTTGCCCGCCATTTGTGTGAAACACCGAAACAAGGAAGTTCTTCTCGGCGTGCAGCACCAAGTCAACATCGAATTGTGACTTGAACGCATCGATCGCTGCCTGAAACTCTTCTTGCTTTGCAGTGCCAAAGAGGCGCAGGTAAAGCGCGTGACCTTCATGATAGTCGAGGTTACGCCTCAGCAGAATTTCGGACGCTGCGACTGAACCGACGTCGAACAGCAACTGGCAGAGCTTTAGAAACTCTTGCTAGGTTTCCTCGCCGCGACTCATAAGGTCGTCAAGCCGTGCGATCTCATTCGCGGCCACGGGGTTGGTCCTGGTAAGGGCAAGCAAGTTCGTGTCACCAATGTTCGCGGCTGGGATGGCGTATTGGTCGTCGTTGTCCATTCGCTTGACCGGCATGATCTCTCCTTAGCGTCTAAAAGATTGGCATTCAGTGGCGGGCCGGGCGTTGAATCGAAGGATCGTTATCCCGCCTGTGATGGTCGACGCTCCTGATCCTTTTGGCTGAGTCGCTCCAGCGCTTTCTCTGCTTGGCTCAAGGCCTTTGCGATTCGCGGGAGATACACGTTTTTGACCCAATCTTTGTGAGGCGGCAGTTCCTGGCCATCCCGCAGCTTGCGAACAAACAGCGGCCGAAAACCAGCCCAATCTGCATGCCTACCGCTTTCCAGGTATTCGTTCGCAATGCGAATGGACCGGTCCAGCGACTCGATGCGAACGAGTATTTCCTTCGCTATGGCGTTCATTGCGTCCTTGCCGTGACGTCTGCGGAATAATGTTCCAATGCTCAACGGCCGGTGCGGCGCCGACTGACTCTCACTTTATCAAAATGCTTAGCGTGAGGCCGGTCCAGCATGGTCGGGAGATCTCGCGACAGAATCGTCGCAGGCTATCCCAGCGCCATATCATCGAACCAGATCCCGCCGTATTCATCCAGCTTGAACTCGCGGGCCACCAAGCGATCGGCCAAAGCCGAGAGCCACGATCGGAATGAGGGCGCGATCACAGGTCGCGGGCGATCGGAGTTGTAGAACTTCACAACCTGCCCTACGCGACCGTCCGGCCCCGGGTCCAGGTCAATGAACAACATGTCGCCGTCCGCGTCCATGAACGGTAGCCAACCGTCGCGCCAACGCAGGTCTGTCTTGACGGCACGGCTTTTTCCTGGCGGAAGGACTCCCTCGGGTCCGAGCATCGCCTGCACCTCGCAACACACCTTCCGAGCGTCGAGCATCAACTTGATGGGTAAGAGCGACCAGTTATTGAAGAGTCGCACTTGCCCGTGATACGAATCTCGAAGGCCGTCGTGGTTCGCCAAGGATCGCAGCAGGTCAGTCGGCAGTTTGCGGCCGAACGTGCGGGCCAAGCGGTTTACATCGGTGGCCGAGGCGGGCTTGCGTAGTGACCGAAAGACGCTATTCGCGTTCTCGCGCAGTACGGCCTCGATCTCGTTCCAAGACGACGCTACCGTTCGCACGCAGTTGCTCCTGTGGAATTGCTACTTAGCTTCTCTCGCCGGTTCCCACTGGCTTTGCAGGTGGCTAGCCGGCTCGGAAAAGTGGATGGATCACTGCAAGTTAAAGATTTGCCTTTTACCAAATCGCTGCCGGGTGCAAAAAGGCGAGAAGTCGATTTCAACTGCACTTTGATTCCGTGTTTGCACGTCGGCACTGGCGAAGCCAGTGGCAACCGAACGGCTCTGGTGCAACGCATGGTTAGGCTTCATTTCTTGCGTTCCAATCGAGCGGTCGCTGTGGCGTCCTTGGAAACTGGAACCGAGATCTCTTTATCGTAGGGAACAAGAATCTGCTTGCTGGATTTCCCGCCGTCCGGGTCGAGATGGGAAATTGTCAAGGTAACGCCATCGTCCGCAATCTTGTCGATCGTGACGACCTCACTCGTGCGTGCACCATCGGGGCCAATTTCTCCCGACTCGTCAATCACCCCCGTGCGGGAGACGCGATATCGACCTAGTGACTCGTTATTGCCGCGTTTGACATTCAATATGAGCATCGGATCGTTCGCGACGGGGTCGCCGCCGCCACAACCGGAGAGAAGCATGGCCGCAGCGAGGAGGAGGAGTCGATTCATGTGAACTACGCCTAACCACTTTTTTTCGCGACGATTGTTACTAGCAGCACCCGGTCAAGTGAAACATTATGTTAGCCATCGAGCGACACGCTGTCGCGCTCGAGGTCTGTGAACGGAAAGACGCCCTGGCGTTTCAACAGTGCGAGCAGCTTCTCGGCCCCACGTTCCTTCTTGAACTCCAATTCCGGCTGCGTGATGCCGATGCAAAGCCGAAGTTCGTTGTCATGCCCGAACAGCGAAAACTTCGCGTAGGTATCGAACAGCAATGCCTTGATCCGCGAATTCGGGGGCGTTGCAGCATCGATGTCCATTGACTCGCCAGCGCCAACGTAAGCCTGCTGAGTGTACGGTGCGAGGCGGCTGATGATGTTTGGTCCCCAATCGCTCGGCGAGCGGTGGCAGATCATTAATTCATAATCCGCATAGCAGGAGTTTGGCTTGCCTGTGAGCTCCGCCGTCACATAGACCATTCCCTTGAGGTGGCGATGAAAGGCCATCACATCCGCGTTTCCGCCAAGGGCAAAAGGATGGGGCGCATGGAAGACGTTGTCGTGACCCTGGCCAAACACCTGGGCGAATGCATCTGCCCGCGCGTCCCAGACTTCTTCCCAGTCATCTTTGCCGCTTGTGCTCATAGGTCTTGATGGTTAACGGAATGACATTCACTGGCCGGCCAGGCGCTCGACCGTCTTTCGGATCACAAGGACCGTTCCGCCCGGCCGGTCCGTTCCAGTGCGTGGTTATCCGACGCCTATCCTGGATCAACGTCAATTGATTCGTTCGTCCACGACCTTTGTTTCATTGGGTCAGTCAATGTCCACACAGAAAACACACATCCGTATGAACTCGCAACGTCACACATGAATGCGACCCAATCAGACCACTGTTCAGCGCTCATACGGTCGACTCCGTCGGGCCGCGTCGTGCCTTCCGCGTTCCAGTAATCGGCGTCCGGTCTCGCCGTGACCGTCGTCGCGTAGTTTTCTGAAAGTTGTTTCGCGAGACGACGGACATCATCCTCGACGGGGCCGAAGTGCAAGAAATCTAAGGAAAGTATAGTGTCACCCGTCACGCCGTCGGCCGCCATCTGCGAGTGCAGAATTCGAGCCTCGGCGATGCGCCGTCGACGAATCCGGGCGTAGTAGTCCGTCCAAACTTGCTGTGGATCGTCGGGCATGAAGTCTTTGTCGGATAACTAGGTATTCTCTTGCGTACAAACGAGATAACGTAAGTTGCCTTGGATCAAGAGTCAATTATCGAAGTTGTTGTGAGAATTGGACTTGGTTATCAGACTTGGCTTGATGTTTCAGCCAGCAATCTTTGCGCAGAGTGACACTGGTTTTTGACAGCGCCAGCCTGGCTGAAAAGACGACGGATCGCTTGACCGCAAAAGGGGGGTGTCCAATTAAGAGCGGCCTAATTGGACAGCACCTAGCGCAACTCTCGGGTTTGCGAGCAATTCGCGTCCAATTAGGGCGAGGCTGGTTGGACAAGTTGGTGCCAACAGGACAGCGAATTTGAAACTTGGCACGGCTTTGTTACTGATGCAAACTGAGAAAGAGTTCGACGTCGCCAAGTGACGCGCCGACTTCGCGGGCGATCTGCTGCGGGGTCCAATCTTGCTGGGCGAGACGTTGAGCGCGGTCGGCCTGGGCCGCAGTAAGGACGTTTTGATTTTGACCGGTGGGAGGATGAGCGGGCAATTCGCCCGAGCAATCTTCAATCCGCTGCAGCACATCGCGGCCACTGAGGGTGGGGGCTGTTTTCAGGCCGGCCTGGTCGGCCCGCGCGATGAGTTGTTCAAGTCGCTCGCAATGTTCGCGGGCCACGATCATCAGCGATTGCAGGGCGAGCAGCTTGGTGTCGATCTCGGCTTTGACATCGCGGGCCATCTCGTGCATTTCGACCTGCCAGCCCAGCAGGTCTGGCGAGGCGCTGTCAAAAGCCTGCTGGCGCGGCTTGGGGGCACAGGCTCGTTTAATTTCCTCGGGGTCGGGATCGGCCTGCTTCGACCGCTGCTGCTTGAACCAATTGCCCCGCAGCAAGATCAAGCAGACCACCGCCAGCGCAGCCGCGAGCCCATAGGTGCTGAGCACGTTCGCTAGCAAGAGGGGTGGCATCATGCGGGGGATAGTACTCGCCGCCCGTGGAATCCGCCAAGGGCAGTTTGGTTGCGATGTACGTAGGGTGCGGCCCAATTCGTGCTTCGCGGTCCCCGCTTCATGCTCCGGAAGGCAACCGCGCGATGATGCGACCATCGCGCACTGCATAGCCCACTGCATCGACGAGCGTGCTGGGCTGAAGACCGGTGGCTTCAATCTCGACCGGGGCATAGCGGCACGAAGTTCCCGCGAAGCCGCTCGGCAGGTATTCGCTTTGACCTTCGATCATCACCTGCAACCGCCGGCCAAGCAGGCTGCGATAGTATTCGTCGCGAACTTCCGCCGCGACTGCTTCCAGCCGCCGCAGTCTTTCTTGCTTCACTTCGTGCGAGATCTTGTCCGGCATGTCGAACGCCGGTGTACCTTTCCTGGCACTGAACGGAAAGATATGGATCTTCGCAAAGCCGCAGTCGCGCACGACCTGACAAGTGGCGGCAAAGTCTTCTTCGGTCTCGCCCGGAAAGCCGACGATCACGTCGGTCGATAGCCCGGGCTGATCGAGCGTTTCTCGCACCAGTCGGCAACGATCGACAAACAGCTTGCTCCCCCAGCGACGCTTCATCCGCCGCAGCACTGCGTCGGAGCCGCTTTGCAGGCAGATATGCAGGTGCGGAGCAATCTTGCCGGGATTTTCGGCCATCACACCGATCAGGTCGCGGGTGACTTCGGTGGCCTCGATGCTGGAGAGGCGAATGCGAAACTCACCGGGAACCTTGCACAGGGTGCGCACCAGCGTGGCGAGTCGCAGCCATTCTTCGCGCGGCTTGTGGTGATTGAGCTCGACGCCGTAGTGCCCCAGATGAACGCCGGTGAGGATAATTTCGCGGTGGCCGTTGTCGACCAGGCGGGCCACTTCGTCGCGGATGTGTTCGAGCGGCCGGCTGTAAACATTCGGCCGCACAAAGGGGATGATGCAATAGCTGCAGCGGAGCAGGCAGCCATCTTGCACCTTCACATAGGCCCGCTTGCGGCCCGTGAATCGCGAGATGCCGGTGGGAATATCGACGACGCCGAACCGGCCGAGCAGATCGGGAATCTCGCGCTTGTCGGTGACCACTTCGCTGACGTTCGGCAGCGCGGCGACTTCTTCGGGCGCTCGCGTGGCGTAGCAGCCCATCACCACGATGCGCGTCTGCGGATTATCGCGGGCCAGCTTGCGGATCACGTGCCGGCTCTTGCTGTCTCCCTCGGCCGTGACCGTGCAGGTATTCACCACGCACAGATCGGGCGCCTCGTCTTCGGCCGCATCGTGATAGCCAATCCTGCGCAGCCCTTCGCGCACCAGTTCGGTTTCGTACTGGTTGACCTTGCAGCCGAGGGTGATGGTTTTGAGGGAGGCGGGCATGCGTTCAATTATGACGAAAATGGCCGCGATTATTAGCCCCCACTAGGCCTCCCTAGAGCTACATGAGTGATCGCACCTGATTGGTCAAATAGCACCACTAGCTGCCCCACAAGCCCACGCTTCCACAGCATTGCTCGATACACCTTGCCGTCGAACTTCACCTCGGCAAGCCTCGCATCGTCTCCACTAATGCTCCTAAAGATGGTGGATATCGCTTCCGCGAGTTGTTGCCGATCTGCGGGCTTTTCAGCTCGCAGTCCACAAAAAGCCTCTCCGAAGTCGGCGGTGCTTGATGCATAATCTGGGGACAAGTACTCGGCCGTCTGCAGTCGACCGAAATGGTGCTTGCTCGCAACTGCGACTTGAACTTCCGGATAGCACATGACATGTCCGGTATCGAGTGAAGTCTTAAAGACGTGCAGATCCGGATTCGCCTTACGAAGAGCCGGCAAATCTAACTCGGTCAGTTTGGTGCCGGCTGGAAACTGAAGTTCCCCTACTCGCTGGGTTTCCTTTGGTAAGTACTTTCTTGTTAGTGCACGTCGGACTGCTTCCGCGGGATCATCACGATTCACGGCTTTCCAAACAGCCAAGCCGGTTGCCACCAGCAGCGTCAACAATAGAAGGCCGCGAATGGTCACTTGAAGTGGCCGCGAAGTCTGGATCTTTGTCATCGGCATCCTCCGTGAATGACACAGTCAGATTGGACTACCCTTCCACCGGTTCAATCGTCGAGGACATGCTTCCTTTGCAGCGGGCGATGAGCTTGTCGGCACCGAAGGCGTGGATTTGCTCGCGCTTGAGTTCGGCATGCTCGCGGGTGGTGGTCAGGCAGATGGCCTTGCCCAGTTTGTCGACCTGCTCGGCGATTTTGAAGCCTTTTTCGACGGGAAAGCCGAACAGGTCCTTCATCATCTGAATGACGTACTCGTAGGAGTGATCGTCGTCGTTCCAGAGGAGGACGTTGTAGCGAGGCTGGCGCTTCGGCCGCTTCTTCTTATCGGTTTGTTCGTCTTTTTCGGGTTCGGCGACCGCTGCGGCATGTTGATCAGTCAAGGGAGCCTCCTGCTGGCACGTTCGTCTGCGGGACCGGGAATAGGCGAGGCGAACTGCACGCATTATATTGCCCGGTCGGCAAAGAGGCGAGATGCGGGCAGTTGTTGGGTGCGGAACGAGAGTCTGGCGGGATCAAACGAACCATGGATGACGTGCTGAAGTTTCTCGATGCCGACCGCGAACAATGTGAGCGTGACCTGTGCGAATTGCTGGCGATCCCCAGCGTGGCTGCCGATTCGAAGTATCACCCCGATGTTCGCCGGGCTGCCGATTGGGTGGCGGGGCAATTTCAGTCTTTCGGGCTGAAGACCGAACAGATCGAAACCATCGGCCAGCCTTTGATTTATGCCGAAAGCCCCGCGGTTGCCGGTGCTCCGACAGTGCTGGTCTATGGCCATTACGATGTTCAGCCCGCTGACCCGCTGAATGAATGGATTTCGCCGCCGTTCGAGCCCACGATTCGCAACGGCAACGTCTACGCCCGCGGGGCCACCGACGACAAGGGCCAGATGCTCACCCACGTCCTGAGCACCCGCGGGTGGCTCAAGAGCCGGGGCGAATTGCCGGTGCAGATCAAGTTTTTGATCGAAGGGGAAGAAGAAGTCGGCAGCAAGGGCTTGTACGACTACCTCAAACAGCCCGGCGCGAGCGAGAAACTGAAAGCCGACATTGTCGTCATCAGCGACACGTCGCAATTCGCGCCAGGTCAGCCTGCGATCACCTACGGCCTGCGTGGCATCGCCTATTTCGAAGTTCGCCTGAGCGGGCCGAAGCAAGATTTGCATAGCGGCACTTTTGGTGGTGCCGTCACTAATCCGCTGAATGCACTCAACAGCGTGCTGCATTCGCTCCGCGATACCGACGGCCGTGTACAGGTTCCTGGCTTCTACGACGACGTGCTACCACTTTCACCTCGCGAGCGAGAACAGTTCGCGGCGTTGCCATTTACCGATGCTGCCTTTCGAGACCAACTGGGAGTCAAAGGCCTCTTCGGTGAAAAGGATTACACCACACTCGAACGTCGCTGGGCTCGTCCGACCTACGATGTGCATGGCCTGTGGGGCGGCTATCAGGGCGAAGGTGGTAAAACGGTGTTGCCGGCCAAAGCCGGTGCCAAATTCAGCTTTCGCTTGGTGCCGAATCAAGACCCGCAAAAGATCGCCGCGTCACTGGAAAAGTTCCTGCACGATCGCTTACCTCCGGGCATCACGATGGAACTGATCTACATGAGCGGAGCGCCCGGCTGCGTGGTGCCGCTCGATAGCCCCTATGTCGCCGCTGCCGAAAAGGCCATCGAAGGTGGCTTTGGTCGCCGGCCGGTCTTCATTCGCGAAGGTGGTTCGATTCCCATCGTCACCAACTTCAAGCAACAATTGGGCATCGATACCCTGCTCCTCGGCTGGGGACTCGACGACGACAACACCCACAGCCCGAACGAAAAGTTCTGCCTCGCCGATTTCCACCGCGGCATTCGCGCCAGTGCGCGGCTGTGGCAAGAACTTTCCAAAATCAAACGCTAACCTCCTCCTGATTCCTGGTCCCTAACCTCTGGCCCCTGGCCCCTTCCCCACCATGCTCGATCGCAAGTTCATCGTCGAAAACGCCGACAAGATCATCAAAAACTGCACGGACCGCGGTGTGACCTGCGATGTGCAAAAGTTGGTTGATCTGGAAACGCATCGTCGCGTCTTCCTGACACAGGTCGAAGAATTGAACCGGCAGGCAAACGACACCGCGAAGCAAATCGGCAAAGCAGATCCTGCTGCTCGCGAAAAGTTGAAGGAGGAAGGTCGCAAGCTGCGCGATCTAAAGGATCAGGCTCAGGCCGAGCACGATCGGCTGGAAACGCAGATCAATGCCATTCAACTGACGATTCCGAACCTGACGCACCCGGCGGCTCCCATCGGCGGCGAGCACGATGCTGCCGAAGTGAAGCGGGGCATCACGCCCATTCCCGAGTTCAGCTTTAAGCCGCTCGACCACGTGGAACTGGCAGAGAAGTACGACCTGATCGACTTCGAAGCCGGCTCGCGCACGACGGGGCATGGATTCTACTTCTTGAAGAACGAAGCGGTGTTGATTGAATTGGCCCTGCAGCGGTATGTGCTCGACATCTTGATGCGGCACGGCTTCACGATCACCACGACGCCCGACCTGGCGCGCGACGAAATCCTGATTGGCATCGGGTTCAATCCGCGCGGTAGTGCCGAAACGCAGATCTATTCGATCGAGAACAGCGATCTCAGCTTGGTGGGCACGGCCGAAATCACGCTCGGCGGCATGTACTCGCAGCAACTATTGAATGAAGAGCAACTGCCGATCAAGCTCTGCGGCATCAGCCACTGTTTTCGCACCGAAGCGGGTGCCCACGGCAAAGCGACGCGCGGCATCTATCGCGTCCACCAGTTCACGAAGGTCGAAATGTTCGCCTTCACCGCGCCGGAAGAGAGCGACGCGACACTCGAACAACTGATGGCGATCGAATGCGAGATTTTCGATGGCCTCGGTATTCCCTATCGCGTGATTGATACTGCCTCTGGCGATCTCGGCGGCCCTGCCTATCGCAAGTACGATCTCGAAGCGTGGATGCCCGGCCGCAACAACGGCAAGGGTGAATGGGGCGAAGTGACGAGCACCAGCAATTGCACCGATTATCAATCGCGGCGGCTTGATGTTCGTTACAAGAAGAAAGCCGAAAAGGGAACGCATTACGTTCACACGCTCAATGGCACGGCGGTCGCCATCAGCCGAGCGATGATCGCTGTCCTCGAAAACTACCAACAGGCTGACGGCACCATCGCCATTCCCGATGCCCTTCGACTCTGGGTCGGCAAAGATCGTATTGTTCCCCGCAGCTAATTTTTAAAGAGCATCATCATGAGCGAGTCGGATCGGTCCTTGTCACGTAGAACCCTGCTCGCTGGTTCTCTCGGCGCTGCTGCGTTGGCAATGAGTCCCTCGCGCACATTACTGGCCGATGATAAGCCCGCCGCGAAGCCGTTTCGTAATCACATCGGCGTCTCGACCTACTCCTTCTGGCAGTTCAAAAACGAAGCACTGCGCGATATCGAGAAGTGTATCGATCTGTCGGCAGAATGGGGCTTCGATGGCGTGGAACTGCTCCATCGCCAAATGACCAGCGAAGAGCCCGGTTACTTGCAGCGACTAAAGAAGCGAGCCTTCGTCAATGGCGTTTCGCTCTGCGGCTTCAGCACGCATCAGGGGTTTCTTTCGCCCGACGCCGAGAAGCGTCAGAAGAACATCGATCACACGATTCACTGCATTGAGCTTGCCTATCAGCTGGGCATACCCACGATGCGGGTGAACACCGGCAGCTGGGGCACCAGCAAGAACTTCGACGACTTGATGAAGAACCGTGGCATTGAGCCAACCATCGAAGGATATACCGACGAAGACGGCTTCAAGTGGGTGATCGAAAGCCTGGAGAAATGCCTGCCCGCGGCTGAAAAGTGCGGCGTGCTGCTTGGTCTCGAAAATCACTGGGGCCTCGGTCGCACTCCCGAAGGTGTGCTGCGCGTGGTCGATGCCATCAAGAGCCCCTGGCTGCAAGTCACTTCCGATACCGGCAACTTTTTGGAAGATCCCTACGATCGCCTGACCCTGATGGCACCGAAGACCGTCCTGGTCCAAGCCAAGACTTACTACGGCGGCGGCTTGTGGTACACCCTCGAACTCGACTACCCGCGCATCGCCGAGATCTTCCGCAAGCAGAACTATCGAGGTTGGGTCTCGCTCGAATTCGAAGGGAAAGAAGACCCACTCGTGGCGATCCCCAAAAGTCTGAAGGTCCTGCGAGAAGCGTTTTCGTAATGACCCGGTCGGAATGATGGAAAGATACTGAAGTTAAGGTAGAATTACTCAGATGAGTACCATCGTTCGATTGTTCGGCGACTTTGATGAACCCGTCAGGCGCTTGCTGGAGCAGGAGTTGGGCGGACCGGTTCTGGACTCTCAGAAAGTGGTGATCAAAGTTTTCGATCCAGAAGCGAAATCTCCCGAGGCATCATCTGCAAAAGAGTCGCCCGCGCTTCCCGATTGGTGCAACGTCTACGCAGGCTTGAGTGATGCAGCAGTCGATCGACTTGACCATGCAACCAAGCAGCGACTTGATCTGACCAGAGGAACCGGTTTGCAGATTGTTGATTGGCGTCAAAGCTAACGACGCTTAGGCCGACCGTTCAAACACAAACTCATTGCACCCCAGTCCACGACCGCAGTCGGTGTGTCGCAATTCGCGAAAGCCGAGTTGTTCGCAGTGGGCGACAATCTTCTCGGGAGAGGCGACTTCAAAGGGAAGCCCGCCGACCCAGTCGACCACGTCGTGCCAGGCAGACATACCGCGAGTACTTTGCTCGGCATAGTGCCGCCAGGTGTAACCGGGCCGGCCACGGAGCAAATCTCGTAGCATCGTTGGTGCCCACAGGCGCATGAGCGATGGGTAAAGGACTGCCCAGCGCAAGGCGTGCGGCAAGCGATTGTAAAGTTGCTTCACCCGCAGCCAACCGCGACTGCCGGGTCCTTGGTCGTTGTAGATCGCAATGAAGAACTTACCGGCGGGAGCAACTCGCGCAGCGGCGTTGTCGATGGCTTGCCACATCTGGCCCGTGTGATGGAGCACACCCCACGAGTAGACCACGTCGAATGTGCCCAGCGACGCGAGGTAATCGACGTCCAGAACAGAGCCTCGTTCAATGATCCACACTTCGTCAGCGGGGGCGTATCGTCGCTTGAGCTCTTCGGTGCAGGCCACCGACTGCGGATCGAAGTCAAAGGAATGAACTCGCGCGTTAAGATTGCGCGCCGCCAAACTGAACAGGCCACTGCCGCAGCCAATATCAAGAAACGTCTTGCCGGCCAGAGATTCGACCTCGAGCATCGTTTGCAAAGACAACTGCGCACGAGCAATTCGTTCGTCAGTCAGCACTCGCAGGAATTGTTGCCAGTTCTCGCCGAAGGCAAACCGCTGACCAGTTTGAACTTCGCTTTCATGTTGGCCCAAGTAGCGTTCTCGCAGAAGTTGTACGACGCAAAGGATGAGGACATCGTAGCAAGTCGGGCTACGTAGGAAATGCTTTACGCAGCGGTAGCAGGTCCGGGCAGCTTCTTCCCCTTGAGTTGATAGATATAGCGGATGACTTCTGCGACCGCTGCATACTGCTCGGCAGGGACCGGTTGGTTCACATCGACCGTGGCATACAGAATGCGGGCAAGTTCTTTGCGCTCGACGACGGGAACCTGGTTCTCAAGTCCCAGGCGGCGAATTCGCTGGGCCAGCACGCCGGCTCCTTTGGCAAGCACAACTGGCGCAGCCATCGTCTCGGGATCATACTGCAGGGCGATCGCCAGTTCGGTGGGATTCGTTACGATTACGTCGGCCTTGGGGACGACGCTGCTCAAGCGATTCATCGCTAGTTGCCGCTGCACTTGCTTTCGCCGCGAAGCAACCTGCGGGTCCCCCGTCTGCTGCTTCATTTCGTCCCGCATTTCCTGATGGCTCATCTTCAGGTCTTGCTCGTGTTTCCAATAGGCATAGCCGTAATCGAAAACGGCGAGGATGAGCAGCGCACTGCCGATTTTCAGACTCGTCCAAAACGTGACACTGAACAAATAGGTGGCGATGGGCCCCGCTTCCTGATCGGAAAGGATCATCACGTTATCGCGCTCGCCCCACAGACTGACGGCGGCGACCGTGGTCACGAGTCCCACTTTCATCATGCCGAACCCAAGTTGCACGACCGAGGTTGTCGAAAAGATACGGCTCGCATTCGAGAGTGGATCGATCCGCTGGACGTCCATTGCCAACTTTTCGGGCAGAAACAAGAATCCAACTTGCCCTAGATTTACCAGCACTCCGGCCAGTACTAGCGTGCCGAGCACCGGCAACAGCGCCAATGAGACGTCGGCACTCAAGCTAATAAGGTGATGGAGAAAGTCGTGTACATCCAGTCGCACCCACGCTTCACCGCCGAGATGCTCGCGAGTGATCCGCGCAAACGATAAAGCAAGGCCATTACCCATGTACCAGAGCGTAAGCAGACCAACGACCAGCATGGTTGCGGAACCGAGGTCTTGGCTTTTGACGACTTGCCCCTGCTCGCGCGCTTGTTGGCGGCGATGCTCGGTGGCGTCGTGTTCTTTATCTTCGTTGTCGTCAGCCATGAACGGTTGCTAAGAGCTCGTATCGGTAATTACGTCGCGTACTTTCTGAATGACGCCTCCCAGTTCTTCCTGAAAGGTAATGGCTGCGGAACCGATGGTGACGGCAATCATTAGTGGGACCAGGATGGCGTTGAAGTTCAGGCCAATGGCCACCGCATTCAATTGCGGCAGTGTCCGGCTGATGAGAGCTACGACCAGTACCGCTAGAAAGAGCGCGACCATCACCGGCGCGCACGCGCGAATGCCGACATTAAAACTGTGAGAAGTAACTTCGACGAGCGCCATTGGCAATTCTGCGGGCAAGTTTGCCGCGCCGGGAGGAAGCCAAGAGAAGCTATCGAGCAGGGCTGTGATTACTAGCCGATGCCCGCCCAACAGAAAGAACAGAGCGATCGCGACCGACTCAAGAAGCTGCGAAATGATCGGCACCGTGGTATCGAACGTGGGGTTGGCAACATCGGCCAATGAGAGCCCGCTCATCTGGCTAATCACCTGCCCGGCGAGTTGCATGCCGCTGAGGAGAATCATCACTGCCGTGCCGAGCGCCAGGCCGAGAATGATTTCTCGCGTCATCAGCAGGCCGAGTTCCGCAAGGTTTTCGACTTCGGGCAACTGCACGCCCCAGTGCAGCGGAGCAATGAGCAGGGCCACCGAAACAGCGAGCAAGGCACGAATCTGCAGGGGGATCGTAGCGCCGCCGAGGACAGGCAGCGTCATGATGAGCGCGCCGATGCGAGTCAGTACCAGGACAAAAATCAGGAACTGATTGAGGTAGAGCGTGAGTAAGGGTGAAAGGAGGGTCATGAGGCGAGGGAGTGATTAGCCTCCCATCATCATTTTGGGAATGCCGGCGATGAGGGTTTCGCTGTATTCCATCAGACGTTGCACGAGCCAAGGCAAGCAGAGCAACAAACAGATGACCATTGCAACCAGCTTGGGGACGAAGGCCACGGTTTGATCTTGCACTTGGGTCAGCGCTTGCGCAAGACCGATGAGCAGGCCGACGACCATGCCTACGACGAGCAAGGGGGCCGACAAAAGCAGAGCCATCATCAGCGCTTGTTGGGCAAGCGTGACGGCATCGTCGGGAGTCATCATTTTTTGGATCCTCGCCAGCGACGAACCAGGTAACGAGTGGCGGCAGTCAGAAACATCAAGGTCAACAAGCAGTATCCTTTTGCGTCGTCAGCCACCCGGAGGACCGAAACTGTTCAGCAGCATGCTGACAATCAGAGTCCAGCCATCGACCAACACGAACAACAGCAATTTGAGGGGAAGCGAAATGATTACCGGGGGCAACATCATCATGCCCATCGAAATCGTGACGCTGGAAACGACCATATCGAGAATCAGAAACGGCAGGTAGATTTGAAAGCCGATCAGGAACGAAATCTTCAGTTCGCTGAGCATGAAGGCCGGCAAGATCGCCTGCAGAGGTACTTCGTCGTACGATTGCGGCGGTGTGGTACGGCGTTGTTCGGCGGGCAAGTAATCGTAAAAGAGCCACACATCGTCGCTGTTGCCGGCAAATTCGATCTGGCGGCTCATGAACCGCTTGAGCGGCATCACGCCTGCATTGAAGGCATCTTCGGGGTTCGTGATCCGGCCATCGGAGTAAGGTTTAATGCTCTGCTGATAAACTTCGTTCCATGTCGGAGTCATGATCAGCAAAGTCATGAACAGCGCGAGGGCCGTCATCACCTGGCTCGGCGGCAGTTGTTGCGTACCGAGCGCTTGTCGCAACAGACCGAGGACCACGACGATGCGCACAAAGCTGGTCGTCATCAGCAAGATCGCTGGCGCTAGACTGAGGACGGTTAGCAGCAGCATGATCTGCAGCGAACCACTCAATTTCTTCGGGCTTGTGAATTGCTCAGGCCCGTTACGCAGGAGTTCGGTCAAGCCATCTGCCGAGGGGAACTCGCTGCTGCTGGTTGAAGTTCCCGCTTCGTCGCCATTAATGGCAGCCGACTGACGAGAGCCATCGCTGGCGGTTTGGGCGTGTGCGTTGCCGCTTGTCAGCAGGAATAGCAGTAAAGCCACGACGAGGCCGATGCGATTAGCCATGCATGGGCCTCCCAGGTTGTTGAGGACGGGCGACAACCTGATTGGTCGGTGCCGGCCCCGCTGCGGTGCGAACCGGACGAATTTCGTTCTCGACGAAGCCTCGCGCAGGCTGACGTTCCAGTTCGTTGATGACTTCACGAAACGCTTGCGTCGAACTGTTCTTGCTGGTGCGGCGGCACATGGCACTCAGTCGCTCTACTTCGCTCGGTTCGGTCACTTCGCTGAGTGCTTCTGCACCAGAGCCCGGCGTGATCGCCAGCAAGACCAGCTTGTTGCCGAGGCGTACGAGTTGCATCTGTTGCCGCCCGGCCAAGGGAGCCCAACCGAGTGGTTCGACGACTTCCTTCGGCAATGGACCGACGGCCTTCGGCAAGTATCGTTTCGATAGCCAAGCCACGCAGAGAAATGCTGCAAGCACGATTCCCAGACTTGCGGCGACGTTGGATACCGCGCCCCAGCCCGCAGCTGGACTGCGCTGCAAATCGCGGGTCGTTCTGCTGCCGCGCGGAGCGATCGGCATCGCTTGGCCAGGTAACGGCATCAGTTGCGCAGGTGCTTGATAAGCCGCTGTCTGGTGAGCGACCGGTTCAGCAGGATGCCCCTGTTGATAGGCAGCCGCATAGTTGCCAGCAGGATTCTCGGCGGCGGGAATCGCGACGGCTGTGTTTCCGCCACCACTGTTACCGTTGCCGCTGGCATAGTGAGAACGAGTTGGCACAGCGCCCGAGGGGAGTGGCGCGGGTGCATTGGCAACTCGACTGGCTTGCAAAGCCGGGGTGTGGACTGCTCCGTACTCTTCGCCGCGCGCTGAGAGCAGGCAGCACCAGTCAGTGCTGATCAAAACAGCGCTGAACAGGAGTGCGGCAGTCAGCTGAGGGCGAAAACTTTTGAGCATCCATGCTCTCCGGCAAAAAAAGTTCAAGTTCGAGAACGGACTGTTCGATATTCGAAGTGGGATGATAGTGGATTGATTTGGGGTTTCGTGCTCAAACCACGAGCTTGATTATGTGCCTTAGGCACGATTGGTTTACACATCGTCGCTCGAAAGTAATTCGGCGACACGCACGCAGAAATTGTCGTTCAACACCAGGACTTCGCCGCGGGCAATCAAGCGGCCGTTGACGTACACGTCGACAGGATCGCCGGCCAGTTTATCGAGCGGTACAACCGCGCCGCGCTTCAACTTGAGTACATCCTCGAGATACATCTGCGTGCGACCAAGTTCGATGCGTACATCGAGGTCGACATCGCGGAGCAGTTCGAGCGTAGCCTTCTCGCCCGAGGCAGGGCTGCCGCCGAAATCGCGGAATTCGAACGGTTGGATGCCGCTGATGGCGGGATCGACAGGCTGATCGACCGAGGCAATCGCTTGCTCGGCCTGGTTGAGCAGGAATTGAATATCGTCGCCGACGTTGCTGGCAGCCTTGCCTTTTGCGGCGGGACGAGCTGCTGCATGAACGGGGGGAGCCAGCGTGGCAGTGGCTGCTGCCGGAGCATTGCGTGGCGCGGGAGCTTGCTTCAGCAAGGCTTCGATTTCGCTTTGGCCAATTGTTGCTTGGCTGGTTACAGGTGCCGAAACGGCAGGCGGTGGAGTATGCCCGGCCACTTGCTGCGCTTGGCGCAGCAGATCTTCGATTTCGTCCTGTGAGACTTTTTCGGTGTCGCCAGCCATCGGATTCCTTTCCTGCTGGCAGGCCGTCAATCCTTGACGACGAGCATGCGATCGATCTGTATCATCGCGGCAGCCAGTTACTGCTCGATGAACGAGAATTCGCTGAACACGACATTCTGTAGAAGGGCGTGCCCCAGTAGGTCGTTACTTTTCGCCAAAATGCGCCGTTTAATCAAGCCCAAACCTGGATCGGTCAAGTCACTCATTTGCGCATTGCGAATTTCGAAGATGATTTGGTCGCGCAGCCGATGCTGATTTTTCTCGAGCAAATGCGAGACTTCCTCGCTATCGCCATCTTCCACCGTGGCTACAAGATGAAAATTAACCCGCAACGTCACGTTGCTAGCGGGCTCGTGAACCATCAGGTTGAACTTGCCCAATTCCACTTCAACCTCGCCGCCAGTGCCGGAACCGGCGGGAACTTTGGCCGTGCTGGCAGCGGCACCGTGACCGCCACCATGTCCGCCGGCTGCTGCTTTCGCGGGCTTGGCGCCGTGTCCGCCGCCATGAGCAGCGGCAGCTTTCGCGGGCTTCGCTCCGTGAGCATCCTTTTTGCCGTGATCGTCGGCCTTACCGTGGGCGTCATCTTTCTTGCCGTGTCCATCATCCTTGGCGCCGTGACCGTCGTCCTTCTTTTCGTCGTGTCCAACCGCAGCGGTATCGTGAGCTTCCAAGCGGGCTTCGACATCGGCCGCGCTGGGAATGAGCATGTACGCGAGTACACATTCCGTCAGAATGACGACCGCCACGAGAGCAGAAATGAGAATTGGCTTGACCATGTTCTGTATCCGCACGCACCCAAACGACTGACGAAACGAACGACACCTGTGCAAACGTAGGTCGCTGCCAGCGTGCGTTCTATATTGAAGCAGCGAGCGAATTCCTCGTTCGCGGCATTCGGTGACGGGTAGTAACGCTGGTAACGATCATGACGACGCCCCTCCAGAGCATGACGAAAGCCCGGACCATGGCGGGCAATCTCGTCATCGTCTTCCTGCTCGTGCTGATGCTGCAGCAAGGAATGCCTTTGGCCATGCCAGCGGCCACGCTGCACGCGCGCTATGCCGCCGATTGGCTCGGCATCGGACATCAGCCTTGGAACATGTACGCCCCCACTCCCGATCAGCAGAATCATCGCCTCTCGGCTCAAATCATGAGCAGCAACGAGCATGTGATTGCGACATGGCATTCGCCCGCGTGGCGCGATAAGTCCACTTGGCAGCGCTTCTGGGGGCACCGCTGGACCGAGTACTACGACAATATCTGGATGAATCACCACGCAGACCTATGGCCAGCACTCGCGCAGCATGTGGTCCGCGACGCCAAGCTGAAATATTCGCCCGACGATCTACCGCGGCAGGTAAAGTTAATCGCCGAGACCAAAAGTCTGTCGTCGCCGAGTGGCTCTCGCTGGCCAGCACCGATACCGCCGGAAGATTACGACGATAACTGGGTCCTCGCCATCGAGCCGCTGCCATGATGGGCTCTGGCCAATCGCTGAAAACGAGTTGGAGTGGCTTTGCTGCTGCCTGGCAACGATTCTTTCACGGAAGAATCGATGCTCGCCGGCCAGCGCTCGTGCGCATTGGCTTTTCCCTACTCATGCTGGTCTATCTGGCAGTCCTCTATCCCGATCTCGATACGTGGTTTGGTCCACACGGCTTGTTTCCCGCCGAGTTCGATGAGCAGCGCAAACTGCCGCAGCTGTGGTCGGTCCTGCGTTGGATCAATCCGAGCGATCCCGCGGCCAGCGATTGGCTGCATGGCCTCTTTTGGCTGAACATCGTCTGCGTGCTGATGCTGCTCGTCGGCTTCTGCACGCGGCTCAATGCACTCGCGGTATTTGTGTTGCTGGTGAGTTGGCAGAATCGCAACGGCACCATTCTGGAGGGCGAAGACACAGTCTTTCGCCTCGTGAACTTCTATTTACTGCTAATGCCCAGCGGACGAGCCTGGTCGATCGATTCCCTACTCTGGCGTCGCCAACGAGACCGCTGCGAACTGGTTCCCGCCTGGGGACTTCGCTTACTGCAGCTGCAGATGACGGTCATCTTTGTCGCGGCGGGTCTGCACAAGTTGGGCGGCAATCTGTGGCTCGATGGCACCGCCCTCTCTTATGTCGGACGACTCGACGACACCTTTGGCCGCTTCCCTGTCCCCCATCTTCTCTTTGAAACACCCATCCTTGTCAGGCTGATGACCTGGACCGTAATTATCGTCGAAGTCTTCGTCCCCGGCCTCCTGTGGTTCCGCGAAACTCGCCACGCCGCACTAGCGCTGCTCGTTCTCTTTCACCTGTCGAACGAATACGCGATGTTCCTGTTTCTGTTCCACTGGATCATGCTCGTGGGCTGGTCTACATTTTTGACCAGCAGCGACCTGCAATTCTTCTCCCGCATCTTTGCCCGCAGAACGACCGCCCCATGACGATCTACGTTCTCGCCACGCTCGATACCAAAGGTCCGGAAGCGGTCCTCGTTTGTGATCGACTGCGAGAGCTGGGTCTTGCTGTAAAACTAGTCGACACCGGTTGTCTCGGTGAGCCGACATTTACCGCTGATGTTTCTCGCGAGCAACTGTTTGCTGCCGGTGGAACTTCGCTGACTGAACTTCGCCAGCAAAACGATCGCGGCGCAGCAATCGCCGCCGCAGCACAAAGCGCAGCAGCACTCATTCGCCAGGCTTGGGAGCAAAAGCAAGTTACGGGCGTGCTCGCCCTTGGTGGTTCGGCCGGAACAACCATTGGCACTGCCGCGATGCGCGTGTTGCCGATTGGCGTACCAAAAGTAATGGTGAGCACCCTCGCCTCTGGGCAGGTTCGCTCGTACGTGCGCGACAAAGACATCACGATGCTCAACTCGGTCGTCGATATCGCCGGGATCAACCGCCTGAGCAGGCAAATTCTGCTGGAAGCGGCCGCCGCGATGGCTGGCATGATTCAGTTCGCGGCGAAACCTCAAGATTCACAAGATCGGCCGCTCATCGCGGCCACCATGTTCGGCGTGACGACTCCGTGCGTGCAACATGCTCGGCAAATCCTTGAGCTGGCGGGCTACGAAGTGCTCATCTTTCATGCGACGGGCAACGGCGGCGAAGCGATGGAGTCGCTCATTCGCGACGGCCTGATTGCCGGCGTGCTCGATATCACCACGACCGAACTGGCCGATGAACTGGTCGGCGGTGTACTCTCCGCTGGGCCAACACGGCTGACCGCAGCGGGCGAGCGGGGCATTCCGCAAGTCATTTCCGTCGGTGCCCTCGACATGGTCAACTTTGGTCCGCGCGAAACCGTCCCCGCGAAGTTCGCCGACCGTCAGTTCTATCAGCACAATGCCAACGTCACACTGATGCGCACCACTCCTGCCGAGAACGAAACACTCGGAGCCGAGATCGGCCGTAAAGCTGCCGCCGCAAAAGGACCGGTCGAGATTATTCTTCCCCTGCAAGGCATCTCGGCCCTCGATTGCCCCGGCAAGCCCTTCGATGATCCCGCCGTCCGCGAACGACTCTTCGACTCCATCCGGCAGAATGCTGGGAACGTGTCCGTGTCTGCACTCGACCTGCACATCAACGACGCACCGTTTGCCGAGGCGGCTGCGAATTGCCTTCTGCGTCTTCTAAATAGGGTGGGGCGTACGCAGTCGTAAGTCGCCAAGCGAAGAGCCCGGGTCGGGAAAAGTTCTTTCACAAACGGGGTAGGTTTGTGAACACGCCCCCCAGTATCTCTCGGGTGCGGCGCGCCTCAGTGTTCACAAACCCCAGGCGTTTGTGAACACCCTCATTTCCAGGCCGCTTGAACTTACGTCAAGCGAAGCCGGGGCCGTGCCCCGGCTCGGTGGAGCCCAAACCGCTCCCGACGACCTCCTTGCCCAGCAAAGTGCTGGCTGCTTGTAAGGTTTCTCCTCCCCGCCCGGTAAAGCCTCGCAACTACCCATTGCCAGCGCTCAACCAGCCGGGGACCCCGCCATGTGGATCGTGCAACTCGCCCTCAAGCGGCCTTACACCTTTGTGGTGATGGCCCTGCTCATCGTGGTCCTCGGCGTCACGGCGATCCGCCAGATGCGGACCGATATCTTCCCTGAGATCGATATTCCCGTCATCACGGTCATCTGGACCTACAAGGGAATGGAGACGACCGAGGTCGAACGGCGCATCACCACCTACAGCGAATACGCCATCAGTTCGAATGTGAACGACATCAAGCGGATCGAATCCCAAACGCTCAACGGCGTGGGTGTCACCAAGATTTACTTCCATCCGGGTGTCAATGTGGGCGTGGCGATGGCCCAAGTCACTTCGGTCACACAGTCCATTCGGGCGCTCATGCCACCGGGCATTCAGCCCCCCATCATCGTGCGCTACAACGCCTCCAGCGTCCCCATTCTGCAGATCAGCTTAAGCAGCGAGACGATGTCGGAAGAAGAAGTCTACGACTACGGTCTGTACATCCTGCGCACGCAACTCTCGACCGTGCAGGGACTGACCATGCCGACGCCCTACGGTGGTCGCGAACGGCAAGTGATGGTCGACCTCGATCCGCAGTTGCTGCAAGCGAAGGGAATTTCGGCAAAGGAAGTGGCCGACGCCATCAATGCCTACAACCTTGCGTATCCAACGGGTGTGGCTCGCATCGATACCCACGAATATCCCGTGGCGATGAACAACAGCCCGCTCACGCCGGCGACGTTCAACGACATTCCCGTGAAGGTCATCAACGGCGCCACGGTTTACATGCGAGATGTCGCTCAGGTTCGCGATGGCAGCACCTCGCAAACGACGGTCGTGCGCCGCAATGGCAGCCGCGGTGCTCTCGTCACCCTGCTTAAGAACGGCAATGCCTCGACGCTCGATATCGTGAATCAGGTGAAAGAGAAGATGCCGGCGATCAAGGCGGCCGCGCCGGAGAGCTTGCATATTGAACTGCTGTTCGATCAATCGTTATTCGTGACCGCAGCCATCGAGGGTGTGGTTGTCGAAAGCATTATTGCCGGCCTGCTGACGGCTGCGATGATTCTGGTGTTTCTCGGTAGTTGGCGCAGCACGCTTATCGTGGCTGTCTCCATTCCGCTCGCGATTCTGTCATCCATCGTCATGCTTTATCTACTCGGTCACTCGCTGAACGTCATGACGCTCGGCGGCTTGGCTCTGGCAGTTGGCATCCTCGTCGATGACGCAACAGTGGAAATCGAAAACATCCATCGCAACCTGGGACTCGGCAAACCGTTGCGTCAGGCGATTCTGGATGGAGCGATGCAGATCGCGGGGCCGACCTTCGTGTCGACTCTGACGATCAGCATCGTGTTCGTCTCGGTCCTGTTCCTCGAAGGGCCACCCAAGTACCTGTTCACGCCGCTCGCTTTGGCCGTGGCGTTCGCCATGATGGCTTCGTACCTCCTCTCGCGCACCATCGTGCCGACGATGGTCGACTTTCTCCTGCCGGCGGAACTGAAACACGGGCACGGTGGTGGCACAGGCTTCTTCGCTCGCTTTCATCAAAGCTTTGAACGCCGTTTCGAGCAGTTCCGTGACGCGTACGTCGCTCTGCTCGCTTGGAACCTGCGGCATCGGCTGGCGGTCTTTGCCGTCTTCGGCCTGATCGTGCTGAGTGGCTTCATTGCCTTGCCTTGGGTGGGCCGAGACTTCTTCCCGACCGTGGACACCGGACAATTCCGCCTGCACGTCCGAGCGCCGGCAGGCACTCGCATCGAACAGACCGAGCGGTACTTCACTCAGGTGGAAGAAGCGATTCGCGAGATCATTCCCGAGCATGAAGTGGAACTGGTGCTCGACAACATCGGCTTGCCGAATCGCACCTATGCCATGGCCTTCGGCGACAGTGCCACCACGGGCATGGCCGACGGCGAAATCCTGGTCTCCCTTTCGCATCACCGGGCCAAGTCGACTCCCGAGTACATCGCCTCGCTGCGTCGCGAACTGCCGGGACGTTTTCCGGAACTGGTCTTCTTCTTCCAGCCTGCGGATATTGTCAGCCAGATTTTGAACTTCGGTTTGCCAGCTCCCATCGATATTCAGATCGCCGGTATGAACCGTGTCGAAAACTACGCGATGGCCAGCGAGATCGCCGAGCGCGTTCGCAAAATCGATGGTGTGCAAGACGTCCACCTGCACCAGGTGATGAACGTGCCGAAGTTCCAGATCACCGTCGACCAGACGCGAGCTCGCGAACTTGGTTTCACCCAGCAGGACATTGCCAATAGCCTGCTGGTGTCGCTCTCGGGGAGTGGCCAGGTGCAGCCGAACTATTGGGTCGATCCGAATATGGGCATCTCCTACCTGGTGGAAACTCGCACGCCGACCCACAAACTCGACAGCGTCGATTCCATCGAAGGTTTGCCGCTCACTTCTACCAGCAGGCCGGGTGTTCAATTGCTTTCGAACCTGGCGAAGGTCGATCGGGGCGTAACGCCCGAAGTGGTCAATCACACCAACGTGCAACCGGCCTTCGATGTGTACGCCAATGTGCAAGGTCGCGATCTCGGTAGCGTGGCTGGCGAAATCAACGCGATTCTGAGTGAGTTCCGCGCTAACCTGAAGCCGGGCAACACCATCGAAATGCGTGGTCAGGTCGAGAGTATGGAATCGGCCTTCTTCCGCCTGGGACTCGGCCTCGTGTTTGCCGCCGTGCTCGTCTATCTGCTGATGGTCGTCAACTTTCAAAGCTGGCTCGATCCGTTCATTATCATCACGGCTCTACCTGGCGCGTTTGTCGGCATTGTTTGGTCGCTGTTCCTCTGGGACACCACCTTCAGCGTGCCAGCCCTGATGGGAGCCATCATGTCGATTGGTGTGGCCACGGCGAACAGCATTCTGCTGGTCACGTTTGCCAACGAGCAGCGAGCCGAAGGGAAGAATGCCTGGGATGCCGCCCTCGAAGCAGGTCGCACTCGCATGCGTCCCGTACTGATGACCGCCGCCGCCATGATTATCGGCATGTTGCCCATGTCGCTCGGTCTGGGTGAAGGTGGCGAACAGAACGCCCCACTCGGCCGCGCTGTCATCGGCGGTCTGTTTGTCGCCACCCTCACCACGCTCCTCTTCGTGCCGGTTGTCTACAGCCTGCTGCGAACAGGCAAAGTGCGAAGTGAAGAGGCCGCGGACGCCCACTCTTGATTCTCGCATTCCGACGGATTCAACTGATGAACCTGCTTAGAAGGTTCATCAGCCCACCCCGAGGAAGACTTCATGAAACTCTCCGTCCGTTTCCTGTCTGTTCTGGTCGCCGTCGGCGCAACGCTCGGCACGCAATCAGCACGAGCCGAAATCAGGCTCCCCAAGCTGTTCAACGATCACATGGTGTTGCAACAGAACACCGAAGCCAATGTGTGGGGCTGGGCTGCTCCTAATGAAGAAGTAAAGGTAACACTAGGCGACGCGACCGCATCGACCAAGGCCGATGCCGACGGCAAGTGGAAGACCAAGATCAAGACGCCCAAGGCTGGTGGCCCGCACGAACTGAAGTTCAAGGGCACCAACGAGATCACCTTGAAGGACGTTTACAGCGGCGAAGTCTGGATCGCTTCAGGCCAGTCGAACATGGAGTGGTCGGTTGCCCAGTCGCTGAATCCGGCCGAAGAAGCCAAGAATGGTTCGCACCCACTGATCCGCATGATTAAGGTTCGGAAGGAACCGTCGGAACAGCCTGTCGATGACATTCCCGTCGATAACGGGACCGCGAAGACAACTCCCACCAGTGGCTGGGCTGTCGCTGCCCCTGGAACTGTCCCTAGCTTCTCGGCTTGTGGCTACTTCTTCGCGCGTAAACTGGCGGAAGAGTTGAAAGTTCCCGTCGGCATCATCAACACCAGTTGGGGCGGCACCTTGTGCGAAGCTTGGACGAGCAAAGAAGCGCTCGCCGATGTTCCTTCGCTCAAATACATGGCCGATCGCAAGGTCACGATCAGCGAGGCAATGCCCGATCCGAAAGATCCCAGCAAGACGATTCCCGCCCAAAAGAATCCCAACCAACCAGCCGTCCTCTTCAACGGCATGCTCAATCCGGTCGTTCCATTCACGATCGCTGGAGCCATCTGGTATCAAGGCGAATCGAACGTCGGCCGTGCGGACGAGTATCGCACACTGTTTCCGACCATGATCAGGGACTGGCGCACTCGCTTCGGTCAGGGCGATTTCCCGTTCCTGTTTGTGCAACTCGCCCCGTACAAGTACGACGGCAAGAGCCTCGATGCCAACAACTATGACGGCTCGAACAAGCTGGCCGAGTTGTGGGACTCGCAGCTGAAGACGCTCGACCTTTCGAAGAACACCGGCATGTGCGTGACGACCGACATCACCACCATCGGCGACATTCATCCGAAGAACAAGCAAGACGTCGGCAAGCGATTGGCGCTGTGGGCACTCGCCAACACCTACGGCAAGCAGGATCTCGTTTATTCGGGTCCGCTGTATAGCTCGCACGAAATTGAAGGCAGCAAGGTTCGCCTCAAGTTCAAGCACGTCGGCGGTGGTCTCGCTGCCAAAGATGAAAAGCCTTTGACGTTCTTCTTGATTGCCGGCGAAGACCAAAAGTTCGTTCCCGCCAAGGCGACCATCGACGGCGAGACTCTTGTCGTCAGCAGCGACGATGTGCCTAAGCCGGTTGCCGTTCGCTTTTGCTGGAACGCGATTGCCGAACCAAACTTCGCCAACAAGGCTGGTCTGCCCGCTTCGCCGTTCCGCACCGACGACTGGCCCCTCACGACCGTCATCAAAAAATAAGCCCCGCCTTCTCCAAGAATGCTAGGTTTGCTGTTACCACCAATTTGCATACATCCAAGCTGCACACATCCAAACAAGGTACCTTATGAAACGAAGTTTGACGCTGCTGGCAGGTTCGGCAGTAACGCTCCTGGCTGTCTCGACGGCCCTCGCGTTGCCACCCATTCCCCCCTACGTAGCCGAGTACTACGAAAAACATCCGGACGGAGCCAAGATCACCGCCACGCTGAAAGCCCAAACGGGCAAGTGCGGCATGTGCCACATTCCCGGTGCCGATAAGAAGGCCAAGGGACACGGCCTGAACGATTTCGGCAAAGCCGTGCATGACAATCTGAAGCACAAGCTGTTCATGGCCGAACATGCCAAGACGGTTGACGAAAAGTCGACCGCTGAAGAAAAGACCGCAGCCAAGGCGAAAGCCATGGAATTGCTGTCCGAGGCTTTGAAGAAGGCCGCCGAGTTGAAAAACGCCGACGGCAAAGTCTTCGGCGATCTGATCAAGGCCGGCACCATGCCGGGCAACAACCCGCCGGCTCCCGCAGCACCGGCAGCCCCAGCGAAGTAGTTTGCGGAACCGATGTCAGATTTAAAACTCTTCAGCCGTGGATGAAAGTCCACGGCTGATGCTTTTTCAAGGTCTCCCTCAAAAGTTAAAGAAGAAGGCATGCCGAATCGCTTGGCCGCTGAGTCGAGTCCGTACCTGCTGCAGCATCAGAATAATCCGGTGGATTGGTATCCCTGGGGTGCAGAGGCGCTCGCGCGCAGCAAGGCAGAACAGAAACCGATCTTCCTCTCGATCGGCTACTCGGCCTGCCACTGGTGCCACGTGATGGAGCACGAGAGCTTTGAGAGCGTGGGAATTGCAAATGAACTGAATCGGCTGTTTGTGTGCATCAAGGTCGACCGCGAAGAGCGGCCCGATCTCGATCAAATCTACATGAACGCGGTGCAGCTGATGACTGGCCGCGGGGGCTGGCCGATGTCGGTGTTCCTGACGCCTGACCTCGCCCCGTTTTATGGCGGAACCTATTGGCCGCCGATGAAAAAAATGGGAATGCCGGGCTTTCTGGACGTGATTCAAGCCGTGGCTGATGCCTGGGAGAATCGTCGCGACCTCGCCGTGCAACAAGCGGTGGAACTCACCGAACACCTGCAGCAAATCGGCGCAAACGATTCGGCCGATGACCCGCTAGAAGTCGAACTGCTGGAACATGCCAGCCAGCAATTGCTCGGAGCCTTCGATGCCAAGTATGGCGGTTTCGGTCGCGCACCAAAGTTCCCGCATTCTCTCGACCTGCAAGTGCTGCTGCGGGTGTGGAAGAGGAACCAAGACCCCGCGCTGCTGCACATCGTCACACACACGCTCGACCAGATGGCCCGCGGCGGCATCAACGATCATCTGGCTGGCGGGTTCGCCCGCTACAGCGTCGACGAGCGCTGGCTGGTGCCGCACTTCGAAAAGATGCTCTACGACAATGCCCTGCTAACGAGTGCTTATGTAGAAGCTTATCAGGCGACTGCCAATCCGCAGTTCGCGCAAGTTGCCCGCGAGACTTGCGATTACATTCTGGGTTGGATGACCGATGCCGCTGGCGGGTTTCACAGCAGCGAGGATGCCGACAGCGAAGGAGTCGAAGGAAAGTTTTACGTTTGGAAACCGGCCGAAATCGAGGCGGTGCTCGGCGAAGATCGAGCGCGGGCCTTCCGCAAAATCTATGACGTCAGTCCGCAGGGCAATTTCGAGCATGGCCAGAGCATTCTTAATCTGCCTCGCCCAATTGCCGAAGTCGCCGCGGAAGTAGGCATCGACGAAGCAACGCTCGCAGCCGAAATGGCGCGCTGTCGACAGGAATTATTGCAAGCTCGCGAGCAACGAGTTCGCCCCGGCAAAGACGACAAGGTTCTCGTCAGTTGGAACGCGCTGATGATCGATGCGCTGGCCAAAGCAGCGGGCGCGCTGAACGAGCCTCGCTATCTGCAAGCAGCCGAAAAAGCATCGACCTTCTTGCACGAGCAGCTGCGCGATGAAGATGGTCGGTTGCTCCATTGCTGGCGACATGGCCAGGCGAAGTTGGCCGCGTATCTCGACGACTATGCTTACCTCGCCAATGCCTGGATTTCACTCTACGAAGCGAACTTCGACGCGGTTTGGCTCGAGCGGGCAGCCTCGCTGGCCGAGACACTGCTCCAGCACTTTGCCGACAGCGAAGGTGGCGGCTTCTTCTTCACCGCGGACGATCACGAACAGTTGATCGTCCGCAATAAAGACTTGCACGACAGCAGCGTGCCCAGCGGCAATGCCATGGCAGCGCTGGCTTTCATCCGTCTCGGCAAGTTGACCGGCAATCAACAGTATCTGGCTGCGGCCGAAGGCGCACTGCGAGCGGCGATGAGCGTGATGCAACGCACGCCGACCGCAGCGGGGCAGTTGTTGATCGCGCTCGATCTGCTGCTCGGCCCCACGGCCGAGCTGGTGATCGTCGGCGACCGCCAGCGTGAACCGCTGCAGTCGCTGCTACAGGAGTTTCGCCGGCAGTTCCTGCCTCGCTGTGTGGTGGCGGGTCATCGACCAGGGGAGGACGTTCCGTCGATCTTGCAACCGTTGCTCGAAGGGAAGACAACAGCCACCGATAGCCAGCCGCGAGTTTTTGTTTGCCAAGATTTTGCCTGCCAGGCACCCGCGGTGGGGGTCGTAGAAATTCGGCAACTTTGGCAGCGACTGAGCAATTGAGGCACTTTTCCCGCAGCCGGAATGGTGACGATCAGCTATAATCGGCTGCAGAAGTACGCCGCTGCCGCTGGCCCTGTGCTAGCGGTGCAACAGGAGGCCGCGAATGTTGCCAGTCGACCGCCAGTCCCCCCCCACCCGCCTTTGCCAACCCGCATGGTTCGCCACTTTCCTGGCAGGGGCGATGCTATTGAGCAGCGGATTCTCCGCTGCGCAGGAAACGCCCAAGGCTGAATCCCTGGCCACTCCCGAGCAACTGTCGCTGTGGGCCAAGGAACTCGATCACGATTCGTTCGTCGTTCGCGAAGATGCCACCCACAGTTTGATTCGCGCGGGTAAGCCCGCCGTCGATGTTTGCCGCAAAGTCCTGCAAAGCCCCAATGCAGAAACCGGCGCGCGAGCCTTGCATGTACTGCATCAGTTAGCCCTCTCCAACGACATCGATGTTCTGGAATCCGCCCGCACCGCCCTCGAAGAAGTAACGCAGGGGAAGACATCACCGCTCAAGGTTCGGGCCGATGAAGTACTCGCGCAATTGAACGCTCAGAAGCAGGCCATCACCCTCAGCGAACTCGAAGGCCTCGGTGCGCGAATTCGTCGGTCGCAAGTCTTCAATGGCGTCGGTGTCGACGAAGTGATCTCTTCGCTGGAAATTGGCACAGAGTGGCGTGGGACCGAAAGTGATTTTCGCCGTCTGCGCTGGCTGGCTGATGTGCGCCAGGTAGCACTGGTGGGCGATCGCGTGACCGATGCCGCGTTGCCGCATGTTGCCAACATGAAGGGTCTGCGCTCCCTGCAAGCCTATCGTGCGAACATCACCGATGAAGGGCTCAAGTCCCTCGCCGGCTGTGCTCAGCTGGAAGATGTCGGCATCTACTACATCCCCGTGACGAACGAATCGCTCAACGTGCTCAAAGGACTGAAGGCGCTCACCAGCGTGCGAGTTTATGGCACACGAGCAACACCCGAGATGGCTGCCGAACTGCAGGTTAATCTGGGCGCGGGAAAAGTCGACTTTCGCCATGGTGCTTTCCTGGGTGTGGGCTGCATCACCGTCGATACGAACTGTGCCATCAGCCGCGTGCATACCGGCAGCCCGGCCGACAAAGCGGGGGTTCGCCAGGACGATATCGTGCTGGGGTTCAACGGCGAAATGGTTCCGGATTTTGAAACGCTGACGGCGCTCATTTCGAAGTTGCGGGCCGGCGATGTCGCCGAGCTTTCCTTGCGGCGCGTGGCTCTGGCCGATGATGGCCGACCGGTGCATAAGACGGTGGCCATCAAAGTCACGCTCGGCGAATGGGACGTCAATCAGTTCATCATGGGTGCGATCAAAGAATAGCGGCCCTGCTCGCCATTGCAGCCAACTTGCAGACTACTCATTGGCAAGTCAGAATCGCGGCTCCTGCGATTCTCCGTTGGCGCTCATCGCTCGCGTCGCGAGTGCCGCGGAAAAACTGAAATCCATAGGCTGAGAAGAAACTACTAGCATGTCCCGGATCGCGCCTCCCATTCCCAATCGTCTCGACCTGACACTCAGCGACGAGATGCTATTACGCGTCGATTTCGATCGTTCGCACGATCGTTGGCGACATCGCGTGCTGCTCTTGGTACCGGAAGGCAGCCCGATTGTCGCTCCCGTGCTGCTCCTCGAGAGTATCGAAGGGAATTCGGAAGAGGATTGGCCGGCGAGCCCGCCGCTGCAGTTCGTCAGCATCGAAACGCGCCCCAAAAAGCCCCCCGTGGCCCTGTTGATGGGAATGGCCGGCGGCAGTCATTGGTCGGCGAGTGTCGAGCAACAAGCGGCCGAAAAGAGCTTTACGTTTGATGTGGCCTGCCGAGCGAAAGGGCAGCCTGCATTGCTGGGGTCGCGGTATCGCTTGCCGCTGCGTGTTGAAGAAGTATCGCTCGTTGACAATCGGCTGAACTTCACCGCCGCTGGTTTGAACTTTGAATTGACCGGCGTCGCCGCCAAAGATTCGCCGCAACCGACCTTGGAACTGCAAGATCGGGAGTTGCGGGTTCACTTTGGTGAGCCAGTTTCCGCACAGGCCCAAACCTACCGCTGGCTCTATCGCCTGCAGGTCACCTAGGCCGCAAGCATTTTTCGCTGCTTGCCGTTCACCACATTCTTCAAGATGTAGTCCGCGGCATTCGCCGAAGCACCACCGATGGCGAGCGTACTGCGGAGCGCCTCTAGCTTGCGGACAATAGCCAGTCGCGCGGGTTCGTCCTGCAGCCATTCAATCGCATGGGTGGCAACATCCACGCTGCGATCTCGCCAATCGGGATATTCCGGAAACAACACTTTCGCGTGCTGTGGCGAATGGCGATTGTACTTTTCTTTCACGCGCGGGTGAAGCTCGTCCGTCGTCAGCAAGTTGACGAGCGACATGTAGTTGATGCGCGCCAGGCCTTTCATCGCATAGTAAGTGAACATCGGCAACTTGTATTGCACGACGCTCGGCTTGGCATGGTACAGCAGTTCGAGCGACACCGAGCCTGATACGGCGAGGGTGCAGGCGGCCGCGTGAATCAGTTCCGGAGTCTTGCCGGGGATGATCGCCAGGGGCAAACGCGTGTTGCCAAGAATCTTGGCTGCCATCGCGGCCTGCTGCTCGTTGTAGCTGGCAACAGCGAACTGCACGTCCGGCACTTGCCGGTGAATCAACTCCGCGGCGCGCACTTGCGAGGCAAAGTTCTTCGTCACTTCACTGCGGCGAGAACCGGGCAGAATGGTAACCAACCGCCGCGAGCTGTTTTTGAATTGGGCCAGGAACTGCTCATCGAGTTGTTGCGACTTGAGTTCGTCGAAATAGGGATGACCGACGTACTTCGTCGCCGGGCACCCCTGCGAATGAAACCAGGCTTCTTCAAACGGCAATTTGCACAGCGGGTGGTCGATGTACTTGCGAACCTTAGCCACTCGCCACGAAGCCCAGGCCCACAGTTGTGGCAGGCCGTAATAGACCACCGGAATGCCGAGCGCTTTGGCTTTCTTGGCAACGTGCCAGTTAAAACCCGGATAGTCAATCATCACCACCGCATCGGGTCGTTCGGTTTTGAGCGATTGTTCGACCTGCGCAAGCAGTTGGAAGAACTGTGGCAGTTTTACGATTGCCGGCCAGACACCCATGATGGCCAGGTCTGTCATGTCGCGCAGCAGACGACAGCCGGCGGCATTCATGCGTGGGCCGCCAAGACCGATCGCCTCAAAGGTGCCCGCCTTCCGCTCAAGCTGACGAATCAGGTTGGCCCCGTGCAAGTCGCCGCTGGGCTCGCCGACCGAAAAGAATAGTTTCATTGCAGGCTCCTCCTTGAACCGCCGGATTGGAGCAGCAGTTTAGGCCTTCCCAGACGAATCGCAAAGTTCAATCGATCCCATGGTAGGCATCTTGCGCCGCCAGATTGTGTTTACGCTGCTGTCATCTCGACGGAGCGAGATGACTACGGGAGCGACATGACTACGTTGAGAGATCACTGCGGCTTGCAATTAGCTTCCCATTATCCGGCAATCTCTCCGGCATAGGCGCAAGTGGAAATCTGCGAGAGCGATTCCAGCGTGCTAGCGGCCAATTTCGATAACACGATTAGCTCCCTCTGCCACCACTCGGAAACACGGCATTTCACGCCCGGGGAGCCTGTGTGAGGAGATTGCAGCATGATGGAGTTCAATCGCAACCAGTATTTCATGGCCGGGCTGCTGATCTTTTTGCTCGGCGTGCAGTTTCGCACGGTCGAAACCTTCGTTTTGAACGAGCGTTCGACGCAATTTCTGGCCCAGCGCGTGCAAGCCTGGCGACAACCCCAGATGGCCAGCGCCGGCAATAACCTGCCGACAATGATCGCGGCCTCTGGTCCCGTGGCCAATCACCGGCTCAATCCGCCGAAGTGGTTAGGCTGGGCTTTGGTGTCTGTAGGGAGCGTGCTGATTCTGCATAGCTTGTCGTTGAAAAAGCCTGGCGGCTGACCATTTCGGCACCCAATCGGTTTGTGGGGTTCGATCCACCGTACCGGAGGATCTAACGGCCGAGTTGCCTGCCTCGCACCAGCAAAGCGTTCAAAACGTCCTACGCACCTAAGCTCTTTCCTGGTGCGGCTTTGCGCAGCTGAAAACTTTGGCGTGCTGTGGGGATGTATCCACGCCGATATCACTAGTAAGACGCTTGGATGACGTTGAACGCCGCAGGGGCAGACTGAGGCTGCGACAATGTTTCCAAGCGTTTTTTCGTTTCTTGGCGCGGCCCGCTCGGCTGCGGCACCGCATGGACAATCAGTTATCTCAGCCCTACACTCGGCGGTTAGACCGTTAGGATCGATCGCGAGGTTGCGTTCGGCGTACTGAGGCTCTTGCGCAAGTAACTTTCATGGCTGGTTTTTCGACTGCTGCGTTCGACGCGATCAAAGACAAGGTTTATGCCGGCGAGCGGCTCTCGCTCGACGATGGCTTGGTCCTCTACGACCCAGCCACGCCCCTGCATGAGGTGGGGCAACTCGCCAACATCGTCCGCGAGCGGAAGAACGGCAACGCGGCTTACTACAACATCAATACGCACCTAAACGCTACCAACATCTGCGTTTATCGCTGCACCTTCTGTGCGTTTCGCTCGGACCTGCGCGAGGCCAAGGGCTACGCCATGACCGACGAGCAGATTCTCGCTCGCGGCCAGGAAGCGATCGACAATGGTTGCACCGAGTTGCACATCGTCGGCGGTCTGCATCACCAGCGGAAGTACGAATGGTATCTGAACGTCGTCCAACTGCTGCATACCAACTACCCCGACCTGCATCTCAAGGCTTGGACGGCCGTTGAAATCAACTGGTTCGAGTTCCTCACCAAGCGCAGCATCCGCTCGATTCTCGAAGAGCAAATGGCGGCCGGGCTGGGCTCAATGCCAGGCGGCGGTGCCGAAATCTTCCATCCGGAAGTACGCGGCAAGATCTGCGAACATAAAGCGGATGCTCGCAACTGGTTCGATATCCATCGCACGGCTCATCAGCTGGGCCTGAAGACAAACTGCACAATGCTGTACGGGCATATCGAAAACGACTTCCACCGGATCGATCACTTGATTCGCCTGCGCGAATTGCAGGACGAAACGGGGGGCTTCCAGACTTTCATTCCGCTCGCGTTTCACCCCGAAAACACGGGGCTGTCGCACATCAAAAAGCCTTCGGCATTGATGGACCTGCGCACCATGGCCGTCAGCCGGCTGATGCTGGATAACATCCCGCACATCAAGGCTTATTGGATCATGCTAGGCATCGGCACGGCCCAGGCGGCACTCGCCTATGGTGCCGATGATATCGACGGCACCGTTCGTCACGAATTGATCTACCACGATGCGGGAGCCACGACCCCCGAACTGCTCACCACCGAGCAGATTCGCCGCCTGATTGTCGAAGCGGGTCGCGAACCAATCGAACGCGATACCGTCTACAACCGGATCGTGCGCGACCCCTCGAATCCCGCCAAATGGAGCGTCGGCGAGCAGATTCTCGCAGCGGTTTAGTGCTTTTCTTTTCACGCCCCCGGGCCTGCGCCGGGGGCTTATTGGCTTTTGCGCTACGCAATCGACCGACGGCCACCTTGTCGAAGCCCAATCGCAATCACCCAGTTCGCGTTGTTAACATTTTCTAAAAAACAACGAACCATATTACTGACAACCGATCACGACTGTGAGCTAATCTCGGAAAGTTCTCTCACAGCTTGGTAGTTGAGTCTCGTGCCCGCGGTGCGCGGCGGGGATTCCATCGTGCTTGCGCGGTGGAATCTGCGGATTGCAATTGAGGAGCCTGTCCAAGAATTAGCCCGGTTATTGGACAAAGAGGATGAGTTGCAACAACTGATCGAGAGCCGCAAGTGACACGCTGGCAGCAACTTCCGGCAAAATTCAAGAGTCGGTGCCTGTCCAAAAACCCCGGGAATTGTTGGACGTTTTGGCGATTCTCGGCAGGTTGACTTGAAGGCCAAGGTTGCCTGAAACGATAGATCGACCGAGGTTAGCGCAAAAGCCAATGAACCACCGCCGCAGGGGCGGTGGCGTTTGGGGCAGGCTGGCGGGCAACTTCTTGCCGAACTCCGAACTCCGAACTCCGAACTCCGAACTCCGAACTCCGAACTCCGAACTCTTCTTCCCTCCCACCCGCGTAACCGCGCCGCGCACTAGCTCATCTTTCAGCGGAAGCAAACTTTCCCGACTGGATAATCTGGAGAGCTAGGGTAAAGGGTGACGATAGCTTTTGTACGGAGTCGCTGTTCACGCAGTTGACTCGGCGGAGGCGCAGGACAGCCTCTGGTCGTTGGCAGGATGCACGCACATTGGTGATTCCTGACCGGCACCAGACCTCTCACCCCGGCGCATGTACCCATGAGCGTCTCCGCTCCCCACTTCCTGTTGTTCGCTCAGGCCACCGGCAACCTGTTGGTTGGTGCTGGAGCGTCCACCCCCAGTGAAGCCGAAGTCGGCGGTCGTTGGCGGTTTGTCATTCAGTCGGATGACGGACAAACCGTACTCGATGCCGAGGACGAAGAAGAAGGCGATTCGCGCGAGCGTCTCGAACTGCTGGCCATTGTCCGCGGTTTGGAAGCGCTCGATCAACCTTCGCAGGTCACCCTGGTGACGCACAGCCGTGCCGTCAGTCGCGGTTTGAGCGAAGGGCTGGTGCAATGGCGCGAGAACGATTGGCAGTGGGAACGGTTCGGCAGCCTGACTCCTGTGAAGAACAGCGACCTGTGGCGTCGAGTCGACCAAGCCCTGAATATTCACCAAGTGAAATGCCGGCTCGCGACGAGCGGAGGAAGCGATGATTTGAACTTGCCTCAGCCTGCTTCTTCTCCCGCGCAGGCCACTCGCAGCAGTACTCGCCAGCTGCGAGACCGAACTGTTCGTTTCGATCCTGGTACACCTGCCACGACGCCAGATTCGACCGCGGTCAAACCAACACCGCGACGATCACGAAGTCGCCAACCGGTCGCCAACAACTCGCTGCTGCAACGAAGCTGGAACAGTTTGCAGCAGCTCTTCGGCCGGTAACCAGAACGTCTAAGTCAGGATTTCTCAGACAAGCCTTTGCCACGACACGCCTCACCCGGGGCTATGGCAACGGTCTGCCTAATGGCCCCCTTTGCAGCCAATTTTTTATGCCAGCAACAAGCGAGCCAAAGATTCACCCCCCTCAGGATATCGATCTCTCGAAGGAGCCGAGCGTGCGCACGACTGTTTCTTTGCAAAATATGAACTCGTTGTTGGAAGGCAATTTGCATGATCCCGATCGCGTGCTCGGGCCTGCCTTAGTGCAACATGAGGGCCGTTCGCACGTTGCAGTGCGGGCTTTTTCGCCCGAATCGCAGCAAGCGTGGGTCGTGGACGAATCTCATCGCGTTTCCCGCCCGATGCGCAAAATTCATCCTGCCGGACTGTTTGAAGCGTTCTGCCCGTTGCCCTCAGGCTCGGAGCGGCCACAATATCAGCTTAGGTTTGCCACTGAAGGGGGCGAGATGAAAACGCAGCATGATCCATATTCCTTTGAACCAATGCTCTCCTCGTTTGATTTGCATTTGTTCGGCGAAGGTCGGTTACTGAAGGCTTACGAAAAACTGGGTGCGCAGCTTCGCGAAGTCAACGGCGTGAAGGGTGTCAACTTCGCTGTTTGGGCACCGAACGCGCAAAGCATTTCGGTCGTGGGCGATTTCAATTCGTGGGATGCTCGTCGGCACTTGATGCGTCGCCGCGATTCGAGCGGTGTGTGGGAACTGTTCGTGCCCGCCCTCAAGGTTGGCGAAAAGTACAAGTTCCGCGTAAAGACCAAATGGGGCGAAGTGATCGACAAGTCCGATCCGTTTGGCTTTGCCGCCGAACTTCCTCCCTGCACCGCGTCGATCGTGACCGACCTCACGCGGCACCAATGGAAAGACAGCGAATGGATGGCCAAGCGGGCCGCGCAAAACCCGCTCGAAAAACCCTTCAGCTGCTACGAGGTTCACCTCGGTAGCTGGCGCCGCGATCCCTCGCGCCAACATGGCTGGCTGTCGTATCGCGACCTGGCACATCAACTGGTCGACTATTGCCGCGAGATGAGCTACACGCACATCGAGCTGATGCCGATCAGCGAGCATCCCTACTCCGGCAGCTGGGGCTATCAAACGGTCGGCTATTTTGCCGCTACCAGCCGTCACGGCTCGCCCGAAGACTTCATGTACTTTGTCGACTACTGCCACCAGAACGATATTGGTGTGATTGTCGACTGGGTTCCTGCTCACTTTCCCAAAGATGGGCACGGCCTGCGCCGTTTCGATGGCACTGCCATGTTCGAGCACGAAGATCCCCGCAAGGGCGAACATCCCGACTGGGGAACGATGATCTTCAACTACGGGCGCAACGAAGTGCGCAACTTCCTGCTCTCGAATGCCCTCTTCTGGTTCGACAAGTTTCACATCGATGGTCTGCGGGTCGATGCCGTTGCTTCGATGCTGTACCTCGATTACAGCCGTAAAGAAGGGGAGTGGATTCCGAACGAACATGGTGGCCGCGAGAACCTGGAAGCCATCTCGCTGCTGCGTGAGTTCAATTACGAAGCTCACGGCAACTTCCCGGGCGTGCTGACCATTGCCGAAGAATCGACCGCTTGGGGCGGCGTTTCGCGACCGGTCGAAACGGGCGGTCTCGGCTTCAGCATCAAGTGGAACATGGGCTGGATGAATGACACGCTCCGCTTCATGAAGCACGAGCCCATTCACCGCGCTCATCACCACGACGAACTGACCTTCAGCTTGATCTATGCCTTTACCGAAAACTTCTGCTTGCCGCTGTCGCACGACGAAGTGGTCCACGGCAAGAAGTCGCTACTGGCTCAGATGCCGGGCGACTTGTGGCAACGATTCGCGAACTTGCGGTTGCTCTACTCGTACATGTGGACCCATCCAGGCAAAAAGCTGCTCTACATGGGCAGCGACTTTGGCCAGTGGAACGAATGGAACCACGATGCCGAATTGCAGTGGGATCTGCTGCAATGGGAATCGCATGCCGGCGTAAAGAAGATGGTTGCCGATGCCAATGCTCTGCTCGTGAGCGAACCCGCCTTGTACGAACGAGACTTCGACAAAGATGGCTTCGAATGGATCGATTGCAACGCCCACGCCGATAGCGCCCTGAGCTATCTACGGAAGGCAAAGGATCCAGAAGACTTCCTCGTGGTGGTCCACAACTTCACGCCAGTGGTTCGCGAGAACTATCCAATCGGTGTGCCGCGAGGTGGCTGGTATCAGGAAGTGTTCAACAGCGATTCGCAATACTACGGCGGGTCGAACCAAGGCAACTTCCCCGGTCGTCAGGCCGAAGAACCAGGCTGGCACTTCCGCCCCTACAAGATCAACATCACGTTGCCACCATTGGCCACCGTGGTGCTCAAGCCAGAAAAGCTGGTGAAGATCGTCGAGTAGCCAAGGTAGTCTTCTCGCTCCGCCGAGATGGATTGAACCGTAGTCATCTCGCTCCGCCGAGATGGATTGAACCGTAGTCATCTCGCTCCGCCGAGATGACCTGAGCCACGGCCCAGCGTGGCCACTGCCCTCAAAATCGATCACCGCGGCAAGCTAGGGGCTGCTTCGCTGCGGCGCATCGACATCGCCGAAAGACTCGCGGGCTCTTCCACGGCCTCGCGCTCGCGAGTCGCAGAGGCTGAACGAACAGGCTCCGGCTGTACGGGCTCGTTCGGTGGATCGACCGGATCCCAGAGGCGACGACGACGTTCCGAAAGAAACACCACCCCGCCGCTGACCAGGCAGGCCAACACAAAACCGCCGGCCAGCACCTGAATCGGCTTGGGGTTCACGGGCGTGATGGAGTGCGATGGCCGCTGTAGCAGGTTCAAGCTAGAGATCTTGGCGTTTTGCAGTTCCTGATCAATGCGAGTTTGCTCGACATACTCCGAGTACTTGCCGTACTGATTGGCGGCGAGATCGATCGACCGCTGCAATTGAGCGATCTGGACTTCTGTCTGATTGAACGCCTTGAGCTCCGCTTTGGCGTCAGCCAGTTGCGTGGTGAGTGCGGCCTGCTTGGCCCGCAAAGCGACCACTTGTGAGGCGCGAGAACTGAGAGCCAGTTCGCTCTCTTGGCGAACCTTGTTCAGCGACTTGGTGGTTTGCATTTTCGGGCCTTCGTCGCCCAGGATTCCCTTCGCCTGCTTGATTTGTTCGCGCACGGCCATCAGCTGCGGCGATTCATCGGTCTGCCGCGTCGCCAAGCCGCGCTCCAGCACCTCAAGATCGAAGAGCTTGGTTCGCATCTGGTTTTCCGGAGTATCAGGCTGGCCCGTGGTTTCTTCCGCCGTGACCAGTTCCGGGATGCGAGCCATTTCAGCTTGGCGTGCCTTTACCTCTGCGGTGGCTGAGGAAAGTTCCGCTTCGGTATCGAGCAGGGCGCTCTTGGTATCGGCGATGCGCTTCAGCAGCAGTTCTCGCTGCGTGTTGAGTTCGGCAAAGCCCGATTCGTTCTTCAGATCGCGCAGCTTGTTTTCGAGCACTTCCAGATCACCGCGCAGCTGTGTCTCTTTCTTCTCGAAGAAATCGTGCGAGCCTTTGGTGCGATTGATTCGCAGATGTTCGGACTGAGCCTGCGCCACGATCGCTTCGACAATGTCGCGAGCAATGGCTGCATCGTCGGCGACGTATGCCACGGTAACGATGCTCGTCTTGCGCACGGCCGTCACCCGCAGATTTTTCTGCAACGTGGTGATGGCCTTGTCGCGAACGTCGTACACCTTGAGCGGGTTAAGGTTGTAGGGCTCGAGCTTTTCGAGCACGTCTTTGATGGCCTGCTTGGGAGACCAACCGGTGGAACCGCCCGTCTTGCGACCAAAAATCGCATCGATGCCCAGCGTATCGACTACCTTCTCGGCCAATTCGCGGCTGACGAGCAACTGCTCGACGGCGTTCACATCCCCTTCGCGAGAATCCTGCAAGCTCACCACCTGGCCGGTGGTTGCCGAAGGATCGAGGGCCACGCTTTCGCGACCAACACGTACGAAAATCTTCGCTTCCGATTCGTACATTCGCTTGGCTGTCGACAGATACGCAGCAGCGGCCGAGCAGACCAAAACGAAGGCTAAGAGAGCCTTCCCCTTGTGCCGCCAGAGCGCTTCTTTGGCCTGGGCGAAGGAGATTTCCGGTTGAAACAGATTTTCCATAAATTCAAACCCAGCTTGACATTCGGGTCGCTGCCGAAGGGTTGCTGGCAGGCGAACCGGGCAAGTGCTGCTGGAATTTCATCGTAGTTGCCGACTAGGTTTGTTTCTAGGAGATGGCTCGGTAGAACTCTCCGCAATCGCGCTCGATGGTGAAAAAATCCTTATGGGATACAATCTTGCGTCATCTGTACAAATCTCTCTCTGCGTAACGACCGAGGACAGCCCATGTTGCGTACTCTTCCAGTTCTGCCGATTGTGCCATTTCTGCTGGCATTTTGCGCGTCTTTGGCCGGTGCCGCTGAAGATGGCTTCACACCCCTGTTCGACGGCAAGACGCTCGCGGGCTGGGAAGGCAAAGAAGACGTCTTTCGCGTTGAAGAGGGCGCGATCGTCGCCGGTTCGCTGAAGGAGAACATCAAGAACAACGAGTTTCTCTGCACGAAGAAGGACTACGGCGACTTCGAGTTACGACTCGAAGCCAAACTAGTTGGCGCGGGTGAGAACGCCGGCATTCAATTCCGCAGCGAGCGGATTCCCAATCACCACGAAGTGATTGGCTACCAGTGCGATATGGGACTCGCCGGCGGCAAATCGATCTGGGGCGCGCTGTACGACGAGTCGCGTCGCAAGAAGTTTCTGGCCACCGGCGACGATGCCGTCCTGCAGCAGAAAGTGAAGGCGGACGGCTTCAATCACGTCGTTATCCGCTGCGAAGGGCCGCGAATCGAACTTTGGGTCAACGAAGTCCTCACCGTCGACTTCACCGAGACCGAGCCCAACATCGCTCGCACCGGCAAAATCGCCCTCCAAATTCACGGCGGCAAACCGGCCCAGGCGTCGTACCGCAACATTCGAATCAAAGAGCTGCGCTAGGGAGAGACGGGAGTCGAGGGACGAGAAACGAGGGAAACTATCAGTCTTCATGCAATCCAAATGGTTAATTCACATGCCCGCGTTGAGTGCTGAGTTTCCGGCTTTTCGCATGGTATCTTGCAGTTCCCTCGCCTCCCGCCTCCCATCCCTCGCCTCCTTCCTGCCCTTTCCCCTTGGCTGTTTGGCCTTGGGGCCCTAAAAATAGAGTTATTGCACGTCATATTGACGCTCTCCCTAGCACCCTTAGGCCGCCCCTCGCAATTCGGCGGCCCTCTCAGAGAAGTAGTCCGGTAGGGACGCCCCACAGCCATGCGCCGTAACGACATCCGAAACATTGTGATTATCGCCCACGTTGACCACGGCAAGACGTCGTTGGTCGATTGCCTCTTGCGTCAAAGCGGCGAGTACCGCGAAAGCCAGTTGCAAGGCGATTGCATCCTGGACTCCAACGACCAAGAGCGGGAACGAGGCATTACGATCCTCGCGAAGAACATCGCCCTGCACTACAAGGACGTGAAGATCAACATCATCGACACCCCTGGCCACGCCGACTTTGGTGGCGAGGTGGAGCGCGTCGTGCGGATGGCCGACGGCGCCGTCGTGCTGATGGATGCTGCCGAAGGGCCGATGCCGCAAACTCGCTTCGTGCTGTCGAAGGCGCTCGAAGTGGGTTTGAAGCCGATTGTGGTCATCAACAAGATCGACCGCCCCGATGCTCGCCCGCACGAAACCCTCGACGAAGCCTTCGCGCTGCTGATGGATCTGGGTGCTGAAGATCACCTGGAAGATTTCAAGTATTTGTTCGCCAGCGGACGTGAAGGTTACGCCACCAGCGATCCAGAAGTGCGGACCGACTCGATGCGTCCGCTGCTCGATATGGTGCTGGAGCAAATTCCCGGACCAGAAGTCGAAGAAAACGCTCCGCTGCAGATGCTTGTGACAACGCTCGACTGGTCGGAGTTTGTCGGCCGCATCGCGATTGGCCGCATCACCGCCGGCAGCATCAAGCGTGGCCAGACCATCGCTTGTTGCCAAAAGAATGGTGTCGTTGCCGAGGCCAAGGTCCTCAAGCTGTTCCTGTTCGATAAGCTGGGCCGCGTCGAAGCCGAAGAAGTACAAGCCGGCGATGTGTGCGCCGTGGTCGGCATCGAAAACGTCGAAATCGGCGATACCATCTGCCATCGCGAACACATTCGCCCAATGCCGCGTCTGACCGTCGACGAACCGACGCTCGAAATGGTCTTCACCATCAACAGCAGTCCGTTCGCTGGCCGCGAAGGGAAGTACGTCACCAACCGCCAGCTTCGCGAACGCTTGACGAAAGAACTCGAACGCAACGTCGCTCTACGTGTTCGCCAGGTTCCCGGCAGCGATGCCTTTGCTGTTTCGGGCCGCGGTGTGTTGCATCTTTCGGTACTCATCGAAAGCATGCGCCGCGAAGGCTACGAACTTTCCGTCGGCAAGCCCCAGGTCATCATGCGTGAAGTTGACGGCGTCAAAGAAGAGCCCTTCGAATCGCTGGTGGTCGAAGTCCCTTCGCTCAAGCTGGGCCCCGTGATGGAACTCGTTGGTGCTCGCCGCGGCGAAACCGAAGAGATGCACATTCGCGGCGACTTCACCCACTGCAAGTTTTTGATCCCCGCCCGTGGTCTCATCGGCCTGCGAACCCGTTTGCTGAATGCCACCCAAGGTACCGCGATCGTCCATCACCGTTTTGCTGGCTACAAGCCAGTGATTGGTGACGTGCCGAAGCGTGCCAACGGTGTGTATGTGAGCATGGTCACCGGCAAGGCCAATGCCTTCGGCTTGAACACGCTGCAAGAACGGGCCGACATGTTCGTCACGCACAACGACGAAGTGTACGAAGGGATGATCGTCGGCGAGAACAGCCGCGATAACGACATGGCTGTGAATCCCACCAAGGAAAAGAAGCTCACCAACATGCGAGCTTCCGGCACCGACGACAACATTTTGCTTAAGCCACCGCGCAAGATGGAACTCGAGGCAGCGCTCGAGTACATCGAAGACGACGAGCTTGTCGAAATCACGCCGACCCAAATTCGCCTGCGCAAAACCTTCCTCACCGAAAACGACCGCAAGCGTGCTGGACGGAAGGAAGCGAGCTTTTCGAGTTAGTTCTCTGCCATCGAGATTTCGATGACCGACGACAAAACGCAGCGGTGCCCCGCGTGTGGCACTGCTTTATTGCCCGCTGCGATACTCTGTGTGAACTGCGGCTACCATCTCAAATTGGGCCGCCACCTTGCTACCAGTGTCGAGCGTGCGCCGGAACCAGCACTCGACAAGAACCCTTACGCTTCTCCTGCTGGGGTCGAAGCGACCGACGATGCGCCTCGCGATCCCCAGTTCGATCTCACGGAAGCCGGTGCAAGACAAGCAGCGGCCATTGTCGCCGAGTCCAAATCGATCTTTTATGCACTCGGAGCGGGCTGCTGTTTCTGGCCAATTTTCCTATTGGTCATTCCCTGGTACGGATACCGTTTGTATTGCTGGTCCCAACTGAACAGTCGCTTCGCAGAATTGCGATATCCCAACGGATTCTCCTCGCACGCAGAGTTAGCCGTTAGTTTTCAGAAGGCCAAACGCTGGTTGTACGTCGGGCTCTCCCTGAGCATTTTTTTCAGTGTGGTGGTGACCATCATGCTCGTGAGCCGGGGTCTTCGGGAATTGAACTCTGTCCCACGCTGATTCACGCCCGGCACTATTCTCGCACGTGCGGCGTAGCAGATTTCTTGCGCCGACGCGTACGTAACGATGTTCACGATCCACGGTCTTCTAACACGGCTCTGACGCGTGACCACTAACCTGCGCCAAGCTGTTAACGCGCGACATGAATTGCCAATCACTCAGACGGGAAAATCTTGGAGGCTTAACACTCAGTTGCTATACTCTCGCCCTCACCATTCACCGCTGGAGTGCGATTGAAAGACCGCACACAGTCACTTTCTTTCACCTTGGTCTTTACTGGCACACCGATGGCGAAGTTCCTCAATACCAGCGCTACAAATTACTTTCTTGAAGAAATGATTAAGGCGGCCAAGGATCGCCTTATTCTCATCAGTCCGTATCTCAGGCTGAATGACCGGATCAAGGAACTGCTAGAAGACAAAAACCGCCTGAAAATCGACATGCGTATGGTTTATGGGAAGAATGAGCTACAGCCTGAAGAAATCAATTGGCTACGTGAGCTGACGTACATTCGAACAAGTTTCTGCAAGAATCTGCATGCAAAATGCTACATCAACGAAGAGTCCTGCATTATCACCAGCCTGAATCTCTATGAGTTCAGCCAAGTGAACAACAACGAGATGGGCGTACTGATTTCACGCCGCGATGATGGAGAACTCTATCGCGAAGCGTACGATGAAGCCCAGCGGATCATTCGCGTGAGCGATGAGGTCCGCATTACCCTTGAAAAGGTAGCCAAAGAAAGCGATGAAACGCAGGAGGACGAAAATGCCACTACGTCCAAACTCACCACATCCAAGCTTGCAGGTAAGCTGGGGATTCGCACTGGTGAACTCACCGACAGAATGGTGGCAGCAGGCTTTCTAGAACTGAGAGACGGCAAAACGTACATAACGCCCAAAGGACGCGATGTTGGCGGCGAATTCCGCATGAGTCAAAAGTTTGGCCCGTTCTTCTTGTGGCCTGCTTCATTCTCTCCATAACTTCGGATCCACCCGATTTGTCGCGAGCGTACCGATGCGAACACTATCGATTTTTGTCCTCTGCTACGTTGCTGTTGTCGCGACGACCGTCGCCCAACCTGCGAACCAGGTGAACGCGTCGGCTCCCTTCACCCTCTTTCTCGCGGGCGACTCGACCATGGCCACGCAGCCGGTTGTGCCGGCGACGCCCGCGCGAGGCTGGGGGCAGATGTTGCAGCCTTACTTTCAGGAGCAGGTGAAGGTCGAGAATCACGCTTCGTCGGGGCAGAGCAGCAAGAGCTTTCGCGGTCGCTGGGAAAAACTGATTGCCGCCGTGAAGCCGGGCGACTTTGTGTTGATTCAGTTTGGGCATAACGACAGCAAACCGGACGAGCCTCGCCACACGGAACCGTTCGGCACGTACACCGAGAACCTCACGCGCTTTGTGCAGGAAGTTCGCGACCGCAAAGCCACGCCGATTCTCGCCACCTCGATCGTTCGCAATGTGTTCAATGCTGACGGCAAAACACTCCGCGATACGCACGGCGACTACGTCATCGCCGCGCGCAAGGTAGCCGAAGAGTTGAAAGTACCGCTGCTCGATCTCAACAAGAAGACCGCCGAACTGGTCGAACAACTAGGTCCCAAACGCTCGAAGACGCTCTTCAACAACGTCGATCCCGGCCTCTTCCCGCAATACCCCGACGGATTCAAAGACGGTACGCACCTGAACGCCCTGGGCGGCTCACGCGTGTGCGACTTGGCCATCGAAGAGATTCTCGCGAAGGTGCCCGAACTGGCAAAAAGCGTGAAGCAAGGGCCAAGGCCGAACGTGGGCAGGTAAGGATCGACGATGGCTCTTGATAAAGCGGAATGGCATTCGGGCGGCGACTTTCCCGAGGATCTGCCGCCGGAGAACGGTGGCACTCACATTGGCATGTTTCTCGCCTGGGCGATCGTGAATGGATTGCACGGGGAGATGCACGAGGAAGAATCGCACGACGAACTTGAGGCTGTTCGCAATCGCCAAATGACTGGGCGCGATTTTCTCTTTCAGGCCTGCGACGGCAAATTCTGGGAGGAAGACCTAAGCGAAGAGGGGAACGCATTCGCTGCCGTCTATTATTCCGGCAAAGAGGGCGAAGGTTATGGCGAGTACATCACCGACTACGATGAAACGCTCACCGCAGATTTGCCGAGTACCTATCACGTCGAGGATACCTGGGCCAACTACGACTTGTTGGCACCGGTGATCGATCGTCGCTATGCGGAGTGGCGAGAGAGCGGCGAATGAATCAACCGCCTTCGACCGCTGCCACGTGAAGGGTGCGAGCGGGTTGAGATCCTATGAACAGTTTGTCTATTCGCGCGGTTTAGAAGCTGGCGAGCACTCAACCGCCATACGAAACCATGCTTTGTTCGGGCGGCCGCAGTCTGGACGAAGCACGGCTTCATCCCACAGATCTGGGCTTGGCCCGCTGAATTCTTGCCCGCTCGTGACCAGACTAGTCACAAGGGTCGGTAGAATGTACCAGCGAGTTCGTTAGTAATTTCACCGGACAACAAACTGCTGATTGAATCAAGTTTGGCAGATACGTTTAGTTACAATCCATCTAATGGAAGTTTTATCATGATCACTTGCCAGGGAGTTCGTGGCCAGTTTAAGGGTAGGTGAAGTCAAGTTTGAACTGCAAGACAGCAATGTTTTGAAAGGGCTTCGTGGGGTGTTTGAAAATCCAGTCGTTTTCGAGGTCGGTGATTGAGTTTTTCCTGGACGGCTTGGACCTCGTAGCGAGTGACCTGGCTGAAGCGCGTGCCTTTCGGGAAGTATTCGCGGACCAGGCCGTTTGTGTTTTCGTTCGTGCCGCGCTCCCAAGGTGAGTGCGGATGTGCGAAGAAGATCAGCAGGGTCAGGATCCACTGCAGCCATTCCCAGCGGCTGAATTCGGAGCCGTTGTCGAACGTCACGCTCTGACGCAACTCACGCGGGTGTTTTCCCAGGCGAACACGAATAGCGCTCATCACCACGTCGGACGTTTTGTTGGGAACCAGGATCAGTTCGACGTAGCCCGTTTGACGTTCGACGAGACTCACCAGCGAGAACTGGTCATGACCGCCGCTGCAAATCAAATCTCCTTCCCAATCGCCGCAGCGGCCCCGTTCGTTAATGATCGCGGGTCGTTGTTCCAATTGCGGGCAGATCCGCTCTTTTCGCGCGCGGCAACGGCGTTTGTGCAGGTGATAACGACGCAGGCACTTCTGCAGTGGGCGTCCGTGGTCGTCACGGCGGAGCGAGTTGTAGATCGTCTGCCGCGAGATCCAACGGCGCGGATCCTCGGGAAACTGACGCTTGCTCACACCTGCGATCTGCTCCGGAGACCAGCCTTCTTGGAGTTGCTTCTTGACCGCCTCCCGAATCTCTGGCTGCTCGAACTTGCGACGCGGCCGCCCAGCCGCCGCCCGCCGACGCATCGCCAGTCCCTGGGCCACCGATGCCGAGTAACAACTCCGCGGCCGATTGCGACTCAATTCGCGACTGATTGTCGAAGCATCGCGATGAGTCGCCTCGGCGATGGCAGCCTGAGTACAACCCTGAGCATTCATCGTCGCTATGATTTCACGCTCCTCAACCCTAAGCTGCTTGTAAACCATCGCTGGGCCTCCGTTTGAGTATCTGCAAGTGAGATTCTGATATTCAAACACCCAGCGATGGCCTTTCCTACTCTCAGCCACCATACGCTAGCTTGCACTTCAATTTTGCACGCACCGTAGCGCAGCGGCCCTTCGTGATTGCGCAAGTGAGCTGAACAGCCCTGTTCAGAGCAGCAAAAAGGGGGGTCTGAAACGGTTATCAAATGGTTATCAAGAACCCGGCGTGAATACCGCTTTTCGCGACTGCAACTACCTTCGGAATAGGCACTTAGGCCTGATTGAGAAGCTTGAAAAATCGTGCGAAAAAGTTATCAAAGAAGCACTGTTCAACCCCTGTTCAGCCCTGCCGGTGAACAGTCGCGGCAAGGGAGCCGGATGCTCCCTTGCAGCAGAGTCAAATCGAAGGTGCAGCGGCCGAGGGGAATGCCGGAACAGCGCGGCGGACCACTTGTTGCCAGCCTGCCGAAACCGCAAAAGGGGGGTGTCCAACTATCGGGGTCGCCATTGGACGCGAGATAGCGCAACTCTCGGGTTTGCGAGCCCTTGGCTACCAACAATTACGTTGATAGTTGGACAAGTTGGTTTCAAAGAGAGACGGAAACCGGTCGCGTGGTGGGCAGTCTGGGTGCCGCAACAGCGGGGAGTGCCGCTTGTTGCGGGCCGACGAGGACTGTTAGTCGCCCATCGCTGCGAGCGCTTCCATTTCTCGTTCGCGAGGATCCTTGAGGCTGTCGGCCAGACGAGCGAGGGCTTCGGTTTCGATCTGACGGACGCGTTCGCGGGTCAGGCCAAGGCTTTCGCCGATTTCCTTGAGGGTGTGAGGTTCGGTATTCTCGAGGCCGAACCGCATCTTGAGCACCGTGGCTTCGCGGACGTCCATGGTGGTGAGCATTTCGCGAATGTGCTTCAGCGAGTCGTGCTCGACCATTTCGTCTTCGGGATTCTTGAGCCGTTCGTCCATCACGATTTCGCCGAGCGACCAGCCTGCTTCGGCTTGATCGGTTTGCGGCGTGCTGTTGTAGATGCGAATGGCCTTCTTGATGATCGGCAGCTTTTTCTTCTGCAGACCCAGGACGCGGGCCACTTCTTCGGGCGTGGGTGTGCGGCCGAGTTCTTCGGTAAGACGAGCACTGGCGCGGCGCCATTTGCTGAGGAGTTCGACCATGTAGGCCGGAATGCGGATCGTCTTGGCGCTGTTGATCAAGGCGCGCTTGATCGACTGCTTGATCCAATAGCTGGCGTAAGTGCTGAACCGCGTACCCATGTTGGGGTCGAAGCCTTCGACGGCTCGCAACAGGCCGAGGTTGCCCTCTTCGATGAGGTCCTGCAGGCTCAGGCCTTTGCCCGTGTAACCACGAGCGATGTTGACGACGAGGCGGAGGTTCGCACGGACCATGCGATCGCGGGCACGGACGTCGCCATCGGCGATGGCACCGGCCAACTCTTGCTCGTCCTTCGCGGTGAGCAGAGCCGTTTCGTTAATCTCGCGGAGATAGGTCTCCAGCGGAGTTTGCAACGAAACGCTCTTGCGGGCCGGTGCTTTTTCCTTGCCGGCTTCCAACTTGCGTTTGAGCATGGCCATCGGTCGCAATACCTTCGTGCATCGTCATTCCTCTCGGTGCCCTAAAATCCCTGGGCCATGTCAAAGCGTTTCCGCTGACAACACTAGTTATCGGCGCTGCTATCATTTCACTCCACCTACATGCCAAACCCTCCCATGTGCGCAGACTGTGCGTGTGCCGCGATTGGTAACGGTCGTGCGGCTTCTATCACGATTGGTGCGGCCAGCGATGAATGTTGCCGCGGCAAGCTACCTGGGCAGGTGCGCGTGCGCGGAAGAATCCGCAGCACCGGTACTTCGGCGATGCGGGGTGGCCTACTGTGCCGCGCGAATGAGGACGCACGTGCAAAGTGCCAGCCAGGTGGCGGCGAACAACAACGGCACGGCAAACGCCAGCGGGCGGGAGATCGACAGGCCATCGATTCTTCCTGGAGCAGCGAAGGCCGCGATCGTCCGTTGGTACTCGGGGACCGTCTGTTTGATCAGGTCATTCACATGGACGCAGTATCGCCAGTGGCGAACTTGTACCCAGAGCCAGAGGAGTGTGAAGGCAATGGCGACAGCCGTCAGCGGCAGGAAGACGCCCGGCGACGGCTCTTTGTGATAGAGAATGGCAAAGACGCCGAGCAGGCCGATCTGCATCGCCGAGAAGTAATTCAAGCGATCGTGAAAGAGCCGCTCTTCGTGCATGCCGTGCTGCCAGAGTCGATTGACCTCGTCGGGGTCGAGTGGCATTCGTTCGGCAGCAGGAGTGGTTTGCATCACAGGCCGCTCTAACCCGCAGCCCGGAAGCCCAGCTGATACAACCGGCTGTACAACTCGCAACGACCGAGCAGTTGGTCGTGGGTGCCGAAGTCGACAATGCGGCCGCCGTCGAGCACGATCACTTCGTCGGCCAAGGCCAGCGAAGCCACGCGGTGCGTGATCATGAGCGTCGTGCGGCCACGGGTGAACTGCTCGAGCACGCGATGGATCAGCTGCTCGCTTTCGAGGTCGATCTGGCTGGTTGCTTCGTCCAGAATGAGGATCTGGGGATCTCGAAGAATCGCACGGGCGAGCAAGATTCGCTGGCGCTGTCCACCGGAGAGCTTGCCGCCTCGTTCGCCCACGATGGTCTCGTAACCATGTTCGAGCTTTTCGGTGATGAACCGGTGCGCGTGAGCTTTGGTGGCTGCCTCGATCACTTGCTCGTCGGTAGCCCGTGGTGTGCCGTAGCGAATGTTGGCAATCACGGAGTCGTCGAACAGCATGGCTTGCTGGGCGACGAGACCGATCCGCTCGCGGAGGTCGTGCTGGCGCATCTGCCGAAGATCGACGTTATCGAGCTTGATGCAGCCTTCGACCGGATCGTAGAACCGCAGCAGCAGGCTCATCAGGGTGCTCTTGCCGCAACCATTCGGGCCGACGACCGCCACCGTCTTGCCGAAGGGAATTCGGAAGCTGATGTTCTTTAGCACCGGTTGGCCGGGCTTGTAGTGGAACGAGACATTGTCGAAGACCACTTCGGGGCGATCGTTGGCCAGCCGCGTGGGCTGCTTGGGATCGACGATGGTCGGTGGGCTATCGAGGACTTCGTAAATGCGATCGGAAGCCGCGATGCCACGTTGGATGTAGTTGAACACATCGGCCAATTTGCGAGCAGGATCGCTCACGCCGGCGAGCAAGGCATAAAAGGCCAACAACGAGCCGGAACTGAGCGGGCGTTCCATGATCCGGATGCCTAGGATCGAGGTCTCTTGATTCAGCACCAGGTAGGCACCGGCGAGAACCGCCATCGAAATGATGATCGTCCCCATTAGCTCGGCACTCGTGCGAGCGCTGGCGTTGTACACGGCAATGCGAATGGATTTGAAGAAGAAGTTTTTGTTCCGCTCGTGAAAGCGAATTCGCTCGTGCCGCTCCATGCCGAACGCCTTCACCGCTTGAATGCCGCTGAGGGTTTCGGAGATGCGACCGTATAGTTGCGACAGTTCTTCCATCGCCCGGCGGTTAGCCCGCTTGAGCGAACCGGCCAGCTTGAAAATGACATAGCCGGCGAGTGGCGCCACAATCAGCGAGAGGAGCAACAGTCGCCAGCAGATGAGCGCGGCACCGATCAAGCAGGCAATCATCTTCAGTGGTTCGAGCATCACCCGCCCGACGACTGCTGAGACGCCGGTCGACACGCTGGCCATATCGGCGGTGAAGCGAGCCAAGGTATCGCTGGTGCGCGAGTTCCCAAAGGCATCGATCTCGCGATTCAAGACCCGCCGCATCAATTGGGCGCGCAGTTCGACCACAGCGACTTGCGACAGGTTTTCGACCAAGACAATATTCGTCGCCAGGAAGAAGTCTTTGATGAGCGTCGCGCCGCAGAGGATGCCCACCAGCAGGGCCAAAGCCCAAAAGGAGTCATCGGGTAGATAGCGCACAATCCAAGGGTGATACGATTCGGCCTGCTTCAGCCCCAACCGGGCCGAGGTGAGATTGATCTCGTCTCGCTGCAGCTGCATTCGCCGCGGACCTTGCTCGGCGGGCGAGAGCTTGGGCAGCTCCAGTTGAGCGTCGGCAACTTTCTGCTCGAGGGCGGTCACAACCTGGGCCGCTTCGAGAACCTGATCGTCGGCCCACTTGTGCGGAGTTTTGCCGCTGAAGGTGACATCGACAATGGGCTTGATAAGCCCCAAGTTGGCACCCCACAGCAGGGCCACCACCAATGAGCAGAACATCGTCAGCGCAAAGGTGAATCTCCTTCGCAGGGCGAGGCGCAAGACGCGAAGAAAATTCCTCATGACGCTTCCGGTGCTGGCTAATACGACCTTCCGTGATCGCGAACCCGAGCACCCTCCAGAAGCAAGATCGGGCACAACTCGCTGGGTATCCGAGTGCGCTGCCGCCCTTTGCTCCCGGTCGATAGCCCGAGACGGCCCAGGTTCTAGCAAATCGGCGACTTTTCGCCAAGATCGGACCGAACTGGCATTTCGTGCTGCCAGTATGACGAAACCTCGTAAGCGCAGGCTGCTATCACTCCCCCTGTCGGGTACAATAGCCCGGTATTGAGTTTTGCTGATCAAGTACCAAAGATTGGAACCTTGATAGCGAACCAAGCTTATCGTTTGACCACTGCGTAAAGGCTTTCGCATGGCGTGGCTAGAATTCGTTCGCCTGGATGTCATTCCGATTGCCAGTCTCGTACTGGTCGGCTGGCTCTTGGTAACAGGATCGATTGGCGAACTTTGGCGACCGCTGCTGAGCAAGCGCTCGCCGTGGCTTGTCCGTCTATCGATGCCGCTGGTCATCATTGCCACCGCCGTGGCAGCGACCTTTCTCTCCCTGCTGATTCTGCGCCCGCTCGGCATGCTCATGGGCTTTGGCAAAGCGGTTGATTATTGGCTGCTGGTGGTCCTGTTTCTTGCGCCGTTCGATATCTGGCCAGTTCCATGGAACGATGATCCTCGCGCCAACTGGCGAGTCACCCTGCGCAACATCGGGCTGAAGTTGCTGCTGCCCGTCGTCATCTCGCTGGCGGGCCTCGCCCTGCTTTGGCTCTATTCGTGGCTCTCGACCGGCATGCACTCGCTGCTGATCCGCCTGCGGATGGGCCGTTTTGCCTTGTGGTTTAGTGAGTGGTTCGTCCTGACCAAAGACTTTGATGCCGACCGCCTGACCTTCGATCAGCCTTGGCTGTTGCTGCTAGCGATCGCGATTCCGATTCTGTTTGTCATTAGCTATCGCTCGCTGGCCGCACTCGGCAAGTATCGCCGCGTCTTTGCACTGGGATATCGTGGCCGAGTTCTGCTGCTGATGATCCTCGCTCTCGCTGGTGTGCAATTGCAAAAAATCAGCGAGCGAATGACGGTCATGTACCTGCTCGATCAGTCCGAGAGCATCCCCAAGCCTGTTCGCGAAGCGATGATTCAATTTGTGATGCAGGACGTCGCTGCCCACCGGCACAAGGGCGATCTGCAGTCGGCTGCGGAAGACAAAGCGGGCGTGATCGTCTTTGGTCGTGAAGCCACCATCGAACATCCGCCATTTGCCGACGACATCCGTTCGGTCGGCAACTTGGAAAGCCTGTTCGACCTGCGCACCGATGCCACGAACATCGGCTCAGCTCTCAAACTAGCTCAAGCGGCATTCCCCGAAGACTCCGCCAAGCGGATTGTGATTATCACCGACGGAAACGAAAACCTGGGCGACTCACGCTCGATCGCTAGTGCCTTGGCCGAGAACGGCATCGGCATTGATGTCGTGGCCGTTCGTCTCGCCGCGAGGAACGAGATCGCCGTCGAGAAGGTCGCCCTGCCCAGCGATATTCGCCGCGGGCAACCCTTGGAAGCCCGCATCGTCGTGCAAAACTATGGCGAACAAGATGTGAAGGGCCGGCTGCGCATCGTGCAGAATTACAACGGCCAGGACAACTTGTTGCAAGAGTCCGACGTCACGCTCAAGCCGGGCAAAAACGTCTTCTCTGTTCAACACACGATCGAAGTCCCAGCAGGCTATACCTACGGCGCCCGCTTCATTCCCGAGGCGGGCTCTGGCGATGCCATGGAGCAGAACAACTCGGCGACGGCCTTCACGCATGTGCGGGGCAAGGGTCGCGTGCTGATGATTGTCGATGCCGAGGATCCTAAAGGTTTCGACGGCCTAATTGCTCGTCTGGGCGAGTTGAACATGGAAGTCGATACGATGCCCAGCGATAACCTATTCACCTCGCTGGCCCAACTGCAGGGCTACGACTGCATTGTGCTCGCCGATGTCGCCCGTGCCAGCGGCGGTGACGAAAACGCCGTAGCCTTTACCGACGACCAGGTCTCGATGCTCGTGCGCAACACCGAGCAGTTTGGTTGCGGGTTGGTGATGATCGGCGGCATGAACAGCTTTGGCGCTGGAGGCTGGGCCAATACCGAACTCGAAAAGGCGATGCCCGTCGATTTCCAGATCAAGAACAGCAAGGTGAAGGCGGTCGGCGCTCTAGTACTGCTAATGCATGCCTGCGAAATCGCCGACGGCAACAACATTCAGAAGAAGGTGGCCGAAGAATCGGTAAAAGTGCTGGGGCCGATGGACTACTGCGGTCTGTTGCAGTGGGAAAACTTCACTGGCGGCGATAACTGGCTCTGGATCAAGGACGGCAAGGGCCTCGTTCGTGTCGGCGACCGCCAGAAAGAAATGTCTTCGCGCATCGGCCGCATGACGCCCGGCGATATGCCCGCCTTCGACCCTGCCATGGCGAAGGCAATCAAAGAATTTGAAACGAATCCCGCATCAGTCAAGCACATGATCGTCATCAGCGATGGCGATCCCTCACCACCGAGCCCAGGCGTGATGGCTCGCTTCAAAAAGGCGAGCGTCACCGTCAGCACGGTAGCCATTGGTTCTCATGGTCCCGCTGAAAGTGGTTTGCTGCAAAGCATTGCCAATCAAACGGGCGGCAAGTACTACGCGGTGAACAATCCGAAAGCGATCCCGCGCATTTTTCAACGCGAAAGCCGTCGTGTCGCCCGGCCACTCGTACTTGAAGAGACTTTCCAGCCTTACGTGCTGCCGGAAGCCCGTGGCCACGAGATGCTGCAGAACATCGAAGGGGAATTGCCGCCCCTGACGGGCTTTGTAATGACCACCGTCAAAGAGAATCCGCTGGTCGAAGTGCTGATTCGTTCGCCCAAGCCGGGCGAAGACAGTAACGCCACGATTCTCGCTGCTTGGACGTACGGAGCAGGCAAGACCTGTGTGTTTACCTCCGACGGCGGGCAGAAGTGGGCCAACCAATGGACGGGTTGGGAGAACTACAACAAGTTCTACAGCCAGATGATTCGCTGGTCGATGCGCCCCGTCAACGAGTCGGGCAAGTTCACCATCGCCACCGAAGTGAAAGACGGCAAAGTCAAGGTCGTCGTTACCGCACTGAAGGACGACGACGAGTTCCTCAACTTTTTGAACATGTCGGGCGTCGGTGCCGATCCAGAGCTCAAGAATCTGCAACTCAGCATGCAGCAAGAGGCTCCTGGCCGCTACGTCGGTGAGTTTGATGCCGACAAGGCTGGTAGCTACTTACTGGCCATCAACACCGGCATGGGTGGTGCTCCGCTGTTGGCGGGCATCACCGTTCCTTATTCCGCAGAATACCGCGAACGGGAATCGAACGAAGCGATTCTGACCTCGCTGGCCGCTTATCGCCCCAAGGGTGGTGCGGAAGGAAAGCTCATCGAGGGACCGCTTGCCAAGGAAGCCGTGCCGGACTTGGTCAAGCAAAACGATACCTTCCGCCGTACCTTGCAAAAGGCCAACAGCAGCCAGGACATTTGGCCGGCCTTCTTGTTGGTGGCTGGCTGTCTGTTTTTGGCAGACGTCTTCGTCCGCCGCGTACAAGTCAATTTTGAATGGGTCATTCCCGGTGCCCTCTGGACTTGGAACGCCATCCTGCGTCGTGACCAGGCAGCGGTTGCCGATGAACGTATGGATCGCCTCCGCAATCTCAAGGCCACTGTTTCGAACCAACTTGATGAACGCCGCGCAGCCGCCCGCTTTGAACCCCAAGTGGATGCCGACACGCCGGATCGCGATCCGAACGAAGTGCTGCGCGATGCCGCGGCCGGCGGAGATGCACCGCCCCCTCCGCCCCCTACCTTTACCGCTGGTGCATTGCCGCAAACCGAACAAGAGTCCTATACCGAACGACTGCTGGCCGCGAAAAAGAAGCTGCGCAAAGACCCGCCCAGTTGATCGGTCTGCTATCCTTGAATCACTTTTCTCCTGATCTCGTTTTCGCGCGAGAAGCACTCTTCTCGCCACCCAACCACACTGCTTAACAACCCTAGCGCCGCCCGCTTTGAGGAGCATTCATGAGTATCGGCGAGTCGATGCAGAAACAGGCCGAAGAATTTCGCAGCCGCTACACAGCGGTCCGCGAACAAGTAGGCCGCGTCATTGTCGGTCACGACGAAATCGTTCACGGTGTACTGACGGCCATGTTCATCGGCGGGCACTGCCTGCTGGAAGGCGTGCCCGGGCTCGGCAAAACGCTGCTCGTGCGTACCCTGTCCGAAGCGCTCGACCTGAAGTTCAACCGCGTTCAGTTCACACCCGACTTGATGCCCAGCGACATCCTCGGCACCAACATGATCAACGAAAATGCTGAGGGCCGCCGGGTCTTCGAGTTTCAGCGCGGCCCGGTCTTTACGCAAATTCTGCTGGCGGACGAAATCAACCGCGCGACTCCCAAGACGCAGTCCGCGATGCTCGAAACGATGCAAGAGGGAACCGTGACCGTAGCAGGTACTCGCTACGAACTGGATAAGCCCTTCTTTGTGCTCGCCACCCAGAACCCGATCGAACAAGAAGGTACCTACCCACTTCCGGAAGCTCAACTGGATCGTTTCCTCTTCAAACTCGTCGTAGGCTATTCCTCTCGCGAAGAACTGGCGACGATCGTCGACCGCACTACCAAGGGCATTAACATTAGGCCCGAGAAGGTGATGGACGGCACCGAAATTCGCAAATGGCAAAAGCTGATTCGCGACGTGATCCTTGCCCAACACGTACAGGACTACATCGTCCGGCTGGTACTCGCCACGCATCCCAGCGGGCCCTACTCATTGCCAATCACCAATCAGTATCTGCGTTGGGGCAGCAGCCCTCGTGGTGCGCAAACCCTGGCACTCGCCTCGAAAGTTCGAGCGCTATTGGAAGGCCGCTACAACGTCAGCTTTGAGGATGTCCGCCGCTCGTTCCTCCCCGCGATGCGACACCGCGTGATCCTCAACTTCGAAGCCCAAGCCGAGGGACTCGATACCGACCACGTCCTGCTCGAGATCCTCGAAAAACTGCCCGAAAAGGGCGAAGACGCTCCGGTGAAGGCAGCGCTGGCGAGGTAAATCTGCTGAATATCTCTCTGAATCACAGTGCCCTTGCACCGCGAGTCTCTTATGTCCACTGTCCCTCCAATCCCGCTCCTGCAACCGCAACTGCTCGCGCAGCTTGAAAGGCTGGAACTCATCAGCCGCAAGATCTTTCGCGGGCGGATGAAGGGTGAACGGCGGAGCAAACGGAAGGGGCAAAGCGTCGAGTTTGCCGACTTTCGCAACTATGTCCCCGGTGACGACCTGCGGTTCATCGATTGGAATCTGTACGCCCGCATGGATCGCTTGTTCCTCAAGCTGTTCTTGGAAGAAGAAGACCTGCACGTGTATGTGCTGGTCGATTCCAGCCGTAGCATGGATTTCGGCCAACCAACGAAACTGGAATACGCCAAGCAGCTAGCCGCGGCCCTCGGTTACATCGGGCTCACACGGGCCGATCGCGTGAAGATCGAATCGCTGTCGACGTCGCATCGCACGCCGGGCCCCGTTCTTCGCGGGCGAGCCAGTGTCTGGCGGATGGTCGATCACTTGAACAGCATCCAGCCTGGGGAAAACATTTCGCTCGCACAAGGAATCCGCAATTTTTGCATTCGGAATCAGGGCAAGGGAATCTTAATTCTCATCTCTGATTTGATGGACAAAACAGGCTACGAGCAAGCACTCAAGCTGCTCGTTGCCCAGCAGATGGATGTGTACGTGCTGCACGTCCTCAGCCCAGAAGAATTGAATCCCGAGATTAAAGGCGATTTGCGATTGGTCGATGCCGAAGACTCGGACATTGCCGAAGTGACTGTCAGCCGTCCGCTGCTCGATCGGTACAAACGAACCTTGGCCGCGTTTGTAGATGGTGCCCGCGACTACTGCACCCGCCGCGGCATGAACTACGTGATGACCAGCACCGAGACTCCGGTGGAAAAACTCGTTGGTACTTATTTGCGCAAACGCGGGCTGGTGAGGTAATCGAACTATGCTGCTCGCTGACTTCATCAACACTCTCTCACTCGGTCAATGGCTGGTCTTGGCACTTGTTCCGCCAGCCATCATCGCCCTCTATTTTTTGAAGCTGCGGCGTCAACCGCTCGAAGTTCCCAGCACGTATCTGTGGAGCCGCGCGATTGAAGATTTGCACGTGAATTCGCTCTGGCAAAAGCTGCGTCAGAGCCTGCTGCTGCTGTTGCAATTGCTGCTGATTGGCCTGCTCATCATCACGCTTGTTCGCCCTGGTTGGAAAGGGACGGAACTTGTCGGCAACCGGTTGATCTTCATGGTCGATACTTCGGCCAGCATGAACGCCAAGGATGTTTCACCCACGCGTCTTGATGCCGCCAAGCAGCAGGCCATTGCCCTCATCGAACAGATGAAAAAGGGCGATGTCGCGATGCTTATCAGCTTTTCGAACACCGCCCGAGTCGAACAAACCTTCACCGACAACCGCCGCCTGTTGCGGCAAAAGGTCGAAACGATCGAAGCTACCAATCGCCCTAGCGATTTGAGCGAAGCCCTGCGCGCTGCTTCGGGGCTGGCGAACCCGGGCCAAACCGGCGATCCGAACAATCCCAACGACATTCAAACAGCCGAAGCTCAGCCGGCAACCATGTATCTGTTTACCGATGGCGGATTCTCGTCCGTCCCCAACTTTCGCCTCGGCAACTTGCAGGCAGAGTATGTGAAAGTCGCCACAGCCGAGCCTCGCAACGTCGGCATTGTCGCCTTCAGCACTGATGCCAATCCCGAGAAGCCGGACCAAATTCAAGCGTTCGCGCGAGTCGAAAATTACGGCTCCAAAGATGAGAAAGCAGTGGCCACGCTCTTTCTCGATGACGTTGAACTGGATTCGCAGAACGTCGAGATACCCGGCCGCAACGCAGAAAATCAACTTCCCGGTGCTGCCGGTGTGAAGTTCGAAATGCAGTCGATCGAAAACGGCGTGCTTCGGCTGGAACTCGACATCAAGGATGATCTGGCCGAAGACAACCGTGCTGACACGGTGGTGAACTTGCCACAGCCGGCGAAGGTGCTGCTGATTACGCCCGGCAACGACGCGCTCGAACTGGCACTCGCCACCGATGAAGCCACTAAAATGGCCGCCATCGTGACCAAGCCGCCGTCGTATCTCGAGGATAAGGTGTATCAAGATGCCGCAGCGGACGGAGCTTACGACCTGATCATTTACGATCAGTGCGTTCCGAAGCAGATGCCAAGTAGCAATACACTTTTCATTGGCCGCGTACCGAATTACGACGGCTGGAAGGCTGGAGCAAAAAACTTCCCCGCGCTGGTGCGCGACGTCAATCAGCTTCATCCACTGACGCAGCTGATTCAGATGGATAACGTGATGATCGTCGAAGCGATGCCCATCACTGGTCCCGCGGGCAGCGCTTCGCTGATGGAGGCCTACATCGGCCAGGGCGAAGCCGCGGAACTCAAAAGCGTGTTTGTCGTTGGCCCACGGGCCGGCTACGAAGATGCCGTGCTGGGTTTCGAGATCTATGGCCGCAACGACAAGGGCGAAACGACCGTAAATACCGACTGGGAACGCCGCCGCAGCTTTCCGGTGTTCGTGCTCAATGCCGTGAAGTACCTAGGCGGCGTTCGCACGGGCCTGGCGATGCCCAGCACCAAGCCAGGTTCTCCTGCAACCTTGCGTACCACGACTCCCGTACCAGCGATTCGTGTGAAGCCGCCGCGTGGTAGCGAATCGATCGTGCAACGCGAAACGCAAAATCAGTATGTCTTCACGCGTACCGACGAATTGGGCGTGTACAGCGTGCGAGATGGCTCCGGCGACAAGGTGACGCAAAAATTCGCGGTCAACTTGTTCGATGCCCGCGAAAGCAACCTGCTGCCGCGCGACAAAATTGACATCGGCAGCGAAGAAGTAAAAGCGCAAACGAGCAAGCAAGTCTCGCGGCAAGAACTGTGGCGTTGGCTCCTGCTCGGTGCCATTGGCCTGCTCATCTTTGAGTGGTACGTCTACAACCGTCGAGTGTATTTGTAGAGGTTAGAGCTGCATTCCTAGCAATGCGTACGCAGCTTAGCCCGCGCCGATTCGCTTCGCAGTGCACCGAGCGGGCAGTCTTGAGCGCCGCGTGTGCTTGGGCACGCAGCACGGCAGGATTGCGATGTTAGACCGGCAACGATGTGCCGTTATTATCAGTGCTGCGCGAGGCGCGCGTGGCTTCGACCACTGCTGACTTCATATCTTCGAGCGAAACGTGTTTCACATCGATCCGATATTCTTTCAACGTGCCGAAGATGGCGTCGACCACTTCTTCGTTCGAGCGGGCGTGGAAGGCCCGAGTGCGAATGGCTTCTTTGATTTGTTCGTTCATGACCGTCACTGTTTCCTTCGTCCTCATGGCTGCCGCCCGATAAGCGGCAGCGCGATTCATTCTCCACATGGGAGAGGTTTCCTATTAGACGACGAACTACGCGATTCGGATGTCGAACCGTGGCATCGCCCGTCTTTCCGCCGATTCGCTGACGACCGTTCGTCAGATTCGGCTCACCTGTAACTTGTCGTTACCGGCCTGCCTCGATAGACACGCCAGTTACCAGCAAGTTCAGATTTTTTTCCACTCCCAGGTGTTCGCTAGGCAACCGCATCCATTGCCGTTGCGTCGCTGCACCTTGGCGATTCAGCAGAGCTTCCCGGGAGAGGGGCACCGCTGGATCGGGCTTAACCGGGGCTAAATGCCCCAAGCCAAGCTCGCTGGAGTGTAGTTATCGCCCATTAGCAGGCCAAGCTTGAATTCGCGAAAGGGCCCTTTACTTCGCGATATTCCCCGTAATTGGCTCAAATTTTGGCGAGGGAACGGGCCCTACCGAATTGGGCGGCTAACGGGGCAGAGTTTCACCTAAAGAAACGCTGCCGTACACAGCTAGCTGACAAATAACTGCAATGTCACTATTTCAGACTGGCCAAATACTCCACCAAATCGCGCAATTCGAACTTCGTGAGGTGTTTGGTTAAGTCTTCCGGCATCGGACTCTTGCCGGGCTTTCGTTCTTCGATCAACTCCTTCTCGACCGAGATGAGTTTCCCCTCCGCGGTCATGAGTTCTACTCGCTGATCGTTTTCTTGTTTCACAATTCCCGATAGAACGCGCCCTTCGGCATCCAGTATCACCACCGAGTTGAAGCCCTTGGCAATGTCCTTGTTGGGTTGCACGATCGAGTCGAGCAGATACTTGCGCGTCTTTTGCGGATCGCTCGTGAGCTTCGTTAGATCAGGACCGACATCACCGCCGATGCCAGCCGCCTTGTGACAGCGAACGCAAGAAACTTGCGCACGTTCAAAGAAAATCTTTCGCCCTCGTTCAACATCGCCGCCTTCGGCGCAGTCGAGATACGCCGCAGCAGGATCATCCTTTGGCTGTTGCGATTGATACTCCTTCACCTTTCCCTTGACGCTGCCCGCTGCTCGCTTATCGGCGGCGGTCACCAGGTCCAACCGACTATCAGCGGGGAATTTGCCGGCAACCAATTGATCGAGGGCCTTCTCCAAGATGGAGTTTGTTCCCTGCTGGGTAAAGTCTGCGAGCGAGGCCAGGGCTGCTTGCCGCTCGATGGCATCTCCCTCGAAGATCGCCTTCTCGAACGAGACGACCGAATCGCTCGGCTTGAGCTTCATCAGCACATTGCGCCCTGCGGCCCGGACGCGCGAGTCGCTATCGGCCAAGGCTTGATTAACGGTCACCTCCAACTCGGGTACCTTCAACGCAGCTAGTGCAGACAACGCATCGGCGCGAGTCTGTCCCGCTTGGTTCTTATCCTGCAGCAATCCGAGCAAAACGGGACCGACTTCTTTCATGCCGAAATCAGCAGCCAACTGTGCGGCCGCCGTCCGTAGCTTATCGGGACCGGACAGAATGCCGGGCAGCGCGGGCTTTAGGGCGCTCACCGCCAGCTCGCTGGAACGGGTTTCCAATGGTCGCCAGAAGTTGAGCACTCGATCTTTGGGCGAAGGCTTGCCCCAATCCTTGAGCATCGCGAGAGCTTCGAGCCGCATCGCTTCCGGAGCGTCGCTGCGTGCTGCGAAGGCAGCCACTTCTTTGGCATGCTCGGCAGTGCCAAGACGGAAATTCGCATTCAGGACGCGACGCAATAGCGGATCGTCTTTGGATGAACGCGTGATCAGCGCGGCCAGTTTCGGCAATTCGCTCGTCAGGGGCAAATCGTGAATGGCCCGCGCGGCTTCGAGCACGACCTTGGGTTCGCTGTCTAGCAGGAAGGTGGAAATCTCAGGCGATTCCAAGCGACGCAGGGCAAGTACAACCCCGAGCCGAACCGCAGGCGTTCCACCTTTGGCCGCTTCGACCAATTGCGCTGGACTAGCCGCAGCGCCCACCAAGCCCAGGACGGCACCGTGGCGCAACACTGGGTCTTGATCCTGGTTTTCACTCAACACTTCTAAAAGAGCAGGCACTGCATCTTTGCTGCGCAACTTGCCTAGCGAAACAGCCGCGAAATAGCGAACGCGAGCATCTTCGTCCTTCAACAGTTTCAGCAACGTCTCGTCGCCGGAACCTAGTTTCGTTTCGCCAATTACCTTGGCGACTTGCGCGCGGACTTCGACATTATCGGACGTTGCCAGGGCCATTACCGGAGAGACCAGTTTCGCAGCATCCTGGCCACGACGAACCAATTGCTCCAAGCCCCAAATGGCATGCAAGGTCGCGAGTGGCGACTGGCTCTTGATGGCCACTTCTTGCAGCGAAGCCACGTCTTGCTTGTCTACCAAGGTGAACTGCGCCTCTTGTCGCAAGCGTCGATCGGGATGGGCGAGTAACTTCTTCAGTTCAGCAACGGATTGACTACCCAAGCCTTCGGCCAGCAGCTTTTTCACTTGCTGCGCTGCTTCGCTCTTCATCCATTCGGGTGAATAGAACTTGTGAATCCGTCCCTTTCCTTCACCGTTCCAGCCATTCACCCAGTCGCTGACATACACGGCACCATCGGGGCCAAACTCCACATCGGTGGCCAGCACGCTCCAAAAGGTTTGCTCGGCGTCGACCAGTTCAAACGAAGCACCTTTCGGCTTGATCTTGAAAGTGCGGACACCGCTATTGCCCGGTCCGCCACGGAAGTCGCAGAGGAAGAACCGGCCATTGAAGTGCTCGGGCAAACCAGTGCCCGGGTAATAGGCGAGCCCGGAAGGGCCGTCAGCAAAGTTCGTGATGGGCGGCACGATGTACGCAGGCTGGTCAGCATTCTGGGGATGCCAAATCTTTTCGCGATTGAACGGACCACGATCGGGCAAGTACTGATATTCCATGCGCCAACCTGTGTCACCACCTTCGACAACATAGACCCAGCGGGCTTTGTCACCGCTATCGCTGTTGTTGTCGCCGGTGAAGAGATTGCCGTTGTCGTCGAAAGCTAACTCCTGCGGATTGCGCAGGCCAGTCGCGAACATTTCCAAATTCGAGCCATCCAAGTCGCAGCGCAACACTGCACCGCTGCTCGGGTTGACTAGTCGTTTACCTTCCTTGGTGGTCACGTTCAAACCGCGATCGCCAATGCTGAAGTAAAGGCGGCCATCGGGCCCCACGATCAGACCGTGCATATCGTGGCCGCGAAATGCGTACTTCACACCAAAGCCAGATGCCAGCGACTGGCGAACTTCGGCCTGTTCATTGGCGTCGAGATCTTTCATCAGCCACAAGTGCGGAATATTGGTGTAATAGACATTGCCACGATACTCCAGCACGCCCGCACCGGTCCCATCGACAATCTCGTTGAAGCCGTCGACAAACACACTCGACTTATCCGCTTTGCCGTCACCATCGGTGTCGGTGACCAAGCGAATCCGATCGTCGTACTTGGTGTAGTCTTCGGCCTTCTTGCCAAGATGCTTTTTCACATAAGCCAGGCGATCTTCGACCGTTTGAGCCGCGAGGTCATCGTCGAGCCAGTGTGCGTGGCTGCGATTGTCTTCGACCCCTTTGCTTTGACGGAACGTCTCGCAGACAAAGATGCGGCCGCGATGATCGATGGTGAAAGCGACCGGGTTAGCGAGTAGCGGTTCGGCAGCAAACAGCTGTCGCTCAAAACCTTCAGGCACTTTGAAGCCCTGCAGCGATTGTTCGCCATCCTTCGATTCGCCGGCGATCTTCGGTGCCTCGGGCGGAACCGCCTGAACAGAATTAATGACGAGCAGCGAGGCAAAGACCGTGGCGCAAGCCAGCGCAGATAAACGGAAGCGGAGAGGCATAACGATTCTCACGAAGCGGCGACCGCAGTCGCCACACAGGAGGAAAGAACGAAACAGGCGGGGCGAGTTACGACTAGGAGGTGACTCGCGGCAATTGTGGTAAGCTATTTAGAGTAGTTTCTCAGGCGAATCTTGACAAGAAAGGGGCGGGCGTGGCGCGCGAATGTCCCCGTTGCGGCGACGAACTGATGGGTGCGGTCAACCGCTGCTGGAAATGCGGTCTCGATCTGCGGGCCGCCACGCAACCTACGACGCCCCGCACGTCCGCGACCTCTCATGAACCTATCATCGTCGCGGAGCTAGCCGCCGAACCGCAGTCGGCGTCGCCCACCGAACGCCTCTCCCCTACCCCGCCTGCAGCGCCCGTTGTCGCCCCGAGCTCGACAGCCCCCGTCGAATTCCTGATCGATGGCACCACTCGCCGGCGAGGCTCACCCTTCACGCCGGGCGCGCTTCTTTTGCCCCCACCATCGGCACCCACTTTTGGTCAACCGACAAAACCCCAAGCTGTCGTTTCCTTGCAACAAAGCTATGCCTCGAATGGCGGCGCAGTTGCCGCGATCGTGCTGGGGCTCTTCGGGTTGATCATCGCTCCGCTTCGTTTCGAAGGGGCGATTGTCGGCGTGGTCGGCCTGATTATGGGCATTTGGGGCCTGTATTCTCGCCGCCGAGGATGGGCGCTATTCGGCCTGATCTTGTGTTGCCTGGCCATCGGCATTGGATGCTATACGGGCGCGATTTGGCTCTATCAGACCATCAACAATTCCAATCCTTGGGATTATTCCTAGGACTGCAGACTTCGCGGCCATTGATGGAAGTCGCTCGGCAGACCAGGAGGTCTGCCGCTACGTTAGCGCGGTGGCCAGCAATAGACTTGCTGCATCGCGCGGGCGACGATACCGGTAATGTCCGGCAAGCGTACGGGCTTCGAGAGCACCGAAAACGCATGAGCGGCTTTGGCGTCGGCTTCGAGTTGGCGATCCATGGCTGCGGAGATCAAGATGCAGGGCAGCTCCACATGCAGCGTGCGCAGGCGACGAATCGTCTCCAGCCCGGTGAGTCGCGGCATGTGCATGTCGAGCAGCATCAAATGAACCTGCTCGCGCTGAATCACATCCAGAGCCTCTTCGCCATCACCAGCTTGAATGATGCGGAAACCGCGGCTTTCAAATACACCACATAACGTCTCGCGAAAGTCGCGATCGTCGTCAGTGATCAGCAGTGAAGGTGTTTCCAGCTTCATCGCAAGCCCGCACTCCGCTTATTTCAGCATGGGAGATTTGTCATGGATCGCCGGTAGACTCGGCCAATCTGGCAGCTTAAAAAGGATACCCTTCATATCGAGCAATTGCAGTGCCGCAGCTGGGAAAGCCCGGCGATTCCCCATCTCTCCTGCCCTCAATCTCATCAAAAGCGAGCTGCACGGCAATGTCAATAGTTCGAGTGGCAATTATATTCCTGGCCCCCCTGCCCTTTCTTTGTGGATTTACCAAGGCGGCCGAGCCGCTCCATGTTTCCGGTATTTACCCACAGCTGGCCATGTTTAACAACGAAGGCGAGTGTGGAACCGGAGCCGTGGTACCGTGGGCAAACCGCTTGTGGGTCATCACTTACGGCCCGCACTTGCCGTTTGGCTCGTCCGACAAGCTGTACGAAATTACCCCCGACCTGCAACAGATCGTGCGGGAAGAGAGCGTTGGCGGGACCCCTGCCAACCGAATGATCCACCGTGAATCGAACCAACTAGCGATCGGCCCGTGCCTGATCGACGCCGAGGGAAAAGTGCGGGTAATCCCTCCGAAACTTATGCCGGGACGTTTGACCGGCAACGCCCGTCATTTGACCGACCCTGCCAATAAGTTGTACTACGCCACGATGGAGGAAGGGCTGTATGAGGTTGATGTTCGCTCGCTGGAGGTGAAGGGCCTGATCGTTGACGGCAACAAACCGAAGGTCGGACAGACCGCAGAAACATCACCCGCAAAGCTCGAATCGAAGCTGCCAGGCTATCACGGCAAGGGTCTCTACACCGCTCAAGGCCGAGTCGTTTATGCAAATAACGGCGAGAGAAGCGATGCAGCGCTGCGTGATCCAACGATTGCCTCGGGGGCACTTGCCGAGTGGAAGGGAACGGGCGACTGGAGCCTTGTTCGCCGCAATCAATTCACCGAAGTTACTGGTCCTGGCGGCATCTTCGGCAATGCCAAACAATCCGATCCTCTGTGGAGCGTGGGCTGGGACGCAAAGTCGCTCCTGCTGATGGTTCTTGACGAAGGCGAGTGGCACACATTTCGTCTGCCGAAGTCTTCGCACAGTTACGATGGTGCACACGGTTGGAACACCGAGTGGCCGCGTATTCGCGATATCGGCGAGCCGGGAAAACCGGATCTGCTGATGACGATGCACGGCATGTTTTGGCGGTTCCCGATTGGCTTCTCAGCCCAGAATCCTGTTGGTATTCGTCCTCGCTCCAGCTATCTCAAGGTCGTGGGAGACTTCTGCCGCTGGAATAACAAACTGGTCCTGGGCTGTGACGACACCGCCAAAAGCGAGTTCCTGAACAAGCGGAAACTGAAAGGCGACCTGGCTGGTCCGGGACAATCACAATCGAACCTCTGGTTCGTCCAGCCTGAATTGCTGGACCAACTCGGACCAGCAATTGGCCGCGGAGCCGTTTGGCTCAACGAAGAAGTCGCCGCCGATCAAACGAGCGATCCGTTCCTGGTCGCTGGTTTCGAACATCGCAGCTTGATCTTGTCGCATGAAGCAGAAACCGAAGTAAACTTCGCCATCGAAGTGAGAGGGCCCGAGAAGCGTCACGCGGCGGAAGGCGATTGGCTCGCCTACCGCGAAGTCAAGGTTGCCCCGAAGTCAAACTTTCGGCTCTCCATCTCCGCCGACGCCAAAATCGAGTGGATGCGTGTTCGCTCGCACTCGCAGGCACCTAAAGTGACCGCGGTCTTTCAACTCAGCAATCCCGATCGTCGCCCCGATACCGCGGATGAAATGTTTGCGGAAATCGCTAAGCCCGCAGATAAAAAGCTGAGCGGCGGCCTCATCTACGCTCGTGGTGGCAACCTTCGTACGTTGCGTTTTGCGGCCACTTCAACCAACGGCGACGTCGCCAAAGATCTCGGCTGTTACGATCTCGATGCCAACTTGAAGCTAGTTCGCGCTGGCGATCCCCAAGGCTGGGACTACGCGAAAAAGAGCTACGCGATTCCCAAGGATGTCATCACGGTTGACAATGCATCGGTGCTCAATATCGACGAGCAAGGTCGTCGCTGGCGTTTGCCCAAGGGTGACGTGGCCTTCGATCACGCCGGCCCCTTTGGCGCTGAGCGAATCGACCGAGAAGTGTGCACTGAGCGAGACTTGCTCAACGTACATGGAACCTTCTATGAGTTGCCTGCCGAAAACGCCGGTGGCTTTGCCAAGGTTCGACCAGTCACGACTCATAATCGGCGCGTCCACGACTACTGCTCGTACCGCGGGTTGCTTGTAATGAGTGGTATCGCAGCAACCGAAACCAAGAATCCACACGTCATCACTTCCGATGACGGTCTGTGCAAGCTGTGGGTGGGAGTGGTGGACGATCTTTGGAAATTCGGCAAGCCCCGTGGCGTGGGCGGTCCTTGGCGACAAACCAAGGTCGAGGCGAAGCAACCCAGCGATCCCTATTTGATGACCGGCTACGACCAGAAGCGGCTCACCATCGAACACGATTCGCCAAATTCGATAAGCATGCGACTGGAAGTAGATTACTCGGGTACCGGTAATTGGTCGACCTACGAAACCTTGGAGGTTGCCCCAGGAGCGGTCGTGAAACACGCGTTTCCAGCCGATTTCGCCGCCTATTGGGTTCGCTTGGTTCCGAGCGACTCGTGTACTGCGACCGCAGTCTTTGTTTACGAATAAATGACCGGCAGCCAATGGATCCTGTGCAGACCTGACGGACACGGCGGCACGAAATGAGTCCGATTTGTGTACTGACGCAGGTTCCCGAAAGCACGATTCAGTTACTGCTGAAGTCGCCCAAATTGTTGCCGGTGTTTCTTCGTCGTTCGTTGCCGTGTCAACATGTAAAGCAGGAACGCCAGAACTGGTTGCGCGGGTCATTCTCTCGACAGCCAAAAGAACTGACGCCACTCGAGCAGTCGATCGAGGCAAGTTCAACGCATGTCTCGCTCGACAAATCGTGGCACGGGCTTCACTATTTGCTGGCGGGCAACAGTGGCGGCGGCCATATGCCGGATGGGTTCCTGCTGAGTGGTGGAACCGTTGTTGAGGATGACGAAGCGGCGAAAAGCGGCGGGGCTGTTGCGTGGCAACAATTGATCTCCGGTGGGGCAGCCCTGGATGAGCTGCACTCTCGTCTCGGACCGGCGCGAGCCTTTTCGATCGCGCAGGTGCAGTCAATCCACTCGTACTTGGCCTCGAATGCATGGCCGGAACTTCGCCACCGATACCAGCCGGAGACGATGCAAAAGTTGCGTCTTTACCCGCAGTTTTGGGTCGAAGACCAAAATGAAGTTGGACCACTCCTTTATCTTCAGCGGCACTTTTCTCGGCTGCAGCAGTTTGTCGGCCACGCTGCCGAGAGCAAGGCGGGCATGCTGATTCACTTCGTCTCAGCAGTCGTCTTTTGAGCCAAGACAGTACAGCTAAGGCTGCAGGTGTTTGATCAAGAATTCCATTCGTAGCCGTGAGCCATAGGGCGTTTCTGCCGCGCCGTGCCCCGCGCCAATGATGGGAACGAAGTCGAAGCTTTTGCCTGCTTTCTGCAAGGCACCAACGACTTGTGTCGTGCTGGCAGGATCGACGTTGGTATCGAGTTCTCCAACGATCAACAGTAACTTTCCCTGCAGTTTATGGGCATCCTCTTTGTTCGAACTGCGCGCGTAGCTATCGTCGATGGGCCAACCCATCCACTGCTCGTTCCACCACAACTTATCCATCCGGTTGTCGTGGCAGCCGCAATCAGCAACGGCGACTTTATAAAAATCGTGGTGGTCGAGCAGTGCCCGCATCGCATTCTGTCCCCCTGCACTGCCGCCATAGATTCCCACTCGCTGCAAATTCATCCACGGCCGCGACTCGGCCGCTGACTTGATCCAGGCAATGCGATCGGCAAAGCCGGCGTCTTTCAGATTCTTCCAACAAACATCGTGAAATGCTTTGCCGCGGTGGTTCGTTCCCATCCCATCGATCTGCACGACGATAAAACCCAATTCGGCGATGCTGTGTTGCCGGACCTGGCGACCAAACTCTTTGGGCACGAATGCCGACTGGGGGCCGGCGTAGATCTCTTCGACAACCGGATACTTCTTCTGCGGATCGAAGTGCGAAGGCTTGATGATGATGCCGTGGATGTCCGTCTTGCCCTCCCGAGCCTTGGCGACGAATCGCTCGGGCATCGTCCAACCGGCGGCCAGGAGTCTGTCTGCGTTCGACTTTTCGCAAACACAAATGAGGCTGCCATCGCTGCTATTGCGTAGCTCATGTAACGGCGGCTGATCCACTCGCGACCAGGTATCGAGAAACACCCGCCGGTTCGGCGAAAACTCGATGCGATGTTGGCCGTTGCCCTCGGTAAGTTGCCGAAATTCGCTGCCATCGAACTTCACGCGGCAAAGATGCTGATAGTACGGATCTTCATCGGGGCGAACACCGCTGGCCATAAACCAGACTTCCCGAGCTGCTTCGTCGACATGCAAAACTTGTCGGACGGGCCAATTTCCTTTGGTGACCTGGTTTTTCAATTCACCAGTTTTCACGTCGTAAAGCCACAGATGACACCAGCCATCACGCTCGCTCATCCAGAGGAGCTCGTTGGTGTCAGGCAACCATTTGCGCCAGGTCTTGTTGGTGTAGTCGATGAAAGTTTGGCTCGATTCGTCAACGACGGCGCGCACTTCGGCCGTCTTGGCGTTCACGGCCACAATCCGGTAGGCCTGATGACCGCGTTGATTGTGATCGAAGTAGAACTCGCTGCTGTCGGCGGCCCATTTAATGTCGAGTTGCGAGTTGAAGGGGTTTTTCAGCAGCGGACTTTCAATCATCTCCCCTGCCCCGCCTTCACCGATACGAAACAGCACCGCAACTGGCTCGGGCAATGGATCGCCAGGTTTGTTGTAGTCGAGCTCTTTTAATTTTGGCTGAAGTACATCCTTGGGCGAAGAATCGACAATGGTGATCTTTCGCCGCGGCACATCTTTCACGCGAACTGCCACGAATGCAGAAGAATCGGGAGCCCAAAAGACGGATTCACGAAATGACGATCCGGATGGTAACTCGGCTTTCAACGCCATCACTTCATTATTCTCACGGTTCTTAAGCTTGAGGGAGCCGTTTTCGATCAGCACCAGGAACTTCTCGTCGGGAGACGTGCCGCGGCCGATGTTGCGTCCCGGATTGCGGCGGCTGCGCTCTGCCGCAATTCCTTTGCCATCGATGATTAGCGTTTCTACGGTCGGGGTGACATCTACCACCGCCAACGTTTCACCGGCCTTATTTGTCACAAGCCAAACGTGCCCTGCGTAGCTGTGTTGTTCACGCTCAGCGCCTGAGGCAACTTCACCGTAACCAATTCGCTTTCCTTGCTCGTTAATCCAAAAAATCTCGATGGCACCCGTTAGCTTGTTGACGAACTTCAAACCAGAAGACACACCTGCTGGGCTCGACGGCCGAAGCTCGATCTTTTGCTTTGACGATTTTTTCTCGCCAGCGGGTAGTGCCAGAGTTTCCAGATCGCGAGCCGCTTTACGTTCACCGGTTTCGCCATTGATTAAGACAAACTCGTGCGACTGCGATCCAGTTTGCACGCGATACCAAAACGACTTGCCGTCGGGCAGCCAATTGGGCTTCACCTGTTCGCGATCGACCAGATTTGCCGTTCGCTTCGAAAGACCAAGTGCTCGGTCGATACGATCCTGCGCAAAGATCGTCGAGGTACAGAAACCGAGAGCTAGCGCGATGATGATTCTGTTCATAGCAGAACAGTGTAATGCCTGACGAGCTGAGATTCCTCAGTGGCCCAAAGCCGGTGGACAAGAAATAAAAAAACCCGCTCAGGTTGGCTAACCTGAGCGGGTTTATCAATTCAATTTGGTTGGATTGCCATACGAAACTCAAAAATGAGTTCGATTGGCTGACCTCTTCACAACATGAGACAGTGTGCACTTGTGTCATTCCGGCGTCGCCGCACGGAAGACGGATAATCCTTAGAAAGGAGGTGATCCAGCCGCAGGTTCCCCTACGGCTACCTTGTTACGACTTAGTCCCAATTACGGAGTTCGCCTTAGGCACCTTGCTCCTTGCGGTTGCGACAGTGCTTTTGGGCGCCCCCCATTTTCGTGGCTTGACGGGCGGTGTGTACAAGGCTCAGGAACACATTCACCGCGGTATGCTGACCCGCGATTACTAGCGATTCCGGCTTCATGCAGGCGGGTTTCAGCCTGCAATCCGAACTGGGGCGCGATTTTTGCGATTTGCTGGCTCTCGCGAGTTTGCATCGCTTTGTGCGCGCCATTGTAGGACGTGTGCAGCCCTAGTCATAAAGGCCATGAGGACTTGACGTCATCCCCACCTTCCTCCGGTTTAACACCGGCAGTCTCCTTAGAGTCCCCGACATTACTCGCTGGTAACTAAGGACAAGGGTTTCGCTCGTTAAGGGACTTAACCCGACATCTCACGACACGAGCTGACGACAGCCATGCAGCACCTGTGTAAAGGCTCTCTTGCGAGCACTCCTCCCTTTCAGGAAGATTCCTAAACATGTCAAGACTAGGATAAGGTTCTTCGCGTAGCCTCGAATTAAGCCACATCCTCCACCGCTTGTGTGAGCCCCCGTCAATTTCTTTGAGTTTCAGCCTTGCGACCATACTCCCCAGGCGGAGCACTTAACACTTTCGCTACGACCGAAATCCTGTGCAGGACTCCGGTCCAGTGCTCATCGTTTACGGCTAGGACTACCGGGGTATCTAATCCCGTTTGCTCCCCTAGCTTTCGTTCCTCAGCGTCAGAAGAGACCCAGTGAGCCGCCTTCGCCTCTGGTGTTCCTGATGATATCAACGCATTTCACCGCTCCACCATCAGTTCCGCTCACCTCTATCTCCCTCGAGCCCGGCAGTTTGAAGCGCAATTCCTTGGTTGAGCCAAGGGATTTCACACCTCACTTACCGAACCGCCTACGAACTCTTTAAGCCCAGTAAATCCGAATAACGTTTGGGCCTCTCGTATTACCGCGGCTGCTGGCACGAGATTAGCCGGCCCTTCCTCCAAGGATCGGTCAATATAATGGGTGAACCCACTACAATTTCCTCCCCTTCGACAGCGGTTTACAACCCGAAGGCCTTCATCCCGCACGCGGCGTCGCTCGGTCAGGCTTGCGCCCATTGCCGAAGATTCTCGACTGCAGCCACCCGTAGGTGTCTGGGCAGTGTCTCAGTCCCAGTGAGTGGGGGCACGCTCTCACGCCCCATATCCATCGTTGCCTTGGTAAGCCGTTACCTTACCAACTAGCTAATAGACCGCAGGCTTCTCTCAGGGCGGAATCACACCTTTGATCCTTAGATATCATCTGGTATTACCGGCAGTTTCCCGCCGCTATCCCAGACCCCGAGGTAAATACCTACGTATTACTCTCCCTTACGCCGCTCACCATGTATTGCTACATTTAGCGCACGACTTGCATGCCTAATCCACGCCGCCAACGTTCATTCTGAGCCAGAATCAAACCCTTCAATTGTTTATTTGCTTACCGAACAAGCACCACAGCCGAAGCCGCGACACTCGCCGGATTCAATAGCCAATTCAGAGTCTGGCTGGTTTTGCAACTTGGTCAAAGTTGCGAATAGCCAAAAATCAACCACAATCTCATGTAGACTATGGTTCTTCAGGTCAAAAGACCCAAATGAACTTGAAGAGGTCACCAACCAAATTGTCAAAGATCAGACTCAAACTTACCAGCAAAGCCTTGCGACTTCGTCAGCACCTCGTCACTTTCAGAACCAAGGTTCCTTAGTGGCGAGTCGCACATCTTAGCAAACCCAGAAACCAGGTCAACAGGGGTGAGAAGAATTTTTTTGATTCATTCTCGCTACTGTTGAGACACTCAAGAAACGAATGTGAGAAGCTTTCACTTCTCCGTTCGCTGAACGTCATTGCTCAGTACGTCCCGAAATCTTAACGCGTATCCGCTTTCAGAAAAGGGGGGCACCGAACCTTTTTAGGAAATTCCTGTTCGCTGCGTCGGAGCCCCTATCATCGGCCCGTCCTTCACGGCTTCTTCACTCCATTCTGCAGCCCGAAAAAGTTGACCGAGACCGCAGTAACCGCTGCACGTAAGTCTGCGAACCGAGGCAAGCCAAGAGCACCAACTTGTTCAACTAGGGAGGCCCTTGCTGGACGGAAAGTGCCATATTTCTCGGCTGCGGCGCGAGTTGGTGCCCAACAATCGAGACAAAGTTGAACACCCCCCTTTTGCGGTTCGACAGGACTTACGGCGATCCTAGGGCTGGGCAAGCTCGCCGATGGCCGAATGCTGTAGTAGGAATTTGCGGCGTTCTTTGGCAAACAGTTCCAGGCTACTGCGATGTCCCGCATTCGGTCCATTTCCGCTGGGAAGAGGCCTTAAAACGGCTGCTTCGAAGTCGGCCAGCGACGTCAGTTTGCGCGTATCAGCTGCCACATCCATTTCGATCAGCTTGGCATGCTCGGCCACCACCGGGCCGAGCTTGTCCCAATCGAGCCAATCCTGGGCGATCGTACGTACGTTTTGCAGGTACTTTTCCCGGAATTTGGGCACAGCGAGCAGCTTGCTGCGCAAAGGCTTGCTTGTGTCGTAGAGACCAACGAGCGGATCGATGCGGTAACCGCTGCTGTTTCCGCCACCCACCGCCGGAGGTCCACCGGGACCGCGCCCGCCTCCCATTGGACCGCCGCCGGGCCCACCCATGCCTGGTCCCATGCCGGGCTGGAGCACTTCGTTCATGTCGTGGGCAATTACGTGGAATTTGCCACTGGAATCGCGAAACAGGCTGTAATCGCTGCCCCGAATCCAATACCCGTCGCTGTTGATGAGCGCGTTATCGAGAGCCAAGAACCACAACGCGCCATCGATATCGAGCATTGGCGAAATCGCTTGCTCCAATTGCTCGGGAGGCGTTTCGCTGAGCGTTTTACAAAGCAGAATCAACGCTTTCCAGGCTTTTTCGCCGTCGCTCGATTTCATTTCGTAGCGGCGTTCGTAGTCGGCAATATTTTCGCCCAGGTAGCTGAGCGAACCACCGCCACCAGGGCTGCCACTCACTTTCCAGCGAGTTCCCTTCGAGTTCGGATAGTTCTCGGCCAGGAAAATCTTGTCGAACTGCTGGGCGTTCACATACAGTCCCCAACTCTCGCCGTTGATCACCACTTTCACAAAGTTCGCCTTCGGTGCCGGGATGTATTGCCGCGAAATATGCGAATACAGCACGGTATGAAGGAAAGTCGGATCATCGTTCGCATTCAGCAGGTTCAGCGTCTTGTAACCGTACAGCCGCTGGTTTTCGTCCACAAAATCGAGCGACAAATTGAATGACCGCTTCGATCCCGTGGGAATCATGCCGAAGGACGACATCCCTCGGAAATGAATCCCGACGTTCGGATACTTTTTGCCATCGACGGTGAGAGTTGCCGGAACTTCGACATCGGTTCCGTGAAAGTTCTCGAGTTCCTGCTCCCAATCGGAGTTTTCAAATTCGAGAAACAATGTCCGCACAATATTCGGGGCATACAGCGGCGCATCAGCGATCGGCTTGACGTCGGCAGGGTCGACCTTGGGTCCGGGTTTGCCCGGTTCGCGACGCCCCATTCCCGGTGGACCGCCGCCGGGCCCACCAGGACCACGTCCACCGCCCCCCGGTGGGCCAAAACCGCCGGGGCCACCAGGCCCGCCGCCGGGGCCTCGTCGAGGCTGAGATTTTGCTTCTTCGCGGGCGAGTTTTCGTTCGTCGTTGTTCAGCCAACCATCTGCGTTCTTATCGAACTTCTCGACTAGCTTTCGTTCTTGACCACCACCGCCTGGCGGGCCAAAACCTCCGGGACCGCCGGGGCCACCAAATCCGGGAGGGCCAAATCCAGGCGGACCGCCACCGGGACCTCCCGGACCTCGCCCCATGCCGCCAGTGGCGGGTGGTGCGGGAAAGGCAAACTCCTTACCGGTCATCTCAGCCCACTGGCTTTGCTGGGCCGGCGTTAAAACCGCCAAGAGATCGGTTTTCGCCTGGGGCGAAACCACAGCCGGGCCCATTCCCGAGAAACTGCGAGCCTGCACTTCGGCCAGTTTGGCAAGTTGTTTTTCGCTAAGTTCTAGGCGCTTGATGTGCTCGGGCTTCGACAAAGCAGCGGCACCTTCACGCTGTAATTGCAACTGCGAGAACCGCTTCGCCTGATCGGGACGCAACAACCGGGCGACCGTTTCGTCGGCCGCTTTGTTAGCCGCTTCCACCTTCGCGCGACCTTCGGTCATGCGCTTGTTGCGTTCCTCTTCGCTCAATTCGCCCATCTGCTGCGGATTGAAAGAGGCAAAGGCTTCTTGGGTGGCCTTCTGCTGAGCGTTGGTCGCAGCGGTGAGATCTTTTTTCTGTTGCTCGTCCAGCGAGAGCTCTCGCTGAACTTCGGGCATGGCGAGCAAGCTGGCCGCGGTATTCTGTGGTGGCCCTCCGCCTGGAGGACCACCAGGGCCGAAGAAGCCCCGCAACATTCCGCCGAATCCACCACCGGGCGGTCCGCCACCGGGACCACCGTTGGGTGGCCCCTCGCGAGGCGGTCCTTGCGGGGGCTGAGCAAACAGTCCCACGCCAATTAATAGAATCCCGACCGCACACCCTGCCCACGCAATCGACGCTCGCACAGAGGCCTCAATTCATCAAACAAGACTTCACCAATCAGCACCCTCGCTGGCAAAGTTCGCTTCACCAGCGAAGAGCAGGTCGATCGCGGAGTTGGCACTGGCGTTCGCAGAGTTGCCGGCTGAATTGCGAGAATTCAGCAAACTGGCTATCTGATCGATGGCGGCGTGCAGCGAATCAACACGACTCTGGGATGCTAACCCCGCTAACGACGCGAGGTTTTGCCCAATCACCGAAGTCAGAACGGGCCGTGACGGCGAATATTGCACCGACGACGTGTTGCTGTTGGTGCTCGATCCGCTCACCAGCAAGGTGGAATTGCTCGGACGGGTGTAGGCATCGGCACCCGCGTAGTTCACCGAGTAGCCCAGATCGGCCAATGAACCGATCGTGATGCGGCTCAGCGGGTTAGCACCAGAATTGATGTACCCCGTCATGATCTCGGTGCGGAAGGTAGCTTCCCGCCAATGAGCGTCGCGCGTGCCACTGCCGCCACTGTTCTCGACGGGTACTCCCGTCGAAGTGGTACCAAAGATTGAGTTGTAGGCAGCGACCGCGTTTGCACCGATAAAAAGCGGATTGCTGGTTCCCGCACCGGTGAGTAGCCCGCGCGACGACCACAGCGTACCAACTCCTAGGACGTGTCCCATTTCATGCACGATCACACTGAACAACGAACCATTCGCTTCCATGGCCGCCATATCGGCCGAATCGAACTCCATACTGCCGTGATAGGGCAGGCGCGTCCCCGAGGTGCGCAGCCGGTCGTAGCCGGCTTGCCCCAGAATGCCATTCACGCCATCGATGGCCGCTGAACTGGCGTTGATGAGCAGATCGTCAACCGCAATGCCGTTGTACGTGGCATTGGGCAAATCGCCGACAATAATCGCTTCCCACTTCGCAGCCGCTTGTTCAAAAATCGCCCGCTGACTGGCGGTAAAGCCAACGTAGGAGATTTGAATATCGAAGCCACCGGTCGTCGGCGGAGTTGTCGTGGTAACTGGAGCGACAATCTGCAACGAGTAGCCAGGATTGGTCGCACCGGTGGCGCTGTAAACCCGCGCGTAGTAGGTTCCCGCAGCCAGGCCCGCAAGTGAGACGCTCTCTGTGTTGCCTGTGCCATTCGAAGTGGCCAGCACGGTTCCAGACGAGTTCGCCAGCTGCAGAGCCAGGTTTCCTTGCGTGTTCTGGAACCCAATCGACACGACGTTCGTGCTCGCACCGGTGGCCGTAGTGACAAAGCGGAACCAGTCATTGGAATCGGCGAGCACCAGGTTCGACACATTCGCATTCGCAGTGAGCGTGCCCAAGTTCGAGGCTGTCGCTAGCGTATCGTTATTTTCGTACCCATCGTCGGTTAGAGTCGGCGGCGGTGGCGGCGTGGTCGTGCCGAGGTTAACCGTCAGGTCGTAATCGGGATTCGTTACGCCGCGGTAGCCATAGACCCGCGCGTAATAGGTTCCAGCGGCCAAGCCGCTGAGAGAAACGCTCTCGCTGTTTGTCACGCTCTGCGAGATCTTCAGCCGTTGACCAAACGAGTTGTACAGTTCGAGATCCAAGTCGCCCGCTGAGTGCAGAAATGCCAGCGACACGTTGGCAGTCGTAGCTGCCTTAGTTGTCGTCGTAAAACGGTACCAGTCGTTGGCATCAGCCTGGACGAGATCATTGATCGTCTTGCTCGCGGTAAGTGTGCCCAGATTCTTGGCGGTGGCGCGAGTATCGTTTTCCTCGTAAGCGTCGTCCACTAGCGCGGCAGCAAAGCCGCTCCTGGAACTTTGGCTGGCAGAGGTACTGAGCAACTTGATGCCCAGCGAAGCCAGATCGAGTGCAGCCATCAAGCTGCGGTCTTCGAGAGCTTCCACCTTCATCGGCCGAAAGAAACTGCGATTGCGACGCCCCCGAGTCACCCAATCCATTCTCATTTGCGTTGCTTTCTCCGGCAGAACGCCGGCAGAAGAGAAGAGTGCTGCACGCTAGGGCGCGGCGCTGAAAAGTTCCGGTTTGGCAGCGCCCACAGCTTCGTAAATATATCCGCCTCTCCGAAAAATCCAGCTACAGGTTTCCGCATTTCGCTGTGCATTTTTCGCAGCCAACGTGGCGCCCATTGCTGGCAGAATTGCGAGCCTTTCGCTAGGGACGCACTGCTGGTCCGCGCGCTCCACCCACTCCGGCGAAGCCGCGAGCGGCACCAGGGACGCCACGACCGCCGTGAGGTCCGCGACGGCCACCAAAGCCGAGCTCAACGCCGAGATTGATCTCGGTTTCACCGCCCACGGTGGCCGTTTCGGCTAAGGTGACTACATCGTCCTCATTGCCACTCGTAACGCTCAAGTCTCCCTCGATCGTGCCGTCGTGAGTCAGCGTATTGTCGCCATCACCGAGCAGGACGTTTAGATCGCCCGAGAGAACCGAGTCAGTCGCAATGGCGACGGTATCGTTGCCACTGCCCAGGCAAATGTTGACATTGCCGGAGACTTCACCGGCAATCGTTACGCTGTTGTCGCCGCTCCCACCACCGATCTGCAGCGAGCGTCCGACGGTGGCTTCGGCCAATAGCTGAATCACATCGTCGCCGCTGCCGGTGAGAATTGCGGCATCGCGCGTCACTGCGCCGACAATGGACACTTCGTTGTCGCCGCCACCTAGCCGCGCCGCAACCGATCGGCCGATGGTAGCCCCTGCCGCAATCTCCAGCGTATCGTCACCTGCGCCAGCAAAGACAACCAGGTCGCGCGTCACCGTGCCCGCGACGCTGACGCTGTTGTCGCCATCTCCCAGACGTGCTTGCACCGATTTGGCAACCGTCGCATCAGCGGCCACTGTGAGCGAATCATCTCCCTCGCCGCCGCGATAGTGCAGATTGCCGTTCACGGTGCCAGTTTGCAGCGTGAAGCTGTTGTCGCCGTCACCGAGATCGACCATGACGTCATCAACGCTCTGGCCATTGAGGTTGAGGGTGACTTCATCGTTGGTGCCAGCGGTAGCATCCAACTTGATGCGGATATCGTCGCTCACCGCTTCCGCCGTCGAGATCAGCACGCCGTTGTCGCGCACCTCATAGGTATCCGCATCCACGGCAGTGATTTCGACCGCTCCATCAGCGTCACCGGTGACGATCAAATCGCCATCGGTGACAGTCACACCTACCGTTAAGCAGTACCGCTGTTCCAGGGTCTCAAAGGTTCGCTTGCTCAGTCGTTTCATCGTTCGCCCCATCCTGTTCCGAGAGAAGTTAGTTACGCCCCTGCAACAGTTGGGACGAACGATTGCCTGCCGTGTCACACGGCCTTTACCGAGCCCGTGGCGAAAATTCGAGCGAAGCGAACGTGGAACTTGTAGGTGCCCGGGCTGTGATTTGACCGGGAGAATTAGCCGGCGCTTGCTTGAGCTTTTGCTCGCGACGGACGTTGGCCCAGTACTGACGGCGAGCAAGACTTTCGACGCGGCGGGCCTGGTCCTCCATGGCCTTTTGATAGCGGGCCATCACCAACTGCCGCTGCAAAGCCTGTCCGAGCATTTGGTCATAGGCCCACGAACCAGGACTCGTTAGCATCGTGCCGCCGCTCGAGCCACCACTGGTAACTGCTCCCCCCGAGCTAGCACCGCCTCCGCCGCCTCCCCCTTGGCATTGAGCCTGAACTTGGCTCGCCGAGGCTGCGATCAGTGCAATCACGATCCATAAAATGTTCCGCTGCATTGTCTTCTCCTCTATTCCAGAAAGTGCCATCCCAAGACCCGGCAGCGAATCAATGTATCGCTGGCGGATAAGCCCCTGCGGTGACATTTCTCTAGGACGAGAACCAGCGGCACTTGTCACGCAAAGTCTTAGAAATTTCTGAAAGTCGCGCACCTCACTGCAATAAGCGGGCTCGCTCACTCGTTCCAGAGAAGCTCGTCGATTTCATCTCATCACCGGTCATCAGCGGAAGGCCGCAGTTTTCTGGCCACGGCTACAATCGCCACTACAATGAAGGGCGGTTCCAGTCCGGAGGGCTAACTGCGACTGGCAACTAAGGCAGCACCGCCAGTGGTTCGCTGCCGCGAGGGATCACTCTTGTCTATCACGGCTGTTCCTCTCAGCACTTCGTCAGACAGTCAGCACCGCGGCGAAGCCGATGCCCAGCAACAGCTGGCGGCGGCCAAGTTGGGCGATGCCACGCAGATTGGTACGTTGCTGCAACTGTATCGCAACTATCTGACGATTCTTGCGACGGCTCAACTCGATGCGCGGCTGCGTCGCCGTGTCAGCCCGTCCGATCTCGTGCAGGAAGCGCTCCTGGGAGCTTATCGAGATTTTCCTCAGTTTCGCGGCGGCAGTGAGCGAGAACTCCTCGCCTGGCTACGTCAGATTTTGATTAACTGCCTGCATCATGCCTACGAGCAGCACGTGAAGGCTGGCCGGCGAGATCTGCGCCGCGAAGTCTCGCTCGACGATGTTGGCCAGGCGCTCGATCGCTCGGCCCTGCGACTCGGCGAATGTCTGGCCGCACGCGGTGAATCGCCTAGCGCGCCAACTCACGCGCGCGAGCGAGCGGTGGAAATTGCCGATCAACTCGCGCGCTTGCGGCCCGACTATCGCGAAGTGATCGTGCTGCGAAACTTGCAAAGCCTGTCGTTCGAAGAAATTGCTACCCGCATGGATCGTAAGCCCGGCGCGGTTCGCATGCTGTGGTTGCGGGCGATCGAACAATTTCGCCGTACCTACGAGGCCAGCGAATGACTCGCGAATCGTCGGCCATCTCCGCAAACGAATTGCTTACCCCGAGTCAATCGCCCGATTCGTTGCTCGACCTGACCGACGAGCAACGCTTGCGGCTGACGGACGTGCTCGACCGTTACTTATCGTCGCTCGAGCACGACGCGCCTCTCGATCAGGCAGCGGTGCTCGCCGCTTATCCCGATCTGGCCGATTCGCTCCGCACCTATTTCCGCAGTTTGGAAGACCTGCACGATATGGCTGCCGGCTTTGGCGGCGGAACGCCAGAAAAAGAGACGGATGATTCGCCCGAGACAGGCCAGCAGCGAATCGGTGACTTCGAACTGCTGCGTGAGATCGGTCGCGGCGGGATGGGCGTCGTCTATGAAGCACGCCAGATCTCGCTCGACCGGCTCGTCGCAATCAAGATCTTACCCTTTGCTTCGGTTCTCGATTCACGACAAATCGCTCGCTTCAAGCACGAAGCTCAGGCAGCGGCGCAGTTGCATCATCCGCATATCGTCCCCGTCTTCGCCGTGGGTGTGGAGCGAGGCGTTCACTACTATGCGATGCAACTCGTCAACGGTCAGCCTCTCGATGCCTTCCTTGGTGACCTACGAAATTCGAAGCAGCGACCACCGCGAGATCACTTTGCCACGATTGCTGACTGGATTCGCCAGGCCGCCGATGCCCTGCACACAGCGCATGAGTTTGGCATCGTCCATCGCGATGTGAAGCCTTCGAACTTGTTGCTCGATACACGCAGCCAGTTGTGGGTCACCGACTTTGGCCTCGCGCGCATCCAGCACAATGCTTCTCTCACCCGGACTGGCGATCTCGTCGGTACGCTCCGCTACATGAGTCCCGAGCAAGCTGCGGGGCGAATGTTGCTGGTGGATCATCGCAGTGATGTTTACTCGCTGGGTGCCACGCTCTATGAATTGGCCACGCGGTGTCCGGCGTATGCGGATGAACCTAGCACCAGCGTGCTGCGGAAGATCGAATCGCAAGATCCTGTGTTGCCGCGCAAGTTGCGGCCGGAGATCCCCCTCGATCTCGAAAACATCATCCGCAAAGCGATGGCTCGCGAGCGTGACGACCGCTACGCCACGGCGGCCGACTTTGCAGCAGATCTCGGCCGGTTTTTGAACGACCAGCCTACGATTGCCCGCGCGCCCAGTGTTGCCGAACGCCTAGTGCGATTCAGCCGGCGAAATGCAAAAGCAATGGCAGCGACCATCAGTCTGCTACTGCTCGCGGTGGCCGGTCTGTCGATCAGCGCCTTTCTGATTGCTCTCGAAAAACAGAACACGATCCATCAAATGCAACGGGCGGACCGTTATGCGAAAGATGCCCGCGCAGTGCTCGATCGCTTCGGACGTCAATTGGCCGAGCGCTTGGCTGATGTTTCCGGCGCGGAACAAGTCCGGCGAGACTTGCTGCTGGAAGCCAGCAAGTATTACCGTAATTTCATCCGCGATGCTCAGCACGATTCAACACTTCGTACAGAACTCGCCCTCGCCTACGGACGACTTGCCACATTGCTCGACGAAGTGGGTTCGCGGGACGAAGCGATCGCCGCTCATCAACAGGCCGTGACGTTTCTGGCAGAAACAAACGACCAACGGCAACTAGCGCTCGCCCGCAACAATCTGGCACTCGCGTTTCAACGACAAGGAAATTTGGGGGGAGCGGCCGAGCAACTGTCCGCAGCAATCACCCTGCAGCAAGACCTGCTGGCTGATTCACCCCAACCATCTGCAAGGGCGATCGAGTTGGCAACGTCCTTCAGCAATCAAGGTCTCGTGCAACAGGCCCTCGAACAGCCCACGCTGGCGGAGGCATCATTCCAGGCCGCAATTCAATTGCTACAACAGCGGCTCGATGCAAACTCGACAGACGCGGAAGTCCTTCGTCCACTGGCGGCTGCCTACAACAACCTGGCCGGACTCAAACAAGAGCAACCAGCGAAGGCCATCGACTTGCACCGGCAAGCCTTGCGCATTCAGCAGCAAGCGGCACGTCGCAATCCAGCCGACGAGCGATTACAACGCGAATTGGCACTGACCCATTTCAATCTGGCATCTATCTCATCGCGCTTGAAGCTCTGGTCGAACGCTGCTGACGAATACCAGCAGGCCAGCGAGCTGCAAGCGAAGCTCGTTGCTCATTCACCCGCCAACTTGACTTACCGGCGCGACTTGGCCATCAGTTACAACAATCTGGGACTTGTCCACAGTCGCACTCAGCAGCCTGACAACGCCGAGCAGGCGTTTGTCAAGTCGATTGAGGTTCAACGCCCGCTGATCGCCACAGCACAGGCGACCGCTGACGACTACAGCAAGCTCGCCAGTTCACTGAGCAACTACGGAGTCGTGCTCGGCAAGCTGGGCCATCATGAACAGGCGACGGCGGCTCTTGCCCACGCCATTTCGCTGCAGCAGACAGCAATTGAACTGCAACCCGAAACGGTTCGCTTCCGCAATCTACTCGCCCGGCATCAGTCGCTTCACTCCTCACTCGTCGCCACGGCCGATCTCGTCATCAAGCCCTAATCACTGGCCCGCACCATGCACAAACCTCTCATCAGCTCTGCCCAATCGCGCCGGCCGCTTCAGTGCGAATTACTCGAACCGCGCGCGATGTTGCACGGCGGAGGGTTCCGCAATTTCAGTCACGACGCAATGCCAGCAAGTTTCTCGCAAGCAGATTCGCAACCAGCACCAACCATACAAACGTATAGCCGAGGTGGCTCGCCCTCGCGCAATGGCTTGCATGGCGACTTTGTCCGTTCAGACCATTTTGGTAGCAATCGAGGTGATCGTCGTGGCGATGACGTTCGGCAAATTGGTTACTTGGGTGGTGACCTACCAGCAGCATCTTCGACTCCGTCCTTCGATTCGAGCATTTACTCGCCACCCGTCTACCATCCGCCGATTGTCGTTGTGATTGTTCCACCGACACCTCACAGCACTTCTTTCACGCCACCAGCTTCGAATGGCTCAAGCAGCGTGCGCGATAGCTTGCAATCGCTGGTCTCTTCCAATCTCGGCGAGAACCCTGCCGAGAATAATCGAGGTTCATCTGCGGGTTCGCTGCGGACGAGCAGTTCCGATTCTTCGGCGGTGCGACTCACGAGCAATTCACTATCACCATTGGCGAGTCTTTCGTTGCTCAGTAGCGACCTGCAACTTGCCGCCGACAAAGCCGCTCCTTCGCTCTCCGGCGAATCTCTGCTCGCCAGCAACAGCGACGAAAATGCGGCGACCCGTTTAGAAGACGAGCAACCAGCATCCAACCCTCAAACCGTACTGTCGGCTGACAAGCAGTTTCGACCAGACAGCGACGACGAAGAGACGCTGATTCAACTCGATCAATACGATCCGCTCGCCCGCGGTAAGCGAAAGCTGATCACTCCCAAAGGCAGGACGCTGCTCACCGATCGCGCCGAACTCGACTCCAACTCACTTCGCCCCCAACATCGCCCGGGACAACTAGAAGCTGCCACTCGCGAGCAGATTTGGCTCGCAGCGGCCGACCAACTCACCGCTACGCCAGTAATCAATGATGAGTTGATTGAACTGATCGCCGCTGAGCCAACGCCAACGCCTCAGGCCGCCATCACCGGCACTTCTACTCCCTTCAAGCAGTTCGCGCCGGCGAGTTCGCTCGAAGCATCGCTGGGTTACTATCAGGCTGGCGAGATCGAGGGAGAAAATTCCCCGGCGGTAGTCACACCGGCTGCGGTCGCCGCGGCAGCCTCATTGCCAGTCGTTGAACCCAAGTGAGATACTGCAGGCTGAGTCATCAGCCTCGCAGCGATCACAAGGGAAGCGATCATGGATTACAGGCAACTGGGCGGTTCGGGCCTCAAGGTTCCGGTGTTGAGTCTCGGCACGGGAACATTCGGCGGCGGTGGTGAACTGTTCAAAGCGTGGGGCGAGACCGACGTCGCCGAAGCGAAGCGGCTGATCGATGTCTGCCTTGAGGCAGGCCTCAACATGTTCGACTCGGCCGACATCTACTCCCAAGGGATGGCCGAAGAAATTCTCGGCGAAGCCGTGAAGGGCCGCCGCGATCAACTGCTGATCTCGACGAAAGCGACCTTCCGCTCCGGCAAAGGCGCGAACGATGTGGGCTCGTCGCGGTTTCATTTGCTCAAGTCGGTCGATTGCTGCTTGAAACGACTCAAGACCGACTACATCGACCTGTTTCAACTGCATGGCTTCGATGCTGTCGCGCCGGTCGAAGAAACCCTCAGCACGCTCGACGATCTCGTCCGCGCGGGGAAGATTCGCTACATCGGCTGTTCCAACTTCTCGGGCTGGCATTTGATGAAATCGCTGGCGGTGTCCGATCGCTATGGTTGGCCCCGCTATGTGGCCCACCAGGCGTATTACTCGCTCGTCGGTCGCGACTACGAGCAGGAACTGATGCCACTGGCCGTCGATCAGAAAGTGGGAGCCGTTGTTTGGAGTCCATTGGGCTGGGGACGTCTCACCGGCAAGATTCGCCGCGGCCAACCCTTGCCCGAGAACACTCGCCTGCAGAGCAAGCTGAACCGAGACATCGGCCCGCCCGTTTCCGACGAGCATGTCTACAACGTGGTCGATGCCATCGACGTCGTTGCCAAGGAGACCGGCAAAACAGTTCCGCAGGTCGCTCTCAACTGGCTGCTGCAGCGCCCGACTGTGGCGACAGTCATCGTCGGTGCCCGCAACGAAGAACAGCTGCGACAGAACCTCGGCTGCGTGGGCTGGAATCTTTCCGCCGACCAGGTGAAGCAACTAGACGCCGCCAGTGCCACCACGCCGGCCTATCCCTACTGGCATCAAAAGGGCTTCGCCGAACGGAATCCGTTTCCCGCTTAGGCCTGCGGTTTCGCTAGCATGCTGGGGTTTTCGGTATTGTAACGCGGCAACCGGGCAAGCTACATTGCAGCCCGCTAACTAGAGAGCGGCTGACGGGATGTTGCCGCTAAATGCCTGAGGGGAAAGGATTCCAATGAACCTCACACTCTCCGCGATTGCCGACTTGGTGCAGGGAACGCTGCACGGCGACGAAGAGATGCTGATTACCGGTGCCGCTACCTTGGTGGCTGCGCGACCGGGCGAAATCACACTTGCCGACAACCCCAAACTGGCGAAGCAGCTGGCTGCCAGCCAGGCTGCCGCCGTGATCGTGCCGCTCGATTACACGCCGCACGATGTGCCACACATCAGTGTGCCGAACGTACACGCTGCGTTTGCGACCGTGGTGCAATGCTTCCGCCCGCAACGCACGCGGAAGAGCATTGGCATCAGCCCTTCGGCTTCGATCTCAGCTTCCGCGCGCCTTTCGGCGGGCGTCGAGATTCATCCGCTCGCTTACATCGGCGAAGACGTCGATATCGGCGAAGGAACTACCATTCACTCGGGCGTGCGGATTCTCGAAGGAAGCCGCATTGGCGCGGGAGTCACGATTTACCCAAACGCGGTGCTGTACGAAAACACGGTCGTCGGCGACCGCTGCAACATTCATGCGGGTGCGATCCTCGGTGCCCATGGCTTTGGCTACAACAGCACCAGCGGGCAACACGTCCTTTCGGCACAGCTGGGCTGGGTCGAACTGGGCTGCGATGTCGACGTCGGCGCTTGCACATGCATCGATCGTGGCACCTATGGCCCGACCACAATTGGCGACGGCACCAAGCTCGATAATCAGGTACAAATTGCCCACAATTGCCGCATTGGTGCACATAACCTCATTTGCTCACAATGCGGTTTAGCAGGCAGCAGTTCGACTGGCGACTACGTAGTGATGGCCGGTCAGGCTGGCTTGCGAGATCACGTGAGCGTCGGCGATCATTCGACCATCGGTGCCAAGTCGGGCGTGATGAACGACGTGGCCGCTGGTTCGCATGTACTGGGCATTCCAGCCACGGACGAGCGACATCAGCTCAGCTGCATCGTCGCCGTACATCGGCTGCCTGGACTTCGCCAACAGATCACGCACATGCAACGCCAGCTCGAAGCTCTGCAAGCTCGCTTGCCCGGTGGTGCTCAGGCTGACGCCGCATAACTGAACTGAATCGCCATGACCACTTCCCCATCGAACTCGATCGGCCTGATTGCGGCCTGGGGACGCTATCCAATCGTCATTGCCGAAGCCCTGAAGGCTCAAGGAAAGACAGTCCACTGCATTGCCATCAGTGGTCATGCCGATCCGCAACTCAAGACGATCTGCGATTCCTACCGCCAGTTCGGCGTCGCCCGCTTGGGCGGTGCCATCCGGCACTTCAATCGCCTGGGCGTGAGCAAAGCAACCCTCGCGGGAAAGATCCACAAGCACAAGGTTCTGTACAGCCGGTTTGGCTGGCTCTCGCTCGTGCCCGATCTGCGCACGGTGCTCGCCTTTGTGCCAGCGTACTTCACCCGCAGTCGCGACCGCAAAGACGACACCCTGCTGGGCATCATCGTCGACGAGTTCGCCAAGGATGGAATTCACATGGCTCCTGCAACCGACTTCGCTCCCCAACTGCTCGTTTCGGCCGGCGTGCTCACCAAGCGGCAGCCCAGCAAGTTTGAGCAGGAAGACATTGCCTTCGGTTGGCGAATTGCCAAGGACCTGGGGCGTCACGATGTCGGTCAAAGCGTGGCCGTTAAAGGTCAGGCCGTGATTGCCGTCGAAGCGGTCGAAGGAACCGACGAGTGCATTCGCCGCGCGGGCCAGCTCTGCCGCCAAGGTGGCTTCGCCGTCGTGAAGGTCGCCAAGCCGCAGCAAGACATGCGGTTCGATGTTCCGACCATCGGCATCGGCACCATCGAAACGCTTGCGGCGGCTCGTGGCAAGCTGCTCGCTATCGAAGCCGGCCGAACCATTGTTCTCGACCAGGACGAAGTCGTCCGTCTCGCCAACCAGCACGGCATCTCGATCGTCGCCGTCGATCTGGGCTAGTCACTGCCTAGGCATCTTGCCTGTGATAGCCGCAGCACTCCCGCGGCTGGTGAATCGACAATGCCCGGCCAATGATCTGGGTTGGCATCAGGCTACACCTGCAGTGCTAACTCGTCGTGCTCCCACGTTGCACGAATCGGAATCAACTTCCCCCAACAGCACACGCAGCCACGAAAAAACCGCAGGCGTTTGGGCCTGCGGTTCGAAGAGGTTGATCTAGCTAGGTTGAGGTCTAGCGAGTGGTCGATTGTCCGACAGGGCGAGACATCGTACCGGCAGCAGGAGTTACTCCGCCGGGCGCACGGGCAGCACCAGGGCCACCGGCAGGAGCCACGGCCGAGGTTCGCTGAGGAGCACGACCCGCGCCAGGTGCACCGCCGAAGTTCACCGCTTCACGGCCCGATTGCGAAGTGCCCGCCACGTAGTTGTCGATTTGCGAAGTCTTCAGCAGGCGATCGAACTCACTGCTCATCTTCATCCGCAGCTTCTTTTCCTGCAGATCCTTCGTCAGTTCCTTGCGAGCATCCTGGGGGTCGACGGCGACCGGGCGAGTGCGACCGAGGCATCGCAAGATGATGAACTGATCATTCACCGCGATGATGCCCGAGAGTCCACCCGCTTGCAAGCTGAAGGCGGCCTTCTCAAGTTCGGGAGCTCCGCTGTTCTTTTGGATCGGCGGCACCTTGCCACCATTGGCTCGCGACGAAGGCTCGACCGAGTACTCGCCGGCGAGATTCGCGAAGAACGAATCCGTCGCGTTATCGCGGGCCATCTGCCACACGCGTTGAGCCTGGCGTTGATCGCCGAGCACAATCGCTAACACTTCGACTCGTTCGCCGTAGTTCGATTCGTAGGCCTTTTGCAGGTCGTCTTCCGTGATCGCGACCGTGTTGCCGACGATCTTCTTCAGCGCCACCGATGGCCACACCGCATCGCGAATGTACAGCTCTCGCGGGGCCTTGTCTTGCTCGGTCACATGCTTGAGCCAACGATCGACGTCCGGAGTACCGTCGGGTTTGGTCATGCCGTACATATCAGCGGCGCGAGACACTTCGGCGTCGAGATCGGCCTGCGAGATCGACATCTTCTTCTTGTTCAATTCCTGAGTCAGCACCTTGCGGCTGATTTCTCCTTCGAGCACTTCCTGACCGTAGCGCGAGAGGCACTCGTCGGTCAATTGCTGCGTGGTGATCGGGCGGCCGTTGACGGTCGCGACCACACCCGGCATCTGCTTTTCCAACTCCGGGTTGTTGTAAATGTTGACGATCTTGGCGCTCTGCGCCATCGTCTCGAAGAAGCCAGCAGCCACGCCTCGCAACTTGCTTTCGCGGATCCGCTCCTTCAGCTTTTCTTCGAATTCGGCCTGACGTTCGGGTGGAATGATGCGACGTTCAATCTGCTCTTCGCACTTCAAAATGTAGTACTTGTCGGCGACCTGAATGACGGGCGAAATTTGCCCCGGCTGCAAGCTGAAGGCGATTTGCTCGAGATTCGCATCGCCCAGGTGGCGGCGAATCGGCGGAATCACACCATAGCCCGACGCCACACCCGGATCGTCGCTGTGCTGCTTCGAGAGCTCGCGGAAGGTCTCGGGCTTGGCAGTGGCCGCCGCGTGCAGTTGATCGGCCAATTGCTTTTGGCTGTGCACAATCAGCAGGGCCTTTACCTTCGGACCAAATTCCGAGTCAAAGGCCTTTTGCAACTCATCATGGGTCACTTCGGTTTGCTCGGCCGAAAGCTTGCGCAGGGCGAGCATCGGCCACACGATTTCTCGCTTGTACTGGCCTTCGCTGTACCCCCGTTCTTCATGCAGCAACTGCATCCAGCGATCACGAGGCAGACCGAACTTGCCGGCGATGCGATCGATTTCGCCTTCGATGTCGGCGTTCGTAATGACGATCTTCTTCTGCTGGCAAGCCTCGGCAATCAGCTGGCGATTGACCATGCCTTCGAGCACTTCCTTACCGAACCGCCACAAGCATTCTTTGCCCAGGTCGGCCTGGCTGATTTGCTCGCCGTTGACGACAGCCATCACTTGCAACTGCGTTGGATTCGGGCGAATCGCTGTTTGCGTAGGTTGACCCGCGCCCGTTGGCTTGGGAGCAATCTGATTGTTTGGCACTTGCTGGGCAGGCACCACGCGCTGCGAAGTGGCAGGCTGATTTCCCGGAGCCTGATAACGATTTTGAGCGGGGGCCGCTGCCGGACGTGCAGTTTGAGCGGCTGCCTGTTGATTCAAGCCGTCGACACCAAGCAGGGCAGCGGCAAACAGGCCGGCGCTGGTCAGTGCAGCAAAAAACTGGCGGCGGCGAGTGCGAGCAGCCGGCCGATTAGTGTCCTTACCTGTCATGAACATTCTCCCTCAATCCATTGTGGGGCGTCGGTTGGCAGCAGCGACTGGCTCTACTTGCCAGCCGAGCAAACTGGGTCTGCTAGGCAGAATTTTCCTCCAAATCGCGGCAAAAACATTCAAGAAAACGGCCTGCAGCGATTCAGCGGCGGCGGGACTATAGGAGGCTGCGTAAAATCGGTCAAGGCGAAGGACAGAGATTGAACAACTGCTCGACGCTAGCAATGCTCGCCACGCAACCGCCCCGGCGCCGGAACAGCGTGAGTACACTTGTTGCCGGCCGACTATCCATTCGACGTAAGTCTTCAAGCTGGCCCTCTGCTCGGAAAAAACTGTGTTCACAAACCGCCCTGGCTGGTTAACCCGACCTGCCATATCTCTCGGGTGCGGCGCGCCTGAGTGTTCGCCAACCCTCCCGGTTTGTGAACACCCCACCCGTTCCACACGTTGCGACTTACGTCGATTTCGACTGCCGCTCCCCATCGGTTTCTCATCCTGTTTGCTGAATCACCCGAAACATTGCACTCGGACTGTTGCACCCAGCCTCTGATAACCACTTCTGATAACTTTTTCGGCCTTTCTTCCGCGATAACCAATCGCTCGAACCGTCAGCCGACAAGCGACTTACGTTTACGAAATCCAAGTTCCCAGGCAAACGCTGATAACCACTTGCTGGCGACGCAAATTCTCCCTGCTCGTGGTTCGCCGGCCCGTTCACTGGCCACCGCTTCACCCGCCGACCAGCCTCGAGCAGTCGAAACTCCCCGGACAGGATCGCGCTGCCCGCCGCTTCTACCAACCCGCTCCGCCATGTTGAACAGTCCCCCGCATCCCTTTTGATGCCCCGCTTTTGATAACTTTTTGCGCGAAAACTTGCGTTCAACCATTCGCCCTAACCCGTTCCGCTCCAGTTCTTTGCAACGGTAATCGCCCCAAAATCACCCGTTTCCCGATAACCGTTTGATGACCACTCTCGCTCCATTTCACTCCGCAGCCTGAACAGGCCCCGAACAGGGGACTCGGTCTTTGGTGGCGGCAAAACTTCTCGTCTGCCGATTCTCCTCCCCCCTGGCGGCCAAGCCCAGCTTCGATTCCCTTCCAAGGGTCGCTCACCCTGGCTTCCCTCTGCTGAACAGTCCTCGTTCAGCCCTTGTGACAATCCGTTTTTGATAACCTTTCGCGCCCTTCAGCAAACGGCAAACGTCGCCCTAACCTTCTCTGCTCTCGTCGGTTGCGATCACGGCAGCCCCAATATCACTCGTTTCCCGATAACCGTTTGATAACCACGCTCGCCCCTGTTCACACCGCGGTCTGAACAGGCCCCGATCAGGTGGGGTCATCGTTCCGCACCTGGCACCGTCGAACGAACTTCCCGCTTCGCAGCGCACCAGGCCCGACCAAGCCAAATCGCCTCAGCCTTCGGCCCTCACAAACATTAAAAACTACTTGACACTAAGTCAATACATTGTTATAATATTTTCCGTGATCCATTGAACCATAGCGGCCCTTTCGGGTTTGCGGGAGGTTGAGCAAAATGAACGCGCGCTTGATTCACCTCTGACGGGCGATCAGTCCAATGGCCGACAGAAAAAACTCGCCATCGACTGCCGCCCTGCCCTGCGAAGGCTGGTGGGATGAGATTGGACTTGGTCGACAGGCGATGGAGGAACTGAAGCTGCGGATTGTTGCCGGCAAGGTCACCGGTTCCGGCTGGGATGTCGTCGGGCCATTCACCTTCCACGGGACGATTTCGGAAGCTGGCACGGTGGCCATGATCAAGCAGTACATCGGCCAGCATCAGGTTCAGTACCTGGGCAACTACGACGGCGAAGGAAGCATGTTCGGCAGCTGGCGCCTCGGCAACCTCAGCGACCACTGGGCCATCCGCTTCACCCGCCCCTTAACCACGCCCACTACTGTTGGCGACGATGTTCCCGAGTTGCGATAAGCGCATTCGTAGGTGGCACGAGTAGTACCCTACCCGTGATTGCTGGCCATTCTTGCGACCGGGCCAAGAGCAACCGAACTCGGAGTTCTAGCCATTTTGTGTCGATCACTGAGCAGCCCCGAATGGTGTGCTTCTTGATTGTCAAGCTCGGATCGTGTCGACACACAGAACTCCGAGAGGGCTGCGTCGGGCTATGTACATGTTCCCGTAACAGCGGCGAAGGCTAATTCATAAGACATGGGAGAACACGGGTAGAGTACTACCCGTGCCACCTTTGGAAGAAGGTTACTTCTTGCGTGGCCCTTTCGCTTCCGCTCGTGGTCCTTGACCCTCAACGCGAGTGATAAACGGGAAGCGAATGCGACTGGGGGGAACCGTTTCGTCGTCGGTGCTGGGATAGCCGACGTAGTGAATGCGGATGCCTTCATTCGAGCGAGCAAGAACTTTCGCGGGATACCAGGTTCCGTTCCACTCGACTTCAGCAGCAGCGCGGCCGCTGTCGGGAAAATTGACTCGTTCCAAGCTGACCGTCTCGTCGGCGAAGGCGTAGGTGCCGCGCGGGTTCGACCAGTCCCAGCCCAGGTACCGAACCTTCACGCTGTCAGCTTGCCGCTCCAGGATCGTCGCGCCGTACCACTTGCCCTGATATTCCACGGCGACGTGCGTGTCGGCCGTTTTGGTGAGCGGACGTCGTAACAGCACGTCGTTGCCGTGGCCCGTCACTGGCTGCAAGTCAGCAGTTTTCTCATAATCGCGGGTGATGGAGTTGTAGCGACCAGGAACATACTCGAGCGCTTCGCGAATCGTCACTTGCCCATCGCGATTGCGGTCGCCAAAGCCGGCGAGCGCTTCGAGCAGCGAGACATCCAGTTCGTTATTCGTCCCTTGCTGGCGACGGCAGGCACACAAAGCCGCGACATTCGGCGGCAAGTCCATCTGCTGCGGACCCGAGTAGACAAAGCCACCCGAGCCGCAGGTGCTGATGACGACAATCGCGGAACACGGAAGCTTGCCGAGTTCGGTTTTGATCTCGGTGCCGAGCACATTGCCGCCGCCGGGCAAGTTCGCGGCCCAGCCTCGCCGATCGCTGCCGCCGTGCGTTCCCCAGTAGAGAAACACAGTGTCTTCGGCCTTGGCAACCTTTTGCAGGCCGCGCAACTTGCCCGCGACCGCGGCGCGAGTAGCCGAGCCACCTTTGAGCGTATCGACCTTGATCTCGCTGAACAGATCTTTTGCCTGAGCCTTGAAGAGGTTCGCAAAGTTGTCGGGCGCGTAGTTGTAGTGATCGACCGTTTGCCCCTGCGGCGGCGCTTCGTCATAGGCGACGCCCAAAAAAATCAGCTTGCCTTTGGCTGGTTCTTCCTGCGCGAATGCCAAGGTCGTCCCAGTAACAAAAGCGAAATAGCAAACGGCAGCGAGGCGGAGCAGAGTGTTCATGCATTTTCCTGAAGTGACTTCAACTGCGCAGATTCTTCGTGGGTCGGCAGGGGAGCATCAATGGGCGACTTCACAGCCGCTTCGGTTGTTTGCAGCGAATGGTAAACAGCATAGGCGATCCAGGCACTCGCAAAGGCGAGAGCGACTGGCGCCAAGGCGAGGAGCGAAAACAACAGGTTGAAGAGCTGCTGTTCTCCCCAGCCATTCATACTGCGTCCCCAGCGCCACGGCCCATCAAAGATCATCACAATGCTGACGAAAACGAGCGCCACCAGCGGGACTGCTCCGCCAGAAATACCGCCAATAAAGAAGGCTCGCGTCGCACCTCGCGCGTAGACAACGCCCGTCACCCAGTACGCGGGCGAGATCCAGCCGATGGAACAGAATAGCGGAATCGCGATGGGAGGCGGCAGGTTGAGCACCGCGCAGTACACACACACGATGGCCATCAGAATGAACAACGTGCGAAGTCGGAATTGCATGCCAGGCCCCTTACCATTCGTGATACGTGCTGGCCGCCGCCCGGAGTGTTTGCGTCGTGTGCGAATTGTCCGACGTGTAGGTCAGCATGCTCATGCGTTTGTTGCCAAAGATCACTCGCCCGCCGCCGGTCACCCGCGAACGGCCGAGCTGAAATGAAAAGCTGAAATCGAACGAGTCGGGAATCTTACCGCGATTCGATAATCCGCTGACGGCCAGGTTCGTCCCATTCACTTGCTTAGCCATATTTTCCAACTGGGCGGACAGGCCTTCCACCACACCCAGTCTCTGTTCGTTGTCAGCCCGGGGAATATCGACCTGGCGCACCTTGAATTCGGCATTTCTATTTGGCGGTTGGGCGATGAACATCCGCCCGGGCATGCCGGCAAATTTCTTCTCCGGGCTTTCGGTCCAGGTCCAGCCGAGCGGCGCGGCCACGGCAAAGTAACCCGGCCTCGTAAAGGTAACTCCGCCTGGCAACGCACTGGCTATTGGATTGCTCGGCGGGGCACCAACGACTGGTGGCGGAGGCGCGGGCGGAAACGTCGGCCGCGGAGGAAATGCGGGCTGCGGCATCTGGCCGAATTGCGCGGGACCAAGGTTCGGTGGCTGATTCGCCGGCCTGCCCCCCACAAACAAGATTGCGCCCACACCGCAAATCACACTCAGCAGAATCAAGCACGCGGCAGCCGCTCCAAGGGCGACCTTTACATTCGTGCTCAGTCCACCCGAAGTAATCGGCAGCGAACTGGCCGAAGCCGGGTGATAGGCAGGCTGAACGACAGCAGCCGGCCGTTGCAGCACATACTCGTCCGGCCCAGTCGCGGGCCGTGGCAACGGCACCATCAGCGGACGCGTACACTTCGGGCAAGCCAGTGTCTGGCCGGCAAGTTGCAGCGGGGCAGAGAACGATTGACCACATTGGCAGGTAACGACGAGTGACATTCAGCAGTTCCCGCAGCGACCGCATTCACACTCAACGCCGGGCGATAACCTAGCCGCTCACCCAGAGAGTGTCCAGCAAAAACAGCAGATCGCGCCTCTGCTACGCTAGAACGCTGGTCGCAGGGTTCGCCGCCCGAACCTTCGGCCTTTCCTAGGTGTCGGATAGCTCATGATCGCAGCGCTCGATGTGCAATACGACGACCGTCAGGCTACTGCTCAAGCAGCGGCGGTCGTCTTTGAGGAATGGGACGCTACCCACGCCTGGGCCGAGTACGCAGTGCCTTGCGAGCAAGTGGCCCCGTACGTTCCCGGCCAATTCTTTCAGCGCGAGCTTCCTTGCCTGCTGGCAGTGCTCGCGGCAATTCGCGAACGGGTCAGCACCATCGTGATCGACGGTTACGTAATGCTAGGGCAGCACCCTGGACTGGGCCGTCACCTATGGGATGCCCTGCAACAGCAGACGCCCGTGATTGGCGTGGCCAAGACGCACTACCAATCTGCTCAGGCCGTGCAAGTTCTGCGGGGGCGGAGCGAATCGCCGCTGTACATTACAGCCGCGGGCGTCGAAGCCAATCGGGCAGCCAACTGGATCAAGAACATGGCCGGCGACTATCGCCTGCCGTCGCTCCTCAAGCAGGTCGACTTGCTGGCTCGCCGGCCAAGGCCCTCGCTTCATTAAGGACCTTGCTGGAATTCGCACCCAGTCGTCGCAAGCATTCGATGGCCTGCTTCGTCGTGATGGCGAGGGGTTCAATCCGCGCCGGTTCGACAAACAGCAACGAACCCGACCAGGGCGTCGGCACGTCGGGAATGAAGACGACGCAGCGTCCATCGGCCAGCGTGTCCATGACAAACCCTAGTTGAGAAGCATCGTCCAACCGCACCATCACCGCCTGATGTGGCTCTTCCGTCGAGACGCCGATCCAGCCTTGCCCCATGCTCTTCATCAGGCCATAGCTGGGGACAAATGACAGGATCAGTTGCTCAAGCGTCCCCACAAACCACTGCGAAACGGCCGTCCGCGCCAACAGACCAGCGAAGAAGCAAATGAGCACCAGGGCTGCGATTCCCAACAGAAACGACAGCGAAACTCCGCTGATCGACTTCACGGGCAGCCACTGCACGAGCGGATGAATCAACTCGTAAGCAAACTGCGCAGCATGCCCCAACACCACACAAACCAGCACCACGGGCACCAGCACAAACAGGCCGCCCACAATGGTGGCCCGCAGAAATCTCAGCGTCCGACGGAGTGAGCGCGATTGCTTACCAGGCATAGGTCGGACCGCGCACTATTTCGAGGGTAGACGTAGCACGTCGGCAGATTGAGTCGCGGTGGAATCGACGACATCGTCGACTCGCAGCAGCGAAGGCGACACGTTCCAGCGCCGACCATCGGCAGTGTGCAGCGAAACTGACTTTTTGTTGTAACGAGTGATCACGCCGCGATAGGTAATGCCGTCGACATCAAACGCCACGCGTTCGCCAATCGCGAACTTCAGCATGCTCACGTGCGCTCGAGCCTGTTGCAGGAACCTCAGTCGTTCCACAATGCGACGATTGAGATCGATCAACTCGGCTTCCGAAAAATGATCGAGATTCATCTCCATGACTGCCAGTGTAACGCCTTCGGACTACCTCGCGTTACTTGGCAGGCTGACCGACTTCAAAATCTTTGACCGTCTTTTCTTTCGCAAACTCGACGACCGTTTCGTACGTCGGAAACAGCGGCTTACCCTCGGCCAGCGTCTCGCCAGACTCGGTGACGGGTACGCCATCGGTCCCGTTGATGCGAACCTTGTAGGCTCCGCCGACAACACCCGCTTCGAGCTTGGTGTCGTACTGGCCGTTCACAATTTCAGCCCCGCCGCCGGGTCCCGAGTTTCCTCGCTCGATATCGGGCTCCAAGATGATCGTCCCCTTCGGCACGGGCTGGCCGTTGAAGGTCACCTTGCCGGAAACCGGATAGCGCGTCGGGCCTTCCAGCGTCGGTCCGCAGCCGGCGAAGCCAACTGCCCCGACAACCAAGCTCAACATCAGAAGCATATATTTCATGCCGGAACAACTCACTGAGTGAAACCTCCCGTAGGCAGGGCATCTTCGCGTTGACCCAGCTGACGATACGCAGCCAGGTCGATGTTCTGCGAGATGAAGTGGACCGAACCATCGAGCATGGTGAACCCAGCGCCGCCGGGATGAAAGCTGCTGAAGCCACGCGTGTCGTGTACGCCCTGCGTCTTGAAAAGGTTGATCGCGTCCTGAGCACCGGCCAGGTTGCGAGCATAAGCGCAGCTGTCTTGCTTGGCGCTCGCGGCCCAGGCAGCGCTGCCGTAGCGAGATTCGCCGACGAGAAACACGTTCGCCGTGCCATCGGTGGCATTGCGAAAACCGAGTTTCGAACCGCCGTACAACATGCCCGTCACATACATGCCGCGCTCGTTCGCCGCGCTGCAGCTGGAGTTGCCGCAGTCAGGAGCAGCACCGCCACCTTGCACGCCGAAGTAACTGTTCCAGATCTTGTTTTGCTGCAGGCGAATATCGGACGGGCACTGATACATTTTCATCGGCACCACCACCGCGCCGTTGACGGCATCCATCTGATTGCTGGTGTCTTGAAAGACGATGTTGAAATTGAACTTCGAGTGCTGCGCCGACTGTTCGCTATAAGGCAGAATCAGCACGGTCCAAGGTGCCCGTTGCACCCCGCCCGTCCGGCACCAGCTAGTCGAGCCAGCGACGCCCGGATTGCTCGAGATGTACCCTGGCGGCAGATACAAGTGCGTATCGTGATAGTTGTGAATGGCGATGGCGATCTGCTTGAGGTTGTTCTTGCAATGCGTGCGGCGGGCAGCTTCACGCGCGGCCTGCACAGCGGGCAGTAGCAACGCCACCAAGACGCCAATAATGGCAATCACCACCAAGAGCTCAACCAGCGTAAACGCGGCGGACCTGCGCAATCGAAAGGACATGGAAGGAAGTCCAGGCTGGGGAGGGGAAACACCAAGCAAAGCTTAGTTTAACCACTCTTTTGCGGCAATACGCAACCCAATAATGGCCGGCAGCCCGTTGAATCGCCCTACCCGACTTTTTCGAGAAACTGGATCGCGATTTCGAACAGCGGACCACTACGCCGGCAGCGAATGCGGCGGGCCAGCAATTGCACTTCGTGATCCTGCCCGGCACTCTGAATGCGAACCATCACCAGGTCGGTCAACAGCGGGCGATCGCAACAGAAACAGAGACCACTTTGCGACAGGTCAATGCTGACCGCGTGCAGCGGATCGCCAAGCGGCCCCTGATCGGCACTAAGAGGCTGCACTTCCAGCACGAGCGAAGCCCGATGGCGAAGCGTCTGCCGGCGATTCACTTCGGTTTCGGACGGCATAAGAAGTCTGCAAAGGGCATTTTCGGCGGTGAAGGACATACCTATAGAAAACCATAGCCCGTAAATGTCCAAGAATCTGTGGGGTTATTGGACAGGCACTGGTTTTCATTTTTTGGCGGAAACCGCTGCGAGACAGGCACTTGCGCCTACTCATTCAATCCTCGCACCTACTCCATTTGTCCACCAATCGGCCCGATTGTTGGACAGGCCCGCGTTGGCCGGCTCCTTGCTCAGTTCCCAGAAATCCGCTGCGTCAATGCGTGAGCAAGCCCCTAGCAGCGCAACGCGGCTGTCACCCTGAACCACCAAACTTTGAAGGAGCATCCCGTTATTAGGACAGAGTGACAACTTATTGTCAATCAGATATTTCAAAAATCCTGTCGACATCGCGATTACATCGCCTCGACCGGCCTAGTCGCGCGGATCGCAACCTTCGACCGCCTCGTTCGATTCGGGCTCAGCCGTCGCTTCATCGGCCAGTTCGAAGCAGGCTCGGCTGCGGCGAATATCGGCAATCAACCGATGCAGTTCCTTGATTGGGACCGTATTGAACGGCGCAATGCATGAGGCTGGTTTCGGGGTCGTTGTCAGTTCAAGTGAGTTCATGGCTGTCTTTTGAAGAGTGCTGGCAATCGTCGAAGCCCGTAGAAAGCGTTGGCCACTATTCGCCAATGGCAAGTTTCAGGGTGATTTTTGCAACAGCGTCAGGCTGTCGTCCTAGTGGTGTCTTCCTCGTTCCGTGCCACGGTTCACGCTCACGCGTCATGATCGCTAGAATGGGCAGCGACGACATCGACTGAACTCGAACTTGGCACCGATTTTTGCACCGACTATTCCCATGGCCTCTCCCCGCTCCATCATCCGCTGGTTCTGTCCTTACTGCGATTGGCGCGAAGATCGCACCGTCGCCGAGCTCGATAGCCAGCTGCGCGGACTGGGCATGATCCGCCGGGAAGAGAATGCCGACCTGGACCTGATGCTGGAACTGGCTCGGGTGAAAAAGCCCGACCTCCGCTGCCCTAGCTGTAATCGCCCGGGATTCACGGCCGAAGCAGTCGACCCGGGCGAGGACGAGTGGGGAGCCGGTAAGCCCTGTGCGAACTGCGGCACCGCCATTCCCGCCGAACGCCTGGAACTGTTCCCCGACCAGGACTTGTGCGCGAAGTGTCAGGGAACCGTGGACAAGGGCGGGCATCTCTCGGGCGATGACTATTGCCCCGACTGTGGCACCCCAATGGTGGTCAAGCAGACCAAAGTCGGCATCCGTCGGTACCAGCAAATCTGTCCGAAATGTCGGGGATAAGGAAACGAAAGAACCCTTCTGGCCGCCAGCAAAAACGCACCTTCCGACTTTGGTATTCGCCGTAATGCAGAAAAATCTCCCCGCTAGCGGCTAGCGTGCCTGGACAGGCCCGGCTGTTATCAGGTAAGCTTTCGAGCTTCCCACTTTTTATTCCGTTGAGGGAGTCTGTGGCTATGGCGAGTTCGTTCTGGAGGCACGATGGTTAAGCTTGTTGTTCGCGACCGAGAAAGCATTCAGGAGGCAGTCCGCCGATTCCGCAAGTTGGTCGAGCGTAGCGGTATCAAGAAGGAAATGCGCCGCCGCGAGTATTACGAAAAGCCAAGCGAAGTTCGCCGCAGGTCGCGTCTACGGGCCGAACGCCGCGCCCGCCGCAATAAGCTGATGCCTGGTACCTAGATGCCCAGCACCTAGTACGGTACTTGCTACCCAGTACACGGTACCGCCAGTTCGTCACTCCAAGATTGTCGCTAATTCTGACGCGTTCCGCGCGTCGTCTATTGTCTGCTCGGGCCGGCGGGGCTCCAGCCTTCTTAGCGACGCTGTTTTGGCGAGCGTTCATTTGGGGCGGGTTCGTTCCCGCCTGCGTGTGCCCACAATCGCTGCTGGATCGTCCTGTTCCGCCATTTTCCTCTCGTTCAAACGTCGGTGACCGCCGTGATCATCATTCTCAAGTCAGAAGTCACCGAAGACCAGATTCAGCATGTCATCGAGCGCGTCGAAGCGCTCGGCATGAAGGCCCACCTTAGCCGTGGCACCTACCGCACCATCATTGGTGTAATCGGCGACGAGCAAAAAATCGGTGCTGAACCACTGCGGGCCATTCCCGGTGTCATGGACGTCATTCCCGTGCTACCTCCTTACAAATTGGCTAGCCGCGAAGCCCATCCGCAGGCCAGCATCGTTGATGTAGCCGGTGTGAAAATCGGTGGCGGCAATTTGGCGATGATCGCCGGCCCTTGTGCCGTCGAAGAGCCCGAACGGATGATGAATATCGCTGCTGCGGTCAAAAAGGCCGGCGCGAACATCTATCGCGGTGGTGCCTACAAGCCCCGCACCAGTCCTTATGCCTTTCAAGGCTCGGGCGAAGAAGGCTTGAAAATTCTCCGCGAAGCCGGTGATGCCCACGGTATGCCGATCGTCACCGAGGTGATGGATCCGCGCTGCGTGGAAGTCGTCGAAAAATACGCCGACATGATTCAGATCGGCGCCCGCAACATGCAGAACTTCGTGTTGCTCACCGAAGTGGGGAAGACGCGCAAGCCCGTGCTGCTGAAGCGAGGCATGAGCGCCACGATCGAAGATTTGCTGATGAGCGCCGAATACATCCTGTCGCAAGGCAACAGCCAGGTCGTGCTCTGCGAGCGTGGCGTAAAGGGCTTTGATAAAGTCACTCGCAACCTGTACGACGTCGCCGCCGTGGCCGTTGTAAAGGGTTTGTCGCACTTGCCGATCATTGTCGACCCCAGCCATGCCACGGGCCGGCCCGACCTGATTCCGCCGTGTGCTCTGGCTGGTGTCGCCGTGGGTGCCGATGGCGTCCACATCGAAGTTCACGATTGCCCCGAGCGGGCAAAGTCCGACGGTCCGCAGGCTCTCCTCCCGCGGCAGTATGCAGAGCTTGTCGTTCAAATTCGTAAGTTGGCCGAACTGTTTGGTAAGACCATTTCGACCGTGCCGGAGTCCGCCGCATGAGACGCAAATTTATCGCTGGCAACTGGAAGATGAACCTCAACTCGGCCCAGGGGCTAGAGTTGGCTGCCGCCCTGGCTAAGGCCGTGGGCACCGAAAACGCGGTCGAAGTCGCCATTTGCCCGCCAGCCGTTTACCTGGATGCCATTGCGGGAGCCATTAAGGGTTCCGCGATCGGCCTGGGTGCGCAAAATTGCCACCACGAAGCCAAGGGAGCTTTCACGGGCGAAGTCTCCCCCGCGATGCTCATGGACATTGGCTGTAAGTATGTGATTCTCGGTCATAGCGAACGCCGCCAACTGTTCCACGAGACCAATCAAGACGTCAACAAGAAGGTCGTCGCGGCCCTCGCTGCTGGTCTCACCCCGATTGTCTGCGTCGGCGAAACACTGGACGAACGCAAGGCAAATAAGACTCAAGCGATTGTTCGCGAACAGGTCGAAGGTTCGCTGGCCGGTTTGACGGGCGAGCAAGTCCTCAAGCTGGTCATTGCTTACGAACCTATTTGGGCGATTGGCACCGGCGTGGTCGCGACTCCCGAGCAAGCGGAAGAGGTGCATGCTGACCTACGCTCGCTGCTGTCGTCGCGTTATACTGCCCCAGTCGCCGAAGCGGTGCGGATTCAATACGGTGGTAGTGTGAACGCCGAAAACGCCTCCACACTGCTTTCGCAAAAGAACATCGACGGCGCACTCGTCGGCGGTGCTTCGCTGAAGGCAGATGGCTTTACGGCGATCATCAAGGGCGCGCAGGGTTAAGACCGCTGGCCAACAACGCGAGAGTGTTTATCTCGCACGAAATTAGGGAGATGCAATGTTGGTAAACTTTCAAATGCCGTTGCTGCTGGCCCTTGAGCCGATGCACTGGCTGTTCATTGTTCCGATCAGCTTGCTGAGCATCTTCCTCACCCTGTTGATCCTCGTCCAACGAGGTCGCGGTGGTGGTTTGACGGGTGCGTTGGGTGGTATGGGTGGTCAAAGCGCATTCGGCACTAAGGCTGGCGACGTTTTCACCAAGATCACCGTCGTCACTGCCCTGCTGTGGATTGTGATGTCGATGGGCGCTCTGCGTGTTCTGCACGTCGGCAAATTGGCCAAATCATCGGGCACCACGACCCCAGCGAAGGGAATCGATACCCCCGACCTCAAGACCGACGACAAGGGTGCGGTCATCCCAGGTGGTGAAACTCCCGCTGTGAAGCCGGACGACAAGACTACTACGCCGGACACGAAGACTCCGGAAACAACGACTCCGGAAACAAAGGCTCCAGAGACTCCCAAGGCCGACCCACCAGCCACACCCGCTGACGCTCCCAAGAGCGAAGCCCCGCCGGCCAAATCGGAAACGCCAGCCACGGAAGCTCCGAAAACCGAAGCTCCAAAAGCCGAGCCTGCCAAAACCGACGAAGAGAAGAAATAGCTGTCGCAACGAGTTCTCGCGAACTCGTTGCCACGATCCAACGTCACTCAGTTTTTCACCGTGGGCCAGGGCTTTTCAGCTCTGGCCCTTTGATTCTTTCTTGGGGAGCGGCAGCCTTGTTATCGAGCATGACGGGGCATGGCGAAGCACACCGGCATCAGGACGGATTGTCCGTGGCGGTAGAGGTGCGCAGCGTCAATAACCGCTACTTCAAACTGAACTTTCGCGCCAGCGAAGGCTACGCCGCCCTCGAATCACAGGTCGAAGCCGTCGTTCGTCAGCAAGTCCGCAGAGGCACCGTGCAGTTGTCGCTGCGAGTCGATCGTCAGGCGTCTGCCGACGATTATCGCTTGAATTCGGTTGTGATTGCCGGCTACATGCGCCAACTGGCCGCGCTGGCCAAAGAGGGCGTCGCTGTTGACGGTGTGCGGGCCGATTCGCTGTTGCAATTGCCGGGCGTCGTTTGCGAGCCCGTCGCCGATTGGGCCCTGGTGGAATCTCACTGGCCCATCATCGAAGCTGCCGTCAAGGAAGCCGTCACTCAGTTCGCCGCGATGCGGGCCGAAGAGGGCGCGACGATGGCGATCGACATGCGCGCCAATTGCGCGTTGATCCTGCGAGAATTGCAGCAAATCGAGCTGCGCGCTCCGCTCGTCATCGATGCTTTTCGCACGCGCATTGTCGAAAAACTGAACAAGCTGCTGGCCGAGATGGGAACCCGAATTGAGCCCGCTGATGTCGTCCGCGAGATTGGCATCTTTAGCGAGCGAAGCGATATCTCGGAAGAGATCGTCCGGCTGAAGAGCCATCTGGAACAATTCGAGACGGCCATGCAAGTCGAAGAAGCCGGCGGCCGCAAGCTCGACTTTCTGACCCAGGAAATGTTCCGCGAAACGAACACCATTGGCAGCAAAGCCAACGATTCTCAGATCGCTCACCACGTGATCGAGATCAAAACGGCCATCGAACGCGTCCGCGAGATGATTCAAAATATCGAGTAACTAGTGCCCGTCGCAATGAATCTTAAGCCCCAATCCGCGAGCAGTCAGGCTGTCAAAACCGGCCAGATGATCGTCATTTCCGGCCCTTCAGGAGCCGGCAAGTCGACGGTCGTCCGCAAATTGCTTACCGACTGTCGGGCACCGCTCGCCTTGAGTGTGTCGGCCACCACGCGGTCGCCACGGGCCGGTGAAGTGCACGGCCAGGACTACTTTTTTCTGCCACCGGACGAGTTTGATCGTCGCCGCCGGGCAGGAGAGTTCCTGGAATGTAAAGAAGTTTTCGGCCGCGGCGACTGGTACGGCACGCTGCAAAGTCAAGTTGCCGCTGGCCTTGAGGCCGGGAAGTGGGTAATCTTGGAGATAGACGTGGACGGGATGCGATCGGTGCTGGAGCGTTATCCAGACACGACAACCATCTTCATCCACAGCGGTGGCATCGACGAATTGGAACGCCGGCTGCGAACTCGTAATACTGACAGCGACGACGCCATTCGTCGTCGGCTGGAAGTTGCCCGCCACGAACTCGCCTACCAGAACCACTACCGCTATCAGATTTTGAACGACGACGTCGATCAGTCCGTACGCCAGATTTGTGAAATCTTGTTGCAATTGGGAGCTTGAACGAATGCTTGATGACTTGCGCGAAGAAGGAATTGTGAACAAGGTTGGCGGCCGCTTTAAACTCTCCACGTTGATCCAAAAGCGGATGGTGCAGCTCAACAAGGGCGGGCACGCGCTCGTCGACAAGAACATCCAAGACAAGATGCAAATCGTGCTCGAGGAAATCAAGCAAGACAAGATCTACCTCGATGCCTCGAACAATCTCCGCACTACGGAGTTTCAAGGCACCGGCGAGACCATGGAACTCGACCTGGGCGATCTGTAATTCCGGCAGTTGTTGGAGTACCGGCTTCAGCCGGCGTTTTTGATTGTTGAGCATCAAGCCGGCTAAAGCCGGAACTCCAACATGGCTGACGTAAATACGAAGCGCGAAATCGTCGTCGGTATCACTGGCGGCGTCGCGGCTTACAAGTCAGCGATGCTCGTCAGTCGGCTGGTTCAAGCCGGCATCGGCGTGACCGTCGTCACCACCCCTGCTGCCGAGCAATTCATCGGCTCGGCAGCACTTGCGGCTTTGGCTGGCAGACCGGTCGCACGGGAATTGTTCGACCCGGCATTTCCTCTCGGCGCGCATATCTCATTGGCCGAACGTGGCGAGTTGCTCATCATCGCCCCAGCTTCGGCCGACTTCATGGCCAAAGCAGCGCACGGCCTCGCCGACGATCTTCTTTCGACACTCTACCTGGCGTTCACCGGTCCCGTGCTGATGGCTCCCGCGATGAACACAGCCATGTGGAACCACGTGGCCGTACAGCGGAACGTGCAACGCCTGCGTGATGACGGCGTGCAGTTTATCGACCCCGAATCGGGCTGGCTCAGTTGCCGCCAACAAGGTGCCGGGCGCATGGCAGCCTGGGAAGAGATCGCCGCTGCCGTTCAAACTCGCTTGGACACGCTCCCCCCTGGCGGTGCATAATGGCTGGAAGAGTTGGCATCTGCCTACTCGACAAAGTCATTCATCATCGAGACCAGACGTGACAACGGCGCTTCAACAGGCAGAGATTCTGCTGGCTGGCCTGACCGCGGCAGAGAAGGCTCAGCTTCTGCAGACGGTGATTACGCAAATCGGCGATGCCTTCCCTGGCATCGAGAGTCGCCCTGGCGTGTGCGGCGGTGAAGCTTGCATCGTAAGAACTCGAATTCCCGTTTGGATTCTGGAGCAGGCTCGTAGGTTGGGAACAAGCGAAGCAGAACTGTTGCGGAGCTATCCCACCTTACGGGCTGAGGATCTTGTTCATTCCTGGGCGTATATTCGGGCTCATCGCGAGGAGATCGACAAAGCCATTCGCGACAACGAGGATGCCTGAGCTGTGGCGCTACTCTATTCGAATGAAAACTTCCCCAAGCCGGTTGTTGATGCACTCCGCAACCTTGGCCATGACGTGCTCACGGTTCTTGAAGCAGGCAAAGCAGATCAGGCAATTGATGATGAACAAGTTCTGGCTTTTGCGATCAGTTTGAATCGGGCTGTCTTGACGCTCAATAGGAAGCACTTCATTCGGCTACATCAGCTACAGCCTCTGCACGCAGGAATCATCGTTTGTACCTTTGATCCAGATTTTTCCGGGCAGGCGTCAAGAATTCATTTGGCAATTCAGTCGCAACCAAATCTTGCTGGCCAGCTTTTGCGTGTGAATCGGCCCCAGGAATAGCTCTAGCGGAGAAGGCCAATGCCATGACGACTCGCCAAGAACTCCTTGATTACTGGCAACAGCGATTGGCCGACTCAGAGCATGCCGGCGGTCAGGGATTCGCCTGGACCGATCGTCTGCGATTGAAACTCTATCGCTTTCTGCTCGCCATGTATGGCCAGTCGGAGTGGCCGGGCAGCAAGGACGATGTCGACAACGAAATCGGCCGAACTCTCAATTCATCGCTCATGGTTGCCGATACCTCGGAGATTTCCACAGGGAAAGCGCCTCGCACGCGAGCCGAGATTCTCAAAAGCTTGCAGAGCGTGAAAGGGCTATCCGACGAATTGGCCCCCCCGGGACCACTGCAGCATGGACTGGAGCCAAATTCGCCCGTCGTGGTCGCTGCCAATCGCAAGCGAGTGAAGGCCGAAAGGGTTGCTCGCTATTTAGAGAAGCAGAACATTCCGATTGAAGTTCGGTATGCCGGTTCGTTGTGGCAGATTTTTGTGCGGCAATGCGATGCTGCCAAAGCAGCTGCGATCATCGCGGAGCTTGTTCCGGTGGCCTCGCAGTCTCGTTTTCAAGTATCATCGGCGAGAGCAAGACTGCCCATTCGTACTCGCGTCTTTTTTCGCGCAGCAATCCTCTTCGGTCTATTCGGATTACTGTTTTCGATTCTGTTCGGCTCGCAACTGCTAGGCGAGACTGGCCAAGGCCCCACGACATCTGCCGATCGCATCGCAGTTGTCGGCACTGCGGCAGCCGTTTTTGGTATGCTCTTTTTGATCTGTCTGTACTACGACGTGAAAGGCCACTATCAAGCGTTGAGGCAGCGAGAACTACTCGACCAGCACCATGTCTGAAACCGTTCACATCTTCGACTTCGTCAAAACCAGTGCGCCGCCGGCAACCGGTCTGTGCGTGCTGTTTGGCGATGAGCCTTTCTTGCGGCAGTTGGCTCGTGAACATGTGCGGGGCCTGATGACGGGCGGCGATGACGATACGCCGATCACACAGCACGACGGCAGCGAGAAAGCTCCCGAATGGCGCGACGTGATCGATGAATTGGCGACCGCCTCGCTGTTTGGCGGTGGTGGCGCGAGACTGGTCGAACTGCGCGAAGCTGATTCTTTCGTATCGCAGCAACGACAGCGCCTGGAAGACTTTGTCACCAAGGGCAAATCGCACGGCGTGCTGGTGCTCGAAGTGAGCGAATGGCCCGGCAATACACGCCTGGCCAAGATGGCCGCCGAGGCAACCGCAACGGTCGTCGATTGCCGACCGCCCCAAAAAACAGTCGGCAAAAACAAGGTCGTGGACGACTCCGCGATTGCTCGCTGGCTCACCGACTGGGCCAAGGCAACACACCAGGTCAGCTTGCCCGCCGATGCTGCCAAACTGTTGCTCGAACTAACCGGTCCGGTCTTTGGCGTGCTGGTGCAAGACATCGCCAAGCTCTCGCTGTTCGTGAAAACCGGCGAAAAGATCACGCCCGAGATGGTGCAGGACATCGTGGGCGGCTGGAAAGCCCGCAGCATGTGGGATCTCGGCGATGCCGTGGCTGGTGGCGATGCGGGTGATGCGCTCGCCCAGCTCGATCATGTGTTGCAAGCCGGCGAACATCCGCTGGCGATTACCGGTTCGCTAGGTTGGGGCCTGCGGCGCTTCGCCCTGGCCACGCGCATCTATCGCGAGTCAGAAAAAGCTGGCTTCAAAATCCAACTGCGCGATGCGCTCTTGCAGGCTGGCTTCAAAGACTGGCCCGTCGGCACGCTTGCCAAAGCCGAAGCCCGCTTGAAGCAACTGGGCCGTGTTCGCGGTGGGCAACTCTACCGCTGGCTCTTGGAACTGGATCTGTCCCTCAAAGGGACCCACTCCAACGAGCGCCGCGCCCGTTGGGCCGTCGAGCGTCTTTTCTTCCGCTTGGCGAAGCAAAGCGCACCCAGGCGTTAACTGGCCCTGGGCTTATCGCACGCGGCAATGACGCGTTCATCAAACAGCACCACCAGGCCGTAGACGGTGAGGCAGAAGGCGGTTGGCACACAGTAGCCAGTGCCGACAACAGCGAGGCCTGCCAGCAACGTAATCACAGCTAGCTTCCGCTGTTTGTATTGGTAGAGAAAGATTGCGGAGCCGATTCGCATGAAGCCAATCACAGCCGCGAGTGCAGCCAGGCCCGCGAGCAAGCCAACCACCATTTTCGGGTCGCCCCCCTGCGGCATTGCTTTCAGCTGCAGCAGAAAGAACGAAGACCCGCCGTAGAACATCGCCAGCAAGATTTCGAGCAAGCCTTGCACGACCATCAGCATGGCGACGATCGGCACCTGTCGAACAAAGTCGTAACCGCTACGGTTCACGCTTGTTGGCGCGGCAACTTCATCACCAAAGTAGTTGCCCGCAACCGCACTAGGATCGGTCATAGGTTCATCGCTTGTGGTGCAACGATTCGATTACATGAGTCAAACGCGAAATATCTTCAGGCGTATTGTAGCCGTGAATGCTGATCCGCACCCCGCCGCCACGACAACTCACAACTATGTCCGCCGCCAACAGCCTTTCTCGTACCACGGTTGGCTCGACACTCGGCACTTGGAACGTCACAATCCCCGAAGCGTGTCCGGCAACTTCTGGGCTGAGGAGCCGTGCTCCACACCGCTCAAGTTCTCGGCGAGCATGCTCAGCCAAGGCCAGGATTTCGTCCGCCACCGGCGATGCACTCGGCGAAACACCCAGCTCGCGCAACAGGCCTAGGCTTTGTGCCAAGGCAATCTGCCCCGCCATATTCGGCGCTCCGCCTTCGTAGCGAGCGGCACTCGGCTTTAGGTCGAACGCGATCCGGTCGAAGTCGAACGGCCGCTGCACACTGTTCCAGCCGACGTGAACCGGCCGGATCAGGGCAAGATGCTCCCGTCGGATGAACATGACTCCGGCCCCTTCGGGACCAAGGAGCCACTTGTGGCCATCGGCTGCTAAAAAATCAACCTTCGTCTGGCGAACATCCAGCGGATAGACCCCGAGCCCCTGAATGGCATCCAGAAAGAACAGGATCTTCTTCCGCTGACACAATTCGGCGACCTCATTCAAATCGATCCGATACCCGGACGCATAACCAACCCAACTGATCGCCAGGAGCCTGGTTCGTTCGTCAATTGCGGCTTCCAAACGGTTCAAATCGACAATTCCCTGCGGCACTTCCACCAACCGGGCTTCGACGCCCTGGTCCTGCAGGTTTAGCCAGGGATAGGCGTTCGAGGGGAACTCGTTGGCCAGGGTGACGACGTTGTCCCCTGCCTGCCAGGGAAAGCCCTGGGCGATGTAGTTGATGCCTGCGGTGGTGTTGGGAATCAGGGCGACTTCGTCGGTTTCCGCACCAATCATGTCGGCCGTATGACGCCGGGCCTGCTCCAGTTGGCTGTTCCAACTGGGCCAGACGGTGTCGCCCAGTTCGGCCGCCTCGTTCAGCCATTGGGCAACCGCCCGCCGGGAGGGCTCGGGGAGGGGGCCGACGGCCGCATGATCGAAATAAGCGAACCGCCGGGCAATGGGCATCTGGTCGCGAAATTTCTGGACAGTTGGGCTTAGCACGGTTGTAGGACCATTGCGAACGGGAACGGCTTCGGCGACAACTTGAGGGCCGACAATGAGCGGCGGGCATAGGTGACACCGCCATTGCTCGAATTATACTAGGACGCCGTAGCAAACAGGCGTGGTGCCATGAGCGTTGCAGCTTTGAGGATGTCGGGAATGCCTAAGGTTCTTTGTATCGCGGGGATGGTCGTCGCCGTTTTGGTGGCGATCCTGTTCATCCTCGACCTTGCGCTACCCGCAATGATGTTTCGCCGCGCCAGCATCATGATGGACGTCGGCATGATCGTCTGTGCCATCATTCTCGGCGTCGCCAGCTGGATGACGCTCAAAGAGCAGAAGTAAGTTCGGAACCGCAATCTCGCGCGGTTCGAGAATCAACTAAACGCTTCGGACAATCTCGATCGGGCTCTCCAGCAGCCGGCTAACTTTCTTCACCGGCACACCCTTCTTCGTTGGTGTTCCTGGCTTCGTCAGCGTGGCTGGATCGGCCTGCCAATAAGCGCTCATGCCCAAGATCAAGCGCAGCACGACAGTCGCGACGAGATACACGCAGTAGTGGAGTGCCGCTGAGCCGAACTCCAGCTCGAGGCTCGCCTGCGCGCAGATGGCACCAATCACAATCACGACGGGAATCGCAAAGACCAGCATCAGGCCATTGCCGGCGGGGTTGATCTCCAGATACCAGAAGACGAACCAATAGATGCCCCAGATCAACGGATAGACGACCGAGGGCGCGATGAGCCGCATGGCCAACTCATTGCGAGTGAAGGGAGCCAGTTCGTCGTCTCGCAAAAACGTGTAGGCGGCCAAAGCGAGCGGCGGAGCGAGCAGCACCGAACCCGTGATGAGGATCACCAGCGGCGTTGAACCGCCGGGAAAGGCAATCCTCAAAATCAACGCGGCGAACATCACCACGAACACGCTGGCCACGATGACGATGATCATCATCTGCGACAGCTTGGCTTCTTTCCGCACCAAGGGGGCCAGAACGGCTTGCCCCTTGGAATCCTTCGGGCCAGTCGGCTCCGGCGCGTGAATGACCACCTGCTCTTGCAAGGTGGGGACGGTAATCACCGTTTTGCACTTGGGGCAGGGCCCTTTCTTACCAGCAAACTTCTCGCTGACCTGAAATCGGGTCTTGCAGTTCGCACACGTGACATCAATGGGCATAAGCAGTGGTCCACGCCAGCAACGGTGTTCCGCGCAGTTTGTCGCGAGATGAGTTTTTTCGACAAGTCAGACGAGCTAGCAGCAAATTATATCACCAATTTGTACCGATTGTGACGATGACTCAGGGCAGAGAATACCCCCTCCACTGGTCTCTTCCACCAGCCGGGGATGTCGCTCGCGTCTCGACCACTGCCTGCGAAATGCGGAAGGATGCAACGATGTCGAACAAACGACATGCTTCGACCATGGCTTTCGGCGTGGAAGCCAATTTGCCGACCTATCGCCTGCGTCAGGCCCGCTACTACGAGTTGGGCGTCGACTGTGCCCGCTGGGCGGAAGATCATTTTGAGACCACTGGCGAACAGTGCGACCTGCTCGATATCGGCACTTACGATGGCGTGACTCGCCGCTATATCGAATCACATGCCGGTGGCGAACACGTCCGCTACCACGCGGTCGATATCTTCCCTCGGGGAAAAGAATTCGTCTACAAGCATGACGATTGGCAATTGCACCACATCGATCTTTCGCAAGGACTGCCGGGCCTGCAGGACAGTGCCTACGACCTGGTCGTCTGCGAACAGGTGCTCGAACATTTGCACGAACCAGGCCTCGCGCTACGAGAAATTGAGCGCGTCTTGCGCCCTGGCGGTCGCATCGTTTTGGGTGTCCCGATTTTTCCCTTCGGTTTGCATCTCATTCGCAAACACGTGGTGCCGGTTACCGACAAACTGATCAACGCTCGCCCGCGCGGTCACGTGCAAGCCTGGTCGAAGCAATCGTTCCACGAGTTCATTCAGCAGGAATGTCCGGAACTGAAGATCGAAAAAACTCGCGGCTTCCGGATGGTCTCGGGCGGCGTGCTGCGGCCGCTGGAGTACTCGCGTTGGTGGTGGCAATTGAATCGCCGCGCGGGGTCACTGGCTCCTGGTCTTTGCACCGAGATTCAACTGATCCTGCAAAAACCTGCATCCGTCACACCGGCCCTGCGCCGAGCGGCCTAGTCACCACTTGGCCGTCTACCGCTTGTCCCCGGGAGCGGTCCGGGGATAATTACGAGCAGACAATCCTCTGTCATGCTCGTGTTGCGATGGAACTATGTTCCGGAGCCGATACGTCAGCCCACGGAGGCCGATAAGGTCCGCCCCGTGTGTCCACCCTGCTCTTATAGCGGGATAACACTATGGTCGGCTGAGGCTTCCACGTCAAAGTGCGGGCTCGGCATACTCTGTCCCACGGCATTGCGATGGAGGATCGTCTTTTTCTCAAGGCGAGCCACCCGGTGATTGTTCCGACTAGCGTCATTCTTGACGATCGACTAACCTCGCTCCGCGATGCCCTGCTCGCCTATTTGCAACCGTTACCAAGCGCTGCCGTGGCGTTCTCCGGTGGTGTCGACTCTGCCGTTGTCGCTCAAGCGGCTTACCTCGCCCTCGGTGACAAAGCGGTTGCTGTGACTGGCGTGAGCGCCAGCCTGGCTTCTGGCGAATTGGAACTGGCCCGCGAGATTGCCCAGCAGATTGGCATTCGGCACGAAATCGTCTCGACCGAAGAACTCGCACGAACTGGCTACGTCGCGAATGCTCCCGACCGCTGTTATCACTGCAAAACCGAACTCTACACCAAGCTGACCGAGCTTGCCCCGGCATGGGGAGTGAGCGCGCTCCTTAACGGCGCGAACCTCGACGACCTGGGAGACTATCGCCCGGGCATGAAAGCTGCGAGTGAGTTTCGCGTGCTGAGTCCGCTCGCCGAATGTGGTCTGAACAAAGCCGACGTGCGAGAACTGGCCCGCTTCTGGCAGCTGCCATGCTCCGACAAACCGGCGACTCCCTGCTTAAGCAGTCGCATTGCGTACGGCGAGCAAGTCACTCCGGAACGTCTCGCGCGCATCGATCAAGCTGAGGTCTTCTTGCGCGAGCTTGGCCTCGGCGAGATTCGCGTGCGCTTGCATGCCGGGGAACTGGCCCGCATCGAGGTGCCGCTCGACGTGCTGCCGCAGTTGGCTCAGCCTGAAGTGCGTGAAAAAATCACTCAGCGATTCAAGTCACTCGGCTTTCGCTTCGTCACGCTCGATCTGCAAGGCTTCCGCTCCGGCAGCATGAACACGCTGCTGAGCCTTTCCAAAAAGTAGGATGGGCTCGCGGCCTTCGCCGCGAAGCAGTTTCGCCACACTGCTGCCCTACCAATCCGCATCGTCCGAAGCGAAGATAGAACGCATGAACCCTCGACAAGCAGATTCCGGCTTTCCCACGACTCGCATGCGTCGGCTCCGTTACAACGCGGGCGTTCGCGCGCTGATTCGCGAGACGACACTCTCTCCCGCGAATCTGATTTCGCCCCTCTTTGTGCGTCCTGGCAAGAACATCAAGCAGCCCATCGGCTCGATGCCGGGGCAGTTTCAGCTTTCACTCGATCAGTTGGCCATCGAAGCGAAAGAAGCCGAAAAGCTGGGCATCGCCGGTGTGATTCTGTTTGGCATTCCGGCTGAGAAAGATCTGGCGGGGAGCGACTCGTATTGCGAACAGGGAATCGTGCAGCAAGCGGTTCGCACCGTAAAAGAAGCAGCTCCCAAATTGCTCGTGATGACCGACGTCTGCTTTTGCGAATACACAAGTCATGGGCATTGCGGCTTGCTGGAAGAACGAAACGGCCAACAGGACGTGGCCAACGATCCGACTTTGCAACTCCTCGGTAAGCAAGCCGTGAGTCACGCGCAGGCCGGTGCAGACATGGTCGCGCCGAGCGGCATGATGGACGGCATGGTCGGTGCCATTCGTTACGCCCTCGATCATGCTGGTTTTTCGCACTTGCCGCTGATGAGCTACGCCGCGAAATACTCCAGCGCGTTCTACGGTCCGTTTCGTGACGCGGCCGAAAGTGCCCCGCAGTTCGGCGATCGGCGCACCTATCAAATGGATCCGGCCGCTGCGGCTGGGCAGGCCCTGCGCGAGGTCGAACTAGACCTGCGCGAAGGAGCCGACATGATCATGGTGAAACCTGCGCTCGCCTATCTCGATATCATTCGCGATGTGCGCGAAAACTTCCCCGGTGTGCCACTCGCGGCATACAACGTCTCGGGTGAGTACAGTCTGGTTAAGGCCGCTGCAGCCAATGGCTGGGTCGATGAACGAACGCTGGCTCTCGAAATGCTGACGGCCATCAAACGGGCCGGCGCGAGCATCATTCTCACCTATTGGGCCAAGGATGTGGCCCGTTGGCTCGCCTAGAACCATCTCTCCAACAGAAGAATGTCATGCGCAAGGAATATCGCCAGCTGACGTGGGATGCCGATGTCGAACACGATTGCCGCCAACTCGTGCGGCTCGCCATTCTCGAAGATCTTGAGCGAGGCCACGATTGGACGACCGTCGCACTCGCTAGCGAAGATGCCCAATCGGTCGCGAACCTGGTAGCTCGCCAGCCCGGAGTTATTGCTGGCCTGGAAGCCGCTCGACTCACGCTCGAAGAGATGGAAATCTCTGGTGCCTGGGAACCGCAAGTTGCCGATGGCGCGAAAGTCGAGCGGGGGACGCTTGTCGCTCGCCTGCGTGGCCCCGCCCGCGGCTTGCTCACTGCTGAACGTACGCTGCTGAATCTCATCGGCCGCATGTCGGGCATCGCGACGCTCACTGCAGAATACGTGGCAGCAGTTGCTGGTACCGGTGCCCGCGTTTACGACACCCGCAAAACGACTCCAGGCTGGCGACGACTGGAAAAATATGCAGTCCGCTGTGGCGGTGGCCACAATCACCGGCTGGGCTTATTCGACGGCGTCTTGATTAAAGACAACCATCTGGCCCTTGGTCGCCAAGGACCGCAAGCCGCCCGCTATACGCCGGCCGAAGCTGTCGAGCGTGCCAAGCAATTCTTAAAAGAGCACGGCGCTGGCCAAGATCGCTTCACCGAGATGATGGTGGAAGTTGAAGTCGATTCGCTGGAACAGCTGCGCGGAGTTTTGCCGGCTAATCCAGATATCGTGTTGCTCGACAACATGAAGCCCGAAACTCTGCGCGAGGCTGTGGCCATCCGCAATGAACTTGCGCCAAACGTCGAACTCGAAGCTTCTGGAGGCATCACGCTGCAGACGATTCGCAGCGTGGCCGAAACGGGCGTCGAGCGCATCAGCAGCGGAGCACTCACCCATTCAGCCATCGTGCTGGACGTAGCACTCGATTGGCAGGAGTGAGTTCCTACGAAATATCTTTCGGTGCGATTTCTTCCCCAAGCAATTGCTGGAGTTTTTTCAGCGAGCGGGTGAGCATCACGCGAACAGCAGCGTCGGATTTGCCAAGTTTTTCGGCGATTTCCTTCGAGGGCATGTCGAACTGATATCTCAGGCGGAGCGCCTCACGTTGATCGTCGGGCAAGGCTTGCAAGGCACTTTCGAGTCGTGCTTCGCGCACATTGCGAGAAAACGCAGCGCTGGGGGAAGTGATACTCGCGGCAAGCATCTGGGCGAGGTTCGGCGCAGAAGTATCAGCGCCCCCTGCACCGAGCGGTACTTCGCGTCCCGCATCACGTTTTTGCGCGTCGAAGTAGCGACGGTGCAAATCGACGATTCGCCGCTCGGCAATCTGACAGAGCCAAGAAAACGGATCTCGCTCTGAGAGTTCAGCGTTCGGCAACGCGCGAACTGCTTCGGCCGATGCTTCTTGAAAGACATCGTCGGGCTCGACCTTGCGGCGCAACGCAGTACCCAGTTGCCGTTCAATAAACGCCATCAGCTGAGGGCGGCGTTGCTGCAGGTACTCGGCCAGCGCCGCAGGCTCGCGCTTGCGCAGGCGTTCGGTCAGAGGATCGTCGGGCGATTGATTCATAAACCCAAGCTCATCGGTAGCGGTCGGCTTTGGCGGAAGCCCGCACTCAGCTGGCCGCCGATAGTGTACCATCAGAAATAACGGCTCACTATGGAGTGCATTGCTGCACGAGCCGGAGGTCACTTCGCACTGAATCTGCAATTGCTCATGGACCTGACGATCAATGCCGGCACCGAAGCCTGGGGCGAGATCGAGCAATGGGTCACGCGATTTCTCGCCGCGTGGCAAACGCAACACTTTCCGCCACTAGCTGACTATCTCCCCGCCCAGCCTCACGCACTCCGCAGGCTGACCCTCGTCGAGCTTATCAAAGCCGATTTAGAGCAGCGGTCGCAACTCCATGACTTTAAATCGCTCGAAAGCTACGCTGCCGAGTTTCCCGAAGTACTTGAAAACGGGCATCTGCCGCTGGAGTTGATTTGCGAAGAGTTTCATGTCCGCCGAGCGTCGGGGCAGGTCGTTTCGGTCGATCAATATTGCGATCGCTTTCCCAAGTCATCGGCGGCATTGCGTCGCGTGATTGGCGACCCGAATACGGTGACCACATCGACATCGCTGTGTCGGACCGAGATTTTCTCGAATCTGCATATTGGTCAGCGACTTGACGATTTCGAATTACAGTTTGAGCTTGGCAAAGGAGCTTTCGGTCGCGTTTATCTCGCTCGGCAGGTCTCGATGCAGAGACAGGTGGCATTGAAGATCTCCGCCGACAAGGGAAATGAGCCGCAAACGCTCGCGCAGCTCGATCATCCGGGCATCGTCCGTGTGTTCGATCAGCGGCAAATGCTCGAACGCAAGTTGCGCCTGCTCTACATGGAGTTTGCTCCGAGCGGCACCTTGCTTGAAGTGGTGAAACTCGTTCAGCAAAACCCTGCTCCGGCACGAACGGGACAGATTCTCGTCCTGGCAGCAACGCAGGCGATGATCAAAGCGGGCGTACCTCCGCTGGCAATCGCCGCCTGGCCGAAAGAAATCTCGTCGGCACCTTGGAGCCAGGTGGTTTGCCGCATTGGCGCAAAGCTGGCCGAGGCTCTCGAATACGCTCATGGTCGCGGCATTTTGCATCGCGATATCAAGCCCGCGAATGTGCTGATCGGGGCAGATGGTTGGCCGAAGCTGGCCGACTTCAACATCAGCTTTTGCTCAAAAATCGAGGGTGCTTCGCCAGCGGCCTATTTCGGCGGCAGCCTGGCCTATATGTCGCCGGAGCAGCTCGAAGCCTGCAGCCCCACGCATACGCGCCAACCCGAAGAACTCGATCAACGGAGCGATTTGTTCTCGCTCGGCGTACTACTGTGGGAACTCTACTTTGGCGAACGCCCGTTCGATGACGGCTCGCTCGATAGCGAATGGAACACCAAGCTGGTCGAGATGATTCGCCGGCGACACGAGGAACGCCCTTACCGCGGCGGCAATCCCACCGATGGCACCGGCCATCGCCTGGAGAAAGTGCTGCGGCGCCTCCTATCGCCCAATCCCGATGACCGCCCGCTGAACGGCATCGAGCTCGCGCGGCAGCTTCGCCTGTGCCTGATTCCGGGCGCCTCGAGTTTTCTGGAACGAGCCCAAAGTGGCTGGCGCGGCTTGGCGCTCAAGTATCCGCTCCTCTCGCTCATTCCCATCAATATGCCGGCGCTGGCCATTTGGGGGGCGATCAATTTCTTCTACAACCAAGACGAAATGATCCACAATTTTCGTCGCGAATTGCTGCCGGGCGATGAAGCCGGCTATCTGGCAGCACAGGCTGCGCTGAAACACGTGTTTGAAATTACCTCGATGTTTGTGAACTCGATTGCCTACCCACTTGGGGTCATACTCGTGCTGATGTACATGGTTCCAGTCAGCAGGGCGATACGTCAGTATCGGGAACAAAGAGGAGTCATGGACCCTGCCATCGTGAACGTTGCGCGGCGGCGTGTTCTCTGGTGGGGATCGTGCCTATGCTGGGTCGCAGCGATCGAATGGGTCATTGCTGGAATCATCTTTCCCACCTCGATCCATCTGTTTCTGCCTGCAGAGTTCGGTCCCGTGCCCACGAAGTTCTACATTCACTTTGTGATTTCGCAGACCCTATGCGGCCTGATGTCACTCTCCTTACCATGGCTGGCAACCACCTGGGTCGTCCTGCGGGCCCATTATCCCGCATTGCTTGGTGCGGGCACTCCCGACGAATGGGAACAGCACCAACTCGGACGAATTCGTCGTCAATCGTCCCTTTTTTTGGTGAGCACAATGGGTGTTGCCCTTGTTTCGTTGCTGATTCTAGCATCGGTGTATAAGCCCACATTCGTCGCCGGAGCGCCCTGGTACCCCGATAACATTTCCTGGCTTGTCGTCATCATCCTGGCCGCAATCGTCACGATTTCCGTTGCTTACTTTCTCTATCAGCAGATTCAAGAAGATCTGAAGGTTCTCCTTGCGGTTATCCGTGCCGGCGATCCCTCTGTCACCGTCAGCACCTCGATCGAGTCGCTGTGAACCTTTCACCCCCCACCTTTCACCCGCCAGTTGGCCCCACCCAGACAGCTAAGGTTGATGCCTTTGCGCAGAAGGGCTAGATTGACCAGCAAATCAGCAGCCGAGGCAAAGAACCACGGTCCGCTGCCATTCATCAGCAACAAGTGAGAATTTCACGATGATGCTCCATCGTTTGCAGGCTTTTTCTCTGTGCGCAGTGGCGATTCTAGCTGCAGCGACAGGTTGCGATTTTGGCGTCGACGAAGAAGTAAAGGAATTTAAGCTGGGCGATTTGGTGGCGGATTTCACTCCACCACCGCTGTCCGAACTCGATGCCAAGGCAGAATGGATCGACAAGCCCGTGCTGGATGGCATGGTGCTGCTGAAAGAAAAACAAGCTGGCGAGACGCCCCGAGTTACCGTTGCCGAGGCATTGGCACTTAAGAACGATTCAGCCGAAGCCAACGAAAAGATCCTCAGCGCCCTGGGACGTCTTCCCGCAGACGAAAAGGACGTGAACTGGGACGGCGAGATCATTCGCCACGCACCGTTTGACGTGAAATCGACAAATCCGTTGCTGAGCAGTTCCGTCACAGAATCAGACGTCAACGGCCTGACAGGATTCGGCCTGTTTGGCTTCGATTGGAACTTCAAGCCATTTGCGAGCAAGGACGCCGTGGTTTCCTGGCAGACCAGCAAAGACCTCCTGTACGACAAGGTCGTTTTGCGCAACGACTTGACCTGGTCCGATGGCAAGCCGATCACAGCCCACGATGTGGAGTTTAGCTTCCGCCTCATTATGACCGAAGCTGTGCCTGTTCCCGCACAGCGATCTGGAACCGACAAGATTAAGTACATCAAAGCTTACGACGATCACACGCTGGTCTACTTCCACAAAGAGGCCCTCGCCACGAATGTGTGGAATGTCAATTTCTCCGTCGTACCGAAGCACATCTATGACAACCCCAAGGAACTAGCCGCTGATCCGACGCTGCAACACGGCGACTACTGGGTGAAGTACGAGAAGGCACCTGTTTCCGGCGGTGCTTATGTCTTCGCCAATCGCACCCTGGGCCAAGAAGCATTGCTCGAACGTCGCGACAGTTACTACATGCACGACGGTAAGCAAGTGCGAGACAAGCCGTACTTCAAAACCATTCGTTTCAAGATGATGAAGGACTCCGCTGCGTCCCTCTTGCAGCTAAAGGGTGGTGATCTCGACGAGATGATTCTTACCCCAGCGCAGTGGCTGAACGAAACCACGAATGACGAGTTCTACAAAAACTCCACCAAGGCCTACGGCCTGGAATGGACCAGCTTTCACTTTTTGTGGAATTGCACGAATCCGCTCTTTGCTGACAAGAAGACTCGCTGGGCGATGTCTTATGCCATGGATCATCAGCAGTTGCTCGAAAAACTGCGATTCGGTCTCGACGAGCCCTGCAATGGAATCTTTCATCCCACTTCACGCTGGGCTCCCAAGGATCCGCCAAAACCCCTGGAGCAAGACTTGAAAAAAGCTGCAGAGTTGCTCAAGGAAGCTGGTTGGGCAGATACCGATAACGATGCCGTGCTCGACAAGATGATCGACGGCAAAAAGGTGAAGTTCGAGTTCGGCATTCTCGTCGTTGACAAGGCCGATCGCATTGCCATTTGCACCTTGCTGAAGCAGAACCTCGAGAAGATCGGCGTCATTTGCACCGTGCGACCGCTGGAGTTCTCCGTACTGCAAGACAAGCTTCAAAAGAAGGAGTTTCAAGCTGCATTTGGCGGTTGGGGAACAGGTGCCGATCCCGACACGAGCTACAACATTTGGGGCAGCACGGAAGAACGCAACTACGCGAACTATATCAACCCCGAGATCGATGAGCTGTTTGCCAAGGCTCGCAGGGAATTCGACGAGGAGAAGCGGGCCGAGATTTACGGCAAGATCCACCTCATCCTTTGGGAAGATCAGCCCTACACGTGGCTCTACTTTCAGAACGCCTACTATGGCTTCAACAAGGGCCTACGAGGTTACATGTTTAGTCCCCGCGGCCCCTACCACTACAGTCCAGGGTTCAGCAGCATCTATCGAGCAGCCGAGTAACGCCAAACCACAACTGCCTTTTGGGTTTCGTGCCGCCTGCCATTGTTGCTAGAACGCCATGTTCAATTATCTGATACGTAGACTGGTTTTTGCAGCATTCACCCTGCTGCTGATCACGTTTTTTGTTTACGCGCTCATTCGTCACATGCCGGGCACTCCCCTTACGAATGAGGCAGCAGCGGTCGATCCCAGCAAAAAGATCAGCAAAGAGGATCTCGAACGCTTGAATCGGACCTTTGGTCTCGATAAGCCCTGGTACATCGGCTATCGCAACTGGCTCATGCGATTGCCACGTGGCGACCTGGGGACATCTTTCTTCGAGAAGCAACCCGTTCGCAAGTCGATTCTCGCGCGTCTCGGGCCTACCTTGCTGCTGTCCATTCCTTCGATCATTCTGGCTTACGTCATCTCCATTCCCATCGGTTTGTACTCGGTCGCCAACAGCGGCACCTTGCGCGAGCGGACCATCAGTTTGTTGCTTTATTTCTTGTACTCCCTGCCGTCCTACGTGGCAGCCCTGTGGTTGCTCGTCTTCTTCTACCTCAGGCTACAAAACACGATGTTCTCACTGCCGGCCAGTGGCATGGTGAGTAACAATTTCTCCTCGCTGCCCCCGCTGAGCCAAGCGTGGGATGTGTGGACGCATATGATTCTACCGCTGACTTGCTTGACCTATGGCTCACTGGCCTATGACAGTCGCTTTACCAAAGCCAACATGGAAGAAGTGATGCGGCAGGATTACATCCGCACCGCGCGAGCCAAAGGCGTGCATCCGTTTTGGATCATCGTCAATCATGGTTTCCGCAATACGTTGATTCCGCTGGTTACCCTGCTGGGTCTGTCGTTGCCGTCGCTCGTGGGTGGTGCCGTCATTCTCGAATCGATTTTCAGTTGGCCGGGAATGGGCAACCTGTTCTACGAATCGATCTCTCGGCGCGACTATCCCTTGATCATGGGATTGGTGCTGATGTTTACGCTGCTGACTCTCGCGGGCCAACTGATCGCCGACATCGCGTACGCCTTCCTCGATCCACGCATCACCTACAAATAGCACCACCGGATTCGTCCGCTACATGTCTAGCGATCTCAAACCAACGCCTCCTTCCAATCTGGCTGGGCAAACCGTCGCCACGCCGCACCCGACCAAGCCGGGTCGTTCGCGCGGTTTTGCGGCCGATTCCTGGCACAGGTTCTCGCGCCGGCCGCTGGCAATGATTGCCGTGGGGTATGTGATCATCTTGTCGCTGGTAGCGATCTTTTCGCCAGCCATTGCGGGCACGCGACCGGTTGTCTGCAAGTACAAGGGAAACTATTACTTCCCGGCCTTGTATTACTTTCACCGAACATTTGAGAATCCGGTTTTTTTTCGCGACGAGTTCTACGGCCAGTTCTATCACAACCTGAAGGCAAAAGATCCCAATAGCTGGGCCGTTTGGCCTCTCGTCTATCAAGATCCCCTTCGCGCCGTGGAGGCCGGTGAGTTTCCCGGTGTCCCCGCGAATCCCATCGGTAACAAGGGAAAACCGAACCGATTCAACCTGATGGGCACGACCGATGGTGGTATCGACGTGTTCGCTCAAATGGTGCATGGCACAAAGGTGGCATTGCTGGTTGGCTTTGTCGCCACCGGTGTTGCGGCAGCCATTGGAATTACGCTCGGCGGCATGGCTGGCTACCTGGGCGGTGCTGTGGATTTTGTCATCAGCCGATTTACCGAGATCGTGATGTGCGTTCCTTCGCTCATCGTGATTCTGGCCCTGTTGGCGATCGTCGATAAACCTTCAATCTGGTACACGATGATTATCATCGGCCTGACGAGTTGGCCATCGATCTGCAGACTCACGCGCGCCGAGTTTCTTAAACTGCGGGCTGCCGAGTACGTAACCGCCGCACGAGCGCTCGGGGCGAGCACTCCGCGTATCGTGTTCTTGCACATTTTGCCCAATGCGATGGCACCGGTGCTAGTGCCGATTTCGTTCGGCATCGCAGCCGCCATTTTGATGGAAGCTGGCCTGAGTATTCTGGGCATTGGTGCTCCGCCCGATACGCCCAGCTGGGGAACTGTGTTGAACCTGGGGCGTAGCAATTTGCAAGCAATGTGGTGGATGACCATGTTTCCGGGCGCAGCGATCTTTCTGACGGTGCTGGCCTACAACCTGATTGGCGAAGGCCTGCAAGAGGCAACCGATCCCCGCCTACGCGAATCGAAGAAGTAAGCATCGAACCGCTGAACAGAGTTCACAAGCGATATGACCACCGCGACCGCAACCAAGCCGAAGTCTGAACAGCTCTTGCTGGACGTCGACAATCTGGCGACGTTTTTTTACACCGAAACGGGAGTGGTACGCGCGGTCGATCACGTATCGCTGAAGCTGGAAGAAGGCAAAACGCTGGGCATTGTTGGTGAATCGGGGTCAGGCAAAAGCGTGACTTCATATTCGATCATGCGCCTGCTGGCGGGGGCAGGAAAGATCGAGCCGCTCAGTCGCATTTCGTTCCTGGGGCGTGACCTGGTGAAATTGCCAGAACCGGAGATGCGGAAGATCCGCGGCAAAGAGATCAGCATGATCTTTCAAGAGCCGATGACTTCGCTCAACCCGGTCTTTACGGTCGGGGCGCAGGTGATGGAAGCAATTCGGCTCCATCAAAATGTGACCAAGCAGGAAGCTCAGCTACGGACGATCGAACTGTTTCGCGAAGTGGGCATGCCCGATCCGGAAAAGCGAGTCGACTCGTATCCACACCAGATGTCCGGTGGGCAAAAACAGCGCGTGATGATCGCAATGGCCCTCTCGTGCAATCCCAAGCTGCTCATCGCTGACGAGCCCACCACCGCGCTCGATGTCACGATTCAAGCTCAGATTCTCGATATCCTCCGGCGGTTGCGGGACGAGCGCGGCATGAGCGTGCTATTCATCACGCACGATCTGGGCGTGATTGCTGAAATTGCCGACGACGTGGCCGTCATGCTGCAGGGAAAGGTCGTCGAGTACGGCAAAGTAATCGACATCTTCTCGAACCCCAAGCATCCGTACACAAAGGGCCTGCTGGCCTGCAAGCCGCGGCTCGATACACCGTACAAGATATTGCCTACTGTCGCCGACTTCATGGAGATTCGCGGCGAAGGTCCGGACGCGAAAGTCATCGAAAAGCAGCTGACTCCCGACCGTCTGCAGCAACTTACTACGCAAGGTCGCGGCCGGTTACTGCATCCTCGTTCGGTGTTAAAGGCGATTGGGCATCCTTGGGAAGAAAGCCAGCACGCGCCGGATACCAAGGCCGTCATCGAAGGGCAACAGCCACTATTGTCGGTCAAGGGATTGAAAGTTCACTTTCCGGTGCGCAAGGGCGTGTTGCTGCGAGTGGTCGATCACGTGAAAGCGGTCGACGGCATCAGCTTTGATGTCTATCGTGGTCAGACACTAGGGCTGGTCGGCGAATCGGGCTGCGGCAAGACGACTGCCGGGCGCGCGATCTTGCGCTTGATCGAACCCGATGCAGGGCAAGTGATCTACGACGGGGTGAATCTCGCGACGCTCGGCAGCGGTGACTTGCGGCGGATGCGTCGCAAAATGCAGATCATTTTTCAGGATCCATACGGCAGTATGAACCCGCGGCTCACCATCGAAGCGGCCATCACCGAGCCGATGGTGATTCAGAAGATCGGCAGCGGCTCGAAAGATCGCCGCGATCGCGCGGTGGCCTTGCTGGAAGAAGTCGGCATGAAGGCGGAACACCTGGGCCGGTATCCGCACGAGTTCTCCGGCGGCCAGCGTCAACGCATCTGCATTGCCAGGTGCCTGGCGGTCGAACCGGAGTTCATCGTGTGCGATGAATCGGTTTCAGCGCTCGATGTGTCTGTGCAGGCGCAAGTGTTGAATCTGCTGAAGCGATTGCAAGACAAGCGCGGGCTGACCTACATCTTCATCAGCCATGATCTGAGCGTCGTGAAGTTCATGGCCGATATGATGGCCGTGATGCGCAAGGGACAGATTCTCGAATTCGGACCTTCGGAAAACATCTACGCGCGGCCGCACGAAGAGTACACGAAGGACTTGATTCGCGCCACGCCGAACGATTCACTCGAGAACATTCGGGAGCGGCAAGCCTCGCGAGAAGCGGCACTGGCCAAACGGCAAGCTTAATACGGCAGACCAGGAGGTCTGCCGCCACGTTCAGCAATCGGCAAACCTGAGTCCAGCCGGATTAACTGATCGATTAGTCCCTGAGTGTCGCTGGCCGTGCGCGAGAGCCGTTCGAGCCACAGCGAGCGACCAAGTCCTAGGCTGTCGAAAACGTCGGTCCCCAGGCAGCCGAGCACCGCCGAAGCGACCTGCCGGTTGAGATCGGCGTGAAACGTAGGCTGCTGCAGCGTTTGAAATGATGCTCGCGTGGCAGCCATCGCCAGGCTCCAGGCAAAATCGTTCGATGAACGGGAGCAGTCAAAATCTTCGGCAAAGTCGAGGGCTCGCTCCGCTTCAAACGCCAGTGGAGTTGGATCGGAGTAGGCGGCCATGCGGCCGAGGAGCATGTCGGTCCAGCGTTCGACGCGGCGACGAAAGCGGTTGCAATCGACGGCCGTCTTCAAGTCGACTCCCTGCCCGGTAATCATCCACTGCAGAGCATAGTTGCGCGCCTCCATGTGTCCTTGCAGCACGTTCTGGGCAATTGGTGCCAGTTCTGCTTGATCGCATCTAGTGTCGTGCCCAACACACAGCGAGGCGAAGACCCGCGTGAGTAGTTCGCTAGCCAGCACTTCGTGTACGACTTCTGCCAGCCGCGTGGTTGAGCAAATGCCCGACGAAGAACCGCGAAACAGGCGGAACCATCGTTCCAACCGGCATTTTGAGGCTGACCAGTATTGCTCGATGGCACCGTGAGGAATCGTCGCTCGGCATTCGATGAAAACAGGCGCGTGGGTAGCTGTGACAGCCCCCAGTTCGAGAAGATCGCCCAGATTCATGCCAGACTCAGCGGAAAGCGTTGCGAGACCAACTTGCCACGTAACTACGCGGCGCGGGGGAGGTCCATCCGCAGCAAGCCCGAGGGGACTGGGCTCGCCACGAATGAACCGAAGTTGTGTTAATTGCAAGTGAAGTGCCGGAAGACATTCGACATTCAGTAATGACGGCAAAGGCTTGCGAGAGCGAACATTACGCTTGCTAACTGTTTTTTGGGAACTGTGGGCCATGATGCCTTTTTGCAACATGTGACCCCTAGCTGCTACACTCGACCGGGCGAGGATCGCGCTTGCGTCACGGCAATCAGGAGCAGTTCATCACCATGCGAATTGGAATCGTCAGCGATACTCACGGCCACCTTCAGAACGCGCAGGCTGCCGCACGGATGCTCGAATCACTTGAAGTCGAAGCAGTGCTGCATTGCGGCGATCTAGGCTCCTCCCACATTCCGCCTGCGTTCTCGCTGTGGCCCACGCACTATGTCGTCGGCAACGTAGACCACGGCGATGAAGAACTGCTCGGCGAAGCAGTGGCCGCAGCCGGTGGCACTTTTCATGGAGCCTTTGCCGATCTGACGCTCGGTAGTCGCCGGATTGCACTACTCCACAGCGATGACGCGAAGAAATTTCGTCAGGTGACGACCAGCGGTGAGTACGACCTGGTCTGCTATGGCCACTCGCACATCGCCGAGATGCACCGCGAAGGAAAAACGCTGGTGCTCAATCCCGGGGCGCTCTATCGGGCCAATCCGCACAAGATTGCCATCGTCGATCTCGATAAGCTCGAGGCGATGCACGTGACCATTTCGTAGCGAGCAAACACTCGGCTACAGGTACTCGCGCCAGCCTCGCTGTTCAAGTTCCTTTACCACTTCGCGAATGGCTTCTTCTTCGGCCTTGTGCGCCACGAGGGTAGCATCGGGCGTGTGTACGACGACGCAATCTTTGATGCCAAGCGTGACCAGCAAGTGATCTTCCGGCCCACGCACGATGGAGCCGCTGGTACGAATGCCAACATGCCGCGCTTGCACGGTGTTGCCTTGCTCGTCGCTGCCGGCGGTACGGGCGATCGCTTGCCAGCTGCCAACGTCGTCCCAGGTGAACGGCGCCTTGAGCACGACAATGTTGGGATAGTGCTCCATCACGGCAAAATCGATGCTCTTGCCGCGAATCTCGGTAAACTCCCGTTCGAAGACGGCGTTAAAATCGGGTGTTTCATAGGCTGCGGCGATCGTCTGCAAATGTGCCATCATCTGCGGCTCGTACTTGGTCAGGGCATCGACGATGGTCTTCGCCTTCCAGACAAAAATGCCGCTGTTCCAAAAGAAGTTTCCGGCAGCCAAATACTGCTCGGCGACACTGCGGGCAGGCTTCTCGCGAAAGCGTGTCGCGCGGTAAGCACTAGCCGGTTCAGTCGTCGTTTTCTTTGTCACCACAGGCAACGAATCGCCGCATTCAATGTAGCCAAAAATCTCGGCTGCATACGTCGGGCGAATGCCGAAGGTAACGATCCGCGACGGATCCTGATCGACGAGTTCGACTGCTTGGCGAAGCGCGCCTTGAAAGGCCGCCACAGGCTGAATGAGATGATCGGCGGGCATCACCGCCATCGTGGCATCGGGATCTTGGCGACTGACGAGCAGCGCAGCGAGACCAACACAGGGGGCGGTATCTCGCTTGCAAGGTTCGCCGAGGATCTGCGCGGGAACAAGCTGCGGCATTTGCTCGGCCATGGGCTGCACAAGCCGCTGGTTAGTAACGATCAACAGGCGATCGGGCGTGACGAGCCCGTCGAGCCGGCCAACCGTTTGCTGGATCATCGTCTGCTCGCCAACGAGCGCGAGTAGTTGCTTGGGAGTTGCCGACCGGCTGAGGGGCCAGAATCGCGTTCCCGCACCGCCCGCCATAATGACCGCATGAAGCATGAGCGTCAGTCCTTAACGCAATGGTTCTCGGACCGCCGTCGGTCCTGTAGATGAAAAATAGGTTGGTTGGTCGATCACTGTCCCGGCAGGCAGTTTGGCCGCAATTTCTTCCGGCGAAGCAGCGAATAGCGGATTCAGTTCGACCGGCACATCGTCAGCAATCTGCACGCCGGCTGCTCTCAGCCAGCGACGATGGAGGGCCATCATTGCCTGCCGAGCCAGTGGCGCGTTGTCGGTCGGTTCGCGATCGGCGTTCTTCACCGGCGCGAACGCTTCAGCCGGATCGGCTTCAATCACGAGTGCATTGTTGGCTGAATTCAGTAGATCGAAAATGAATCGCTCGAAGCGAAAGGCGTTGGGCTGCTGTGGATCAACCTTGTTGCCGCTCTCGTCAACGTGCGGCGTCTTTTTGTGAGCGATGTGAAAGGGCAAGGCATCCTCGGCTTGCGACGCTCGTCGCAAGAACGCGACATCGAGCACATGCACGGCCAAGTTGCCGGCCCAGAACTTCAGCGAGCCATCGGGCAAAGTCTGCTTGGCAAACTCATCCGGCAAATCGCTGTATTCGATCATCTGCACGCGGCCATCTGCCGCGACCAAATTTCCCACGCGTTCGAGAGCATGCCGCTTCTTCACCACTTGTGTCGTCATCTCCGATTTTGCCAGCGAGTGGCTGCCAATCAGTAGCGGATCGCAGACCTGCAGCAACGGATTGTCGATCTGGCCATAGAACAGCACGCTCAAGCCGCGACGTTCACAATCGGCGAGCGTTCCGCTTTTCTCGAACGCTTTTAGCAGCCCGCCGTGACCATCAGGCGCGGTAACCACTTCGCCGGGTGACGCGAGCAGAATCCGCTGCCACTGGTCATCGACGGCCCACATCGTGGCCTGACAGAAGTAGTGCAGGTCTTCGGCAGGCAGGCCAAAATTGTCGTGCTTGCCCAGAAAGTCGCGAGCCTTTTGATCGGTCGCGGGGCTCGTCATCAAATACAGCGGAATGTTCGAGTTGTATCGCTTGCGAGCCGCGAGCAGTTGCTCGATGAGAACCTGAAACAGTGTTCGTTGCGACAGTGGCCCGATCGGGAACATTCCCTTGGGCTCATCAAAGCCGAGTCGCGTGCCCAATCCTCCAGCGACCAGAATCATGCCGACGCGGCCACTTTTCAGCAATTGCTGGCCGCGCTCGATGGCTTCTTCTTTCGAAAAACTAACGCCAGTGCCATCGAGTCGCATCGCTGGGGGCGAACTGGCTCGCGCGGCAAGGGCTGCCCAATGGTCACGATGATCGCCGGTGGCTGCGGCGCTGGTGCCGCCGTACTTCTGCTTGAGCTGCGTGAATAATTCGAGATCGAGTTCTTCAATCTGCCTGGCCAGCGAGGTGCGCTCGGGCGGTGAGAGCCGGTCCCAAAATCGCAATAGGTGTTCTTGGCCGGTCGGCTTTAACTTTTGCAACAATGCCTGCTGTGTCGAATCGCTTGTCATTCGTCCCCTCAAAACAACCACCCTTGGACCCAAGCGTAGGCCAGCCAACTTAGCAGCGGGAAGAGTACGAAGATCGCCCCATAGGTGAACACCGTGGTCCAAACATGTCGCGGCCAACGTGCCATCTGCCAACTCACTCGATGTCAATTCGCGTCACGAGCGGATTCACTTCCGCTGCTGTCCTGTTGCTCCCTTGCAATCATACGGGTTCCGCTAAATTAGAGGTATCCCTGCTTGCCACCACTTTGCCCGCAAAGCGAACTTTCATGAGACTGCAACCTTGCCTGCTGGTTACTCTGGCATTCTTCGTTTCGCTGGGTGCGGGCCGCGCCGCAGAGGCACCGCTCCAACCACTCGAACTGACGAACTCCACCAAGCTGGTTTTTGCCGATGTGGCCAATGGTAAGGAGATTCTGCTAGCCGACGACGACTTTTCCCGCCGGCTCAGCAAGTTTGATTTGCAGTCGCGATTGCAGACGGATCGCGAGGTGACCAAAGACGACTGGAAGCAACTGGTCGCCGAGCAAGTGGTGGAATGGTCGCCCGCCGAACGCGAAAAAATCGCCACGGTTGTTGCCAATCTGAAAACCAAGCTGGCTCCGTATCGACTGGCACTGCCCAAGGAAGTGCAACTCATTCGCACCACAGGCAAAGAGGAAGGGGAAGCTGCTTACACCCGAGGCACGGCGATCATCCTGCCCGCCAAGGTGCTGCGTTATAACTCGCCGCAGTTCGATTCGCTGCTGTTACACGAACTGTTTCACGTCCTCAGCCGTCACGACGCGACGACTCGCAAAGCGCTTTACAAGATTGTCGGCTTTACTGCCGGTAATGAAATCGAACTCCCCGTTTCGCTGGAAGATCGCCGCATCACCAACCCCGATGCCCCTCGACTCGATTCGTTCATTGAACTGAAGAACGAAGATCAGCAGCTAACCGCTGTGCCGATCCTGTACGCCACGCCCAAAGCCTACGATGCCAAGACGGGTGGCAGTTTCTTTCGCTACGTGACGTTTCGCTTACTCGTCGTCGACAAGGTCGATGGCAAGTGGCAGCCGCGCATGAAAGATGCGCAACCGGTCGTGCTCGATCCCACCAAAGTCACCAGCTTTCACGACCAGATCGGCAAGAACACCAACTACATTCTGCATCCCGACGAGATCCTCGCCGACAACTTCGTCCACCTCATCCACCGCACACCCAACCTGGCCACCCCGCGCGTCATCGAACAAATGGCCGAAGTGTTGAAACCCTAACCAAACCGGGGTCGCCATTCTTTGGCGACGAACTTCTCAGCCAACTCGCTGCACTCCGCTCGCCATAGACTCCTGACCCCTGTTGGTTCAACATTCACTTCGCGCCCGCAGTCTCTTGCCTTCTCAACCGACCGCCGGATTGACTTCACTCACCCGCGATCCCCAGCAACTGCCGCTGCTGTTGAAGTCGCCAGGCATGATCTTTCGCCGGGCCGGTCACGCCCTCAACATTCACACCCTGTTGCGGCAACTTAGCCAGCACCGTTTGAAAGTACTGCTGCATGGCTTCGCCGCGTAACTTGCGATTGTCGCCATGCGAGACGGGTGCTGAAAACTCAACGATAGGGTGCTCATCGGTGTTGAAGCGCGCGCGCGGGGAGACGTGCCAATCGCCAATGTAAAAGGAAAGAATCGCCTGCTCGTCGGCCAGCAGCGGATCGTGCTCGCCGGTATGCGGATTGTGTTCGAGCCAGCCTTTGGCGGCGGCGGTTTGCAAATAAGGAATCGGCTGTTCGGTGCCGATCAGGCCGAGCACGGGGCTGTTGGGATTGGGCCGCACCCACCAGAGCGTCGTATTGGGAAAGACGCTGGCAAAGCTGTTGGCGATTGCTTCGAACTCGGCAGGCCCCATTTGATACAGGGCCAGCCATTGGCAAAACAGACCGCCGGGGCGAAGCGACTTTTTGGCAGCCCGGTAATGCTCGACGGTATAGAGATAGCCCGTGTGGCTCTCCCACGGCACGAACAAGTCGGAAACGATGACGTCGAACTGACGCCCACTGCCGCTTAAAAAACGGCGGGCATCATTCACCTGGATTTCGACGCGAGGGTGATCGACGAGCCCGCGATTCGTTTCGCTGAGATAGCGGGCGGCCTGCACAGCTTCGGGAATAAGTTCGACAACAACGATGCTCTTCAGTTCTTCGTGCGGAATGGCAGCAGCGGCTGTTTGACCGGTTCCCATGCCGAGAAAGGCAACGTCCTGAGCATGTCCTTGCAATAGCAGCGGCAAATGCCCTTGGCGATAGTCGCGCTGCACACTCGTGTGGCTGTCGCCAAATCCGTAATGCAGGTTCTGTTGCGTCGTGCGCGACGATCCGCCGCGCCTGCTGGTCTGCTCGATGGCATCGATCCAACCATAGGCGCTTTCCCATCGTTGCAACAATTGCTCGCCGGGCTCCAGAGTCTTCACGGTACTCATGCTGTGCCAGTTGAACTCGATCGCGACCACCGCAATGACGCCGATCGAGATCTGCAGCCATTTCTCACCCAGGGCGATCAGGATTGCCGCTGCCAACAGTAGATAGACGGCAATCAGCAAGCCAAAACTTCCCCACAGGCCGAGCAGCGGCAAGGCGAAACTTGCGGCCAGCGAACCGCAGGCTCCGGCGATGGTGCTGACCGCTGTGAGCCCGGCCACTTGAGATTCGCTGGCTTGGCGCGGTTCAATCGCGCGCCAGGCAATGGGCAAGATCATGCCGAGCGCCGTGATGGGCGGCAGCACCACGCATACGACCAGGCGAAAGGCTACGAACAGATAATCTTGAAACGACTCGCCCGTGACATAATCGAAATTGGTCAGGCGGCGAAAGATTCCCAGCGACAGGACAATGCATACTCCCCCGGCTCCGCAGGCCAGCGCGGCAATGAGCGCTGGTGAGACTCGGCTACCCACAAAGCCCGTGAGCGCAGAACCAATCGCTAGCGCCAACAGAAACACCGTGACGACAATCCCGAATGTGTAGGTGCTGTTGTGAAACACCAGGGAGAAGAGCCGCATGTAGAGCACTTCGAGCGCCAAGACTGAGAAACCGGAGAGGCCCACGAGCAACCACCAACGAAGCGGAATTTTTTCAGTTAGGTCCGCTATGCAGCCTTTGTTCGAACTCGTCGTTTCAGTCCGTATCGCCGCGTGTAGGACTAAGGCAATCAGGCCGCACGCAATCGAGACACCTGCAGCAGCCAGGCTGGACGACGTCACGCCGACTTGCACCAGCAGATAGGCCGTGGCCAATACCGAGCCGATCATCGCGCCGGCCGTGTTCGTGGCATAACCCCAGCTGAGCCATTGCGGGGCGGGGTTGCCGCGCGGCGACAAGAATGCGGCCATCATGGGCCACGTCGCACCAAGCGCGATCGTGCAGGGAAGCAGCACGGCGAAACTGAACAGCACTCGCAGCAGCACATACAAATTCGCAGGCCCCGGATCGAGCGAACCGAGCGCCGTGCCGGCCGCGGCTTGCAAAGCAAATGGAACCAAGAGAGCCCACAGTCCCGCGCCGATCTCCAGTACGCCATACGCCATCAGCGGTTGCCAATTGCCGCGATATCGCCCCGCCAGCCAATAGCCGATGGCCATCCCACCGAGAAAGCTCGACAGTACGATTGCCGACGTATAAACCGTGTGGCCGAACACATTGCCAAATTGCCGCGACCACGAGATCTCGTACACCATGCCCGCCGCACCCGACGCGAAAAATATCAGCGTGGCCAGCAGGCGGAGCAGCAATAAGCGGGCAGGAGTCATCATGCGGAAACGAACGGCGAATTCAGCGGGCGTACACAACGAAACAGAGCACGCTAAACTGTAACTCCCCACGATTCGTTACGTCAGGAGTGATCTCGCTGGTGAGCGAAGAGCCAATGATGCCCCCAGACAATCAAGACCTGCCGACGCAACTATTGCGGTTTCTAGCCGACTCGCAGATCGAGGTAGTTTCTTGGGATGAAAAACTTCTCACGGTTCAAATCCGAAAGGAAATCGGTGCTGAGTATGGACTGCTCGAGTTTAGGGAGCCTTCGCTCGTGTGCCTGCCGCCAAAGTGTGAAATAGCGGGGCTTAGGATAGGGTCACTTGCCGATCTTCCCAAAGGACTTTTTGAAGTCGTCCGTCCAGGGAACTCGCAACTCGATCCCGACGAGAAGATCTACGTCGTCGATGGTTCGTGGGGTGAGCAATTCTTTGTGATTGCGACGGCGATTACGTACAAGATTGGTCGTTGAATACAATCGCAGTCCCGCTTTCAAGAGAACCCCATACGCCTCTCCTCAGTGCCCACAAGTTGATTGCCGGTGAATTTCTTATCGCGAATCCTGAATCGCCTGCTTGCGGCACAAAGCCAACACAGGGCTGACCTCGCAATTCTTCTCCTTCGCTCAGTCCTGTGAGGGGTAGTCGTAAGCAAATTGTGCGACTTCCTTGTCGTCATCATCCAAAACGGTAAAGCGATGCCGAATCTTGGCGCTGGTGAGAGCGGAAGAAACCAATTTGACGTCTGCGATCGCTTCTTCGACCGTGTCGAAATCAGCGTCTGCTGAAACTGCTCCGTCAAACACCTCTAGCTTGAAGTACCCTAAGTCGCAAAATCGTACGCAATGCGAGTCAACTCGGACGTTGAGCCCCTGGCGTTGGAGTGCTTTCCCCAATGCGGCCGGGCTGTGAGTGTCAGGAAACTCGCCATATATTGTCGGGTCACAAGACATTGTTTCCTCCGGAGTTTACGATGCCTCTTCTCGGTGCCCACATGTCGATTGCCGGCGGCTACTACAAAGCCATTGACGCTGCCGGTGCGCTGGGAATGGAGACGTGCCAGGTCTTTACTAAGAATAACAACCAATGGCGGGCGAAGGAAATATCGGCGGCGGAGGCGAAGCAGTTTGCGGAGTCGCTGGAGCGGTTTCAGATTCGGCATCCGCTATCGCACGCGTCGTACCTGATCAATCTGGCAGCGGAAGCAGATGAGCTGTGGCAGAAGTCGATCGCAGGAATGATCGTCGAGTTGCAGCGGGCCGCGGCGCTCGGCATTCCGTACGTCGTGGTGCATCCGGGCGCGGGAGTGAAGCTGACCGAAGAAGCGGCGATTGCCAAGGTGTCGCAGGCGATCAATCGCGTGCATGAGTTGGCCGGTGAAGTTGGCTCGCAAATCTTGCTGGAAAACACCGCGGGCCAGGGAACCACGCTGGGTCGTCGGTTCGACCAACTGGCGGCGATCATCGCGGGCGTGAAGCATGAGGATCGGGTCGGTGTGTGCATCGATACCTGCCATGCGTTTGCTGCCGGCTATCCGCTGGGAACTGCGATCGAGTATGAAGCCCTGTGGCACGAGTTCGATACGCTGCTCGGCCGTCGCCGACTGAAGGCGATGCACCTGAACGACAGCAAGAAGCCGCTGGGCTCGCGCGTCGATCGTCACGAGCATATTGGCCACGGCGAAATGGGGCTCGAGCCGTTTCGACTGCTCATGAACGACTCGCGGATGGTGGCCACACCCATGTATCTGGAAACAGAGAAGGCAGAGAACGAGGACGGCGAGCCTTGGGATGCGGTGAATTTGAGGACGTTGCGAGAGTTGGTCGTGGAGCCTCAAACGCCGTAAGTCTCGTGCAACCGCAAAAGGGGGGTGTTCAACTTTAACCCGATCGCTGGACACGAATTCGCGCCGCACCCGAGTAATATGGCACTTTCGGTTCGACAATGCCCTTCAAAGTTGAACAAGTTGGTCTCTTTACGGAGCTTGGTAGCGCGGACTTACGTCGCGTGGCCCCGATACAGCAGGAGTCAGGAAGCGATGTGCCTGAGCACTGCTTCGCCCATTTGCTGGGTCGTGAGTTTGCCGCCGAGGTCGGGCGTGGCCGAGCCTTGCAGGAGTGTTTGCTCGACGGCGGCTCGAACTCGCTGGGCAGCGGCAGGTTGATCGACGTGGTCGAGCAACATCGCGGTGCTTAGGATGGCGGCGATCGGGTTCGCTATCCCTTTGCCGGCGATATCCGGCGCGGAGCCATGCACGGGCTCGAACATCGAGGGGAACTTCTTCTCGGGGTTCGTGTTGGTGCTTGGTGCCAGGCCTAGACCACCGGCGAGCACGCCGCCGAGGTCGGTGAGCAGATCGCCGAACAGGTTCGAGGCGACGACCACATCGAACTTCTCGGGCCAGCGGACGAAGTTCATGGCACAGGCGTCGCAGTGTTGCCGTTCGCTTTGAATGTCGGCGTACTGCGGTGCGAGTTCTTCCAGAACTTCGTCCCAGAGCACATAGGCATAGCGCTGGGCGTTTGACTTGGTGACCATTGTCAGCTTTTTGCGACGCTTGCGGGCCATCTCAAAACCGTAGCGCAAAATTCGCTCGACCCCCTTGCGCGTATGCACGGCGGTCTGCACCGCGAACTCATCGGGCGTGCCACGCTTCATCCGGCCGCCATTGTCGACGTACTCCCCTTCGCTGTTCTCGCGCAGCACGACAAAGTCGATCTCGTCGGGACCTTTGCCGGCAAGTACGCTCTTCAGCCCGCGATAGAGCTTGGCTGGGCGCATGCAGGCGTATTGATCGAAGGCCTGGCGAATCTGCACGAGGGGCGAAAGCGTTTCGTGATCGGGCAGCAGGGCCGGCCAACCGACCGCACCCAGCAGGATGGCATCGAACGGTCGCACCTGCTGCAAGAAGTCGGCCGGGACCACGCTGCCGTGCTGCTTCCAATATTCGATGCCCCAGGGCAAGTGAGTGAGTTGCAGCTTCAGGTCTGCTTCATGGGCTGCGACAGCTTCCAGCACGCAGACCGCTTCGGTGGTGACTTCCGGACCAATGCCATCGCCAGGATACACGGCAATTTTGAGCGTGGGCATGCAGAACTCAACTTTCGTCGGAGTCAGTGTTCGTCAGAATCGGTGGGAGGTGGTTCGGTGCGTGAGCGATGATGGTTTCGCAGGCGGTCGAGGTCAGCCTGAATGAGCGCTCGTTCACCTTGCAGGCGATTGATCTGCTGGCGGAAATGAACGCGCGACGCCAGCCAATCGCTCACGGCCAGCAGGAGCAACCACCCTAGCAGAAGCAGCACGCCAGACCAGTACAAGAGAGCCGGCCAACCGGTCCTCAACCACAGGTCGCCGACCAGCAGCAGGCCGATGACACCCAGCATGGCGCTGGCTTGCACGCGGCGGCGAAAACGCCGGGAGTGAAACTCCCGCTCCTGCTCGCCGAGTCCGCCATGGTCGGCTGCTCGCCACGCGCGCAAGTGCCCGATAACGAGCACAATGGAGGTCAGCACCAACACAACAGCGAGAGCGACGGACGTCATGTCACTTCACGCGCTTCAGCCATTCGGAGATGACGTACCCCACCTTGCAGATCGATTCGCCCGAGCAGTTCTCCGGCACATCGCGGGTGGTATGCCAGTACGATTCGCCCCGAGCGGTTGGGTACTCAAAATCGATGACGTCGCAGGTGGGAATCTTGGCAATGTTACGCAGGGCCAGGTGATCGTCGCGGATCTCGTGCCGCGTGACGTTCACGAACTCCTTCACGCCTAAGCTGGCGGCGGTCTTCCACAAGTCGAGCACCAGAGGGCGAGTGTCGGGCCAGGCCATGCTGTTTTCTTCGCGATACATGGTGAGGTTTTTGTCGCCGATCATGTCGACAAGCACACCCCAGCGATACTTGTGGCCTGGCGGGTGCGACGCATATTCGCGAGCAAAATGTTCGGAGCCGAGAAAGTACGGATCGCGCCGCACTTGGTCGTCGTAGACGAGTTCTTCGCCGTCGAAGAAGACAAAGTCGACGCCGTACTTGCTGCGCAGTCCGGCCATGTGATTGCCCAGTTCCATCAGCATGGCGACGCCGCTGCCGCCGTCATTTGCGCCGATGAATGGATCGCGACGTTTGGCCGGGTCGGGCTCGCGGTCGGGATACGGGCGGGTGTCGTAGTGGCAGCAGATGAGGATTCGGTCGCGCTTCTCGGGGTGCCATTCGACAATCTGGTTCGCCAGCCGCACTCGCTGGCCGGTCTCGGGATGCCGAGCATCGAACTCTTGCAACGAAACCTTGGCCCCTAGTTTTTCGAAGTGATTTTTAAGCAATTCCTGCTGCTTGCGCATTCCTTCGGTAGCGGAGATTCGCGGACCGATGTCGCAAATCTCTTTCAGGTAGCCATACGTCCGTTCACTTTGCAGGGGAATCTTGCTGGCATCAAAGCCACCCGCCACGGTCCGTTGCGACCAAGCGAGTTGGATCGATTCGCCCCACAGAAAGCCGGCGATTGCCAGTGCGATGAGGGCTACGCCCGCGACGGTCGACCAGCGGACACGGCGTTTGGTTGCAGGATGAATAGGAGGCTTGTTCATGCCTTTATTCTAATGGCACATGCTGCCCTGCGGGGAGTGCAATCTCGGGCAGAATTGCCGCCCGCAAATCAAGGTAGAGCCGGACGAATGATGGTTGAAATCTGCTGTCATAGCCGCCACACTGATGAGCCTTCTCTCTCCCGCATTGAGCACCTGCAGCTTATGTCGACATCGAGCCCTACTGCGAACCCGATTGGCGCTAGGCCGCTGTCGCTGGATCAACTCGTGGCGCTATGCGACGAGATCGTCGCCCTGGCCCGTGCGGGAGTGCCTCTCGATCGCGGCTTAATTCTGCTGGGGCAAGATCTGCCGGGCAGACTAGGCCAGGTCGCGAATGAAATGGGAAACGAACTGGCTGCGGGCATGACGCTCGATCAACTGGTAGGTCGCACGCAGGGACGCTTTCCGCCCGGCTATCAGGCCCTGCTGCAGGCGGGCATTCGTGCGGGGAACCTGCCGGGTGTTCTGCAAGGCATCTCGCAACTAGCCCGACGAACCGGCGAACTACGGCGACAGATGGTGCTCGCCGCCATCACGCCCCTGCTGGTGGTCGCCATGACCTATGTGCTGTTTTTGTTTTGGCTGGCGAAACTAGCCCCCGTCTATCTGGATATTTGTGCCGACTGGGAAATGAACATCGGCCCGGCCGAGTTCATTGTGCGCGGACTACAACAATCGGCCTGGCTGTGGCAGCCTTTGTTTCCCCTGGTGATCTTGGCTACGGCGGCAATCGCGTGGGTAAGGGCCGGTCAAGGTCGCGGCGAATGGTCGATCGTCGATCTCTTCACCCTGGGGATTGTTGGCGGCATTGGTCGGATGCGGTTGGCGGGTGAGTATGCCTCGTTGTGCGATCAACTGGCGATTTTGCTCAGCCATGGTTTGCCGCTGGGTGAATCACTGGAATTGATCAGCGCGACGTTTCATTCTCGCCCACTCGCTCAAGCCACCAAACAATTTGCCGACCAACTGCATCGGGGAGAATTGAAGCGGCCCCCGGCCCCCTTTCCGCCGTTGCTGGCGTGCATGCTGCTCGATGGCTACGGCCAGCGGGACTTGATCACCAACTTGCAACAGATGGCCACCAGCTATTACGACGAGGTTCGCCGCCGCAGTACCTGGCTGTCGACTTGGGCCCCCGCCCTGCTGACTCTGTTTATCGGCGGAGCCTTAACCTTGTTCCACGCACTCGTCACGCTTGGTCCCTGGCTGCTGCTCATGAAACAAATGAGCGATACCGTCTAGTTTTCCTTCCTGGTGTTTTCTCGAATCGGCAAAAACCTTGTCCCACTTCTCCTCCGCTTCTAACGTCGAAGTCGCCCGCCAGCTGACGCAGGCGACGCGCAGCGGCGTGCAATTGGGAGAAGCACTTTCGGCTGCGGCCGAAGGGACGAGTAACCACCGTTTGCAGCGCGTCCTGCGATCGGTGGCCGAGCGCATCCAGCGGGGCGAACCACTCGAACAGGTTCTGACCAAGGAGTCGCCTCTGCCCGCGACCTTAGCCGGTTTGCTGAAGGCGTCCCTGGTGACGGGCCAGCCAGCGATGGCGATTAGCCAGTGGCTCTTCATTCGGGAACAAGCCCGCGCTCATTGGCAGAACGTGATGGGCGCGCTCTACTATCCGCTAATCTCACTGGCGGCGACCTATGTCTTGTTTCTGTTCTTGTCGCTGTGGTTGATGACCGATCTGCGCAAGATGCTCGAAGAACTCGGACTCACGCTGCCAGAAAGTACTCGTGCCATCTTTTGGCTGATGGATTTCGGAGTTCCCACATCCTTCGTGCTGTTGGGTGCGAGCCTGCTGATGCTCGTCTTGATTCGCTTGATCGGCGGGCGCAGTGGCTGGTCCAGCTTTGTCTCGTACTTGCCCGTGATTGGTCCGCTTTGGCATTGGAGCGGCAGCAGCGAGTTCCTGCGTGCTTTGGCACTGCTTCTCGACCAGCACATTCCGCTGCCCCAAGCGTTGCAACTGACTGCCGCAGGAATTTCGGACGCTGCCTTGGCTCGACATGCACAGAAGTTAGCCAGCAGAGTCGAACAGGGCGCGGCCCTCGCGCAGGCGATGCAGATTGCCCCCGAATTGCCCGCTTCGATCTTTCCGCTGATTCGTCAGGGGGAACGAATCGGTACCCTGCCCGATTCACTTCGTGCTGCTGCCGACATGCTCGAAAGCAGACTGCAGGCCCAAGCCAACATGGTGCTGCACCTGGCCCCGACCGTCGTGTTTTTGATCATTGCCGCCATGGTCATGATGATCGTCGCCGGCTTCATGATCCCGCTGCTGACCCTCATCCGCGGACTAACTTGATTGCTGCGCTGACGCTGCATTGAACTTATGGAACAACTTGGACCACTGGCTCTGTCGATCTTGCTGGTGCCCGGCGTGGCGCTGCTAATGGCGCTGCGCCTGTTCTATCGACGCCAGATGGTCACTTCGTCGAATCAGGCCCGGCTGGCACTTTCGCTGGCCGCTTGGATTCTCATTTATCTCGGCATCTTTGGGGCTGGTATTGGCAGTTTCGCCGTACTGAGTGTCGTCTACGGACCGATCCTGATCGTCTCCATTCTGATGCTCATCGATCGCTTCCGTCGCAGCGAACATCATGCCCTTCTCAATGCACTGGCTTTTGCTACCGAACGAGGCATTCCGCTCGCCGAAACGGCCCGCGCCTATGCGCAAGAACATGCCGGCGATACTGGCGTGCGTGCCCTGTACCTGGCCGAACGATTGGAAGCCGGAGCCACACTCGCCGAAGCCACACGGCAAGCACGCTTGCGATTGAACACGCCCATGCGCTTAGCGGTCAACCTGAGCGATCTCTCGGCACTGCGCGGACTGACCTTACGTTCGCAACTGCAGTGGGGCAGCGATTCCGATTCTGCCTTTCGAACCGTCATTAACCGCCTGATCTATATCTGCGCCCTGTTCCTTGTCCTGCAAACCATCTTGACCTTCCTGATGCTCAAGATTGTGCCAGTCTTTCAAAAGATGTTCGAAGAGTTCGGCATCCAACTGCCAGTGATGACCGAATCGCTGATCGACGTCGCCCGTTGGTCGGTTCGCGGCGGTTGGATGCTCATGGTGCCCTTTATGCTGTTGGGTGCCGCGGGCACGATGATTGGCGTACTGTTTTACTCGGGCTTCTATGCATTTCCGGTGGCCCCGCAGAAGAGTCTACGTACGCAGGCCGCTTCCGCTCCGAAACCCGATGTGATGCGCTTCATGGACTTCCTCTACTCGTTTCGCTTCCTTTTTTGGCGCTACGATTCCAGCCTGGTGCTGCGGAGTCTCTCGTTGCTGTTGAAACAACATCATCCCCTGCCAGAAGCGTTGATGATTCTGGCCAATGTTTATCCACGCCCCAATGTGCGGCGGCGATTAACGCGCGCGGCGCTCGAGGTGAGCGAAGGTCGCGACTGGAAGCAGGCGCTGCGCAACCAATGGCTGCTGGGAAAGAGCGAAGCGGCCGTGCTGGAAGCAGCGGTGCGAGCGGGCAATCTACCTTGGGCCATGGACGAAATGGGCGAAAGTTTGATGCGCCGGCTCACTTACCGGATGATGGTCATTTATCAGTTCGTCTATCCGACGTTGCTCTTATCCTTTGGGGCCTTTGTCGCCTTTGTCTGCATCGCACTCATGTTGCCACTCATCGCTTTGATTCAAGGGCTGACGTAAGTGAGTAACTGCCAAGCCAAATTTCGAGTGAAACGCCGGCCGCAATCGCGACGTGCCTTCACCATGATCGAACTCTCGGCGACCGCCGTCGTGCTGATCGTATGCATGGTGCTGTTCGCGCAGTTATTGGCCCTGGTAGGCAAGCAGGAACGCGTCGCCGCAGGGCGACAGGTTGCCCTGCGGGCGGCAGCAAATCGCTTGGAGCAACTATTGGCCAAAGACTTTGGCGAACTGGCCGTGACAACTGCGAAGGACGAAACAACGCCTGCGGAAGTGCTGAAGCAACTTCCCTCGGCCCAGTTGAGCGTGCAGGTTTCGGCGGTAGAACCACCGGCAGGAGAGGTCGCCGCCAAGCAGATTCGCGTGGCCATCACCTGGCGAGATGCCGCCGGAGTAACGGTGCCGGGAGTGGCGCTCACAGGCTGGAAGCACCAGTCAGCGGAGGCCGCACCATGAACAGGTCCTTTCTGCCCCTGCGGCGCACAAACCGCCGCGGCATCAGTTTGTTCGAAGTGGCCCTCGCCATCTTCGTGTTGAGTTTGCTCGTTTCCATGGCGACCGTCATGTTTGCGTCGCTGTTGAAAGCGCAACGCCAGTTCACACTGCGTGAACGACAGCGGCGTGAGTTTGTCCGCCTCGATGCCATGCTGCGGAGCGATGTGCACGCCGCCACAGCGTCGGTCGCGATCGAGCCAGAGAAATGTGTGCTGAAGAATGACGCGGACGAAACGTGGCGCTACGAGCGTGAAGAGAATTGGCTGGTGCGCGTCCATTCGCGCGGAGACCAGCAGTTGCAACGCGAAGCGTTTTTTGTACGCCCTGGCTCGAAGATCAGTTTCAAGCTCGTGCCCGCTGGTTCGCGGCAACTGATCGAATTGCAGATTCAGGCAGAATCGCCAGCTAGCGGCGCGGGCTCGCGGCAAACGGGCTATTTGGCTCAAGCACTGCTAGGTGGCGGAATCGCTCCCAGCCAGGAGCCCCGACCATGAAGTCGCAAAGCTACCACCACCACCGCCGTCGTCGCGGCGCCGCCATGATGACCGCGATTGTCTTGCTGGCGGTCGTGGTCATCATCATGGGCGTGTCTTTACGTCACGTAGCGACGAGCCAGCGGCTCACTCGCCAGCAAACCTGGCAGATGCAAGCCGAATTGCTGGCTCAAGCGGCCATCGAGCGCGCGCGCCTGCAACTGGCGCAAGACAATGGATTCCGCGACGAAACGTGGACGCCGACGGTCAGCGGTTCGGCCTCGCAAGCCGAGACAGGGCGAGTGGTCATCGCAGTCACCAAGCAGGACGACGAAGCCTATCGCCTGATTGTCACGGCCCTGTTTCCCGATCATCCCGTGCAGCGGGCGCAAGTCCAGACCGAACGAGTCCTCTCAATTCCAACGAACGAAGAATAACAATACTACGAATGGACATCTCAATGCGTCAGCGCATAAATACACGGCGACGCCCAGCGTTCACGCTGGTCGAACTACTCGTGGTGATTGCGATTATCGGAGTCCTGGTGGCTCTGCTGCTCCCGGCCATTCAAGCCACGCGCGAAACGGCCCGACGGGCGCAGTGTGCCCATCACCTGACGCAACTGATTATCGGCGTGCAGCAGTACGAGCAAGCGCACCTGCTCTATCCGCCGGGCACCTTGGGAAAAAAGTCGCCTGTGCAGAACCTGCCCAACGACGATCACCACAATTGGATCGCCCACATCCTGCCCTACATCGAACAGCAGATTGTCTTCAAGAATCTCGATTGGTCGGTGAGCATTTACAATCCGAAGAACTCCGCCGTGTTGGCCGATCCGCCGAAACTTATGCGATGTCCTTCGTCCGTAGTCTCACCCGATCAATACAGCAACTACGCCGCCGCGCACCACGACGTTGAAGTTCCCATCGACGAAAAGAACAACGGCGTGTTCTTCCTCAATAGCAAGTTGCGGTCAGAGGATCTCTCCGACGGAGTTTCCACGACCCTGTTTCTCGGCGAGAAGTTGCCCGACGCTTTTGATTTGGGCTGGCTGTCGGGGACGCGTGCCACGCTGCGAAACGGCGGCCTCATGTTCAATAGCCAGAACTATGCCAATGGCTTGCCCCGGCCGGGTAGCGGGGAAGGCTTCGGTTTGCCGGGAACTGTGGTCGAAGGCTCGGAGCCCAAACATTTCACCAACAGCCCGTTCACCGTTGATCCGCCGGCTTCGCCCGACGGGAGTGGTCTTCCCCCCGACCCCACTTTGCCCGTGCCACCGGAAGAAAGTGGAATTCCGATTCAGCCTGATCCGGTAGCATCTGTGCGGAGTTCGTTGGATGATCCGAAGTATGTCGGACCGTTCGGCAGCGATCACAAAAACGGTATCAACATTGCCTTTGGCGATGGTGCGGTTCGCTTTGTCAGCAGCAGCATGTCGCACGATATTTTCAAGGCGCTGATCAATCGCAATGATGGCAAGTTGGCCCAACAGCCGTAGCGCGCCGGCCCCGCCCTGTCATTTGCGACGGCTACTCCCACCAAGCTCACTTCCGTCAATATATTTTCACAACACAATAAATACATACTTGACAATCGACGACCACAACCCGATAATGTCGGCAAGTTCTTTCACATTTTAAAGGCACATGCGCGGGCGGCCTGTGCGGTTGCGTGAGGTCGCGCTCGCGAGCTGGGGCTGCGGTTGTCAATGAGCGGCCTGTCCAACAATCAGCCCGGTTTTTGGACAAGAAGAGTGAGTTGGAAAAGCTGCCCGCGAGTCGCAAGTGACAACGCCACAGCAACTTCCGACTAACTTCAGAAATGAGAGCCTGTCCAACAACCCTGGCGATTGTTGGACGTTTAGGTGTTGCCGAGAAACGATGACAGATCGATCGAGTGCTACATCATGACTGAATCAACAAAAAGTGGCCGGGCATTTCCGCTGTCGCTGCTGTTTCTGATTCTTACGGCGTGCGCCGTGATGGCGGCGGCCGTGGCACCGCTGGTACGCGATGTGGACCTGCTCGATCCGCCCGAATATCTGCCCGCGATGCTCGCCGGCCTGCTGGCAGGAGCATTTGTCGGGAGCATGATCGGCCTGTTTCAGTTCTATCGCCTACAGGGCGTGCTCTGGGGCATGGGAATTGGCGGCGGCCTCGGCATGACAGTTGGCCTGATTGCCCGCATTCCCATCGATCGCGCGGGCGCGCTCATTCAGGCCGTGATGATTGGCTCCGCGATCTTGCTAATCACGGCCTGGCTCATTCGTCCGGCCAAACATGAACCGGACGAATTGATCACCGCCAGTGACGCCGCCGGCGAAACGCCTAAACTCCCTTCGGCACCGACCAATGCCCCGCGCGATACTTCCGTGTCAGCAGCGACTGATCGGGAGCCTCGCCGGTGAACTCTTCTTTGGTTGGGTCGAAGGTCAACACTCGGTTTTGGCGACAGGCGATATTCGCTAAGTGCGCCAGTGATGCCGAAAGATGCCCTTCTTCGACGTCAGCATGCGGCCGATTACCACTCCGCACACAGTCGATAAAGTTCTGATGGTGGGCAACCAGATCGAACCGCCCAGTACCTTCTTCCAGCAATTTGTTACGCGGGCCGAAGACCTTGAATCCCTCACCTTTACCGAGCAACAGCAGGCCCTTGGTGCCATAAAAGGCATTGCCGTTTTCGTAGCCTTCTTGCACGTAGGGCGACCAATCGCGTTGTTCGTAGATAAGCTGCCGCTTGTTGCCGACCTTGCCATCGCCGCTCCATTCGAAAACGCAGTACTGATTGTCGGGGAACTGCTGGTCGTCATCGAAAAAGAACTTACTCCCCAGTGCAGCGACAGTGTTCGGATGCGTATTCACTCCCAGGCCCCAGCGGGCAATGTCGATATCGTGGACGCCGTCGTTGCCGATATCACCCACGCCGTAGTCGTACCAGAACCGCCAGATGCCCGGCAGCAGGTTCGCCTGGTACTCACGCACCGGCGCCGGACCTTGCCACAAATCGAAATCGAGTTCCGCTGGCGGCTGACTGGCCGATTGATGACCGATATCTCTTCGCAGCTGACTGTTCCAGGCCTTGGCGACGAGCACGTCGCCGATGATGCCCGAGCGAAGCAACTCAATGGCCTTCCTTACGTGAGCTGTGCTGCGCGATTGCGTACCGACTTGCACGACCACCTTGTTCCGCCGCGCGGCGTCGATCAGCAGGCGACCTTCACGCACGTTGTGCGATACGGGCTTCTCGACATAGACATGCTTTTTGGCGTCACACGCCAGAATAGCCGCGGCCGAATGCCAGTGATCGGGAGTGGCAATCCACACGGCGTCGACGGTCTTATCCTGCAACACGTCGCGCAGATCTTTCGTCGCCACAGGCTTGGCCTGACCCGATGTTTCGACCAGGTTGGCAGCGCTCGTCAGGCGGTTGGCATCAACGTCGCAAACGTAGGCGAGCTTGACGTCTTTCCGCTGTACCAGATTCCGCAGATGGTTCGTCCCCATGCCGCCACAGCCAATCAGGCCCACGATCAACGGCTTGTTGGGATCACCAGCCGCTGTGGCGAGAGCAGGGGCGAGTGTGATCGCGCTGGCTGTGGCAAGGGCAGCACCATGCAGAAATTCGCGGCGAGGAAGTTCGCTCATGGCAAGACCTCGGGAGGGGGAGAGACTGGGGCGTGGAAAGAAATGCAGATCGCGCGAAGTTTACTCCTCGCTCGGGCGCAAGGCAATCAGATTATGTCGGCTTGCCTGAGTGGGTCACAGCGGGCCGATGTAACCAACTTGCTACACCAGCTTCATATGCTGCACATTGTGATCGACCACCCACTGCAGCCAGGCTTCGTGATCGTCGGTCAGCGGAATTTCGGCTTTCGAGGCGGCATCGAGGGGCGAGACGATGCAAATGACAAGATCGTCGAGCCAGGTCTTGGCCTCGGCGGGATCGATCCAATATTCACCCTCCGCGAGTTTCGCCGGTGCTCCATGCTCGCCGGGGACCGTCATGAAATAGACGATCTCCATGCGAAACCGCGCGGGCATCTCGAGCGGTGGGACTTCGGGGCGACCGACGGCGACAACATGCATGGTTCACGTACTTCCAGGGCGTTCGTTCCGCGAGGATCAATCGAGATAGATCATCTCACTGCTATTGAGCAACGCCAAGGCGGCTTGCACGAGTGCCGCGCCCTGCAGTGCGTTCTGCTCGTCAGTCCAACCTGTAGGCAGGGCCAGCGTCGAGGTGTCACGTCCTTCGCTCTTGATCGCCGCTGCCTGCTCCGACAAGAACTGCTGCAGCGTCTTTGCTTCGGCCACGGTGGCATCGCGGCCCAAGGTTCGCAGCACCAGTTGCTCGGGAGTACGTGGATCGACTTGCCCGGCAATGTGCTGCGCGGTCGAGAGGACCAGCGACGAGTTGAGCATCAGCAGCGCTTGCGGGGCGGTCGTCGAACGAATGCGAGAAGGGCAGCTCGCGTTGGCGTCGGGACGATCAAAGGCTTCGAACAGCGGATAACGCAGATTGCGTCGCGAGAACAAATAGACGCTGCGGCGGTAATGATCGGCTTCACGTTTGCTGGTCTGCCATTGATTCTTGAGCAACGTACTGGTGAGCTCCGGCGGCAACGGCGGCATCACGCCCGGTCCGCCAGCAGTTCGATCGAGCTTGCCCGCTGCAGCTAACATCGAGTCGCGAATCGCTTCTCCGTCCAGGCGGCGGCGCGGATATCGGCTGAGCCATTCATTCGTGGGATCCTTGGCCAACTTGTTCTGCCAAGCTTCTTTGCCGGTCTCGTCTCCGTCGAAGCGGCTGGCCTGACGATAGACGGCGGACTCCACCATGTTTCGGCGCAGCTGCTTCGTGCTCCACGCCTGACCGGTAAACTCCGTCGCCAGATAATCGAGCAGTTCCGGATGAGTTGGCGATTCTCCCAGCAAGCCGAAATCGCTGGGCGTCGACGAGAGACCGCGGCCAAAGTGCTGCTGCCAAACGCGATTGGCCATGACACGCGCTGTGAGCGGATGCTCGGGCTGCGTGAACCACTGGGCAGCAGCCGCGCGGCGAAACGACGACTTGGTCTTCGGCGGCGCATCGCTGGCAACTGAGGACAGCAGGGCGACAAACGATTCGTCGCCGCGTTTGGCAATGCGTGGCACGTCGGGCTGAAGTTCCGCGCCGGGCCGCCGATGATCGCCCCGTATCCACAGCCGCGCAGGTTCAATCTTGGCATTCTCGCGCAGCCAATCGACCGATTGATCTTTCTTCAGCTGCACAGCCGGTTCGAAGCAGGCCCGCAGACGAAAAAAATCAGCCTGGCTGAGCGGATCGTATTTGTGGTCGTGACACTGCGCACAGCCAAGTTGCAAACCAATGATGACCGACGACACCATGCCGGTCATCTCGTTGAGCAAGTTGTGCCGCCGCTCTTGCTGGTCGTTCACGTCCGGCATATCCGGTCCGGCGAGACAAAAACCGGTGGCAATCTTCGCCTGCTCATCGCCGGGCAACAGTTCGTCGCCAGCTAACTGCAGTTGCAAGAAGCGATCATAAGGAAGATCGCCGTTCAGGTTACGAACGACCCAGTCGCGATACTTCCACGCCGCAGGCCGCACCTTGTCGTGCTCAAAGCCATCGGTTTCGGCAAAGCGTGCCAGATCGAGCCACGCTTGCCCGGCATGCTCGCCGTGCGCGGGCGAAGCGAGCAAACGATCAACAACCCGCTCGTAAGCATCGGGCGCGGGATCGTGCAAAAACGAACTCCGCTCTTCAAGTGTCGGCGGCAGACCGGTTAAATCAAAGGTCACGCGCCGCAAGAGGGTCGAACGATCTGCAGGGGGCGAAAGTGCGAGTTGCTTCTTTGCCAGTTGAGCAAGGATGAACAGATCGATGGCCGTGTTGGCTCCTTGAGCAACATCGTCGATGGTCGGTACGGCGGGTTTGATCAGCGGCTTGAACGCCCAGTGATCTCGATCGGAAGCGGTGATGGGCAGTTCGACGATCGGCCGTTCATCGGGAACGATCTCGCGTTTGGTGTCGGCGATTTCCTCCTGCGCCAACGTCTTGTTCGCGCCCACGATCAGGACCCAGGTGGCAAAGGCTGCCACGACCAGTCGCCCGTTCATAGGAGCAGGCCAAATGCGCATGGTGATACCATCAGATGAAACGATAAGAGAGGCCGCACACCGTCGCTCTTATTCAGAAGCGGCAGTAAGAAGTATACCGTAGGCGATTGAGTGGCGCGTTACAAGAAATCGCCGACAAACGGTCGGCGGCGCGCACCGCGTCTACGGCTCACTGGCCAGGCGGCGAAGAAAGGACGAAGCCGTGGCTGGCGGCTTCGCCCTGCATGTGCAATCGCTGAGGAGTGTTGCGAGAGCAGCTTAGAAATCGGCGAGAGGGTTGCCATCCTGACGATCAGCCAAGCCGGTGAGCGTCGCAAAATCGATGGTTTGCGAAATCATGCGCACCGAGCCATCGGCCAGGACCGACATCACACCGCCGGGATGGGCCGCGAACAACGGAATGTTAACTTCGTAAGACTGCGTATTGCCGGCTGCACCGTAGCCACCCTTAATCGGATAGCGAATGGTCGTCACATTCTGAGTCCAGTTGCGCGCTCCAGCGCCACAGCTCCAAGCGCCGCCCCAGTGATTGCACGAACGACGATCCACTTTGACACCATTGGCGTCGCGTTGGAAATCGCTCTGCTCGCTGGCCATCATGACGTTGCTGGTGCCATCGGTGATGCTATGCAGACCAACCACGAATTCGCTGGTCTGGATCACACCGTTGTAGTTGGTGCGTCCGTAGGTATCGAAGAAGTCACCGGTAGCGACCGTAGTGGCCGTTCCACCCTGGAAATAAGAGCCTTCGATTCCCACATAGTGCGGAGTTTGAATCTCGGTCCCCTTCAACACTTTGGTCTTGGGCAGGGGCGACGACGGGCACCAGAAACCAGGGACGCGCAGATTTTGCATCAGCGTGGTGTTTGGTGAAGGACCGTCTTGCAGAGTCCAGTCGCCCGTGAACGAAGCCTGGCTGAAGGCCGGCTGCTGTTCCATGAACGGTAAAAGGCGAAAGAACCACGAAACTCCGCGCTGCATCGTCGAACCGCTGCCGGCCTGCGGCACGCCGTTGTAAGGCAGAATTTGAAAGGTGTCGTGATACATGTGCGCCGCCAACCCCATTTGCTTGAAGTTGTTGGAGCATTGTGCACGACGAGCCGCTTCGCGCGCGGCTTGCACTGCGGGAAGCAACAGGGCCACCAGGACGCCGATAATCGCAATGACCACCAGCAATTCCACCAGGGTAAAACCCCGCTTCAGGGAACGCGACACACTCATAGCAACTCTCCTCAGCCAGTATGAAAACCGAACAAAAACTGCGTCTGCGGTGATATGCCGCAGACGTGGACGTGACCGAGTTCGTGCCCCGTCATACAGGACTCGAACATGGGGAGAGGATGATTGGTTGCAGCCGCGCCTCCGTTACTAGGGCGGCGAAACGTCGCGCCGACTACTTGCTAGTCAGCGCGAAGTTGAATTCGTTGGGGCCGCTCGCGACCGTCTGCTTTAACGTCGATTGGACGTTGTATTTGGGCGGAAGTGGTTCTTTGAACTGCGGTTCTGAGCCGGGGTTCTCGGGGGCTTGATAATGCGTGGTGATGCTGACTGTGTGTTCGCCCAGCTGGGCACCCTTCACTTCGGGCATAAACGTCAGTTCGTACTTGCCGTTGCTGTCGGTCATCCCTTCTGAGGGACGACCTTGGGCCGGCGTGAATGTCACATGCGCGTTGGGATAGGGCGCACCATCCAGCGTGACGGTGCCGCTCACGAGGCCAAGCTTCGGCAAACCAGGGCCAGTGCAACCGGCGGCAACTAACGCGACTACCGCGAGGGAAACAACGCGAGCCAGACGTGCGGTAAGCAAAGAAATCTCTCCCGAGGGGCCAAGTGGCGAGGCTCATTTGGGAGAGACAAACGAGTAACTCCATTTAGATATGCTCGAACGGTCCATTTGTCGCAAGGCCCACGTTGTCAGCCAGAAGTTGCGTGAACACGAGCACACAGCACTCGTCATGAGTGCGGAACAGCTGGCCAGAGCGACCGAGCTGACTCATTAGAGGGATACACATCCGCAATTCGCGGCATGGTGAAGCGACGTTTTCATTGATGATTCGTCAATGAAGCTCTGTCCGAGCAGCCGCTCGCTCGCACAAATAAAGTTAAGTTTGCGGGAAACCCTTTTGCTGGTGAGAAATCCATTTGCCCCGGTCGTCACCCGTTTAGGCGAGCACTTCGTGCACGACATCCGCTTCGGCGGGGCCGGTGAGGCGTTCTTCAAGACCGTTATGAAAGAAGGTCAGTTCATCGAACTTGAGGCCGAGCAGATGCAAGATCGTGGCGTGCAGATTCTTGATCGGCACGGGTTTGTCTTCGGCCCGCAGACCGACGGCATCGGTAGCTCCATACCGCAGACCCGCTTTCACTCCGCCGCCGGCCATCCACACGGTATAGCCCCAAGGGTTGTGATCGCGGCCGGTTCCTTGCTCGCTCATGGGCATGCGTCCGAACTCGCCGCCCCAGATCACAAGCGTGTCTTTCCAAAGCCCGCGACGTTTCAGGTCGTGCAGCAGTGCCGCAACGGGCTTATCGGTGGCTCGGCAATGCTGCGTGTGATTTGCGAGCACGTCGTTGTGGGCATCCCAGCCATTGGTATCGCCCGAATAGACCTGCACAAAGCGCACGCCGCGCTCGATCATCCGCCGCGCGAGCAAGCAGCGTTGGCCGAACGAACGTGTGTGGTTCTCATCGAGGCCGTACAGCCGCTGCGTCTCTTCTGTCTCGTCCTTCAGATTCACAAGTTCCGGCGCGGTGCTCTGCATGCGAAATGCCAGTTCGTACGCCCGAATGCGCGCAGCCAATTCGTCGTCACCGTCGCGAGCATCGAGGTGCGCGCGATTGAATTGCTGCACCAGGTCGAGCGTCGCCCGCTGTTGATGGCCCGAGAGCTCCTTCGGCGGCTTTAGGTTCAGTAGCGGCGAGTCACCAGGGCGCATGGTGATGCCCTGATAGGTCGCCGGCAAGAAGCCGCTGCCCCACGCAGGCGGGCCACCTTTCACTCCGCCACCAGGATCCGGCAGCACGACATAAGCAGGCAAGTCGCGATTCTCACTACCCAGGCCATACGCAACCCAACTACCGACGCTCGGCCGACCCATTAAAATGCTGCCGGTGTTCATCTGATACACCGACTGCGGATGATTCACACTATCGCCACATACACTGTGCAGCATGCACAGATCGTCCGCCTGCTTGGCAATCTCGGGCAGCAGGTCACTGATCGCGTGACCACTTTCGCCATGTTGCCGCAGCGGCTTGATCGGCGGCAGTAGTGGATTCTGTGCGACCTTGCGCCGTGTCATTACCTCGCCGAACGAATCCGGCAACGGCTTGCCGCCGTACTTGATCAAATCAGGCTTGGCTTCAAACAAATCGACGTGACTCGGCCCGCCATGCATGAAGAGCCAAATCACGCGTTTCACGCGCGGCTCGAAGTGCGGCGGACGCACATGGCTGGTATCGCTCTTTGCTTCACTGGCGCGAGTCTCTTGCGCGAGCATTGACGCTAGCGCAATCGCCCCAAAGCCGCCGCCAGCGCGCGTGAGAAACTCGCGTCGATTACCCATCGCGGTAGAATAGTGCTGCTGAGCCATGACGAATCATCACCGGCGGAGAGAGCGGTCAATTTTCGACACCGCTCGATTATAGCCGGACAAGACCGTCGTTTAGCAAATAGAATTTGCGTACAACACAACCGGCCCGAAGCACGGCTTCGGGCTACATGGCTATGCCGGACCCGCTTATGCCTGCTTCGGCACGACGGTGGCGATCATTCGCTTTTGTTGCTGCGAAGGGGGCGATTCCAGCTTGCCGACTTCAAGCAGCTTGGAGATGACCTGGTCCATGACCTTGCGACCTTCGTCGATGTGCGCGAGTTCGCGACCACGGAAGATCACCGAGACCTGCACCTTGTCTTTGTGCTCGAGAAAACCGAGGGCCTGCTTGACCTTGAATTCGATATCGTGGTCGCCGGTCTTGGGGCGCAGCCGAATTTCTTTCAGCTTCGGATGATGGGCGGTGTGACCCGACTTTTTGTTTTGCTGATACTTGAACTTGCCGTAGTCCATGATGCGGCAGACAGGCGGCCGATCGTTGGGCGCAACTTCTACCAGGTCCAAGTCCGATTCGCGCGCTTTGGCGAGTGCAGAATCGACGGGCATGATGCCCAACTGAGCCCCATCGGCTCCAATCACACGTACTGGAGAAATTCGAATTTGCTCGTTGATGCGAGTCTTCTGGTCGGCTGGAGGGATCGCAGGCACCCTTTCGAAATCAAGGTAAAAAACGCGACGGATTCGGCGGACGTCGTTGACCGCCCATCAGGCCGCTGGAACAGGCAAGCATACCATAATCGTAGGTCACACTTACGCCGAAGCCGCCCTAAGGCAAAGTCCGGCAGCGCAACGCGTTACTAGTATTCGCTATCGGAGCAAGTGAAGTCAACAGTACTGGCACGAAAGAGCCCCGGAAAAGCAACTCCGGGGCTATTCAGGAAAAGACATTACGCCTGCCAGCAGACTCGCGAAAGAGCGATTTAGTCGCCGTCGTCGCCATAATCGCCGGCGTCGAGCGAAATCGGATGCTGGGCAATCCGGCCCATTTCGTCCAATGTCCGGCGCTGACCCACGCTGTGCCACGGGCCCACTTCTCGCAGTTCTGGCATGATTTCGACCAATTGGTCGATCAGGTTTTCGGCCATTAGCTTGGTGTTGCTGGTCGAAGCATCTTCGAGAATGGCAGCGGCCGTCTTCATCAGCCGCACCATGCGAGCCCGCTCCATCACGGGGCGAGAAAGAGGCTCTTCGGTCTCGACGAGCAATTCGCCAATCGGAACTTCCAACGCCGATTGCCAGCGGTAAAGGTCACTCAGTCGCAAATCGGAGGTTGATTGCTCTTGGGCCCGAATTGTCCGCACATCCAAACCGAGATGCCGCGAAGCGGTTCGCAGCGTCATTCCTTGTTGCAGCCGCACTTCTTCAATGCGATGCAGCGGCTGACCGGGCGCATTTCCTTTACGAGGCGGCCCTTGAGAATCGTAACGAACCACGCTTAACTCCGCAGTCGACATACCCGGCTCCTTTAACGCTGCCGTGGGCAACGGTCTCTGTTCCTCTGCCCGCGGCTGACACTTGCTAGACAGAAAAATCCGCTAGCGATGCGCAGCGACGCTCAGAGAAATGGATGCGCAGCGAGAGGCGCGCGTTCCCTGTGGCTGCAACCTTTTCTCCCCGAATCGGAGAAAATTTCTGGAAAAATCGTTCGCCGGCGCGCCAAAAGGTTGACAGCGTTTGGCCGGCTACCTTCTGACACTATCGCTAACTGCTTGATGATGCGGCGGTTGCGAAAAGACGATTTCAACTGGCTTTTCTTCCTGGCGTTTTGCTGGCAACAGCCGCCCGACCCACAGCCGGATGACTATAATTTTCTGCTGACATTCCCACCTCCGCGATTCTTCGCTGCCCTGTTCTGAGATTGCCATGAAGTTCTCTCTCCGTTGCCAGAATTCTCGTCTCCACTTGCTGGCTGTTAGCCTAATTGCCCTGAGCCTGTTCGCTTCGACTACCACTGTTGTTTGGGCTCAGGCGGGCGCAGCTGGCCCGCTGCTAAAGCTGCTGCAAAGCGGCCGAGTGCCGAAAGAACGACAGCCGCAAGTAGTGGAAATGGTTGTCACGCGCGGTGGCCCCGACGATCTGGCATACATCGTGGGCGAAGTGATCAAAGACGATGCTTTTGCTCCCGCATTGCGCCGCCAATCGCTCGCCTGGCTGGCCGATGCCGCTCGCGTTCGCAAAGTGCGACCCAGTGGCGACTTGAGTGCGATCAAGCAACTCCTTTCGGGCGACGTGACCAAACGCGACCCGGCCATCATCAGCGGAGCCATCGAACTGGCCGGCCTGTGGAAAGTCGCGGCCGTTCGCCCGCAGTTGCAAGAGTTGGCTCAAAACGACAAAACCCCGGCCCGCTTGCGACAGGCAGCCATCGGCGGACTCGTCTCACTCGGCGATGCAGAGAGTAAGCAGACCATTCGCGAACTGGCTACGAAGGGAAACGCCGTTCAACTGCGCTTGCTTGCCGCCGCTGAACTGGCGGCCATCGATCTCGATGCAGCGGCTACCGCCGCGAGCACGATCATTCCCGCCATCACCTCGAAAGAAGATCCTGCTCCTCTCTTAGATGCCATCCTCGGCCGCAAAGGTGGCGCCGAGAAACTGGCCGCGCAATTGAAAGATCAAAAGATTCCCGAAGAAGCTGCCAAAATCAGCTTGCGGCACATGTACAGCGTGGGTCGCAGCGATGCAGCGCTCTCGGAAGTATTGAGCAAAGCAGCTAACATCGCGCTCGATGCCCCGCCGCCAACACCCGAAGAAGCATCGAAGATCGCTGCCGAGGTCCTGGCAAAAGGGAACGCGGAACGAGGCGAGCAAATCTTCCGTCGCAAGGATCTGTCGTGCATCAAGTGCCACAGCATTGCTCAAGCGGGCGGACAAGTTGGTCCGGAACTGACTGCGCTCGGTTCCATTTCACCAGCCGACTATGTGGTGAACTCGATTCTCAATCCGAACCTGGCCATCAAAGAGCAATACGTCACGCGTGTGCTGCTCACCACCGATGGCGGCGTGGTAACGGGCATCGTGATTGACCGTGACGATACCCGCGTTCGCCTGCGCGATGCTTCCGGCAAATTGCTGACGATCGCAACGGCCGATATCGAAGACGAAGCGGAAGGAAAGTCCCTCATGCCACAAGGACTGACCAAGTTCCTGACGCACGATGAGTTTCTCGACCTGTCTCGCTTCGTCTCGGAACTCGGCAAGCCCGGTCCCTATGCCGTACGCAAGATTCCCACCGTGCAGCGCTGGCGAGTGCTATCCTCGCCCGACAAACAACTGCTCGATGACGTGCCGAACGTCGAAGTGCTGCGCGAGCAAGTGCTCGACACGCCCGACTCCGCCTGGAACGTCGTCTACGGCATGGCTGGCGGCGACTTCCCGCTCGCCGAGTTGAAATCGACTGGCGAAGCTACTGCCATTTACCTGCAGGGACAATTCGAAGTGGTCGATGCCGGCGAAGTAGAACTCGAACTCACCGCGCCAACAAGTACCGTCTGGTGGCTCGATGCCGAGCCCTTCGAAGGCACCACGCTCGCCAAACGCGAGATCCCCGCCGGCAAGCATCGCATCACCCTTCGCATTCCCAAGCCTGAAGGCCGCCTGCGCCTCGAAATCCGCAAGCCCGCCGGCTCTGCCGCCAACTACACCGTCCTCGGCGGCCAATAGGCTGCCTGCGATCGTCGGTGTCACCTACGGTTCAGTAGTCGTCTTGCGCCAGCAATTCACGGCTTCTGCGATCGAGAGGGCAACGATGGTGCACCACAGACAAACAGGATGATGGCTGCTGGAAATGACCATACCGCTGCAATCAGCGGCGGTGCCAGGTACACCACCAGCATTAGCGCACGGAATGAGTATCGCATGGCAAGAATTCTACCATCAGTCGCTGGGCCATCATCAAACGCGACCGACCGACCACCAGCCATCCTGTGCCCGACCACGCACTGCCACAAGATATGGCCCTCGCGCCACGAAGGCGACGGAATGTTGCCTTTAAGGTTGCGGTGCTATTCTTGCTGTAAAATGAAATGGCCTCTCTTCACCACCCGGGTAACGCTTCATGTCCGAACGCCGTCCGATTCCTCTTGAAACTCGGCAATGGCTGATCGGCGAGTTAGAGTTCTGGCAGCAAGAGAAAGTTCTCCGGCCTGAGCAACTGCCACAGATTTTGAATCTGTACGAGACTTCTGCCAGCGAACAAGATTCGCGGCACAACTGGTTCGTCATTGTGCTCTGTAGCCTGGCGGCTTTGCTCCTTGCAGCCGCTGTGATGTTGCTCGTTGGGTTCAACTGGGATCAGATCCCGCCTGCGGGTAAACTTGCGATCATCTTTGGTGTGCTCATCGGAACTTACAGTGTCGCCTTTGGCATCTGGCGCTGGGGCAACAAGCGGCTGGCCGAAACGGTTTTCTTTCTCGCCGCGATCTTCTATGGCGCGGCGATTTGGCTGATCGCGCAAGTCTTTCATATGAGTGCGCACTATCCTGACGGCTTCTTTTGGTGGGCTTTGGGCGTGTTGCCACTGGCGATTCTGCTCGACACCCTGCTGTTGCACGCGCTGTTCGCGGTGCTACTGGGGACCTGGATTGGCTCCGAAGTGATTGGCTATGGCCACTTGGGCGCGTTGCTCTTTGGGGTGCGCTGGAACTGGATTTCGAATGGAGCGTACCTGGCGCCGCTCATGGCGCTGCCAGGAATGTGGCTGGCCTATCAGCGGCGTTCGGTTGCAACATTGGCGATCTACTTGCCGTTGCTGGTGTGGTGGATCTGCCTGCAGCCAATCGGGTGGCGCTGGCACGACGAGATGGCTTACTTCGTTGGTGCGGTGGGAGCGATGTTGCTGATCTTGGGAGAAAGTCATTTTGCCGGCAGCAAATTCGCGATTCCCTACCGCATGCTGGGAGTGCTGCTCTTCGGCAGTGCCTTGCTGCCGCTCAGTTATCACCGGTACTACGATTGGTGGCGATACGAACAAACTCATGGTCTGCTCACCGCAATTGTGATTGCCTCTCTGACCGGCCTGGCGATGGCTGCGGCAGAATACGTTCGCTTCCGCTGTTTGGAGGCAGGCCAGTTGAAGGAAGCCGATCGGTTTGCAGAGATTCGACAACGACAATGGCTGCCGCTGAGCCTCGCCGCCGTGATGGCAGGTCTTGCGCTGATACCAGTGATGGAAGGTGGCGGCAACTTTCGTAACGCCGATCCACTTGTGTCGATCACTTCAGCGCTCATCGCCAATGCAGCCATGATTGCACTTTCGATCTGGCTGATGTGGATTGGCGTCCGTGATGATCGAGGGCAACCGTTTTTCGCGGGCGTCGGCTATTTTCTCCTCTGGATGATGCTGCGGTATTCTGACTTGTTTGGGTTTGAGGCAGGCATGCTCGGAGCTGCTGCCTTGTTTGGCGCGTGTGGCGTGGCCATTGGTGGCTTAGCTTGGTTCTGGCAGCGAAGAAAGCAGGTGGTGCATGTTTAGCATGAGCAAACTCGTACTGGTCGCCCTGACGGCTGTAGCTCAAGTGGGTATCTTGGCGGGGATGATCTTCGTCGACAGCTTGCCCCTGCGATTTGGCGAAACCGTTCGGCTGAAAGTGGCACCGGTCGACCCACGCGATTTCTTTCGCGGCGACTACGTGATCCTGAGTTACGATTTCTCGCAATTAGAACCTAATACGATTCGAGGGCTATCCGATTCTGAGTACCAATGGAACGATGGCCGCGATGTCTATGTCAGTTTAAAACCCGCTCCTGATGGCCAATACTGGATCATGCAAAAGGCGAGCGCTGAACAGCCGAAGAGCGGAACCTGGATTCGAGGCACGCTTCGAGGCTGGAACCGAGTCGACGCGGGCATCGGCGCGTATTTCGTCCAAGAAGGCGAGGGACTGAAAATCGAACAGGCCATTCGAGACCGGCGACCGGTGTTTGCCGACGTTGCAGTCTGGAAAGGGACTGCGAGATTGAAGAAAGTCGTCGTCGAATGAATGGAGGCACCGATCAAACCTCACTGCACCATGACGGGTAGGGCAAGCAGATCTTCGGCTTTCGGAATGAAGTATGGCAGGTTCAGGCGATTGAGTTGCAAGCCGAGGTTTTCGAGCATGCTTTCCCGAACCGTGGCGTCGTTGATTTCCTTCTTAAAGCTGGTGGAATTCGTCGATTTCAACACATCTCGCCAGATCGGTTCGGCTTCGCCAGCAGCAATGATCTCCACCGAGGCAGTTCCGTTGGCTTCGGTCGCTTTGTTGCCAGTATCGCGACCTTGAAAATCGAAACGCGAGGTGCGCTCGTAAATGGGCAGCAGCTCACCTGCTTTTTCCGAAACGGTGATCCGAAAAGTCGTAGGCTGACCGGGTTTTACCGCAACGCCGTCTCGCTCGAGGCGCTTGGTCACGGCTTCGGTTACGACTTTCGTCAATTCAGCGATATCGCCGCGAGCCTGGTCCACTTTCACCTCGATGCTCACCGCCTGATAGGGCGCTAAAATGGCCGGAGTGCGCGAGGCCATCGCTTTCAAGCTCTTACGCAAGTCTTCCCAGGGAATCGTAAATGTATCGAGGCTCCCCGCCTCGCCGAACAGGCCGAACAACTGATCCTTGCTCAAGGCGACCGCCGAAGCATCCCGCCCCAGCTTCATGACTGCACGCTTGGAGGTGCGATCGACAATCATCTGGTTCACGAGCCAGCCTGTTTTTTCGGGCAACCAGACGATGGGGGTTTGGTCGCGCGACTCTGGAATTGGAATGTCGAGCAACATCTTTCCTTGACGACTCCAGCAGATCAAACGCGGGTGAGGATGCGTCGTGAAGCAAGCGATTTCGTCGCTGTCGGGCGAGAAACTGAGAGATTTGGTCCAAGCCAAGGCAAACCGGGCTGCCATCATCGCTTGCCGAGCCGAAGGATTGGGTTGCCCGGCCCGTGGATTCGGCAAGCCGCGATTTCCCTTGGCGACGGTCACAGGCGCGGCTAACGACAACTGCGCTTGGACTTTGCCAGTCGCTGTGTCGCACACCACAGGGCCTTCATCGCCCACCATGCAAAAGCTGCGGCCGTCGCCCGAAAAGCTGACCTTCTCCCATTCGATCCGTTGGCCGGCGAGTGGAATCGACTTCTTCTTCGCTTTCGTTTCCAAGTCCCAGACGTCGAGCGAATTGTTGTCGGTGCTATTGGCAATCAGATACTTGTTGAAGGAGAACACCAGCAACGTGTCGCGAGCGGAGGCCTTTGGGATCTCCATGACCGACTCGCCCGTCTGGGCATTAAAGACCAGAATCTTTTCCCCTTCCTGTGACATGCGATTGCAGACGGCCACGTACTTGCCGTCGCCGCTAAGCGCACCCATGCGAAAGAGCAGATCCGGCACGGTGAGTGAACAGACTGCCTTGCCGGTCGAGATCTCGTGAATACGGTTGCTGATTAACACGACCGGGCAACCAGGACCGCCGAAGGTCACCGATTTGGCATTCAGGCCGGGAATGGACAGCCCGTTCAAGAGAGATGCAGCCTTGGCAATTGCCGCTGGCTTGCCGGCAAAGGGATCTTCTTGGGCCACGATCGCCACCGGGACACAGAAGACCAGGAGCCCAAACACCAGTACGCCCATTCGAGTTGATGTCATTGTGTTGCACCCGAGCATGGTAGAGAGAAATCGCGGCCTCAATATAAAAGAGTAGTGATTGCTATCCAAATAAAAAATCTGCGCGAAATCCCAGCAGACCTGCTGCCCTTAAAAATGTGAGTTTTGGCATTTGACAAAGAATCACGCGTCGAGCAGATTCCAGTTTGTGTGCGTGAGCAAGCGATGCAGAAGCGACCGCGAATAGCGACGAGACGCCAGCGCAAAAAGTTCGCGCACTGGTCCGTCGCAGTACCCCATCAATCGCGCCAAAAAACTTGATTCACTGAGCAATCCATGACCAGCCATCCGTATCAATTAGCGGCAACGAAATTCCCTTTGGACCGACAAGGAATGGAGACCGAAGGGCAAGAAGTGGCGAGCGGATGTGGTTATCAAATGGTTATCACCAAAACAGCAAAAATCCGGCCTTGACTGAAGCAAGCTGTTGACGGAGTTCGAGTTGAGTCGTTCGGTTATCACGAAAAACTTCGCGAAAAAGTTATCAAAAACGGTTATCGCTAGATGCGGGACGGTGAGCCTGCGAAGTCGCTGGCGCTGCCTTTAACGGCGATGTTTGTGGGGAGATTTACGAATGCCTGCCAAGCAAGTGTGGTGGTTGATCCTGGCGATGGGTCTGTGTTGTCTCACCGCTACGCAGCAGTTGCATGCGCAGTTGCCGGTGGAGGGGCCAGGAGTGGCGGATGTCGTGGCTTTTGAGAGATACGACGAGGAGTTGCGGGGCTTTGTGCTGCACAAGACTTTTTCGCGGTTGGCGACCGTGGTAGAGACGAGTATTAATCCTGCCGGAGTGGAAGAATCGCGAACGGTGGTTGTTCCGGAACTGGTCACGGAAGCCCTCCACATTTCGAGTGCCGAAACGATCGTTACTACAGTCGGCGGCAAAGAAATCAAAAGCGCTGAAGCGGCCAAGCAATTGAAGAAGGGGCAGGTCGTGATCATGATCTCGCGGGGAACGCAGTTGCCAGCGAATTTGAAGAGCCTGCTGAGGGACGATGCGATCGTGTTTGAGATAGCCGATCGGACTACGCCAGCGAAGCCAAGGTACTTACAGATTGGACTCGCATTAAGTCGCCTGTCCAATAACCCGCGCGTGCTAGAAGGAAAAACGAAGTATTCCGCGCGAATGGCGTTCACTCGCATGCAAGCCCGGACGGAGTTTTTGGACAAATACGAATGAAATACGGCGGTGTTATTTGCCCGCTTCGTTGACGATGGCGGCGAAGAGCAACACGGTGATGATGCCGAGGATGAGGCCGGCGATGGCGGTGCCGCGGGAGCGATGAAAGATGCCCAGGAAACCCAGCAGCGCGCTGATGAGGCCCAGGAAGGTGAAGGCTCCGCCAAAGATGAGCAAGAGCGGGCCGACGGCGGGGAGCCAGCCTTGCTGCTTGCCGACGCCGGCACACAGGCCGATGAGGACGACAAAAAAGCTGCCCAAAATGCCCAGCACGAGGCTCGTTTTGCCCAACGTGTTGGGTGGCGGAGAGGCAGGGCTATTCATGAGATCGCTTTATGGCAGGAGAGATCGATCAAGCTGCAAGTCGCAGGCGAAAGGCTTCGCAAAGCTGTTGAATCTGTTCGAGCGAAAGTTGCTCGGCGCGAACATCGGTCGGGTAATTGAACGGGGCGAGGACTTCGTCGACACCAGGCTTGTCGAGATGCTCCTGCATCGAGGCGACGAGTCCGCTGCGGAGGAACTTGCGGCGATGCAAAAACAGGCCTCGCACGAAGGTATGGAAGAATTCGAGATCGGGAAAGGCGGCAATCTTCGCAGGATCGGGGACGATGTGAATGATGGCGGAGTGAACGCGCGGCCGCGGCCAGAAGACTTGCGGCGGCAGGATGCGGGCAATGTGCATCTCGCACAGCGACTGCATCCAAACGCTCAGTGCGCTGTAGTCCTTGACGCCGGGTGGAGAGACCATGCGGTCGGCCAGTTCCTTTTGAATGGTCGCGGTCATCGAAACGGGCAGCGGATCGACGGTGAGCAAGTTCGAGAGGATCGGCGTGGCGACGTTGTAGGGCAAGTTGGCGACGAGTTTGAATTGCCGACCGGGGGCGGCGTTCATTTGCTTGCGAACTTCATCGATCACGCTATCGGCAATGTTGTTTTTGTTCCGCAGGGCATCCTGCAGCAGCATGGTGATGTTGGTTTGCGGTTCCAGTTCTTCGGCAGCCATTTGATGCAGCCGGGCATCGATCTCGACCGTGACCACATGCGCCGCATGATCGGCCAGCATCGAGGTGAGCGAGCCCATGCCGGTGCCCACTTCCAGAATGACATCGTTTTCGGTGGGGGCAGCCGTTTCGAGCAGAACGTCGAGTAGGTTGAGATCGATGAGGAAGTTCTGGCCGTGACGGACCTCGGGCCGAATGCCGGCTTCTTGAAAGCGGCGGGTCAAGTACGAAACGGTCTGACGGGCAGAAGGCATGAGGCACAACGATCGGAAAGGAAGGAACAGAACGGCCGCGAGTCGGGCCGCTCACAGCAGGAAACGCAACTCAGCGGTCCGTTACAAATGCTAACTGCCGCTGGACATACTTGGCGAGCAAATCGGTCTCGATATTCACGGCATCGCCGGGTTTTAACTGGCCCAGCGTGGTTACCGACAGTGTATGCGGAATGAGAGCGACACTGAATCGTTCCCGTTCCACCTCGACCAGCGTAAGGCTGACACCATCGACAGCGACAGAACCCTTGGAGGCCATTTGACGAGACAATTCGACCGGCACTCGGAACCAGAGAAACGCCCAGGGACCTTCTTCGCGGCGCTCGTCGAGCGTGGCCAAGGAATCGATATGACCAGAAACATAATGGCCACCAAGGCGATCGCCCACTCGCAGCGAACGCTCGAGATTGACGCGACTGCCCGCTACGAGGCGGCCCAGATTGGTCCGCGAGAGGGTCTCGCTGCCCGCTTCGAAGGTCAGCACGTCGCTCTCCCGGCGGACGACGGTCAGGCAGCAACCATTCACGGCGATGCTGGCGCCAATGACGGCATCGCTGGCCACCACCGGAGCGCGCAGAGAGAGTTCGACCGCTGCCCCTTGAGGCGTCACGGCGGTGATGGTTCCCAGTTCTTCGACAAGTCCCGTAAACATAGGCTTATCGTAACAAAAACTGGCTGCGAACGGGCAGAGCACGGCAGCGAACCGTGGACCCAAGAAACAAAAAGACCGGACAAAAGTCCGGCTGAAGGAATCGCCGCCGGTGCGTCCGGGCACCTGAATCCGAAGGCCTCTCCCTCCCGCGAATTCAGATGCCGGACAGCAACGGGCGATACTTGTCTGGGTCTTGCGGACTCAGGGAGGCCTGAGCCTCACTTTGTTCGGTGCGTCCAAGCACCTGAATTTGAAGGCCTCTCCCTCCCGCAAATTCAGATGTTGGACAGCAACGGGCGATGCGTGACTGAATCGTTTTGGATTCAGGAAGCCCTGGTGTTTCCAGTTGTAGGCTTCACTTTGGTCGGTGCGCCCGGGCACCTGAACTTGAAGGCCTCTCCCTCCCGCAAATTCGGATGCCGGGCAGCAACGGGCGATATGGTTTTTGAGTCTCAAGGTGCTCGGTGCGTCCGGGCACCTGAATCCGAAGGCCTCTCCCTCCCGCGAATTCAGATGCCGGACAGCAACGGGCGATGTCGTTGAGCGGGCCACGGTGTCGGCGGGAGCAACTGTTGAGCAGGTCAACTTGCAAGCCGCTGAACCAACCTCACTGAAACGAACTTGTGAACCCAACTGATGATCGAATATTGCTGGCGATTGTTGAGCGAGTTCGAAGAAAGTGTGAAGGTTTGTGACACTCACTCTCGTTCGTTCTCGCTGACGTATGGACCATATTGCACGCGCTGTGCCAATCTGGCGCGGTCGTGCCAGCAGATTTTCTGCCTGCTATCGCAAACCATTTCAAATCAGTGATTTAGAGCTTTGTATGCCCTGCCCAGAATATTTCTTGCGGGTTCCGCAGGAACGAGTGTGATTGGGTTGTTGGCGAGTGATGCTTAAAGACTAGGCATCGCCTGTGCGAAACTTAAGATCGTCCAAGCAAACTTCACGGAAAAACCGTCAGATTTTGACAGCAGGTGTAAAGAAACTGCCAACTAACCCGCAGGAGCTCGACTGAGCGAGAAAATAGGCAAGAGGAGTCCCATCGCGATGCCGCCGACCACCACCCCCATCACGGTGATCATGAGTGGTTCGAGCATCGTCGTGGCTGACTTGATGGCCGCTTCTACTTCTTTGTCGTAGTGCAAGCTCACCTTGCGAAGTACGTGATCGAGTTTGCCGGTGTCTTCACCGGCGGCGATCATCTGCACCAAGGGTCCAGGGAATAGCGGATGGCCGTAAAGAGAGTCGCAGATGCTTTTGCCTTCGGTAACTTGATCGAGCGCGTGATGCCAGGCCCGTTCGTAGTAGACATTCGAGGAAACCTCGCCAGCTAACCGCAAAGCTTCGAGCATCGAGACGCCGCTCTCGACCATGGTGCCCAGCGTACGCACGCTGCGGCTAAGAATGACCTTGCGAACGAGGGGCCCGATAATGGGGGTATGGATCGCCAGCCAATCCATGATGCCACGGCCGGTGGGGGTCTTGCGACCAACGATGAACGTGACCGCGAGTACGACGACTCCAATGAGCCAGGCCCACCAGTAGTCGAGCATGGCGTCTGAGGTGGTCATCAGCACGGTCGTCATCATCGGCAGCTTGATGCCCTTGCGGGTAAATAGCGGCTCGAACTTTGGCAGGACATATGTCAGCAGGAAGATGGTGACGCCTGTTGCCAGCACGAGCATCACCGTCGGATAGGCGAGCGCGCCGCGGACCTTCTGCGCGGTATCGAGTTGATTGCGCATGTAGAGCGAAATGTTTTCCAGCATCTCGGCCAACGTGCCGGTCTTCTCGCTTGCCTTGATGAGCGCGAGATACGTGCGATCAAAATGCTTGGGATGCCGAGACAGGGCCGTCGAGAAATCTTCTCCCGACTCCACCTGACTCTTCAGATCGAGCAGCACCGTCTTGAGCGTGGCGTTTTGTTCTTGCCTGGCGATGCTCTCGAGAGCTACCGAAAGCGTGATGCCGGTATCGACCATCACGGCAAGTTGGCCGGTGATGTAGACGATATCGCTTTTGCTCACGCGGGCTGGAATCAAACTGCCGCCGAGAGACTCCTCTTCCAGTTCAACAATCTGCAAGCCATCACGCCTCAGCTTTTGTATTGCCTCTTCGCGCGAGGACGCGGATACGGTGCCATCCTGCGTACCGCCCAAAGCATCGCGAGCAACGAATTCAAAAGTGATGGCTGTCATGGTATGACTCGCTCGACGTCTTCGTGGCTGGTTCTAGGTGGCAACGTCCTACGGAGTGGAATGAAGAATCTCGTCCATCACCGAGCCGGTTTTCTCGGCTTGTTCTGCCAAGGCACTATCGCCAGTGATCTGAATGATCTCTTCAACGGTCGTCAGGCCTTCGCGTACTTTGCGAAAGCCGTCTTTGCGGAGTGTGACCATGCCGTTCGCGAGGCCGATGCGACGCAGGTCGGCGACGGAGGCATTGGCGACGATGGCATCGCGGATTTGGTCGTTGACTTCCAGCAGTTCATGCACGCCGACGCGCCCGCTGTAGCCGGTGTTTCGGCAGCGTTTACAACCGACGCCCTTGTAGAACACGTCCATGCCATAGCCCATGCGTTCTAGCGTTTTGCGCATCGGCCGAGGGAGTTCATAAGCGGTGCGACACTTCGGACAGACGCGTCGAACCAGTCGTTGAGCCAGCACGGCATTGAGCGCCGCAGAGATCAAGTAAGGCTCGACGCCGATATTGATCAGTCGCGTAATCGCCGACGGCGAATCGTTGGTGTGAAGCGTGCTAAGCACCAAGTGGCCGGTGAGGGCTGCCTGAATCGCGGTGCGGGCGGTTTCTTCGTCGCGAACTTCGCCGACCATGATCACATCAGGATCTTGCCGCAGAAGTGTTCGCAAGGCTTTCGAGAAAGTGAGTCCCACTCGCTCTTGCACCTGAAACTGATTGATGAGCGAGAGGTGGTATTCAATCGGATCTTCGACGGTGCAGATGTTGTTTTCCATCGAAGCGATTTCGTTGAGCGCTGCATACAGCGTCGTGCTCTTGCCGCTACCCGTTGGCCCTGTAACCAGGATGATGCCGTTCGGAGCGCGGATGCCGGATTGCAGCGGCTCGAGCACATCTTCTGCGAAACCCAGGTCGCGAAGGTTCAGCGACACGCTGCGGGTATCGAGCACGCGGATAACGGTCTTCTCGCCACGATTGCCGGGGAATGTACTGATGCGCAGATCGACTTTGCGACCATCAAGCATCACGTGCACGCGACCATCCTGCGGCAAGCGACGTTCGCTAATATCGAGACAGGCCATGATCTTGATACGGCTGGTCACGGCGTTGAGTAGATTCACTGGCACTTCGAGAGCCTTGTACAGCCGGCCATCGATGCGGTATCGCACGCGCATGCAGCGTTCGGCAGGCTCGATGTGAATATCGCTCGCCCCCTCCTTCACTGCGTTGTAGATGACGTAGTTCACGAGCCGGATGACTGGCGATTGACCGGCGATTTCTGTGGCATCGCCAATATCGTCGATCGCGGTCTCGATCAGCGTGACTTCGGCTTGACTGTTGTTATCGATGATGTCATCGATGACGAACGTCTTGCTATCGGGCAGGGTCGTGATCATCCGCCGAATGTCTTTCGGCGAGGCAGCGACCACCTGCACTTGCAGGTTCGTCGCTCGACTCATTTCGTCGAGCAAGAACAGATTCGTCGGTTCGCACATCGCGACCGTCAACACGCCACGAATGCGAAAGAGCGGGAAGACGAGGTTTTTCTCGATGTATTCTCGCGGCAGGACGTCGACAATCTTCGGGTCGGCCAGGCGCGGTTCCAATTTGGCATAGGGGAGCGCGTACACCAGCGCGAGGCACTCGATGACTTGGTCTTCCGAGCAGAATTCCTTCTCGACCAGGATCTCTCCCAGCAGCTTGGAGCCGCCCGATTGCTTTTGATACTCGAGAGCTTGCTGCAACTTCTCGAGCGAGAGAATCCCCTTCTCGATCAGAATATTGCCGAGTCGTTGGGGAGCATGAACGGTAGTTACCATCGCGATTGTCCTCCGCGGGAAATGTGCTTAACCAGCGAAGCTCTTGACAGCGTCAATGACCGTTTCAAATACTTCCAACTGTTGGTCGAGACGAGTCATTTCGAGGATTTTGCGATTGGAATCGTTTGAGGTCGAAATCTTCACGTCGCCACCGAGAGCCCGGAGTGTTTCCTGGGCATTCAAGATTGCTTCCAGACCGCCGCTCTCGATTGTTTCGCTGCCGTTCATATCGATGATCACTTGCGAACGATCGAGTGCGGTCAGAAACGATTCAAACTGACCGGCCGTATCGGCGCTCAGTTCTTCTTGGGTGTGGACAACCACCACATCGCCGAAAATTTCGGTGGGGAGTTTCATGAGAGGTCTTTAGGGCGAGGCGGGAATGGAAGGGGGCAGGCGGGAGTGCGGCCGGCTCGGTTAACCAAGCGTGAGGCTAGAGCCACTGGCTCACGGCTGGGGGAACACCAACGGCAACCGGCAAGGTCACCAGCGGGTCGTGCCCCGGTTCAGCACCATGCTCCAGCAGCGTTTCGACGACACCGAACAATTCTCGCGGGCTGAAGGGCTTGCAGAGCAACTTCACGATGCCGTACTCTTCGCGCAGTTGCGTCGGCGAAAGTTCAAAACCTTTCGCGCTCAGCATGATGACGGGCAGGTGCGATGTTGCGGGATGATCTTTGATGCGGCGAGCAAGATCGAGCCCGTTTAGGCGTGGCATCTGGCAGTCGGTTACCAGCACGTCGGGAACCTGCTGCTCGATGATGGCCCAGGCTTCTTCGCCGTTATTAGCACATTGCACATGGTAACCCGCGCGCGAAAACTTGAACTCCGCGGCCCGGAGGATGTGTAGTTCGTCATCGCAGAGCAAGATTCTTTTTTGCATAGCCGGGTCTCTTATCAATCCCTAACTGGCATTCAGCCGAGGAAGCACTACTCGAAAGGTGCTGCCGCGACCTGGTTCGCTGTCGACTTCGATGCGACCGCCGTGTACGTCTTCCACAATGTGTTTCACCAGCGGCAGGCCCAAGCCCGTGCCAGCGGCCATCTGTTGATCTTTCTTCACTCGATAGAACTTCTCGAAGACCTTCAGACGGTCTTCGGGCGAAAGTCCCACGCCGGTATCTTGCACTTCGAAGACCACGCTTTCGTCTGACAGGCGGCTGCGAACCGTGACGATGCCACCCTCGGGCGTGTACTTCAACGCGTTCGAAACAAGGTTGATTGCTGCTTGCAGTAACGTATCGCGGTCGGCCATCACGCCCAGATAAAGCGGGCTGAGGTCGGTCTTTAGTTCCATGTGCTTGTGCGTTGCTGCTGGCTGTAGCAGGTTCACTGCTTCTTCCAGCAGTTCGTTAAGCGAACGTGATGCCTTGTTTACCTCGACGACACCGGCTTCGATGCGCGACAGGTTAAGCAGGTTGTCGATCAATCGTTGCAGCCGTTCGGTCTGACTTTGAATCACACCGAGGAACTCTTCTTTTGTGGCGTCATCTTCGGCATCGCCATCGGCGAGCAGTTCGACATAGGCCCGCACACTGGCGAGCGGAGTCTTCATTTCGTGACTGACGGCGGACACGAACTCAGCGTTTCGCCTTTGAATCGCCTTTTCGTGGGTGATATCCGTAAGTACAGCAACGACGCCTTGCCCGCCGGGCAACGAATCCATTCCAAGTCTGCCCGCAGACGAACGGCTCATGTCGTGCGAGCCCGAGTCATCGGAGTACGTCCGGCAGCTGATGCGAAACCAATGTTGCCGTCCGGCATCGTCGGGCAGATTGATCTCGGCAGTACGATGGGTGGCGACACGGCGTTTACGGGTTTCCGTCAGCAGGCCAATCAGTTCTTCGCAGCGGGTAAGTTGCTCCAGAGCCGGATGTTCGGTTAGCGTCGCCGGCAAATGCAACAGCTTGGTGGCAGTCGCATTGGCGAGTACCACCTCTCCAAACGAGTCGACAGCAACAATTGGGTCATTCAAGCCGCTGAGAATCTCCTTCAGCTGATCTCGTTCGGCGGCAATACGATGCACGCGCGCTTCGGCGGCCGTGCGCTGATGTTCGGCATGCTCGACGCGCTCAGCCATTTGCTGCAGGCAATGGCGAACGGAAGCGAGCACCGGCCGAAACGAGTTGCTGGCCGGTAGATCGGGCATGTTCGTGGAATCGCTGTTGAGCCAGGCATTTACGTCCAGCTGACAAATCATTTCGATGTATCGCTTGGCAGTCTGACAGGCATGCACGTGTCGCTCGGCACTAAGTCCACTCACAAGCACTGCAAGTGCAGCACCCCCGGTGAGGAAGGCCGCGCGTGCCATCAGCGAGGGCTTGCCCACCCACACTTCGGCGGCCCAGCACAGGCCGATCGCAGTGAGCACAGCTGCCAGGAACAGCACGGGTGCAGTCGATATAAAACGATTCGGGTGATTCACAGTAGGGCAATCGAACAAGGAATGTCGACTCGCGGAACAAGCCCACGCAAGGCACGTGGAGAATTGGCTTCATGTTCCTTTCAGAAAACTAGGTCACACTCCGGAGGTGTCTAATTCTTCGTGAGAACCCTTGCGCAATGCCGCAGCCTGCACGATTGCTACAAACGGCGCCAGCAACCAGCAACTGATGGGTTCCGCCACTCCCCCGGCCGAAAAACCGCTGCGGCGGTACAATACTTACTTGGCCGGAACCTTCCGCCTGCGGCGCCTTGCCGTTACAAACCGTCCTCTCCATGACTGACCTGAAGTCCCGTGCGTATCGCTGAAATCTATTCCTCCCTCCAAGGTGAGGGCCGACTGACAGGCACTCCTAGCGCCCTCGTTCGCGCGAGTGGCTGCAACCTGCGCTGTTGGTTTTGCGATACCCCGTTCACCAGTTGGCGCCCCGAAGGCGAAGACCGCGATGTGGCCGAGATCGTTGCCGAAGTCGAACGCCTGCGAAGTAGTGGCGGGCCTTGGCTCCAGATTCTGCCGTCGCTTGGGCAGAGTGCCAACGACCTTTCGCTGGGACATGTGATCTTGACCGGTGGTGAGCCGATGCTGTTTGCGGAGCTCATCCCGCTCTGCGCTCAGCTTCGCGAACGGAATTGGCACATCACGATCGAAACCTCGGGAACACTCTACTTACCTGTTAGTTGCGACTTGATGTCGATCAGCCCCAAGCTGGCGAGTTCCACTCCCGTGCGGCAAGGGGCCGGTGCGTGGAGTGACCGTCACGAGCGCGACCGGCATCAGCCTGAGGTCATTCGTCGCCTGCTTGCCGAATACGACTATCAACTAAAGTTTGTGATCGATACCAGAGCGGACTGCGAGGCAGTTCAGACCTGGCTGCAGGAGTTTCCACAGGTAGCAGCCGAACGCGTGTGGCTGATGCCGCAAGGAATTGAACCGGTCGAACTGCAACGCACGGCGGAGTGGCTCGTTCCTTATTGCCAGGCACATGGTTTTCACTATTGTCCGCGCAAACACATCGAATGGTTCGGGCCCGGCCGAGGAACTTAAGTAGCCAGAGCCTGTTGCCGGCTCACACTACTGGCTCCGATCTGCGCCGCGGCCTATCATTCGCTTCGCTGCCTGTCACTTGTGTCAGGCCCGTATCCGAAACTCGCATTGAAGAATAAAGCACCCTCATGGCTGAGCCGCACGAACACGACGAACATTGTGAACATGACCACGATGGGCATGATCACGAGCAGGACGATTTTGGCCCAGCCGACTTTGCCTCGCCGGGCAAGCAATTGCGCCTGCTGATCGAGGACTCAACGATTCAGATTCCTGGTGCGCCGAGCGCACTGTTCGCCCGGCTCATTCAGCGAATGGGCTACGACGCGGTTTATCTGTCCGGGGCAGCGTTTTCCGCGAGCGTTTTCGGCCTGCCCGACGTTGGCTTGTTCACGCTTACGGAACTCGCTCAGCAGACTACCTATCTCACACGCACGATGACCTTGCCTGTCATTGTCGACGCCGATACGGGCTTCGGCGAAGCAATGAACGTCGAACGGACGATCGTGGAACTTGAAGCGGCTGGTGCGGCGGCGATTCAACTTGAGGATCAAGTGATGCCCAAACGCTGCGGACATCTCTCGGGAAAAACGCTTGTCGATGTCGAAGCCATGTGCGCGAAGCTGCGAGCGGCGGCCGGTGCCAAGAGCGATCCCGAAACCGTCATCATCGCCCGCACCGATGCCCGCGGCGTGACGAATATTGACGACGCCATCAATCGAGCCAAGCGATATCTCGATGCCGGTGCGGACTGGATCTTCCCGGAAGCACTCTCGACGACGCAGGAATTCGAGCGCTTCGCCCGCGAGATCGAAATGCCACTGATGGCCAACATGACCGAGTTCGGCAAGAGTCCGCTACTGTCGCTCGACGATCTGGCTGGCATGGGCTACTCTGCGGTGGTGTATCCCGTCACGCTCTTACGCGTCGCGATGAAGGCAGCAGAAGCTGCGTTGGCGGTGCTTGCTACCGAGGGTTCGCAGGAGTCGCTGCTCGACTTGATGCAGACCCGCGAAGAACTGTACGACCTGCTCGACTATCAAGATTTCGAAGAACGAGACCGCGCCCACTTTGGCGGCGACACGAAATAGTTCAGCAGGCTAACTTCGACGATTTTGTTCACCTCTCCTACGAAGAATCACCATGACTGAATCCTATAGCCCAGGGCTGGAAGGTATCGTCGCTGGCGAAACAGCGGTCAGCACCGTCGAAACGGGACTCACCTACCGCGGTTACACCATCGAAGATCTCGGTGCGAATTCGCACTACGAAGAAGTCGCCTATTTGGTTCTGCACGGAGAACTGCCGACCGCCGCCCAAGCAGCGGCCTTTCGGCAGCGATTGACGGAAGCCGCACATATTCCTGCAGAAGTAATTTCAACCCTGCGTGCGATTCCGAAGTCGGCATCGACGATGGACGTGCTTCGTTCCGCGGCTAGTCTGCTGGCCCATTGGGAACCGGAAGTCAACGACAACAGCCACGATGCTAACGTGCGCAAGGCCGAGCGACTGATCGCCAAGATGCCTGTCGTTGTCGCCGCGCGTCAGCGATTGAAGGATGGCCAGGATGTAATCGCTGCCGATAAAAACTTGTCGCTACCCGCCAACTTTCTGTACATGCTGCGTGGCCAGCAACCGAGCGAGCGGCAGGTGAAAGCGCTCGATGTGTCATTCATCCTCTATGCCGAACACGAGTTCAACGCGTCAGCCTTTTCGGCCCGGTGTGTCGTTTCAACTCTCTCCGATTTGCACTCTGGCATCACTGCGGCCATCGGCGCGCTCAAGGGACCGCTGCACGGCGGTGCCAACGAGCGGGCCATGGAAGTGCTTCAGGAAGTCGGTTCCGCCGCGGAAGCCGAAGCTTGGATTCGACAGGCGCTGGCCGCCAAACGTCGCATCATGGGCTTTGGCCACCGGGTGTATAAAGATGGCGATCCACGGGCCGTCTATCTGAAAACGCTCACCGCTGCCGTGGCGAGCGAAACAGGCCACGATGAGATGGAACAGATTGCCGAGACCATCGAAACCGTCGTGCGGACCGAAAAAAAGCTGCCACCCAACGTCGATTGGCCCTGTGCCCGGCTTTATCACTACCTGGGATTGCCCATCGATCTCTACACGCCACTGTTCGTCGTTGCCCGCATCGTCGGGTGGAGTGCTCATATCATCGAGCAACTCGACAACAACCGGCTCATTCGCCCGCGCGCGATCTACAACGGCGTTGCGGAGCGAAAGTGGCAGCCTCTCGGCTCGCGCAAGTAAAGCGTCACTGAAACATGCTCGCGACATACTCGGAGTGGTAGTAGAATCACCGTATGTCCACCAACATGCAACCACTACCGGCCGAGACGCTCGCTGATCTGGTCAGCAGAGTGGGCGATGTCCCCCTGTCGCGAATTCGGATCCCACCATTTCCTGGCAGTGCCACCGAAGCGGATGTCTTGCGTCTGGAAGCCTCGGCGGATAAACGGCTATGCGAATTGGTCGATGGCGTCTTGGTGGAGAAGACGATGGGCTTTCCTGAATCGCTGCTTGCGGTCTTTCTGTCTTGCGTCATCGGGAATTTTGTTGCTCAGCACAAATTGGGCATTGTCGCTGGCTCCGACGGCATGGTGCGCGTACTGCCTGGCCAAGTTCGCATTCCCGACGTTTCCTATTTCTCTTGGGACCGATTGCCCGGTCGCCAGATTCCCACGACGCAGATTCCGGCAATTGCCCCTGACATTGCCATCGAGATCATTAGCCCCAGCAACACCGCTGCGGAAATGGACCGCAAACGCCAAGACTATTTTGCTGCGGGCGTCATCGAGATTTGGGAAGTCTATCTGCTCAGCCGAACGGTCGAAGTTTTTCGCGAATCGGGGGAGGTGTTTCATTTGCACGAACACGATCAAATCACCACAGTGCTTCTCCCTGGCTTAACACTTTCGATCACCGAACTTTTTGCAGTTCTGGACGAACAGGGTTAAACCCTCAGCACCCGCCCCGCCAATCTTAACTCTCCCAGGAACCGCTCGTGAAACCTCACGTCTTCTCCCGTCGGACGATGCTGCGGGGCCTTGGTGTGTCGATGGCACTTCCTTGGCTCGAGTCGGTCAATGTTTGGGGAGACGATGCTACCGGCCCCGAGAAAGCCAGCGAAGCTCCCGTGCGACTTGCGGTGCTGTTTGCCGGCAATGGCTTTCACGGCAAGGAATGGTGGGCCAAGGGTGAAGGTGCCGGGATGGAGCTCGGCCAGGTTCTTAAGCCGCTGCACAATTATCGAGAGAAGCTGCTGTTCGTGCGCGGCCTTTACAACGAGCAGGCTCTCAAGGGGAACATTCATAGTTCGCAAACGGGCAACTTGCTCTCCGGCGCGCCGCTTGCTTCTGGTGGCGACATTCGCTCGGGCTTGAGCGTCGATCAGTTGCTCGCTCAGACCTACGGCCGCTCGACCAAGGTTCCTAGCCTGGTATTGGGCTGCGAGAAGTCGAACCCGTCGGTCCACAAGAACTATTCGATGCTCTACAGCTCGCACATCTCGTGGAGCTCGCCGACCACCCCCACGCCGCTAGAGTTGTATCCCGCGCTCGCCTTCGATCGTCTCTTCAAAGACGAAGTCCAGAAGGGTGATCAAAGCGTGCTTGATGCGGTTCTCGCCGATGCGGGAGATCTGCGTCGGCAGATCAGCGCTGCAGATCAACGCAAGCTCGATGAATATCTCGATTCGGTCCGCGATGTCGAGCAGCGAATCTCGGCCGCCGGCAAAAAGGGTGAACTTCAAGGTTGGCGGCCCACGCTCGACAAGCCCAACATGCCGCGGCCCGAAGCAGGCATTCCTCAGAACATCGCCGACCACATGCGGCTCATGTGCGATATCCTCGTGCTCGGCTTTCAGACCGATACCACGCGCATCACGACGCTCAAGTTAAACAACGATCACTCGTCGCTCCGGTTTCCGCACTTGGGTGTCGACTACATGATTCATCACTTGTTGTCGCACAACGATACGGCCGATTGGCTCAAGGTGAATCAGTTCTTCGTCGAGCAACTGGCCTATATCGCTGGCAAGCTGGATGCGATTCAAGAAGGCTCGCGCACAGCCCTCGACAACTCGATGCTCATGTTCTGCTCCAGCATGATGACGGGGCACCACGATGCCACGCAGTTGCCCGTGGTGATGCTCGGCCGTGGTGGCGGGCGCATTCAGACCGGCCGCGTGCTCAATTACCGCGAACAAGCCGACCGGCAGATGTGCCGGCTCTACCTCTCGATCATGGACAAGATGAACGTCCGTCCGAAAACCTTTGGCGACGCCAAGGAACCGCTCAGCGAAATCTAACGCTTTGACCTCCCTTCCTCTCTCCCCCTCCTGCCATGCCTACCCGCCGAGATCTTCTCTCCTCCGCAGCGGCGGTCGCTGCCGGAACTGCGCTGTTGCAGGAAGTCGTTTCTGCCCAGCAGAACCCGGCGGCTCAAGTGGCGGACCGCGCGACCAGCATTCGCATCACCGGCCTGCAGGCGACTTGGGTCAATCCCAACGTGTTCGTCAAAATCGAAACCAACCACGGCGTCGTCGGCTGGGGCGATCTCAAGGGCGTTGATCCTCGCGTCAGTAAGCCGCTGGTCGAATCGCTGTTTGAGTTGATCAACGGGGAAAATCCCACACGCATCGAGCACCTCTGGCAAAAAGTCTTTCGTTCGCATCGGAACATGCGCGGCGGTGCCCTGATGATGCACTCGCTGGCCGCCATCGATATGGCCCTGTGGGATATCACCGGCAAGTTGCACGGGGTGCCCGTCTATCGCCTGCTCGGTGGACCCACGCGCGATCGCATTCGTGTCTATCACACGGCGCAGGCTCGCAAAATCCCCTGCTACCCACTTGAACACAGCACCACGCCGCAAGAGATCGACAACATCGTCAAACGCATTGCCAAGACGCGCGAGCAAGTAGGCCCCAACGGCGCAGTGATGGTCGATGCCCATAGTGCCGTCCCGCCCGCAGCTCTCATTCAACTGGCGGCCGCGATCAAGCCCTTTGATGTGCTGTTCATTGAAGAGCCAGCGGTGCCCGGCAACATCGAAGTCTTCAAGCGACTGAAGGAGCAGATTGCGATTCCCCTCGCGGCCGGCGAACGAGATCGCGGCATCTACGAAATGCTCCCCTATTTGCAAGAAGGTTGCCTCGACATTCTGCAGCCCGACTGTTGCCACACGGGCGGCATCACCTCGATGCGAAAGATTGCCGTACTAGCCGAGAGCTTCTTCGTACCGCTCGCGCCGCATTGTACGGCCAGCAACCTGGGCATTGCCGCGAGCTTGCATGTGGTCTCGTCGATTCCGCTATTCCTCATCCACGAGTTCTATCCCGACAATCGCGGCTTCAATCCGGGACCTGTCGCACGCGCCAATTGGGAAGTCGACAAGGACGGCTACATCGGCCTGCCAGGTGGACCGGGCCTGGGAATCGAAATCGACGAGAAACTGCTGGCCGAAGAAGCCAAGAAACCGCAGACATACAAATGGCCCGGACAGAAATTGAAAGACGGTTCGATCGCTGATTATTAATCCTCTCCAACGCCACCGCCCCTGCGGCGGTGGTTCACCGGCTTTTGCACTACTTGGTGAATCATGAGCAATCGCAGAGGCACAAACCCAACGATGATTGTCGTTGCCGTTGCTTCGATGCTGATTGTTTATCTTGGCGTTTACGTCGTCATGTCGAGACGCGGCTATCAGCAATCAAGAGCTGTCGGACTCAAAGGATTCTTCTTTGTGTTGCCGCACGATGAGCGGGCGTTGCAACTCAACCGCGCATGCCAGTTGGTTTTCTATCCACTTGTGCAAGTTGAAATGTTGCTCGGTACGGGTGAACATCCTGGTGGCGAACCGCTGCAGGGAGTCGATTAGAACTTTGGCTTGAATTCGCAACTGACGTGAAAGACCACTATGACAACACGACGGAACCTGTTGGCTACCGCAGCCGGTGCATTGACTTTCAATGCCTTTCGCGGAGACTTAAACGCAGCCCTCGGCGCTCAAGCCGACAACAATCCCGCGGCCCAAGTCGCCGATAAAACCTCCACGCTCAAGATCACCCGTATCACTCCCACCGCGGTGAAGCGTAAGGTCTTTCTCAAGGTCGAAACCAACCACGGCATCACGGGCTGGGGTGAGATCGACCAATTGGAAACCACGGTCGCTACCGCGCTCGTGAAGTCGCTGTTCGAGTTGCTCGATGGCGAGAATCCCTCGCGCATCGAGCACCTGTGGCAGAAGGTCTATCGCTCGCATCGCGACATGCGCGGCGGTCCCTTCATGACCCATACGCTGGCCGGCATCGATATGGCCCTGTGGGATATCACCGGCAAACTCTGGGGCGTACCGGTCTATCGGCTGCTCGGCGGCAACACACGCGACAAGGTGCGAATGTATCCCTCGATCAAGGCCACTAAAGTTGGCGCGGGTCCGCAGCCTTTTTCGGGCTCGCCGCAGCAGATCGAAGCCCATGTGAGGAATGTCGAGAACGCGCGTAAGCAAGTCGGCCCCGATGGCCTCGTCATGTTCGATGCTCACTGCGCACTACCACCGCCGTATCTCATGCAGCTGGCTTCGGCACTCAAGGCTTACGACTTGCTCTACATCGAAGAACCCGCCGTGCCGGGCAACATCGAAGTCTTCAAACGGCTGAAGAAGCACATTTCGATTCCGCTGGCCGTCGGTGAGCAGGCTCGCACCATCTGGGAAGTGATTCCGTACCTGCAAGAAGGCTGTGCCGACATTCTGCAGATCGACTGTGCCCACACCGGTGGCATCTCGCAGATGCGCAAGATTGCGATCCTCGGCGAGGCCTATCATGTACCGCTCGCTCCGCATTGCGTCACGACCGATCTAGGTGCGACGGCCAGCTTGCATGTGAGTGCTTCGATTCCGTTCTTCCTCATTCACGAGTACTACCCGAACATCACCCCCGCCGGGCTGGTGAAGAAGTCGTGGTCGCTCGATAAGGACGGCTATGCTTCGCTGCCCGAAGGACCAGGGCTGGGATGCGATGTGGATGAGCAAGTCCTGGCCGAACTTGCCAAGCAACCTTCGCCGCCGGAATGGCCGACGCGTGGCCGCCTGCCCGATGGCTCGATCGCCGATTATTAATCCGCTCTCACTCGGCATAACCCTGCCAATCCCGGCGACCGATCCGCGGCATGCCGTTTATCGGGCGCTCTGCGGTTCTGTTCATTCTGCCTGTTGTGTCGGCTCCGCGCGTTGTGCTAGCGGCCGAGCCTAAGCTGCAGCCTGCAATCAAGTTTCGTCGATCAATGCCAGTAAGCACATTCACCTCGCGTGGCGGACGACCAGGTGTACATTGACAGGCATTGAACCCAGAACGACAACTCGTTCCGCGCCCACGCGTTGGTGGCGACGTGCGCGCCAGGCCGCCCGAGCCAGCACGCTGCTCGTCGTCGCTGCCTGGTCTGGCGGGCAACCTCCGGCCGCTCACGCACAAGGTTGGCTACCAATCTTAGGTGGCTCGGGAGCAGCTGCCGCGCCGAACCGCGAGCCTCTTGGCCATCTCATTTCGCGCACGCCGCATCCATCGGTCGCGCGAGTCGTGGTGCAAGAGAAGACTGGCGTTTCGTTCGGCAGCGGTTCGCTCGTTGATGTCCGCGGCGAGTACGGCCTGCTGGTGACCAACTGGCATGTAGTCCGCGATTCATCCGGTCCGATCTACGTCTTCTTCGCCGATGGTTTTCAAACGCCGGCCACCATCGTCAAGAGCGATCGCGATTGGGATCTCGCGGCCCTCAGCATTCGTAAGCCGCCTACTGCGCAGCCACTGACGCTGTCGACGACCGCGCCGCAGCCTGGTGAGTGGCTCTGCATTGCCGGTTATGGATCGGGCGATTACCGCGCGGCCGCTGGTCGCTGCACCCAATACGTTTCGCCCTCAACGAACCTGCCGTACGAAATGGTCGAACTGGCTGCCGAAGCGCGCCAGGGAGATTCCGGCGGGCCGATCTTCAACGAGAAGGGCGAAATCGCCGGCGTGCTGTTTGGTTCGGGCAAAGGCTCGACCTCCGGAAGCTACGCTCCGCGCGTCGCCAGCTTTTTGCAAGGCGTCGTTCCGGTAGGCCCACCATCCTTGGCTGGTGCTCCGCCCGCGCACGTTCCCGCAACGCTTCCTTCCGCTCCCTTGCCGGTCGAAGGACCTCCAGCCGCCGATGCGCATCTTTTTGCCGCAGCCACCCAAGTGCCTGGCGAGCAAAGCGAAGGAGAATGGAAAGCCCGGCAGGTGACGAGCGGCCAGCAGTCCACCTCGCCACCTTTGGCTGTGCAAATGGGCCCCGAGCCACCGCCTCGGCCCGTTGCCGCGATGATCGACCGGCCAAGTGAACCTCGTCCGCTGTTGCCATTGCCGGCTCGCCGCGCCGAACCACTCACGCTGGTGACTGGAGAAGAACCGGTCGAAGATCGAACCGCACTCCGGCCGACGCCAACCACTCGCGATCTGCCGATCCTCGATGGCCGCGACCTGGCCACGGCCGATCGCCACACCGGGCCGATCGCTGCCGAAGCGCTGAACGTCATTCATACGCCGCTCCCTTCGCGCGTCCCCACCAGCACACCACTGGAGACCGCGCCAGCCGATCAACTGATCGCGGCTGCTTGGAAGCAGGTCGGCGGCGACACGATCTGGGATCAAGGCAAAACCGCCCTCGCGGGCCTTGGCCTGCTCGGCCTGCTTTACCAATTCTGGCGGCTCAACAGTCGCCCCGATCCTATCGGGGATGATGAGTAAGCTGCGAGTTCCTTGCTGTGCACTGCCCCCGCGCCGTAAGTGCTTGTAGCTCAGCTGCGACCGGTTTGCACTTGTTCACAAACCGCCCCACCTCGGCGGCCGCCAACCGCGCCATTGCCGAGGAATTCGCACATTTTGCCGAGCCAACGAGCGAGGTTTGTGAACACCCCCTACTTGAGCGTGCCGCTACTTGCGTTCCGCGAAACATGGCTGCCTGGCACTACCTGATGAGGCAGAACGTCTCAGAAACTAGGGGTTTTTGGACAGGCACTCACTCTTGATTTTTGCCCGAAGTTGCTGCAGCTGCGTCACTTGCGGCTCGCAGGCAACTTTTGCAACGCGCTCTTTTTGTCCAATAACCGGGCGGGGCTTGGACAAGCCGTTCTTGCGCAACTACTGGCCCACCTCGCGAGCACGACGAAAGCGCAACCGTACTACGCGGGCACACGTCTTAGCAACCAAACTGTAAGAGAACGTGCCGATATTATTTCCATATGTAGAGTTATTGTCAATGAAATATTGTGCTATTTGAGAAAAACAATTGGCGACACCAAGGCCAGTTGCTGGCAGCCGAACCAGATCCAGTGATCGCTAGTTGGACGACTAGAGCAAGTTCATGCTAGGCCTGGCGCTATTTGGGCGGGTGGGGTAGGTTGGGGCCAACTTAAAGGAGTTGGCTCGATGTCTGCATACCCGACGGAATTTCGCGCTGTGGTGTTGGCGGCCTGCGATGCCGAGGCTGACACGAAGGAAGGTACGAAGGCGATTGGTTTGCGGTTCAAAGTTTCTGAATCGTGGATTCGCTCGATCAAGCAGCAGCGTCGCGAGACGGGGAAGATCGCGCCGCAGATCGCAGCTCCGCGTGTTCCCAAGTGGCATGCCTGGAGCGAGTGGTTGCTCGCGAAGATCACCGACCGGCCGGACATTTATCTGCGTGAACTGCAAGCCGAACTGAAGACCGAACTCAACGAAGAAGCTTGTCTGTCGACCTTGTGCAATGCTTGCAATGAACTCGAGCAATCGCGAAAAAAAAGACGCTGATTGCCAGCGAACAAGATCGCCCCGATGTCGCCTTGAAGCGTGTTCAATGGCGGGCCTCACAAGGTGAGATCGATCCAGCCAAAGTCGTGTTTATCGATGAAACTTGTGCCAAAACGAACATGACGCGGACCTTTGGTCGTTCGCTACTCGGCACCCGACTGAAGGAAAAAACGCCCTGCAGTCGCTGGGAAACCACGACGTTTCTCGGCGCGTTACGAGCCGAGGGATTCATCGCTCCGCTCACCATTGAAGGCCCGATCAACGGCCCATTGTTTCGCGCGTGGGTCGAGCAGGAACTGGCCCCACTCTTGCAACCTGGCGACATCGTCGTGATGGACAATCTATCCAGCCACAAGGTCACCGGAGTCCGCGAAGCCATCGCCGCAGTCGGAGCCGAACTCCGCTACTTGCCGCCGTACTCGCCCGACCTCAATCCCATCGAGCTGGCGTTCTCCAAGCTCAAAAAGCTACTCCGCGATGGTGCCGCCCGCACCGTCGACAAGCTCGGGGAACTCTGCGGTCAGGTGCTCGAACTCTTCACCGAACCCGAGTGCCGAAACTACTTCCACCACTGTGGCTACCGCCAGACCTAAAATGCAACCGCTCTAGTCCTACTTTCCGGGCGGCCGCTTGGATGCTGACTTCTTGCCCACTGGCTTCTTCGCAGAATCTGGCAGTTTATGCGGATCGGCCTTTCGCAATCTCCCCACTGCCTTCTTCTGCGTGGCCTGCTTCTTTGCAGCCGGTGGTTCCCCTTGATCTTTGGGCAGAATCATCCCGACTGGACTCGAAGGCAGTTTGCTGATTCGCACACGCTGCCCAAGGTGGGGCCCGTTCTTGTTGATTTCAATTTTCGCAGCCTCGACGCTCAATTGCTTTCGTCCGAAGTAGGTCTGCGCCAGACCGCAGGTCAGTTCCTGCCCATCATCCAATTCCACGTCAAATAGAAATGTGTTTTTCCGCCAACGAGCGACTGTCCCCTCGTAGTGACTAACGTCCTTTGCCAATTTGTATTCCCTTCCTGCGAGATGTGAGCAAGTGGCTTTTGCCAATGTGCCCAAAGCCGAGCCCCATGTCCAACAAAAAAGCCCCGGTGAATCTCACCGGGGCTTTGGTCGTTTTTTAGGTCAAGGTCGAAACAAGGACTAGTCCTTGTTTTCCTTCTTCAGCTGCGGAGTGCCGGGTGTGACGGCATCGTTGTTGTACTTGGCATCGGGAATGTTCTCGAACGAGCCAGCGATGGCAAAGTCGAGAGCGGCCGAATCTGCCTTGGCGGGAATGTGCGGCACTTCTTCGAACTTGGCTTGCGACTCGATCAGGTCGATCACCTTCCGTTCGATGATCTGGTTCCGCAGCGTGTCCATCGCACCTTGCTTTTCGATGCGGGCGCGAACGCGGCGAGGCGACTCGTCGTTCTGTTCGGCCAGCAATTCGATTTCGGTGTCGAAATCCTGGGGCTCGGCATCGATCTTTTGATCTTCAGCAATCCGCTCGAGGATGAAGTGTTCCTTCAGCGAACGGGCCGTGTAGGCCATGATGTTCTGCTGCAGGTCGTTCGCGTGGCTCTTGATCTGTTCTTGATTGAAGCCGTGCGATTGCAATTCCATCACGGCTCGTTCGAGCTCGCGGCGAGCTTGACGGCGGAGCAGGTCCGGCGGCAAGTCCCAGTTGGCGGCCACGGTCAGCAGCGAAGTGATCTGCTGGCGAACGCGTTGACGCTGCTGATAGCTGAGTTGCTTTTCGAGTTGCTTGCGAACTTCGGTCCGCAGCTCGCTCTCGTCGGCAAAGCCACCGATGCGATCGAGGAAGCCTTCGTTCAGTTCGGGATACTCGTACTTCTGTACGGCGACGAGACGAATCTCGATATCCACTTCCTGACCGCGAAGCTGTTCGTTGTCGGCGTCGGGTGAGATCGTGACCTTGGCTTCGGCCACTTCACCGGCCTTTTTGCCGATCAAAAGCTTGTCGAAACCTTCGAGCTTGGCGTCTTTGAACGTCAACGTCGGGTGGACGACGATTTCCGATTCGGTCTTTTGGGCAATCTGCTTGCCGTCGTGACGGAAGGTGAGTTCCATCGTGACGAGGTCGCCAGCTTGCACTGGTTCGCTGCTATCGACGACCTTGCTGTAACGGGCCAGCAGCTTCTTCAGGTAGGCGTCGACTTCTTCTTCGGCGTATTGGTGCACCGGACGCTCGAGCTTCATTCCTTGCCAGGCTGGCAGGTCGAACTCGGGGCGAACTTCGATTTTGAACTCATACCGCAGCGGACCCTCGGCCGGCAGGGTGATGCTGTTGTAATCGAAGTCCGGCTCGCTGATGGCCGAGAATTGTTGTTCGTCGCTGATCTGGGTCATGCTTTCCATGACCAATTTGCCTTTGACCTGATCGGTCACTTGCTCGCGGAAGCTCTTTTCGACCAGCTTGCGCGGGGCGCGACCGGCGCGGAAGCCGGGCAGTTCGGCCTTCGGCACGAGATCGTCGAACGCAGTCTTGAAGTAGCGTTCGATGTCTTCGCGCGAGACGGCCACGGTGACGTGTCGCTGGCAGGCCGAAGGCTTATCGACCTTGACCTCGAGGTTCATCTTCACTGCTTCTTCAGCAGCGGCGGCAGTGGTGTCTTCTTCCAATTCGGGAGCGCTCATCGTAGGTTCCACCCAGCGGCCCAGCTTGCAGGCGAGCTCGCAGATAGAGGAGGGAAAAGTCGTTGGCGACGGCTGTTACGGTGGTTGAGCACCAGTCCGCAACCTGCACGACCAACATCAGGCCCGTTTTAACAACAGATTGTCAACAAAAGTGTGTCTCGTCTCGCTGCAAAATCCGAGCCATCGGTGAGCTAAGGAGGATTGATACAATCCAACCTGCCCATCAACGACAAACCCGAAGTACAGCAGAAATCGCGGCACTTCGGGTAAGTAGAACTTCGCAGTGCTGATGCGGCAAGGACCTGTGGCGATGGTTCACCAAAGGTACTGGCCGCAGCCAAAAGAGCGGGTGATCGGACTCGAACCGACGACAGCCACCTTGGCAAGGTGGCGCTCTACCAACTGAGCTACACCCGCGTGTCAGTAGCCCGATAATTTTGCAGATCGCGACGGCTTTGTAAAGCCCCTGTCAGGAATGCCACAGTCTGTGCCCACTGATTTCTCAGCTGGCCGAATCGGACTCAAAAAACAACAACCTGACGGAAGTTTCCTCATCGACCAGTCCGCCGCCCAACTTGAACGGCCAGCCAGCAAATTCAGAGGCAATTCCGCTGCAGTATCCTTCAATATAGCACCAGATTTGGGTGCGGGAGAGAAGGATTTCGATCTGCAAAATCGACAACTCTGCCGGCTTGGCCTGATGGCAGCTTTAGGCTGCCTGGCGGGCCGACTGCTTTTGAAACCACCGTTTTGGCGAGAGCCAGCGGCGAAGGCGGCGCCATTCGGAGCGGGCGTCGCGATGCATGACGAACTCGTCGCCGTCCCAGTTCAGCTGGGCGATGTTGCCGGGCACTGCTTGCTGCCACTGCAGCTGAGCGTGCTTAGGAAAGAAGCCGGCCAGCGTATCGACGTCGCCGTTATCGAACCGCAACTTGTCGTACGGCAGCTTGGCAGTGATTTTTGGCGTGATGATGCTGATGTTGTAGCCGTAGCACTTCACCCTGGCCTGCGAGCAATCGAAGCCGGCAAGAATCAGGTTGTAGAGGACGATGCCAGCGTTCCAGAGCGTGACGTGACCGCCGACGATCTCGTGCTTCAGCGGCGGCACACTCACGCAGAGATAGCCACCTTCTTTCAAATCGCGATGTAACTTTTTCAAGAACAGATTGACGTTCAGCTGATGTTCGAGGACGTGCGAGGCCCAGACGCAATCGAACTGCTGGTCGAATTGCACATCGAGGTAATCGCCGGTCACCACACCGCCACCCATGAAGTCGAACATGTCCGTGGGCGTTACGGTTTTGCCGGCCTCGCGGAAGCGCTTGGTATGCAAGCCATAGCCACAGCCCACGTCGAGCACGGTTTGAAAGGAAAACGCGCTCAGCAGTTTGTTGAGGGCTTGTTCGGCCTTGAGCGGCTCGCGTTGGGACATGACGACCTCGGTAATGATTGACGTACGTGATTGAACGAAGTTAAGCAGCCCGGCGAGCAGGGTTGCTCCAGGGAGCGAGCAGCCGCACCACGTGCGACCACAGTCCCTGTGATGTTTCCGGAAAATCGACGGCGCCGACGAGTAGTTGATTGACGATCGCCGGCAGCCGGCGAGGAATTTCGGCATGCGTCCACTGCTGGCTCATGACGCGGTGATAAGCGGCTGCGACCCGCTCGATGGTGAGCGACGAATGTTGCCCGCGCAGTTCGGTGGTCACTTGCGCTGTGGCCGCGCCATCGTTGTCGAGGCAATACACGGCCCCATCGTGGCGATAAGTGGATAGCCCGTAACACAGCACCGGCAGCTGCTGGCCCAGTGCTTCCACACCCACGGATGAATTCACGAGTGCCACCGCGCGGCACTTTTCCACCGCCGCAGCAAAGCTGGGGCTCTCGTCCCAGGTGCCGCCGAGTCGCAAGGTGAGTTGCTTCAGGTGAGCATCGAGCGGAGCCTTGGGATGCTGGCGGACGCGCACGGGCAGTTGCGAGTTGCGGCAGAGAAATTCCACCAGCGCGTGCATGTTCGGGAACCAAGGCGAAAGCTGCGTGATTTGTGTATCGTCGTCGAGTTGCAGTGGCACGAGCAGATCGCCCTGGGCTCGTACCGGCAAGCGCGTCTTGCCCATTGCCACCAGAGGCTCGTTCGACCAGCTTGTCGTCGCATTGATGCCGGCGGTATCGATCTGGCAGGTGCCTCGTTGCGGGTTCCAGCCCAGTTCGACATAGGCGACGCGGGCTTTCATCGCAGCCAGTTCGGCCAGTGCGGCGGCATAACCCGGATGGACGCCGTTCCACACAAAGGCGGCATGACAGCGCTGCAGACGTCGCGAGTGGGGAACTCGGCCGGAGAAAGGTCCGCGCCAGCGAACCACACGGTGACCGAGGGCGGAGCAGGTATCGGCAATGGCCTGGAGCGCAGGCTTGGCTAACGGGCACGTGCGGTCTTCGACGAGAATCGTTTTCATCCTTGGCGACTGCGCCTCCCTGTGCCTGCATTCGCGCGCTTCCTCCTGAAGCGCATGCGTAGCCATTGTCTACCAAAAACGAGAATCGCGACCAAGACGAATCGGGCCGCTAGCACTGCTCGCTGCCCCTATGGTCGTCATCTTGCTCCGAGATGGTGCTTTCAAGTTCTTGGCACGATTCGCGCTCTAATCATCTCGATGGAGCGAGATGACTACCGAACGAAGAAGAACTAATCGTTCAGTGGCACGACGTCGACTGCGACCCGCATGCGGTGTTTGCCGCCGCCGACGAGCACGCCCTTGATGGGGCAGATGTCTTCGTAGTCGCGTCCCCAGGCAAGCGTGACGTGGCCAGTGCCGGGAATGACGTTGTTGGTCGGATCGAAATCGATCCAGCCTGCTTCGGGCGAGAACGCGGCGACCCACGCATGCGAAGCATCAGCCCCGATCATGCGAGGTTGCCCCGGCGCAGGTGAAGTGAGCAAGTAACCACTCACGTAACGAGCAGGCAGCCCCAGCGACCGCAGGCAGCCAATCTGCAAATGGGCAAAGTCCTGACAGACGCCGCGACGAATGCGCAGGACTGTCTCCAGCGATGTAGTGATGGTGGTCGCCGTGGGATCGTACTTAAATTCGGTATGAATCCGCTTCGTCAGGTCGAGCACTGCTTCCAGCCAAGGACGTCCCGGGGTGAACGAAGGCTCGGCCAACTGCCGCAGCGCAGCTGTGGCGCGCACGTAGTGAGAGTCGAGCACGAACTGCCGAGCTTCGAGCCACCAGGGTGGTTGACCCAAGCTGAAGCGGTCGCGAATGTCTTCCCAGGGCGGCGTGGAAGATGGCGCGGGGATCTCGGGCGGCAAGACCTGCACCTGGCTAACAGCGGTGACCGTCAGCCGATTGTGAGGCTGTTCGATCGCAAATTGCGCCGTGTGATTGCCGAAGTAATCGGTGCGGTGATCGAGATGCACCGGTTCGGGACGAACGCGAATGCGGTGTGTCAGGCACGATTGCCGGCGATGATCGCGGGGCCAGAGGGTGATTTCGTTGTGGCAGACCGGGACCGCTTCCGAATAGTCGTAGATCGTGGTGTGGGTGACTTTGTATTTCACGTGCTTGGCGATCCTTCTGTGAGAGCGGGCTTAAACAACCCGGCCGGAAGGACGAATTTCGTTCAGCTGACGCGATGGTCCAGCATGGATCAAGTAATTGCGGCTGATCTCGTCCGAGAGCATGCGCAGCTGTTCGCTATGTCGTTGCAAGAACCGTTCGAGCGCCGAGCGACGTCCCTGGCGATCGAGATTGGACAAAGCAAAGACATCGGCCAATCGCAACTGCGTGCACGTATCGAGCACCAGGCGCTGCTCGGTGCTGAGGAGCAACTGACGATTTGAATGAGGCAACGAATCGACATGACCTTGCAGGGCCACCGCTTGAAACGCGACCGAACGCGGGTTGGTTTCATCTGTCAGCAGCAAATCGAGCAGCGGCGGCAGCTGCAGCGTGGTGAGATAGCGATTGCGATAGGTCATCGAGCTATCGGCAATTTCCAGCAACGCTTCGAACAGGGAATCTTCGTCCGCGGGCGGTTCGACCAGGGCCACCTTGAGAACGGTCATCGCTTGCAGCGACCGTTCGAGTCGGCGACCAAGATCGAGGAACCGCCAACCGGGACCGCGAGTCATGCTCTCAGTACCCATACCGCTGAAGGCGGCCAGATCGAGAATCAGGCGGTTGAGCATCGGCAGCGAATCGGCCAGCTGTGTTCCCGATTCGCGGCCGGGGTTCGTTAGCTCTTGTCCCAGGCGATTCAAGATGCGCCAGCTATCGAGCGAAAGGCGATCGCGCACGACAGTCGCCGCCGAGCGCATGGTGTTGGCCATGCTGGTGAGGCTGTTGCGGGCAGGATCGGAAATCCATTTGCCAAGCTCGGTTTCGATTTGCACCATCGCGGGCGACGTGATCGACAGCCGTAGCGGAGCCGGAAAGGCCATCAAATCGGCGAGCATCTTGAGCAACGGCCCCAGGCTGTGCGAGCCGATCGTCGTTGTTTCACTCGTGAGCCGCGTGAGCGTCGTGCGCAAGACGCGGGCTGTTCCTTCGAGCCGTTCGACATGCCGGCCCAGCCAGAACAAGTGATCGGCCACGCGACTGGGAAGATCGTTGCCGCTACGTTGCAACGAGACGGGCGTGCCAGCGGGATGGAGCAGCGAAACATTGTTCACGGGGCCATCGGCCAGCACCCAAACGTCTTTGCTCCCTTGGCCACCCAGCGCTGATTCGGCCAGCGGGTCGGACGACGTCGAAACGCGAGCGAGGCCGCCAGGCATCACTTCGTAGCCATCGCCTGAAGCAACGGCGAAGGTGCGCACCGCCACGTGACAGGCTCGCATGCTGCCGCCCGCCCACATCGGCGCCGACGATCCCGTCACCAGATCTTGCGCGACGTAATCTTGTGGCCGAGCCTTGATTCGCTCGAGCCATTCGCGACGTTGATCCTGCGCGAGCATCGCGCCAGAAACAGCCGTACCGCGCCCGATGGGAAAGCTGGGCTTCACCACCAGCTTGTCGAAATTCTCGGTCACATACTGCAGCGATTCGCCATCGCCGCACCACCAGGTGCGCACCGAAGGGAGCTTCAATTCTTCTCGCAAAAAGAATCTCGCCAGGGTCGGCAAAAACGGCACGAGCGCGGCACTTTCGACCACGCTGGAGCCGAGCGCATTTGCCAGCAACACATTGCCGCTGCGGGCCGCGTGAGTAAGGCCTGGCACGCCTTGAATGGAATCGCCGCGCAGTTCGAGCGCGTCGCAGTTCTCATCGCGCACGCGGCGCAAGATGACATCCACTCGCAGCAAGCCGCCCAGCGTTTTCAAATAGACCTGATTCTCGCGGACCGTCAGATCGCCACCCTCGACCAGGGCGAATCCCAAGTAACGCGAGAGATAGGCGTCTTCAAAATAGGTCGGGCTCGTCGGCCCAGGACTGAGCAAAACCGTACGAGGCTGTTCTTGATTGCGTGCGCCGGCTTGCAGTGTCTCTCGCAGGGTGGCGAAGAAGCGGGCGAGCCGTTCGACCTGGCAATCGCGGAACACATCGGGGAGCATCCGCGACATGACGAGCCGATTTTCGAGCGCGTAGCCGGCCCCGGTTGGTCCGCGGGTGCGGTCGGCAATGACCAGCCATTCGCCCGAGCGATCGCGGGTGAGATGCACCGCCGACAGATATAAGTAGCGATTGCGCGGGACGGGCAGGTCTTTGCAGGGGCGCAAAAATCCCGGATGAGCAAACACGAGTTCCGGCGGCAGCAGTCCTTCGGCCAGCAACCGCTGCGGGCCGTAGAGATCGGCCAACACGAGGTTCAGCAAGGTAGCCCGCTGAATCAACCCTTCCGAGATCTTTTTCCAATCGGTGGCCGGCAACAGCAGCGGAATGGCGTCGAGTTCCCAGGGGCGCGAAAGGCCTGCAGGGTCGCCGTGAACATTGTAGGTGACGCCGTTTTCGCGAATCACCCGCCGGGACTGCTCCCAACGGCGAGCAATTTCGTTGCTCCCCAGCTGACCGAGCAGCGGCATGAACTTTTGCCAATGCGACCGAAGAGTGCCCTCGGGCGACAGCAACTCGTCATGGACGTGCGGGTAGGGCTGGTAGCCCTTTAGCAGGTCTCGACCAGTTTGCGAATCGTTGGCAACCACTCCCGGCAACATAGTTTCTCGCGCGGTGTCAACGAAAGGCGTGACCGGAAAACTCGGATGATTCAGCCGGCCGCTCTTCCGGATGAATACCGAACAGCTGCCGGCAAACTGCAGCCAGCATAAGTGCGAGGGAAGCTGCGGGACAAGGGCAGAATAGTCCCGCTAGCGGTCATTGCGACGAAACCACTTCCAATGTTGACGGTGGTGCCGCAAAGAACGTCTCGTGAATCGCCGCCCCCACCTCGTTCAATTTCACCTGAAAACCATCGATAAACTCGTGCAGTCCGCCATCAATGATTTCACGAATAAGCGAATAGTTCACATCGGCTCGCAAACGACCGAGCTTCTGTTCCGCGACATTGTACACGCGATCGGCCCGGCCGCCGGCAATCGCACTCAGGGACTTTTCCGATTCGATCAGGCAGTGATGCATCGCCCGGGGAAATTCGCGGTCCAAAATAAGGAAATCGGCCACCGATTCCGGTGCGATCCGCCCGTGTCGCTTGCGGTACATCTCGAGCGCACTTGCCGACTCCAGCAGGGCGCCCCATTGAATGGTATCGATGTTGGTACCGACATCACCCACGCTAGGGAGCAGGATGAAGTACTTCACATCGAGAATTCGCGAAGTCTTGTCGGCCCGTTCGAGCAGGCGGCCGAGGCGGGCAAAATGCCAGGGCTCGTCGTGCGACATCGTCGCGTCGGTGATTCCTTCCATCAGATGGCTGGCTAGAATCACCTGGGTGAAGAACTCGTAGGGGGAGTCCAGAATCGATTGATCGTTGGCGGCAGCTCGCACGCTGAGGAAGAACTTGTTCAGTTCCTCCCACATCATGGTGCTGATCATCTCACGCACGGTGCGGGCGTTTTCGCGGGCAAACCGCAGGCACGAGACAATCGAATTGTCGTTCTTCGAGTCGAAGGCCAGAAAATCGATCACATTCCGCTGCGTGAACTCGCCATAGAGTTCGGCAAAGCGTTCCTGATCGCCACTGGTATAGATGAGCGGTGCCCACTGGCTGTCGGCCGCGGTACCCAATTCGAGTGACAACTTGAGATTGACGTTAATGAAGCGCGCGATGTTCTGCGCGCGTTCAATCGCCCGGCTCATCCAAAAAATCGAATCTGCGACTCGGCTTAACATTCCTCAAGATGCCTGTCTGACGTTGCCAGTCTTGATTAGTTCGGTAAGCGTATGACGTGTGACGGGCTGCTGCCCTAGCTGCTCTGGTATTGCGATTGCGACTGCGAGCCATTGCCATTCGACATCGACTGTCGTTGGGTAGCCACGCGTCCGCCAGAATAGCCATTGCGAAGCACCCAGGTATCTTTGCTGCCGCCACCCTGCGAAGAATTTACCACGAGCGAGCCTTTGCGCAAGGCTACCCGCGTCAACCCGCCGGGAAGCACGAAGATATCCTTGCCGTACAAAATGTACGGCCGCAGATCAACGTGCCGGCCTTCAAAATGATCTTCCACAATCGTGGGGACCCGCGACAAGCCGAGCATCGGCTGAGCGACGTAGTTGCGCGGATTGGCGCGGATCAGGTCTTTGTACTTTTCCAGTTCGGCCTTGCTCGCCCGGGGGCCGAGCAGAATGCCGTATCCGCCCGATTCGTTCGCTGGTTTGATCACCAGCTTGTCGATATTGGCGATGACGTGTTCACGCTGTTTGTCTTCACCGCAGACAAACGTCGGCACGTTCGGCAGAATGACGTCTTCCTTGAGGAAGTACTTGATCAGTTCGGGAACAAAGGCATACACGGCCTTATCGTCCGCCACGCCGGTACCTGGTGCATTGGCCAAAGCCACGCGTCCAGCGCGATAGACGTCCATCAAGCCCGGCACGCCGAGCGTTGAATCAGCTCGGAAGGTTTTGGGGTCGAGAAATTCGTCGTCAATGCGGCGATAGATCACATCGACGCGTTCGAGACCTTTGGTGGTCCGCATGAAGACGTGACCATTCGTCACGCACAGGTCGGAACCCTGCACCAGTTCCACGCCCATGCGCTGGGCGAGGAAGCAATGCTCGAAATAGGCGCTGTTGTAGATGCCGGGGGTGAGCACGACGACCGTGGGGTCGTTCACTCCTTCCGGCGCGATGTGCTGCAACATGTCGAGCAAGCGGTCGGGATAGTCTTCGACCGGCAGTACCGAGAAACCATCGAAGCCCTGCGGAAAAGTCCGCTTCATGATTTCGCGATTTTCGAGCACGTACGATACGCCCGACGGACAACGCAAGTTGTCTTCGAGGACGTACATCTGGCCGTTGGTATCGCGAACCAGATCGGTGCCCGTGATATGGCACCAGATTCCCTTGGGCGGAGTCATGCCGCGGCAAGGTTCGAGCAGATTCTTGGCCGAACCGATCAGCCAATCGGGGACGACTTTATCGCGTACGCAATGCTGCGCATTGTAAACGTCGTCGATGAACATGTTCAGCGCGGTAATACGCTGCTTGAGCCCGCGCTCGATCATGTCCCATTCGCCGCCATCGATGATGCGCGGCACCAGGTCGAAGGGCCACACTTTTTCGGTGCCCGCTTCGTGGCCGTAAACATTGAACGTGATGCCCATATTGAGCAGGGCAAGCTCGGCCGATTTTTGTCGCCGTTGCAACTCACCCGCTGACAGCGACTGCAGACGACTGACGAGATGCTGACTACGTTCGCGCGGCCGACCGGGGGCCTCGAACATTTCGTCGTAGAATTCGTCCGTCTGGTACGCGCTAAAATCCATCACCGACCCTCCGCTGGGACGTGCGTTAGGATGAGACTGCCCAACCTTTAGGCAGCTACCGACCAGATCAGTGGCAAAGTAGCTAGTTGCGAAGTCACAAAGCACAGGTTTCCCCAATTTGGCAACTGTTATGCCAACTGACAAGCGCCTGAGGGCTGATCGAGCGGCGAAAGACTCTTTTCACGAAAAAAGTCAATTACCAAAAACCGGCCCGCACAGCGAGTGAAGTTCTCGCCGGTGGCAGTTCTTCGCCAATCGTGCTCCTTGTTACTATCGGCTGGGCCGGAGGCCGGGGCACGAAAAACCCAAGAACAGCCGCCCTGAACGAGCCTGGGGCTTATTCCAGCGCGCGTCGCTGGAATTGCGCGATTAGCTGGTCCTGAATCACTTGCACAATGCGATTCGCAACTTCGTCTTTCGACCCGCGGGCCGCCAAAATGACTTGCCCCTCGCGATCGAGCAATTCAATCTCGTTGTCGTCCGCATCCATCGCCGTGGGACCGTTGAGCACAATCAGGTCACAGTGCTTCTTTTCCAGCTTAGTAATCGCCTTGAAGCGGGCATCGTCGGTCTCGAGGGCGAAACCCACGACCCACTGATCGGACCGTTTTTCACTCCCCAGCGTGGCGATGACGTCCGGCGTTTCCACCAGCTGAAGCAACAAGGGCTGGCCGTTCTTCGCAATCTTGTGCGTTTCGACCTGCATGGGCCGATAGTCACACGGGGCTGCGGCTCCAATCACTCCATCGCAGCGAGCAAACTCCTGCCGCGCAGCTGCCAGCAGATCTTCCGTCGAGATAATCGGAATCACCCGCGCGGCAGCCGGATATTCCACATTCACCGGCCCGCTGATGATCACCACCTCGTGCCCCAAATCCAAAGCGGCTTGTGCGAGCGCTTTGCCCATGCGGCCACTGGAGCCATTCGTCAAATAGCGAACCGGGTCGAGATACTGCCGCGTGGGGCCGGAGGTAATCAGGATGCGAGCCATGCAGGGAGGGGTTCTATTGACTGAAGTAGCCCGACGCGTGAGCGAGGGAGAAGTGCAAATCGACATCCATTTTAGCTTCACCCTCGCTCACGCGTCGGGCTACTTGTCAATGATTCGTCGCAAACTCGGCCGTGTTGAGGACAGCCCACAGCAAATCACTCCAGGCTTTGTTCTTTTCGCCGGGCGAACGACTGGCGACGTGTTTCAGAAACAGGGTGCGCTCGTCAGCGGTGGGCAAGCGAGTAACGGTTGCGAGGAACATCGCTTCGAGCTTTTCGCCTTCGTCGAACAGCGGAGCATCGAGGGCGAGCAACAGCGGACTTCGTTCGGCGGTGGTGGCTTCGGTCAGGTCATCGCCGTTGAGGAGTGTGAGTGCCTGCAGGACACCGGCCTGATACTCAAGCGGCGAGCGTCCTTGGCCTTGCATCTTGGTGAGGAACTGTTGTCGCTGAGGATCGAGCAGCGGGCTGCGCAGATTGAGTCCGGGTATTTCACCTTGGCCGCGACGGACGAGGACGCGATTGAGCGAATCGTATAGTTGTTCAGCGGAGAGTGACTTGACCGGCATGTGGGCGTACATCTCGGGGGGCACTTCGCTGGCCGTCCAGCGACTCGTCCGCTGGTAGGTTTTTGTCAGTGCGAGGGTCCGCAGCATTTCGCGCAGGTCGAAGCCGGTATCGATAAAGTACTGAGTCAGTTCATCAAGCAGTTCGGGATGCGACGGCGGATTGTGTGGACCGAGGTCATCGACCGGTTCAACGAGCCCCCGGCCGAACAGGATCGACCAGCAACGATTCGCGGCAGCGCGAGCCAGATACGGATTGTCGCGCGAAGCCATCCAGATGGCGAGTTTCTCGCGCCGCGTTCCCAGTTCATCGGTAGCCGGCTTACGACCGCTGGGGAATTTCGGCGGCACAATGGTCTCGCTGTTGGGAATTTTCACTTCGCCCGCTTCGAGATCGATCAGCCTCGCTTGCATGCCGGGGACATTGTTCTCGGGCCGCTGCAACTGAGCAAAGAACGACGCATAGCCCCAAAAATCGGCCTGCTTCCAATGATCGGTGGGATGATCGTGGCACTCCGCACATTCGATTTGCAGGCCGAGAAAAATGCGAGCAGTGCTCGAAGCAAGTTTTTCCGGAGCCAGATTGAGCGACGTGTAATAGAGCGCCGGCCCTGCATCATCGCCGGCGGTCGCGACGAGAAGTTCCGAAACTAGGTTGTCGTAGCGCAGATTCTCGACAAAACGCTGCCGCAACCAATTCTGCACGCCCACGACACTCGTGATCTGCTCCAAGCTGACACCGCCGGGCAACATGATCGACCGCCACAGATTGGCCAGATGATTCGCGTGCGCTGGCGAGGCGAGTAATTCGTCGATGAGCTTGGCACGTTTGTCGGCTCGCTCATCGGCGAGGAACTTGCGCACCTCGGCGACGCGTGGAATGGTGCCGGTCAGGTCGAGGTAGGCACGTCTTAAGAACTCAGCATCGTCTGCCTGGTCAGCAGCCGCCAGCTTGGCTTTCGCCAGCGATTCGTCGATTCGCTGATCGATCTTGGCGACCATCGCCGCGCGAGCAAGGTTCGCTTCCGGTTCGCCGGCAAGTGCCGAGATAGTCCCGAACACGATCGCGCAAAGACAGACCGTTGGTATTAGTAGACTGCAAGTAACTTGCTTGAGCATCGATCCGCCCTCAGAAGAGATGCCTGTGATTGTAGGCTGTTCGCCGGCGGATCGCCAAACTTGGAGGGCGGGAATTTATCGTAACTACTCTTCTTTTAATTCTTGGCGCGCTCGATCAATGGCCTCTTGTTGGGCTGGCGTGATCGAGGGCCACTTCAGCCCGAGACCACGCAGGGTTTCATTGAGAATCGCAGCGACCGCGGCCCGCGTCACCCATTTGTGATCGGCGGGAATAACGTACCAAGGGGCATGTTCGGTGCTGGTAGCCGAGAGGGCCTCTTCGTAGGCCCGCATGTAGTCGTCCCAGTACGATCGCTCGTGCAGGTCGCCCGCAGCGAACTTCCAATGCTTTTCGGGCTCTTCGATTCGCTTAATGAATCGCTTCCGTTGCTCTTTCTTCGAGACATTCAAAAAGAACTTTACGACCGCGGTGCCATTGCGAGCCAAGTGTCGCTCGAAGGCGTTGATGTCTTCCAGGCGATGCTCCCAGAATTCCTTCTTCAAGGGTTCGTCCGGCTTTACGCCAGGAATCCTCTGCGCGCCGATGAGTTCCGGATGTACGCGGACGATCAGCACCTCTTCGTAGTACGAGCGATTGAAGATGCCGATGCGGCCCCGTTCGGGCAGTGCTTTGTTGCAACGCCACAAAAAGTCGTGGTCGAGTTCTTCCGACGAAGGATGCTTAAAGGAATAGACCTGGCAGCCTTGCGGGTTAATTCCCGACATGACGTGCTTGATGGTGCTGTCTTTGCCGGCCGCATCCATGGCTTGAAAAATGACGAGCACCGACCAGGAATCGTCGGCGTAGAGCATCTCCTGCGCTTCGGCCAGTTCGCTGACATCCAGAGTGAGTGAGTTCTTGGCGAACTCCTTCCGCTTCTCGACGGGAATGTCTTTATCGCCGGCCCATTCGGGATCGTGATCCTTCAAGTGGAGCTTTTTGCCCGGGTGGACGCGAAACTTTTCGATGAGTTTGGTGCGGTCCATGGTGATTGCTGCGGCCTTAATCGCCCTTGATGGGGCGGCGGTTTTGCTTGGTTTCGGAACGACCTTTTTTGGCATCCAGCCGGCGAACCTTCGAGCCCTTGGTCGGCTTGGTCGCGCGACGCTTCTTGGGCGGCACTAGTACTTCGAGGATCATGGCCCGCAGTTTATCCAGGCAGATCTGAATATTCTTGGGCTGGTCCCGCGTCTCTTGGCTGACGATGACGATCTCGCCCTGAGTCGTGATTTTGCTTTTGTAGGTGGTGAGAAACCGGTGCTTTACATCGGGGGGCAAGCTGGGAGACTGCACCACATCCCAGTGCATCGTCGCTTTGCTGCTGACCTTGTTCACGTTCTGCCCGCCCGGTCCGCCGCTGCGAGAGAACGTGAACCGCAGTTCGCTTTCGGGGATCGTGATGCGTGCGCTAACGGTAATCATGCCAATTCCAGGAGGTGCCGGGCGGAATCGTAATTTCTGGGGTGAAGTGGCCTGCCTGCCAGCAGATCATAATGTAAACTTCCACGCTGCGACGACCCGCTGCTGGCACGAATTGCCGAGGTCCTTCCGAGGGCTTGACGGAATCCGTGACGGCTTATAGGTTTAAGGGTTTCCAGTCGGCGAATGCGCTCGGTCGGACTTCGCTTGGCAAGCCACAGTAATGTGTTGCCAGGAATGGAGTTGGGAAGAATTCGGCCAGCATAGCTTCAATTGGCAGAGCACCGCATTCGTAATGCGGGGGTTATGGGTTCGACTCCCATTGCTGGCTCTTCGAGCAATTCGCCCACTGGTTGGCTCTGGTATTTCAGCTGGATCAAGAGGTCCGGCCAGGCAAAAGGAGTCGCGGCAAGATGACGACTGCGGTAGCTGTAGATTTTCGCGACATTGTACTTTCCAACAATTCATTTGGGCCGCGTGAGATCGCCCAGCTTCAGCAGACAATTGCCGAAGACTACTCGCAATACGGCGTCCTGCGCGACGCGGTGGGCGAGCTCGAGATGCGGGAAGATCGTACCCCCGCCTCGAAGGTCCGACTCGGCGTTTGCTATTACCTGCTCGGCCGATTTCGCCTCGCGATCGAAACGCTGAGCAGCGCCGATGGCGGCGCGGTGGCTCACTTCTATCTGGGCAAGTCAAAATTCGCGATGGGCGATTACGGCGAAGCGATGAAGGGCTATGCCTCCGCCAAGGTCGCTGGCTTCAATGCCGACGAATGTGCGCTCGCCACGGCCGAAGCCCTGCGTTATCAAAAGAAGCCCGAAAAGGCTCTCGAAACCCTCGATCATTTGTCGGGTGCCATCGAGCAGACCGCTGAATATCTGTATCAACGAGGCGCGACCGTCTCGGCCATGTGTGGCAACCCGGTCGAAGTCTGCCGCTTGTACGAACGGGCCGTCGAAGTCGATGGTCGTCACCCGGGCGCTCTGTTTGGTCTCGCGACCGAAAACGATCGCCGCGGCAACGACGAAACGGCTCTCGGCTTGTATCAACGGGCCGTCTCGGTCTTCCCGCCCAGCATGGGCGCGTTGATCAATCTGGGCCTGTTGTACGAAGACCGCGCTCAGTACGATCGCGCTCAAATGTGTTATCAGCGGGTTCTGGATGCGTATCCCGATCACCAGCGTGCTCGCCTGTACGTGAAGGACGCTTCGGCTTCCGGCAACGTCATGCTGGACGAAGAAGCCCAGCGCCGGCAAGATCGCCTGGCCGCCGTGCTCAACGTGCCAGTCACCGATTTCGAACTGTCGGTTCGCAGCCGCAATTGCTTGCAAAAGATGGGCGTTCGCACACTCGGCGACCTCACTCGCATTTCGGAAGCAGAACTGCTCGCCAGCAAGAATTTTGGCGAGACCTCGCTCGTCGAAATCCGCGACATGCTGCACAGCAAGGGCTTGGAACTCGGTCAGTTCGCTGCCGAGAAAGCCGCACCTGAGCCGGTCATGGACATGTCGAGCATGTCGCCCGACGAGCAAGCTTTGCTCGAACGGCCGATCTCGGAACTCAACCTGTCGGTTCGGGCCCGCAAGTGCATGGCTCGCCTGGGTCTGACCCTGATCGCCGAGCTCGTTCGCAAGACCGCCGACGATCTGCTGGAATGCAAGAACTTCGGTGTGACCAGCTTGAACGAAGTTCGCGAAAAGCTGACGCTCATGAACATCAAGTTGCGTGGGGACTAGTCTCTCGACGTTGCCCGACGCGTCAGCGAGGGTATTCAACTGTTGTACGAAGGGCCGATCATTCGGCCCTTTTTTATTGGCTCACACGTAGGCCGAAACAGCGCGGAATGGCGATTGTTGCCGGCTAACGACAAGCACGAAATCGTCGGATATTTATGAGCGCATTCTCGTTTGATCTGAAGCATACCGACGCTCACTGCGCGGCACGTCGCAGCAGCTTTCATACGCCGCATGGTCCGGTCGAAATGCCGGCGTTCATGCCGGTCGGTACGCAAGGAACCGTAAAGGGCCTGACCATTGATATGGTGGCCGACACCAAGGCGCAAATGGTGCTCAGTAATACCTATCACCTGGCATTGCGGCCGACCGAGAAGGTGGTGAAGGAGCTGGGCGGGCTGCACGGCTTCATGAAGTGGGATGGTCCGATCCTGACCGATAGCGGCGGCTTTCAATTGTTCAGCTTGGCACAGATGACGAAGATCACCGAGCAGTCGGCGATCTTCCGGTCGCACATTGACGGCAGCCTGCTGGAGCTTTCACCCGAGCGAGCGATTCAGATTCAGGAAGATCTCGGCAGCGACGTGGCGATGGTCCTCGATCACGTGATTGCCCTGCCGGCAAAGGATGAGGCGATTCGCGAAGCGTGCGAACGAACCATTCGCTGGGCCGCCCGTTGCCAGGCTGCGGCGAAGAGGCCTCAGCAGGCACAGTTCGCGATTGTGCAGGGTGGGCTGAATCCCAAGATGCGAGTCTGGTGCGCGGAAGAACTGGCGAAGCTCGATTTTCCGGGCTATGCCGTGGGCGGCCTGAGTGTGGGCGAAACGCCGGCCGAGATGTACGCCGTGCTCGACGAGGTTTGCCCTGCGATGCCGGTGAACAAGCCTCGCTACTTGATGGGCGTCGGTACGCCGCAAGATCTGCTCAATGCTGTCCGGCGCGGCATCGACCTGTTCGACTGCGTGCTGCCGACTCGCAACGGCCGCAACGCCACCGGCTTCACCGACAAGGGGCCCCTCAAACTGCGGAACCTCAAGCATCAGCTCGACAATCAGCCCGTCGAAGAAGGGTGCCCGTGTCCTTGCTGCAAGCACAGCCGTGGCTACATCCGCCACCTATTCATGGCCGACGAGATGCTCGGCCCGATGCTCCTCTCGGCCCACAACCTGACCTATTACCAGCGACTGCTGGCCGGCGCGAGAACAGCCATCGAAGAGGACCGGTTTGTGGAGTACTGCGATTCCAGGCTGGCGGCCTGGCAGAAGGCGCCCGATCTGGCCAGCTGATGCCAGAAAAAGTCAGGCGAAAGCAGCAGCCCGCTAAAGTGGGTGGTGTTCACAAACCCCGGGGCTTTGTGGGCACGTTTGTGCGTGAAACCCGAAAGATACGGCAGCTACCATTCGCAAACCCGGCCGGTTTGTGAATACGGAAAATCGGACCGGAGGAAACGATGCGTACCAACAGCATTTTTCGGCTCACGTTTGGCGAGTCGCATGCCGAAAACGGCTCCTTCGGCTGGGATAGAGCGGAAATTTTTGAAAGGCCCTTGTGACTAGGCCGGTGATAGCGATATACTACCCTGCTTCAGCCGAATCTTGGAGAGTTGGACATGAAGGTAAGAGCAAGCGTCAAAAAGATTTGCGATAACTGCAAGGTCGTGCGCCGCAAGGGCCGCGTTTACGTTGTTTGCACGAATGCCCGGCACAAGCAGCGCCAGGGTTAACCACAGTACCGTTCACCACTACGCGCTATAGCATCCGATTTGTAGCGGCATTATTAGGAACCGAAGGCTATGCCACGTCTGCTCGGTGTCGACATTCCCAACGACAAACCCGTATTCATCTCCCTCCGTTATTTGTACGGGGTGGGCGATCAGATCGCGCGTGAATTGTGCCACAAAGCTGGCATCAATCAGCAAAAGCACGCTCGCGAACTGACGGAAGAAGAAGTTGCCCGTCTGGCCACGTTGCTGGAACGCGACTACACGGTCGAAGGACCGCTGCGTCGTCAGTTGCAGCAGAACATCGGCCGATTGCGGCATGTCCGCTGCTATCGCGGTATTCGGCACGGTCTCGGCCTGCCAGTTCGCGGCCAGCGCACCAAGACCAATGCACGCACCCGCAAGGGACCGAAGAAGACGGTCGCCGGCAAGAAGGGCGTGAAGGATCTCCGCTAGTAGTAGGCTGGAACATGCTGCATTCAGCACAGTTCCGGCATGAATCGAACATAGCATCAAACTGCAAATTTGCCGGAACATCGCGGAGTACCGCTTGTTACCGGCCTACGGGTTAGGAGCAAGCGGTGTCGAAGGTCAAGAAGAAAAAAGTTCGTCGCAATGTCACCGTGGCCATCGCCCATGTGCGAGCCACGTTCAACAACACCACCGTGACCATTACGGACACGAAGGGTGACACCTTGTGCTGGGCAAGCGCCGGCACGAGCGGCTTCAAGGGAAGCCGTAAGAGCACGCCGTTCGCTGGCCAATGTGCCGGTCAACAGGCTGCCGAAAAGGCCTCGAAGTACGGTGTGAAAGAGTTGGAAGTTCGCGTCAAGGGTCCGGGTTCGGGCCGCGAAAGCGCGATCACCGCTCTGCAGACGGCCGGCATGACGGTGAAGACCATCGAAGATTGCACGCCAATTCCACACAATGGTTGCCGCCCGCCGAAGCGCCGTCGCGTCTAGGTTGGTCAGCCAAGTTGCAGTGTCGTCCTCTCGCCAGGCGAGAGGGACAACATCATGCGGAGCATGATGAGTGCGCTGGTGCAGGAGGCAATTCGGTTTCAGGTTCGGTTCGCGGTTCAGGGGAATAGAGAATGCAAGGCAAAGCAGCGATGCACGTTCGGTGGCGCGGTTTGGAATTGCCCAGCTTGGTCAATTGCGACGCTTCGACACTTTCGTCGACCTACGGCAAGTTCGTGGCCGAGCCCTTCGAGCGCGGCTTCGGCACCACGGTTGGCAACAGCATCCGGCGCGTGCTCCTTTCCAGCTTGGAAGGTTCCGCCGTTACCCAAATCAAGATTCGCGGCGCTCAGCACGAATTCACCACCATTCCTGGTGTGCTCGAAGACGTGACCGATATCGTGCTGAATGTGAAGGCCCTGGTCGTCAAGAATCACAGTGATTCGACCCGCGTCATCACCATCGAAAAGAACACCGCTGGCGTCATCACCGGCGCCGATGTGCAGACCGATTCCGACGTCGAGATCATCAACAAAGATCACGTCCTCTGCACGCTGACCGACAACGTGCCGTTCATGATGGAAATGGTCGTCGAAAACGGCCGTGGCTACATTCCGTCGACCGAACACAGCACCGGCGATCACGAAATCGGCATCATCCCCGTCGATGCCATCTTCAGCCCGATCGTTCGCGTTCGCTACGAAATCGAAGAGACGCGCGTCGGTCAAAAGACCAACTTCGACCGCATGAATCTCGAGATTTGGACCAACGGTGCCATTCACCCAGAGATGGCTCTGGTCGAAGCGGCCAAGATCCTCCGCAAGCACTTGAACCCGTTTGTGCAGTACGCCGAACTGGGCCCCAAGGTACACGCTGCTCCTCGTGGCGGTGCCCCGGGTGGCGACGGTGCTCTCGAAACCAAGCTCGGCATGAGCCTGGCCGAAATGAAGTTGTCGGTTCGGGCCATGAATTGCCTGGAATCGGAAAACATCCACACGGTCCGCGATCTGGTTCAAAAGACCGAAGATCAATTGCTCGAAGTTCGCAACTTCGGCGAGACCACCCTGCACGAAGTTAAAGAAAAGCTGCACGATCTGGGTATGTACCTCGGCATGCGAGTGCCACCAGCCACTGCTGCCCGCTAACGCGAGTAGTCAGTCTCTGCAGTTTTGAATTGGATTCAAAGTCAGTTTTTGCATAACGGTTTAATGCCATGCGACATCGTCGACGAAGCCGCGTTCTCGGCCGCTCCCCCAGCCATCGCAAAGCCATGCTCAAGAACCTGGCCAGCGCGATCTTTTTGACCGAGCGTGATGCCGAGGGTGAAGAGAACGCCCCCAAGGTCAAGGGTCGCATTGTGACGACTCTGCACAAGGCCAAGGAAGTGCGCTCGCTGGTCGAAAAGACCATCACGATCGCCAAGCGAGCCCTCATCAAGCAGGAAGCTGCCGCTGAGTTCGCCACCACGGCCGAACGTCAGAGCGAAGCCTGGAAGACCTGGCGCAAGAGCGACAAGTGGCAAAAGTGGGCCGCTGCCATGGCTCCGGTCGTCAATGCTCGCCGCCGCTGCATCCAAATGCTCGGTGACAAGCAGGCCGTCCGCTTGCTGTTCAGCACCGTGGCTCCTCGCTTCAAAGACCGCGATGGTGGTTACACCCGCGTCCTCCGTTTGGCCAAGCCTCGCCTCGGCGATGCCGGTATCCGCGGCATTCTCGAGTTCACCGGCATTCGCGACCGCAAGGTGATGAAGAGCCAGAAGCCAGCCTTCGACGAAGCTGCTTCGTAGTCAACCAAAGTAGGTCGGAACACGCGAACTTGCGATTGTTCCGCTTGGCGGCAGACCTCCTGGTCTGCCGATCAATGCTTGCCGGATGGTCCTCAAAAGGAATCTCGTTGGAGAGCAGGGATGGCTCCTCTTTCCAAGCAGGCGAATCAAACTCGCTGGCTGCTTCCTGATGCAGCCCCTCTGCCGCCGTTCGATTTCTGCCTCGCGATGCGGCTCCTCGGCCAAGACATGGTCGCCCGCACTCCCTCTCTGAGCCACGTCGACTTCTCCAAGATCGCCACCGTCTTTGCCCAGGCTCGCAAGCGGGTGAACTACGGCATCTATGCCTCGCTCACACCGCTGCGGTTCAAAGATGGCAGCCTGACGACGAAACGCCGCGGTCGCCCGTACACCGTGCAACGGCTGCACGACTCGGCCGGCAACGAGCTGCTTTACATCCTCACGTTCTACTTGCCGCGCTTTCAAGATCTCGACCTGCGCGAAAAGCTGATCACGATCTTTCACGAGCTGTGGCACATCAGCCCGAAGTTCGACGGCGACATACGCCGCCACGAAGGCCGCTGCTACGCCCACACCGGCTCACAAGCCAAGTACGACGAGCACATGGGCACACTCGTCGACGCCTGGCTCGCCCAGCGCCCGCCCGAAGCCCTCTGGAGCTTTCTCAAGCTCGACTTCAACCAACTGCATGCCCGCTGGGGCCGCGTCACCGGCCAGCGGGTTTCACGGCCGAGACTGATTCCAGTGAACAAGTAGGGTTGGCCGAGCGTGCGAGGCCTCATTTCAATGAGCAAACTTCTCTGCCGATGCGGTAACATCATCTCCGACGTTGTCGTGCCGTGCCCGACAGAGGCATGGCTTTTTCCCCAGCAAGACGATAATGCGGCACAGGAAAAGTTCACCACGGCAGTTGAAGCCTTCCTCTCCGCCATTCGCGACGGCCGTCGCGAGGAGTGGGTTCTCCATTTCTTTCTACCTGGCTATCCACTGGACTTGGCAGACAGCGCCATTATCAGCGACATTCGGGCACATTGCGAGCAAGAGTACGGGCGTTCGGTAGCCGAGTGTGAAAAGTGTGGGAGGCTTTGGGTGCAATCGTTCAGTGGTCAGAACGCTTACCGATCTTATTCGCCCGACGAAGGTGGATATGCTGCCGTTCTTCGAGGCACGGCTAAGGCGTAGACAGATGCCGTGCCACTGGCTTTGCCGGCAACGAGCTGGCCAAGCCTTTAACGTTTTCAGCAGTGGACACTCAATGCAACCATGTCACCTCATCGCAATCCCGCTCGAATACCTGCCGAGTCCTGACGGCGACAATCGGCTCGACGTTGACATTCGTGAGGGCGAAACCACGGTCACCTATTTTTCTTCGACACGGGCAATTGGGGGCGCGCGGGATATCAGAGTCGTGTTTACGAATTGCTATTCAGTGCAATTTGTTGCCACCGAAGAACATGAACGATGCTATCCTGGGTTAGACAATCTAGAATCTGACTTCGCCGAGATACGCAACTCAGCATGGCTTCAATCGCTTCCCAAAAATGCACAGTCGCTCAGGCATTTCGCTTTCGGGCTTAATCACTGCTTCTTTGAGTGTATCGCCGGCGAGTACCGCGTTGAGCCGCAACCAAACGACCTGTAACGCAAAGGCAAGCTTTTGAAAGTAATCACACTTGTTGGATGGAATGTGATGATGCCCCGACAACGACTGCCGTTCGTGCTGCTCGTTTTGTGTGTTCTTGTTGTGACCGTTGGCTGCCCCAGCAGCGGATTTTTTGGACGTTACATCGTCATCAACAGCAGCAAAGACGCGATTCAAAATATCACGCTCGCTGCGCGTGGCCAGGAGAAAACGTGGCCTATCACGGAGTCTGGCGGAGGATGGATCAGCGACAGCTTCGGCTCCAATTGCACGTCAGTCGACGTTACCTGGATGAATGCTGCAGGAGAATCGAAGCATCGCACCATCGATTTTTCGAGTCGGGTTGGAGGTCATTGCAAGGATGATTTAATTATCGAGTTTACGGTACAAGGGGTACCAGTTTGGCGCATGGCCCCGGCACCAAGCCATTGATTCACACTCCGTTCAGCGATCTAGTCGCTCAACGCATCGGGCGAGGCTCTGGCCCTGACTGCCCAGCGGTTCGACGATCTAGAATCCGACTTCGCGGAAGTTCGCGGCTCAGCATGGCTTGAACTGGAGCATTCAACTCTCGAGCAGTTGTCGTTTCTGAACTAGGCCCGCTTCGTATCCTTCAACAGCAATCACGACGGTCTTACCTTGCCATTCTTTAGTGCTCCAAAGAATGTGTAGTTAACGAGCATGTCCATCGCCCCCACTATCGACGAAATTGCCAGCCTTCGTCGCTGGACGGGGATGCCGCTCTTGTACTGCCGTACGCTACTTCGAGACACTTCGCCCTCCATGCGGCAGAAGTTACTGCTCGCTGTTCGCACCCAGGAGGGCGCGAAGTACCTTCGCGATCCGATCGAGGTCGATCCGGTGTTCGCCACCGCGTTCGAGCAAGCGACTGAAGAGGCGAACCGGCTGATTAAAGAGTTTGTTGCGGCTGAGCGCGCAAAGCTCCAAGCGGAAGGCATGGGACAGTTGGACTTCATGTTCCGTCACACGTCTCACCTCTACTGGAGTTACCTGAAACGCCTGCTCAAGGAACGGCATGCAGTGGATTGGTTGTCCCCCGCGGAGATGAACCCGTGGATCCACTTTGACTGAGATATAGCCCACATGAGTAGCAAAACATCCAGGCACTTAGGTGCGATCGACCACCAGCGAAAGGGAATTTTGTGGGCCAGGATGTCGATTTTCCTGTTTGCCGTACGACTACCCGATAGTCATGAGTTGGCACTGGCACAACGTCGGTGTCTCATCACGAACGGAGAATCAACATGAACCAGCCAGCGAAGAACACGATTTGCCTGTGGTACGACGGGGGTGCCGAGGAAGCAGCGAAGTTTTATGCCGAGACCTTTCCCGACTCGGCGGTGAGCGCGGTGCATCTCGCGCCGGGCGATTTTCCGTCCGGCAAGAAGGGCGATGTGTTGACGGTCGAGTTTACGGTGCTGGGAATTCCCTGCCTGGGGCTCAATGGCGGACCGGCGTTCAAGCATAGCGAAGCTTTTTCGTTCCAGGTCGCCACCGCCGACCAGGCCGAAACCGATCGCTACTGGAACGCGATCATCGACAACGGCGGCGAGGAGAGTGCCTGCGGCTGGTGCCGCGACAAATGGGGATTATCCTGGCAGATTACGCCGATCGCTCTTACCCAAGCGATCATCGATCCCGACCCCGCCGTCGCCCAGCGGGCATTCGCAGCCATGATGACCATGCGCAAGATCGACATCGCCGCCATCGAAGCCGCCCGGCGAGGGTGAAATGGTCCACGAAACGTCACAGGGCGGTGGCAATCAACGGGTTGGAGGTGCTGATGCTTGGCTGGCTTAAGAAGCGTTTCTTTCCGGTTGCCGACGAGCCTAAGGTCGCGGTGTTTCTCAACCCGCTCGTCATGCTGCTCGCAGGCCGCGAGCGTCAAAAGGGATCGCCGCTGACTGAGCAAGAAGTGCTTCAAGTCCGCGACAGCGCGAAGTGCATTTTCATGCCGATATCTCAGGCACAGAAGTTCTACGCGTCGCTCGATGCTCAAGTCCCCGTCCCACGCATCGATCCAGACAATATCTGGGCAGAGTGGCAAGCCATCCGTCAGCAATTGCAGTAGGCAGAGGCACTCAACACATGTTCGATTCTGTCCTCAACATTCAGGCCCTCGGCCTGATCTTGTACTCGGCCCCAGCGGTCGCTCATATCCATGAGGGCACAGACTATTTGAGCGAGCAATTTATGGAACCGGCCGACGTGGCGCGCCACGTAATGGGCGGCCAATTGACCGCTTTCGGAACCGGATCTTCAGGTTCATTCTGCCTGCGAATCTCGGTCGGCCAGCCTGATGAAGCCCGCGTGCAGGCAGCGGAGTTTAAGCTCCGGCTTAGTCTGCAAGTCCACACCGGCTTCGTCTGCGTCCGCGATCTCTACGACCTGATGGAATGGGCAGCTGAATGCCCCGTCTCGCAGCAATTCCCGGTTCCCGATGGCTGGTATCGGCTGACGGTGTTCACATCGCGTCCACCGAGTAAAATCTTTGGTGATGAGCAGGAAATCGAATTGGTGATGGAGCCGGTATCGCGTCAGCCGCAACTGCACTGGGAAGGCGTCCCGTCGTTGTGTGGCTAAACATTCGACCTCCCGCCTTTCGTCCCGTCGGGACGCTGTGTGTAGCCACGGGTGCAACCCGTGGTTCGGTTCGGTAAAAAAGCACCCGTCCCCAAAGGGACGGCGGAGTTGTGCCTAATCGAACACGTATCCCTCATCGAACTCAATCTCATGGGCACGCAGGAGTCTCAAGAGTTCCGATTTGAAGTCTTCTTGGTGATGATGCTCGGCCTGCCGCTGGATGTAGTTCTTGACCACCGGTTCCTGAGATTTACTGACGCTGAACACGCTGTAACCTTCCTGCCAGGCGAACCCCTGCAGCTTCGGAAACGTCTCGTGAATCCACACCGACGAGCGAGACTTCGTGCGTTGGAGCAACGCTGAAATGTCCTCGTCGGTTCTCCAGCGCGGATACATGTGCACGTGATCTTCGATCCCGCCGATTTCGTAGAGCACGCCTTTCTCGGCGCGAACAATCCCACCGAGGTATGGATAGAGGCGTTCCGTGATCTCCGGCTCTAGCCAACGCTGCCGTTGCTTCGTGCTGAAGACGATATGCAACAAGATTTGCGAGTAGGTACCGGGCATAAAGTTCTCCGTAAACGAGAGGCAGGAACTCCACCGTCCCTTCGGGACGGATGCGTCGTTTTTGATTTTTACCACGGGTTGCACCCGGGGCTACATGCAGCGTCCCGTTGGGACGAAAGGCGGGAGAGCCACCAATCGGAACTCTTGAGGCTGTTGCGTGCCCATGAGATTGAGCTCGATGTGCGACACGTGTTCGACTACGACTGTGCCGTGCCTACGGGACGTACGACGATTGCCCTGTTAGCGAAGCGCCGCCTTATCTCAATTCTGGCCACAGCTGGTCGATAGTTTCGCGAATGGTGATTGAAGGAATCACGATGGCCACCCCCATCTGCTTTTTGAACTCGCCGGTTTGATACGGGAAGTCGTATTTGAAGTTGACGAAATGCTGGCCCTGAATCAGCCCGATGATCTTCGCCGGTTGCTCTTTGCTTTCGGGTTGCCAGAGGACGGCGCCGCCACTATCGCCTTCGAACGTATTCATGTCGATGAGAAAGGTGCTTTGCTTGGCGCTGGGAACGACGGTATTGCCGGTGATGCATCCCAAGCGGATTGTGGGAAATGCGGCCGTCGTCGGATCGAACAGCGACGCATGAGGAAAGCTGAACGAACGGACCAAATCACCAGGCTCGACCCGCGCCAGTTCGTCACGCGTCGCGAGCAGATCGACGGTCAAACGTGGCAGCACCGCTTCGGCCGGCGCACTCAAGGGCAAGACGGCGACGTCGGCCTTGGCGTGTTTGGTCCAGAGCGGTTTGCCTCCCTGGCGAATCTGTAGTGGCACTTCCAGCTTGGCGAATGCTTGCTCGGCTTCGCGCTTGCGCCAGGTGAGGACCATTTCGCCCCCTTCCGCTTTCTCGAAGACGTGTGCGGAAGTGATGAGCATCAGCGGAGCATCGGCTGCGTTCGACTTCGCCAGCACAAACGCCGAAGCTGACGACCTGCCATTGGTCACGCGTAGGGCAGCTTGATTCAACTGCGCACGAATGCTCGGCGTTTCCTGACTCCGAGCGACCGCGCCCAACGACATCAGCCCGAGCCAACAGGCAGACAAGATCCAACAAGATCGACGGCGCATGGTTCTCAACTCGTACGAAAGAAGGTCCATTCTCGGCAGCTACGAGTATGCTCCACCCTGCACGCTCTTGCCAAATCCACCGGCTTCGCCAGTGCCCGTTTCAACCACGGGATTGTACAGACTCAAGGAGCCCGGAGTCGGAAGTCAGGCCGGGAGGTTTCCGCCAAGAAACGACCGAGCCCCGCGTGTTGCGCGGGGCTCGGTGTTTAGAACAAACCTTTGGAGGATTTCGACAGCGATGGAGTCGCTGGGAGATTGGCGGAGTCGGGCGTGCTACTGCACTTGCACCTTGGTGACTCGAGCCATCCCGTATTAATAGGTCCCTCGGTCAGAATGCACACCAAAGGCTGTTTACCAATTGTACGTTACTGCTGCCGACCAGGTCGGCGGCGAGTTCGAGTTGTTGGTTCCGCAGCTGACCACCACGGTTCCTCACTCGCACTGTTGTTATCGGGCATTTTACCACAGCAGTTCACTTCGATCAGGGGCACTTTCACGAGAATTCGTATGCCGCAGCGAAGGAAAATCGGCCGCCAGGCAAATTAAGTTCTCGTGACGAGCGGCCTGACATGCTGTCAATCCTGTTCACGATCCCTGTCGCGTTGGCAGTCGCGTTGGCAGTCGCGGCAGGCCAATGCTACCTAATGCATCTGCCGTGCCCGAAGAGGCGGCGAGTGAAATTAACGCGGTCGGACCAGACTAGTCATGCGCCGCGCGAATAATAGTGCGCGAAAGATCTTTGAAAATTCGGTAGCAAGTGGTGCGCAGGTGGTGTGCAGTACCACCCGAAGGTGGACTGTTCAGCGTGTGCGAGCGGGTTATCAAACGGTTATCACCAGGCGCGGATTGTGATTCGCCGAATGGATTGTTGGTTTCCCTTAGCGAAAGAAGCGTTGGGTCGCGGGCGATGCGTCAGCGGTGGTTGATGTGTGGCGACGAAGGGGCCTGTTCAAGGTAATAAGTGGTTATCAGGTTGGCGGCAAAATAACGACATAAATGCGTTATAAATTTTCACAACTAGTTGACAATAGTCGATTTGCGAACAGGCCGGTTTTTGAAAAATCTGCCCAAAAAAGTTATCAAACGAACGGGCAAACTTGGCGTCGAAACGGTTATCAAGTGGCGGGGAAGCAGGGCGGGAAGATGTCTCGCAAAGTGAGATTCGGCTCCCTTGAGCTTTGCGAAAAAACTCACCAAATGGTTATCAAAAGGGGCTGTTCAGGGGCTGTTCAGGCGAGGGTTCAACGAGAAGCGAGCAGGGCACCATTGGGGTGGAGGTGGCAAAACTGTCCCGCGACAACGACTGGCGGGGATGATAGAATTCACGGCAGAAGTGGCAGGGGCCGATTGCGGGTACCCGAATTGGTTGCGGCAAACTATTGGCTGAGAATCCTGGGCGGTAGCATGGGCAAAGAAGTGGCTGGGGGACTTTCCGTACAAGAGGCGCGCGACATGTTGCGCGCGGCGGACCTACGGAGCACCGCGTCCCGGCTGGCGGTGCTGCAGTACCTGGCAAATTTCAACAAGCCCCTCAGCCATGCGGAAGTGTCCGACGCGCTGGTGCCTCAAGGCTTCGATAAGTCCACCTTATACCGGTGCCTGGTCGAACTGGCCGACTCGAACCTGCTCAGCCGATTGGATGCGGGCGATCACGCTTGGCGATTCGAATTAAAAAGAGGGGCCGAACATGAAGACGGGCAACACCCTCACTTCATGTGTCTCGATTGTGGCAAGGTGACCTGCTTGCCCGAGGTCGAGGTGAAGATTGTCCCCACGGCCGGCAAAAAAGCGGGCACCATGGGAGACGTCACCGAGATCTTCCTGAAGGGTCATTGCACGGAGTGTAAGTAGGTTCGCTCAACGAAGGTGATGGAATGTCGACGGCGGAATTGATCGAAAAGTACCAGGCCGGACCCGCTCAATTGCGGTCTGCGGTGGCGGGGATTACGCGCGAGCAATTGCTTGCCCGGCCGATTGCCGGCAAGTGGAGCGTGCTGGAAGTGGTGGCGCATCTCGCCGATTTTGAGCCAATTTTTGCCGATCGGGCGAAGCGAATCATTGCCACCGAGAATCCACCGCTACCCAGCGGCGACGAGAATCTGTTCGCCCAGCATTTGGCTTATCACGAGCGGGACATTGAGGAAGAATTGCAGCTCATCGAAGCTTGCCGCGGGCAGATGGTGAAGATCTTGAAGACGCTGCCTGCTTCGGCTTTCCAGCGAACGGGCGTGCATAGCGAAATTGGTCCGCTGACGTTGGAGCGAGTGTTGGGCTACGTGACGAATCACTTGCCGCATCACCTGCCTTTCATCCTGGAAAAGCGTCGGGCCCTGGGAGTGTGACGGGCACCGGTTGTGCGGCCCGTACGATCGGCGGGGTCTCTCCCCCTGTCAAATTGTCGCGTGGGCGAGACTTTCTTGCTGGCTGCAAGCATTTGCAGGGCAAAGACTTGCGGGCTGCGGGCCACAATCCCTGGTTGCTGTTGCCGATTACCGTTTATACTTACAGCAGGCAGCAGATCGAACTGCAACGATCAGCGCCGACGCTTTTGGGGCGGGCTGCACGATTCCCTTTCCTTGGCCACGATGTCAATTTGCGATGTGCGAGTTGCCAGATCGCTGGTGAAGGTTCCTTAGGACTGCCACGATTCAGACATTTGTATTACGCCCGCTCTTCCGTACTTCGCGGCGTCATGTAGCGAGCCGGCTCCGTCCGGTCTCGTCCTTCTTGGCCAATCGGTGCAGCTGCTTCGTCAGCTGCTCTGCTCCATGATCGAACAGATAATCACGCTCACCGACCCGAACCGGGCCTTGGCCCTCTTTGGTCCCCGCGATCAATATCTGCGAGCTTTGCGAGAAACCCTCGGCGTAACCATCAGCCATCGCGATGGCCAGCTGCGCATTCAGGGCGAAGAGCCTGCGGTCAACAAAGCCACTTCGGTCTTCGACCAGTTGACCAAAGCGCTCGAGCAAAAAGGCGAGCTCGACCCCGAGACCGTCGGCGGAATCTTAAGTGCCGCGGGTGGCAAGGCGCTGGGCGTTGTCGGTCAGCAACCCATCGACGTGATCAACGTCGCGCGCCGCATCGTCCCCAAGACCGCTGGTCAGGCTCGTTACATCGATTCGATCCGCGCCCACGATATCACGTTTGCCGTGGGCCCCGCGGGTACCGGTAAGACGTACCTCGCCGTGGCTGTGGCCGTCGAAGCGCTCAAGCAGCATCTGATTCGCAAGATCGTCCTGGTGCGACCTGCGGTCGAAGCGGGTGAAAGCCTCGGCTACTTGCCGGGCGATATGCTCGCCAAGATCAACCCGTACCTGCGCCCGCTGCTCGACGCGCTGGCCGAGATGATCGACTACGACCAGATGAAGCGGTACATGGAGCAGGATGTCATTGAGGTCGTGCCGCTCGCTTACATGCGCGGCCGCACTCTCAACGAGGCGTTCATCATTCTGGACGAAGCTCAAAACACGACCGTGTCGCAGATGAAGATGTTTTTGACACGCATGGGCAATGGCTCGAAAATTGTCATTTCCGGCGACGTCACGCAGGTCGACTTGCCCCGCGCCAGTGCCAGCGGTCTTACCGACGCGCTGCAACGCTTGAAAGACATTCAGGGCATCAATACCGTACATCTTGGCAAGGGGGACATTGTGCGGCACAAGCTCGTGCAAGAGATTGTCCGCGCCTATGAAGACGAGCCCCGCTCGAACCCGTCCACTTCCAAGAAATCCAAATAGCCTTTATTGCTTCGAATTCCCCAACTCCTAGTTCCCAGCCCCTCCACCAGTGACTCACAGCCTTTCACGCCGACTTCGCAACAGCCGGGTAGCAACGCTACCCCCGGGTATGGTTGCGCGCGGCTGGACGGTGCTCAAGCGCACCGACGTGCTGATTCGCATCGGCTTGCTGGTCGTGGCCGCTTTGGTGATGTGGGGTGTGACGCGCAGCTGGGCTCCGGCGTTTGCCTATCGCACGGGCTACATTCCCACTCGCGATATCATCGCCCGCGTTAACTTTTCCGAGAACGACCTGGTCGAAACCGGCAAGCGGCAAGATCAAGCTCGCGCTCAGGCCGAGTTTGTCTACGAGCAAGACCCGCGGCCGCTCGAAGAGTTGCGACAAGAGCTGAAGAACAAGGTTTCGCAGCTATCGAGCGTCGAATCGTACGACAAGGTCATGCCCAAGCTGTGGGAAGAATTCTCGCCAGCCGGTGAAGGAAAGACTCCGGAGACGGAGAAGAAGAAATTCGATGCTCTGAAGGCCTTCTTCATGGCGGGGATGGACTCCGGTCGATTTGATGAGGCCATTAAAAAAGCCTTTGCACCCCTCGAACGCAGCGGCGTCATCGACGTGCTGCAACACACCAGCACCGAAGGCAGCCAGCAGACAATCAAGGTTCGCCAGGTCGGCACCAAGCAGGCACCTCACCGGGCCGCCGTCGAAGAAGTATTGATCAGTCGCATCAAGCCGCAACTGCAGCAACGGTTGATCGAAGAGCTAAAGGCCTTCGGTGGCATGAGCGAAGGCAGTTTGACCGTTGCAGATTTGACTTACGCCTGGCTCGATCAACGGCTGCAGAATGCCCGCACGCTCACGCTCGATCGTGAGGCCTCCGAAGCCGAGAAGAAAGCCGCCGCCGATGCGGTGCCGATCGTCGTTCGCGAGTACAAGGCCAACGAAACTAATCTCGCCAAAGCGCATGGGCCGCTCGACAACAACCAAGTGCAATTGCTGAGGAAAGAGTACGACGAATGGCGCAAGCGAATGGGCTGGCCCGAGAAGATCGGCCGCAGCCTGGCGACGTTTGGTATGTACTTCGCGCTCTACACACTCTGCGGCTTCTACATTTTGAATCGCCGCCGCAAGCTGGTCGAAGACCTGAACAAGTTCTCGGTATTGCTCGGCTCGGTCGTGGTGACGGTGATTCTCTGCTGGAGCTTCTCGAAAGATCAATGGCGGGCCGAGATCATTCCACTGATGCTGTTCGGCATGACTGCCGCCATCGCCTACGAAAAAGAACTGGCGCTGCTGCTCGCGGCTTCGGTCTCACTGATTGTCTCGTTCGCTCTCGATCAAGGGCTGGGCGAGTTTGTGATTCTGGTTTCGTCGGTAGCGGCCGCGATTCTCTTTCTGCGCCGCATTCGCAGCCGGACCAAGCTCATCTACGTGGGTGCAGTCTCGGGTGTGGTGGTAGTCGCCACGACGTTTGGCGTTGGAACTCTCGTAGGGCAAGCTTTCGGTGCCACCGATAGCGCGCTGAACGTAGTCGAAGATTGGCTGCCAACACCCTGGACCAATTCGTTTATGGTCACGCTCGCCATCGGCGCTTTTTGGTTTGGCACCTGTGCGCTGCTCGCCAGCGTGCTCATGACCGGCTTGTTGCCCTTCATCGAACGTCTGTTCGATGTGCAGACCGATATCAGTCTGCTGGAACTTGGCGACGTGCAACATCCGCTGCTGCAGCAACTGGTTCGCCGCGCTCCGGGCACTTACAACCATTCGATCAACGTCGCTTCAATTGCTGAAACGGCTGCCGAGGCCATTGGCTGCAACGGCTTGCTCGTCCGCGTCGGTGCTTACTTTCACGACATCGGCAAGATGCTCAAGCCGGCCTACTTTGTCGAGAATCAAGGCACCGAAGGAAACCGCCACGAGTTTCTGCAGCCCGCCATGAGCACGCTGGTGATCATCGCGCACGTGAAGGACGGTGCCGATCTTGCTCGCCAACATCACCTGCCGCGCACCATCATCGACTTCATCGAACAACATCACGGCACCACGCTTGTCGAATACTTTTACCGCCGCGAAGCCAAGCGTTTGGAGGCGGATCCGACAGCTGCCGAGCCCGATGAATCGACCTTTCGCTATCCCGGGCCCAAGCCGCAGACCAAAGAAACCGCCGTGTTGATGCTGGCCGATGTGGTCGAAAGCGCCAGTCGCGCTCTGAGCGACCCCACACCGGCCCGCATCGAAAGCCTCGTGCACGATCTCGCACTCAAGCGGCTGCTCGATGGCCAGTTCGACGAATGCGGCCTCACGTTGCAAGAGCTGCGCATTCTGGAAGACAGCCTGGTGAAATCGCTCACGGCTGTCTATCACGGTCGCGTGAAGTATCCCGAGCATCAGACCGTTTGATGGGCCATTCCAGCAAGTCCAACAAGCTCCGCATCGACATTGCCGACGAGCAGGATGCCCACCAGGTCAACTACGACCGGCTGATCGCCGCCGTCAGACTGATCTTCGCCGATGCCGGTTATTCGCAAGGCGAGGTGAGCATCGCAATTGTTACCGACGAAGCGATGCACGAACTGAATCGCCAATACCTGCAGCACGACTACCCGACCGATGTGCTCAGCTTTGTGCTAGAAGAAGACGAAGGCCGGCTCGATGGCCAGCTGATCGTCAGCGCCGATTACGCCTCACGCGAAGCGGTCACCTTCGGCTGGACCACCGACGACGAACTGCTCCTCTACACCATTCACGGCACGTTGCACCTGGTCGGCTACGACGATCTGGAACCGGACCTGAAAGCAGAGATGCGCGAGCAAGAGAAGCTCTACCTTGCAAAGTTCGGGCTCACGCCGAACTACTCCGAGTAGCGCCACTGCGTGTCCGACTAGGCGGCCTTGAGCGAACGCGCCTGCTTGGCGGCGGCGATCCACTCGGTTACTTCGGCTTCATCGGGCGGCTCGCTGCTGCGGAGAACGCGCTGGCCGTCGGGGCTCTCGACGAAAGGTTGAATCAGATCAAGCAGGTCTTCGACTTCGCAATCAGCCAACTCTGCAGGCTGATCGATGCCGCAGGCTACGAGAATCTGGGCATCGTGGCCGCGTAGTCCGGCGACGCGGCAAACGAGCGTGGCCTCGGCCTGCCATTGGCGGATCACATCGGGAATGATGTGAGCGGCGTCCAGTTTGGCGGCAAGTTTTTCGGGATGGGAAGCCAGTAACTCGCCGACCGTATTGACGCCGGCCTTGCGCATGCGTTCAGCGGTCTTGGTGCCAATGGAGGGAGCATCCTGAATTGGCTTACTCCGATCGAGATAATACTTGAGCTTGGTCTCGACCGCAGGCTCGGTGGCTTGCTTCGCCTTGGCCTTGGCTGGCTCTGGTTTGGCTGGTTCTGGCTTAGGCACTACTTTCGCTGGTTCGGTTTTTACAGGTGCGGGCTTGGTCGCTTCTACTTTCACCGGCTGAGTTCTCGGTGGCTCCTGCTTGGGCGGTTCGACTTTGGCCTTCGTCTCTGACACAGGAACTGAGACGGTTGCGGGGGAAACCAACTCCGCGATCTCGGTCGGCGTTTTCCAAGGACTGAGGATCTCTTTGGCGGTCAGTGGTTTCTCGCGAGGAATCTCAATCGGTTTGGAGTTGATTTCAGCGACCGGCATTTTCGCGGCAGTCGATTGCAGGGGCAACTCTTGCGTCTGCGCCACTCGCGGAAAGTTCGCCCGCTTGCGATTGTCGATGACAGGAGCCGTGACGCTCTTAAAACTGCGATCTCGCTGGACCGCACCTTGGCCATGACGCTCGCCCGGTTTGCGAATGGGCTGGGCATCGAGTTTGGTGAGTGAAGTCTGCAGCACTTCAGCAGCGTGCAGTTTGCGGACTTCGACATCGTCGGCCGACAGATTGTCGATGACCTTGCCGGTCCGTTCGAATTCTTCGTAGACGAGTCGCAAGGTCTCTCGCTCGCGTACATCTTCGATGTGCTTGGCGAGCATGCGAAACGGCATCTTCGCGGCGGCCACAAGCCCTTGCAGCGTGACGTCGACAAACGGCGGCACGGAGTTCGTTTCGTCGATGAGCCGTTCAAGAATGCGGGCCAGGCCCACCACGGCATAGCCCAGACACTTGGCGATACAATCCTTGAGTGCTTGATCCATGCCCAGCAGCGGATCTCGCGTGCCGAGAGCCAGGTTGTAGTGATCGATGACGGTATCGTAGTGCGGGTTAGAGATTTCCGCGGCGCGGCGAACCATCTCGGCCAACCAATCGTCGCCAGCCGGGCATTCCCAGCGAGGATAGCCGCCTTGATCTTCGTCGAGAATGTTCTGCAACTCGCCATACGACTTGCAGATGCTCCACTCGACCGCGCGGTGTACGGGCCCTTCGTCTTCAGTCTGCCCCGTGTGCAGCGGCATCAAGGCATCGGAGAAGTAGTGGCTGAGCACGCCGACCGAGTAAGCACCTTCTTCCCAGTCGCGACTTTGAAACGCCTTGTGAGCCGCGACGTACCACTTTTGCGAAGCGGCCACGGCCCCGCCCCAGTAGTTGTCCTGCACGTGCAGAACGTGGTTTTTGAAGTCTTTGAACTGAGTGTCGGGAGCTTTCGCGCCTTCGAGGTAGGCGCGGTTGTAACGCAGGAAGACATCCATCCAGGCTTGGGCGTCGTGTCCGCGCAGATGCCGAAGCGCGTCGAGCGCCAGCTTGTGATGCGTGCTGCGAGCTGCAGACGCAAAGACGACTTTGAACAGCAGCGACACGCGGAATCTCTGTTATCTAATAGCCCGAAGCGCCCTTCGCTAGCGAGTCGGGCCAAAACCATGCGAACAATGGCACGAACTACGCAGCCATCGCGCGGCGAGGTAGCAGCAATTCTTCCAGGCGGCCGATGACGATTTGTTGCTCGGCAGCGGTCAACTCGGGGAAGATTGGCAAGCTTAGCACTTCAGCGGCGGCTCGTTCCGTTTCCGGCAAGCTGCCAGGGCGATAACCGAGCGAGCGGAAGCATTCCTGCAAGTGGAGCGGAATGGGGTAGTAAACTTCGCTTCCCACGCCCCATTCGTTCAGCCGTTGCTTGACCATGTTGCGTTGACCGTTTGGCACTCGCACCGTGTATTGATTCCACACGTGATCGTTGCCTGGCAGTGCGATCGGCATGCCCAGCGAATGATGCAGCCCCGACGAAGTGAGCCCTTCGTGATAGCGCATGGCATTGGCTGTGCGTTGTTCACCCCAGGTGGCCAAATGATTGAGCTTCACATTCAGCACCGCAGCCTGGAGCGTATCAAGACGGCTGTTGATGCCGATGACGCGGTGATGATAGCGCGGGTTCATGCCGTGCGCGGCAAACAGACGCAGGCGCTCGGCCAACGCGTCGTCGTTCGTCGTGAGCATGCCGCCATCTCCCATTCCGCCGAGATTCTTCGTGGGATAGAAGCTGAGGCAGCCAATCGTGCCCATCGAGCAGGCCGGCTTGCCTCCGTGCTTGGCATCGATGGCCTGGGCGGCATCTTCGATGACGGGAATGTTGTGGGCTTTGGCAATCGCCTGAATCGCGGTCATATCGGCGCATTGGCCGAACAAGTGAACGGCAATGATGGCCTTGGTACGCGACGTGATGGCTCGTTCCAAGCAGGCAGGATCAAGGTTAAACGTAGCTGGGGCGATGTCGACGAACACCGGCGTGGCGCCCACGCGAGTCACGGCACTGGCGGTGGCAAAAAACGTAAAGCTGGGGACGATCACCTCATCGTAATCGGTGATGTCGAGAGCCATCATCGCGAGCAGCAGAGCATCGCTGCCGGAAGCACAACCAATGGCGTGTTCGACTTCGCAGCGTTCGGCGATCGATCGCTCGAGTTGGTTGACCTCGGGGCCGAAGAGAAAGCGGCCGGAATCGACGACGCGGGTGAGGGCCGCGACGAATTCTTCTCGCAGCGGAGCGTTGCCGCGGTTTACATCGAGGAGAGGTACGTTACCGGACTTGCCAAGCGGAGCGTTCATTCAGTGCATCCTTGCACGCGGTCAGGGGCCATTCGCCAGCGCATCCTCGCGCGGCACCTTCAGCTGAAATTTCGGGTACCGAAGGCGGGTGCAGCCTACGCGCGGGGCGAAAACGGGTCAAGATCAGCCGGCCACTTGTCTTATTTCCAGCGCTGCCAAAGTTGTTGTAGCTGAGAGGTAGCTTGCGGCGAATGGAGCCCTCGCGCAAACGCCAATTGGCCGTAAAGATCGGCCAACGAGCGGAATTCGCCCGCCAGTGCGGGCTCTGCCTGACCCACGATACTGGCATATTCGAGGGGCGTTTGACCAACGGCTCGCGGACACGAGCGGTCGCGGCCGCGAGCTTCCAGCGCAGCGAATGTGTAGCGCACCAGCTCTGCTAGCGACCAGCGAGCTGCCAGTCCCGAGGTAAAGGGATCGGGAAATTCAACAAACCGCTTGGCGGGTGGGGCTGCAACCGGGGGAGCTACGGCATCGGTGACCACCGTCTGTTGACCAAACCAGCGGGCCCATAGCTCGCGAAGCTCCTTCAAAAGTTGCTGCCAGGCGGCGTGCAATTGTTCGCGATGTTTCCAACCAAAGTAGGCGACCGCGAGAATGACCAGCAGGTAGAACAGCCACTTCAGAGCATGTGCCAGGTACGCGAAGAACTGACCGATTGCTTGCGAGATTGATTGCGAAGTTGGTGGCGGTGGTTTACCTGGCTGCTGCTGGTTCGTCTGTTCCGCAGGCTGTTCCGCAGGCTGTTGCTCGGCTTCGTTACTTGGAGGTGGTGACTTGTTTTCGCCGCTGGGTTGCTGCTTCGGTTGATTGGAATTTTCTGATTGCTGGCTGTTTTGCTCGCCGGATTTATTCGGCGGCGATTGATCGCGTTGGTTTTGAGCTTGCGAGTTCTCACCTTGCTGCTGCTCCCCACTCTTGCTCGGCTGGTTGCCAGCCGAGTTTGGCCGCTGCGATTGCTGATCTGGAGACGAGCCGGATTTTCCCTGCTGCTGCGAAGGCGACTTTCCACCACTTTGCTTTGAATCACCTTGGGAACCGGACCCAGGTTTGCCATCACTGCCCGACTGCGGCGATCCCTTACCATCGGGCGATGACTGCTTGGCATCTTTTGCTGGCTCACCCTTGTTGGCCGTTTGAGCCGCGTCTGGTTTTGCTTTCGCGCCTTCGTTGCCCCAGCCCCAACGTGATGAGGTGAGGTCGGGAGATTTGATCTCAGGGGCTAAGTGGGTGATGGAATACTCCGGAATTGGCCTTGGCAAGAGCGAAGCGATGATGAGTAACGCCACGACCATCACGCCGCCGGTGCTGAGCCAGACGGCGGCCATTTCGTTGGGCATTTCCAGGTTGCGACTGCGCAGATAACGACGCAGGCTAAGGAAACTGGTCGAGAGCAATAGCGCTAGTCCAGCGGCAACGTAAACGACGAGCAACCAGAACGTACGACGTCGCAGTTCGAGATTGTCTGCGGGCACATACCACTGGCCGAAGCCGAATAGCGGCAAGGCTGCCAGCGAGAAGTACACGACCCACACACCCGGCGCATGTGGCCTATCGTCACGCGCCAGCCACCACTGCCAAACGGGCAGCGCGGCATTGGGATTAGCTGCGTTCGTCATGCCTGCTGGTTCGGGCGGCTTGGATGGCTCGGGTTGCGGCGAATCTGGTTGGGATACTTTGAGCGACAGGAACCGATCGAGCCCTGTCGTTTGCATCAACCCTTCACCGGTAAAGTCGCGGCCCCCTTCGATGAGCGTGCAGTCCCAGGTCAACTTGTGCGCTGCCCACCAGGTGATACCCATGAGAAACCAATTGAGAGTGGGCCCAAGCACCGCAAGTGGACCGCGTACCTCGACAAACGTGCCTAACGCAACCGCCACACAAATGGCCAGCGGAATGCCGTACAGGGATGCGTAGCCCGCTCCCTCCTCCATCGAAATGCGAGCGACGCACACGATGGCCATTACAAACATGGCAAGCACGAACAACAGGCGGGCCTGGTAATCGCCCAGGTAGAAGACCTCGACCAGATAGAACACCAGGCTGCCAACGAGCAGCATGATCAGGAAGGGAGCGATCCCCACGACCAGCCAATCGACAATCGTTTCTGGAGTACGACGCGGCATGCCTGGATTGTAGCTTGGCTAGCCTCGGGGACGAAGAAAGGCGTGGAGGCGAAGGGACGTTTGTCAAAAACCATTGACAAGGAATTCCTCGCTCATAGTAAGATAGTGGCATGATCATGCCGGAGTCGATTCGACTTCCAGCGTCGCGCTCGTAAGGTAGCTGGTTTATGGATCCAATTTCGATCAATTCCAGAGTTAGCAGCGATGGTGTGCTACACCTGGATTTACCCGTCGGGTTAGCCAACGCAAATCAGGATGTAAAAGTCACCGTAGAGTCTGTATCGCCGGCAACTGTCGACTCCGAACAATGGCGGGCTGACATTCTAGGAACCGCGGGTAAGTGGCTCGGCGATTTCGAAAGGCCTGTGCAAGGCCATTACGAGCAACGGGAGCCGTTAGGGTGAGCTACCTGCTCGATACGAATTCCTTTATCGATCATTTGCGACGGGGCCCAGGATCAAAGGTGACCACACGCCTCTTGGTAGCAAATCCAGGCAGTATCTATTTGTGCTCGATCGTTCTTGCAGAATTGCTCTATGGGGTGAGGCATTCAGCCACCTCACATCAGGCTGCAAATCTCGCCCTGGTCGAGGTGCTTCGCCAGCGGTTCGCTTCTTTGCCCTTTGATGATCGGGCTGCGGAAGAGTACGGCAGGATTCTCGCACAACTGGCCTCGCAGGGGAATTTAATCGGGCCGAATGATTTGCTGATTGCTGCGATTGCATTGGCTAATCGGATGACATTGGTCACCAATAATACGGCCGAGTTTACTCGCGTTGCTGGTCTTACAGTCGAATCGTGGCAATAAACTATCGCAGCCAGTACTGCGCGCAGATTTCGGCGACGGCGGATTCGTCGGGGAGATGCCGAGTCTCAATGCCTTCGGCCATCAACGGGCCGGCAGCATCGGCATATTCGGTGATCTCGAAGACATTGATCAGGGCGACGACGGCGAGCCCGCGCCGGCGGAGCATGCCGAGCGAGATGGCAATCTCGTGAGTCACGCGGGGCAAAAGGGCAATCACTGTGGCATCGCGAGGCAGGCGTGAAGCAGCTTCCAGAATCAGTTGAGGCAAGGAGAGGCCGTCGGTGAGTTCGAGTCGTGCCAGCACTTCGAGAATCTGCTGCAGTTGATCGCCGCCGCGGCGAGTATCGATGATGACGGGCCGTAAGCGATCGCTAGTTTCCCGCACGCTGGCTGCGACCTTCGCCGCATCGCGAGTGCGCCAATCGCTGGCCCAACCTTCAGTGCGGATGCGATCGACGGCGTCGCGTCCGTTCGTCACGAGACCAATCTGCTGTCCCATCAGGCTCACCGCATGAGCAATGGAAGCAGCAGCGGTGATGGCCAATTCGCTCCGCCGGGGTTCGTGTTTGGCGGGATGCGATTCCTGGTGAAAGTCGACGAGCAAAGTGACTCCAGCGACGGTGGAAGGCTCATACACCTTGCTGTGCAACGTGCCCGTGCGAGCCGTCGCGCGCCAATGAATCCGATTGAGTGAATCACCTTCCTGATACGCGCGCACTCCGCTGATGCGTGTGGGGTCTTCGTACAGGCGATACGTCATTCGCACTTCGCCGATCGGTCGTTTCGACGAAATGGCATATCCGGTGAGCGGGACAATTTTGGGCATCACCAGCAGGAAGTGAGGCTCCGTAAGCACACGAAACCTGCGATGCAAACCGAAGAGATCGCCGGTCTCCAGCACTAGCGGACCAAGCTGATAGTAGCCGCGGCGATTGCACTTCAGCTGATAACGCAGGTTTTTGTGACTGCGCGGCCAAAGATGCGTCAGCTGCACTCGGCTGCCGCTGACGCCGAGTCTGGGTGGCGAATACAGCAGCGCTTCGCGCGGTAGCAGGTCCTCGACCATTACCCAGGGAATCGGCAAGTTGCCGGTGTTCTCGATGGTGACAATCACGGCGACCTCGTCACCTTCTTCCACTGTGTAGCGATTGCATTCTCGCGTTGCCGAGAGTGCGTTCGCCCAGCGATGCGTCAGGTAACGACTGACGAGCAACACGCCGATGAGCGTGTACATCGCATAGACCAGCAGCCCGAGCCGAAAGACGATGGCCAGAATCAGAATCAGCACGATGGCGGCTGGCCAAATCATGCTGGGTTGCCCTCGGCGAGCACGGGCACAGCAATCTCGGCAACGATGTCTTCGACCAGAACGGTCGCCGTGACTTTTCGCAGCCGGCTCTCGGGCTTCACGATGATGCGGTGCGTCAGGACTGGGGCAGCCACGCGTTTGACATCGTCCGGCAACACATATGCCCGGCCGCGCAGGGCAGCCATCGCTTGCGAGCAGCGAAATAGGGCGATCGAGGCTCGCGGGCTGCCACCGAGGGCGACGTCTTCGTGCGACCGAGTGTCGTGCACGATCTGCATCAGGTAGCGACGGACCTTGTCGTCGACATAAACATTTCGCACGGCCTGCTGGCAAGCGACCAGTTCCTCGGCAGAGACGACGGGCTCGATTTGATCAATCGGATGCGAGTGCTGCAGCATCTCGAGCATCTTCAGTTCTTCTTCCATCGTCGGATAACCCAGGCTGAACCGCATCAGAAAGCGGTCGAGCTGAGCTTCGGGCAGCGAGAAGGTTCCTTCGTGATCGACGGGGTTCTGCGTGGCAATCACCAAGAACGGCGGGCCCAACTTGTGCGTGGTGCCATCAACGGTCACGCGGCTCTCAGCCATCGCTTCCAGCAGGGCGGATTGCGTGCGCGGCGTGGTGCGGTTGATTTCGTCAGCGAGCACCACCTGGGCGAAGAGTGGTCCCCGGCGAAACTCAAAATCAGTCGTCTTAGGATTGAAGATAGACGCGCCGGTGACATCGCCGGGAAGCAGGTCAGGCGTGCATTGAATTCGTTTGAACGTACAACCCACGCTCCGAGCGAGCGCCCGGGCGAGCATCGTTTTGGCAACGCCCGGCACATCTTCCAGCAGAATGTGCCCCTCGCAGAGCCAAGCGCACAGCGAGAGGACCAATGACTGACGCTTGCCGACAATCGCCTTTTCGACGTTGGCGATGATTCGTTTGGCAGCGCCGTTAACGTCAGTCACAGGAATGCAGACTGTAGAAGAATGAGGGCAAGCTGAAAGATACTACTCGGGGATGACGTGCGAGACAGTAACGCTGCTTTCCTTGGCATCGTCGGCGATCTTGAGCGGTACGGTGAAGACCACCGCACCGACCTTGCAAACGCCTTCGTCTGCATCCTGACAGTAATAGTAATTCAGCGAGATGCTGATTTCATCTTCGCCGGCACCGGTAACAGGCAAAGTTACCTCAAATTTCGAGGCTGGCTCGGCCAGCTTCTGTTTGCCAAACGAGTCGCGTTTGACCGGTCCTTCGCTCTTGGTCGAATCGACCCAGTACGACATGGGAGCCAGCGGGTTGGTCTTCCAACCGGTAGGAAGCTTTAATTCGACGTTGACCTTCACCGCACCATCTGCGGGCTTAAGCGTCGCGAGCGGCACGGCTTCCGGATGTGCTCCCTTAAAGCTGGGCTTCTTTTCCGGAGCCTTGGCTTCTTTGCTGGCACTCAGTCCAGCAATGGTAAGCGTACCGACCTTCTTGGTGGCGAGATCGATGGTGCGGATTAGGTGGTTGTTGGTGTCGGCAACGTAGAGCTTTCCCTTCACGTGCGCGATGCCGGCCGGTTCGTCGAAGGCAGCCGGTTCGTCGGTTTTTCCGGGTTCGCTGCTGCCGGCGAGGGTGGTGGTTTCGCCTGTTTTTGCATCAACCACTTTCACCTTGTTGTTATAGGTATCGGTGACATACAGCTTGCCATCGAGATAGGTCACGCCCAGGGCATGCTGCAACTTGGCCTTCTCGCGCGGGCCATCGATATCGCCAAAGGCGAACAAACGGCCACCTTGCAGCAAGTTGGAACCGACGACGGTGCGAACATTCTTGGTGCGGTCAAAAGGTACTGCTCGAATCGAGCTCCCTTCGCTATCGGCCACGAAGAGCCAGGTGCCGTCACTGGCGAGACCGCTAGGCTGGGCAAACGAACTGTAGCCGGGTTCGTAGGGAGACATGGGAATCAGTGGACCATCGACGATATCTTCGCGGCCGTTACCGGCGTAGGGGCCAATTTCGGATTCATCGAGCGGCATCACCCAAATCTGATGCGGACCAGCCATCGCGATGTACAGGTTCTTGTTGTGAATCCACAGATCCCACGGGCTGTTGAGGGCGGTCGATTTCGGCTTGCCCACCCAACGCTCGGGAAGGGCGCCGGTCAATCGAGCTTCGTCCAGGCCGGGCCAAGGATTCTTGGCTTGCGAACCGATGCCGGCGATGGTGGTGACTGTCTTCCCCTTCAGGTCGGCCTTGCGCAGCGTGTGATTCTCGGTGTCGGCGATATAGAGCGTGTCGCCCAGCAGCGCACAGCCCTGAAGATGATCGAACGAGGCCTGCGCAAACGAGCCATCGTCCTTACCAATCGCTCCACTGCCGATGATCTCGAGCAGCTTGCCTTCGAGATCGGTAATCACAATCCGGTTGTGGTTGCTATCAGAAATGAAGAGCCGGCCGCCGGCTTCATCGGCCAGGATCTTGCCGGGAAATCGCAGTGGTGTTGCCAGTTGCCTGCCTGCCTCGAGATCCAGCGGGAAGGGCTTGGCATCGTCGAGCAGCTTTTCCTGCTTGTAATAGGGAATGGCCTTCTTCAGCACCTCGGCCACTTGCTCGGCCTTGAACTCGCCAGTGTCGCCCCAAACGGCGTTTCCTTCGGGATCGATCAGCAGCGCCGTCGGCCAGCTGTTGATGCCAAAGGTGTCCCAAATGGTGTGATCGGCGTCGTTCACCACCGGGTGCTCGATCTCGTATCGCAGCACGGCGGCGAGGATGTTTTCCTTGTCCTTCTCCGTATCGAACTTGGCCGAGTGAACGCCAATGACCACCAGTTCGTTCGGGAACTGCTTCTCGAGCTTTTTGAGTTCCGGCAAGATGTGGATGCAGTTGATGCAGCAGTAGGTCCAGAAGTCGAGAAGGACGAACTTACCCTTCAGGTCCTTCTTGGCGAGCGGTTTCGTGTTGATCCACTCCATACCCTTGGGAAAGTCAGGAGTTTCCAGCTTGCGACGGAAAGGGTTCGGGATTTTTCCTTCGACTGCCTTTCCTTCGTCGCCGGGCGCTTTTAAGGCAACCTGCGTTTCAGGCATCGGAGGGACTGTCGTCTCCTCGGGCTTTGTCTCAGGCGGCGCGAGAGCAGTGTCATCTACCTTCGCGTCAGCCGCTTCGGGGGCAACCTCTTTGGCAGCCGGTTCGTTGGCGGCGGCATACTTGGGCTTGGACGCTGCGGGGACGCATCCAACGGCGCTGATTGCTGCCAGCACCAAGACCGCCTGTACCATCGCCCCGTTACGGGTTGCCAAACCATTCATATCGCATCCTTCCCAACAGATTCGAAGCGGTCCCGAATGACCGCTATCATCGTACCCCACGGCGCGTTCGAAGTGAACCTGCTTCGCGCCGCTCGCCAGCGGACGTGCTAGCTGGCCCCTGAAAAAAGAATCTCGCCGCAAACTTTACGCGGCTTACCTCGCTTGTACCTAGCCGGAAAAAGTCTTGCAGCCGAACCATGCGGTGACCGAATAAGTATCCATGCGGTTCGCTTAGCGCGCCCATTCCTGGCACCGCAAGGACAGCCTGGAGCGGAGTGTGAGCGGGTCGAATTTGTTTGTCTTGACCATCGGCAGCGCGATACGCTGATGGATGGTCACCCAGGCTCTAAAGGGGACAGCTTTGAGCCTGGCCAGAGGGGGGGACCACTGTGCACTGGCGCGCCAGTTCAGGCGATCAGTCAGCGAGCAGCGGAGGGAGATACATGATTCGCATCCAGGCGTCGACCAAGTCGTTTTCCGGTACCCTTGCCGGCAAAGTGATCTGCGCATTCCTTTTGACTGGCTCGCTCCTATCGGGCGAAGTCAGCGCGAAGGACTGGGCGCAGAAGATGTTCAAAGTCACCACCCATGACTTTGGCCACGTTGCCCGCGGGGCCAAGACCGAATTCGCTTTCGAGATCCAAAACACCTACGAAGAAGACGTCCACATTGCCGAGGTCCGCAGCAGCTGCGGATGCACGACTCCCACCGTCAGCAAGACCACGCTCAAGACCTGGGAGAAGGGCGCCGTCGTCGCGGCCTTCAATACAAAGTCGTTCACCGGCCAGCGCAACTCGACGCTCACCGTCGTCATCGACAAGCCCTTCCACGCCGAAGTCCAGCTGCAAGTCACGGGCTACATTCACAGCGATGTCGACTTCCAGCCCGGCTCGATCGCCTTTGGCGACGTCGACCAAGGCACCACCGTGCAGCAAAAGGTGGCCGTCACTTTCTACGGTCGTAACAACTGGAACATCACCGACGTTCGCAGTGTGAACGAGCACTTGGAAGTCGAACTCAGCGACGCCGTTCGTGGCGGTGGTCGCACGACCTACCAGATGAGCGTCAAGCTCAAGGGTGAGGCACCAGCCGGCTACATCAGCGACACACTCACGCTCGTCACCGACGACCGCAACCTGCCGACCGTTCCGCTGACGGTGGAAGGCAAAGTGGTTCCTCCGCTGACCGTCAGCCCCAGTGCACTCTTTCTGGGTGTGTTGGCACCTGGCCAAAGCGTGACGAAGCAACTCGTCGTCCGTGCCCGCCAACCGTTCAAGATCCTCTCCGTCAAGTGCGACGGCGAAGCCTTCCAGTTCAAGACCAATGACCAGGCTCGTGCGGTCCATCTGGTTCCGGTAACCTTCACCGCTGATGCCATGACGGGTGAGATTCAGCAGACCATCGAGATCGAAACCGATCTCATGGTCGGTGGCAAAACCACCTGCCTCGCTCGCGGTAGCATCCGCGACCCGAAGCAACCCACCAACGACAGCGCCCTCCGGCCAACCACGATTCAGAAGTAGTTCTGAGCTAAAAGTTCTGAGACAGGAAGCAACGCGTGCCTCCTGTCCGGTCTCAGAACTCTAAACCCAGAACTTCTTCCCTTACAACTGCGACGGCCGTTCACCCACGGCCACTTCCAATTCCACTTCGCTGCCGTTGCGATTCACGAGCGCTTTGACGCGGCTGCCGATCTTGGTTTGAGCTACAAACTGCCGCAGTTCCGCGGGAGTCGCCACTTCGCGGCCATCCCATCGCAGGACGATGTCCCCCTCTAAGATGCCGGCTTCCGAAGCGGGCGATTGCTGGGTTGGCGTATTGATCACACGCAGCACCATCGCCCCTTTTGCTACGGGCGAGACCGAGGAAGTTGCCGCCATCGCCACATCGGCCAGTTCCACGCCGAGCCAACCACGGCGAACCAGACCTTCGTCCTTCAGTCGCGAAATGATCTGCCTGGCAATGTGGCTCGGAATGGCAAAGCTGATGCCTTGATAGGCATCGCCCACAATCGCCGTGTTGACCCCAATCACGCGGCCTTCGGTATCGACGAGTGGACCACCGCTGTTGCCCGGGTTCACAGCCGCATCGGTCTGCAAAAAGTCCTGATACGGCGAGCGCGACATGCCCGTGCGATGTTTGCCACTGATGATCCCGCTCGTCACGCTTCGCT